>NZ_BCNB01000006.1:2400000-3121921 GCF_001485575.1 Haloarcula sp. CBA1127
AGGACCCGGTGGCGGGTATCGCCGGCTGCCTGCTCTGGTATCTGGTCACTTAGCTCCGGGAACTCTGAGCCGTCTCGGGTGACGAACACGACGCTGTTCCCGGAGTACCCAGTCCCGCGTGTCGCAGCGAACACGTCGGCGTATTCGTCGGGCGATAGCTCGAAGGTCTCCTCGGTGACCGGAACCTCGTCGTAGGCCGCTTCCAGGCTCGAAATACGCTCGTCGACGTTCGTCTGGTTGATCTTCTCCGTGAGGTTCGCATCCGCGGTCCCCTGCCTATCGGCGTCGTCAGTCATACGGGGTTGTACTCCGGGGCACCGATAAGTGCCGTGGTCCAGCCGATGAAAAAGAACTTGTATTCTGGTTGTCTGCTTCCAGACATGAAAGCGATTGTCCTCGCAGGCGGGTACGCCACCCGGCTCTGGCCTGTCACCAAGCACCGGCCCAAGATGCTGCTCCCTGTCGGTGAGACGACTGTCATCGACCGGATTCTCGGGGAATTAGAGGAGGACGATCGCATCACTGACGTGTTCGTCAGTACGAACCAGCGATTTGCCGGCGATTTCCGAGACCACATCGCCGCGAGTCGCTTCGAGAAAGCGTCCCTGACCGTCGAGGAAACTGCCGAGGAAGACGAGAAGTTCGGCGTCGTCGGCGCGCTCGCCCAACTGGTCGACCGGGAGGGACTCGGCGACGAGGACCTGCTGGTCATCGCCGGCGACAACCTCATCAGCTTCGACATCGCCGAGTTCATCGACTACTTCGAGCAGTACGACGACCCCACGCTCGCCGCCTACGATGTCGGGTCCCTGGAAAAGGCCAGCTCCTACGGCCTCATAGAACTCGACGGCGAGGAGGTCACGGATTTCCAGGAGAAGCCCGACGACCCCAACAGCACGCTCGTCTCGATTGCCTGCTACGCGTTCCCAGCCGATGCGATACGCTTCGACGAGTACCTCGAAGACGGGAACAATCCGGACGAACCGGGCTGGTTCATCCAGTGGCTCGTCGATGACGGGCCGGTCCGTGCGTTCACGTTTGACGACGCCTGGTACGACATCGGGACGCCCGAGAGCTATCTGGAGGCCGTCGCGTGGGAACTGGACGGGGACAACGTCGTTGCGGAGGACGCTACCATCGAGAACACCACGCTCGGCGAGAACGTCCACGTCCTCTCGGGGGCCGAAATCGTCAACTCCAGCCTCGACGGTACCATCGTGTTCCCGGACACGACCATCCTCGATTCGGACATCCGACAGTCGATTATCGACCGGGATACGCAAGTCGAGAGTCTGGACCTCGCCGGTGCGCTCATTGGCGCGCACACGCAGTTGACGAACGGCGACTAGTCCCGCCCAGCCGTTTTGTCTTTCCTGATTACGCCAGCCACGCGTCTTCGATCTGTACCGTCCCACGACTGCCGTCCCACTGCGTCTCGTACTCCAATTCGATCCGGCGATCCATGTGTGGCCCGTCGGTGACGAGCGTTTCGAACTCCCCACCTTCGCCGAGGATGTGGACGCCGTACTCGTCGTTGAGTGCCTCCAGTTCGTCGAGCGCGTCGGCGTCGAGCGTGCGACCCAGCCAGGACTCGTCGAGGCCGTAGGCGGCAACACGGATAATCTGTATCTCGAAGCCAGCGTCGAGCATCGCGTCAGCGAGGTCGCGGGGGTTTTCCTGCCACAGCGGCGCGAACACGTTGGCTTCGAGGCGGTCGGCCATCGATTCGATGCGGGTCGTCTGGTACTCGCTTTCGACAGCGCCTGCGGTGACGCCGGTGATGCCACCGTCCAGTTCACCGTCGAGTTCACGCAGTGCTTCTTCCAGCGGTTCGAGTTCGGCGTCGCCCTGCTCGCCCGAGTCAGGCACGTCGTCGGCCTCGAAGTCATCAGGTTCGACCTCGACCAGTGGGATACCGATGCTCTCGGCAGCTAGGCGGGCTAATCGGGTCGCTGGAACGTGGTACATGTAGGAATCGCCTTCCGGGTGAACCGTCACCAGGCGTTCGACGGGGTGGCCCCGTTCCAGTGCCCGGTACAGCGCCCACGAGGAGTCTTTGCCGCCGGAGAACAGCGAAACCCACGCGCCGTCTGTCATAGCCGCCGGTAGCCGTCGGCGGCGTAAATCGCTGTCTATTCCACCAGTTCGTCCTCGATATCGGTGTGGCTGACGTAGGTCGCTACCCGGACGCCGACGAGGCTGATGAGGATGCCTGCGAGGATGAACAGCGCGAGGCGGGTACCAGCTTCTAGGGTGAACCCATGGACCTGAACGATGCCGAGGTTCGTTTCCGGCACCTGAAACGGCTCGAACACGCCACCGCGTTCGAGGAAGTACGCAGAAAAGCCGCGAACGACGAGCCCAACCGCGACCGCACCGAACGGGAGGTTCACGTACGCGCTCCGGACCCCCTCTTGCTGGATGAGTTCGTCCAGCAGGCGGCCGAGCGAGGCGGCCAGCGCTGCGCCGGTCAGCCACGGCACAGAGGCGAAGGCAAAGCGGTTCGCCAGCAGGAAAGGACTGATATCGCCGACCGCAGAGACGCCCAGCACGCCGGCGAAGATGCCGACGAGCGAGAGGCCAGCGGCGACGACATAGGTCACGAGCGACACCTGCCCTGAGTACAGCGCCTCCCGGGTCTGGCTGGGGAGTCGCGAAAGGTACGCGTCGATACCCAGTCCCTTGTAGATGAGGAAGACGCCGATGGCGGCCGCGATAGCGCCGACGGCGATGGTCGGGCTGGTGACGACAAGCAACAGCGGGAACGCGAGCATGATGATCCCGACGGGGACCAGCACCGTCTTGCGCAGTTCCTCGTCGGCGAGGAACTGCTTGAGCAGGTAGTACGTCGACTCGATGTCACGGGCCTGGCGGACGACGACGCGGTCGACGGCATCGACCTGAACGCGGCTCTCGATGATGGGGACCAGCCGCTCATCGTCAGCACTGTCGACGACGACGACCGCGGAGTCGGGGTCGTGCTCGGCGACCAAGCTGTCGATCTGGCCGGCGATCTCCCGGTCCGAGCCGACGCTGTCGCTTCCGCCGCCGACGACGGCGAGGACCGGCGAGGACCCCTCGGCTTCGAGTTCGTCCGCGACCGCGAGCCCTTCGAGGAAGCAGTTGACCCGGCTGTCTTCCGGGTCAACGACGCCTGTCTGGGTGATGAGTGACTCGACGGCGTCGCGGCCGACGACGGGACACGCCGCTGCGGCTGGACTGTCCCTGTCGATACACACCACCAGCGTAGTCACACTACGGCGAAGGCGGTCCCCGAATAAAAAACCTCCCGAGCTATCGCCGGAAGGAGAGGCCCTCGATATCGCCGTCGGCGACGCCAGCGATACCCGCGCCAAGGGCGAAGGCGACCTGCTGTGCGCCTCCGCGGAGTTTCCCTGCCAGTCCGCGCTCGGGCTCGTACTCCTTGATCGTCACATCCTCACCCAGCCGTTGTGCAAGGCTCGCCTCGACGTCGTCCCGCGTTCCGAGCCGGTCGACGAGCCCACGTTCTTCCGCCTCGTCGCCGAGGAAGATGCGCGCTTCGGTGTCTTTGAGCGTCTCAGAGTCCATTTCGCGGCCCTCGGCGACGGTATCGATGAACTGGTCGTAGTAGTCATCGACGATACCCTGGAGGTACTCGCGCTCGTCCGCAGTCATCTCCTTCAACGGCACGCCGGCATCTTTGTACTCACCGGCGGTGAACTGCTCGTAGGAGAGGCCGAGACGGTCGGCCAGTTCTTTGGCGTTGACCCGCGAGCCGACGACGCCGATTGAGCCGACGATAGAGCCCTCACGCGCCCACAGTTCGTCACAGCCAGCGGCGATGTCGTAGCCGCCGCTGGCACAGACGTCCGTCGCATAGGCGATGGTCGGGCCGTCGAACTGCTCGGCGGCGATGCGGATATCCTCGCTGGGGACAATTTCACCGCCCGGCGTGTTCAACTTCAGGAGCAGCGCCTCGGAGCCGCGGTCGCTGTCGGCGCGTTCGATCTGTTCGACGATGTCGTCGGCCGATGCACCGACCGGTGGGCTGGTGATGCCGCCACCGCCGTCGCGGGTAATCGGCCCTTCGACGGCGACCTCCGCGACGTTGTGTGCCGGGAGGAGGGAGCCGGCGACGCTGCTGCCGATACGGGCCGTGGCGACGGCGACAGCGACGACCAACAGGACGCCGAGCAACTGGGCGAGGTTGTCGGGCGTTCTGACGAACAGCACCCAGCCCAGGACCGTGCCAATGCCGACGACAAGTACGATCAGTAACCCACGAACGATGTCATCTGTGCCCGCCATTACTGATACATCCCGAGCGGCTGTGCGCTCGTGCTCTCCTCCTGATTTTCCTGAAGTTGCTGTGCGAGCTGCGCCTTGGCGCGACCGATTTCCTCGGCCTGCTCGACCAGCGCCTCGGTCTCGACCTCGAAGTCGGCCAGCGGGCTGATGGCGGTCTGCAGGAGCGCCCGCGCCGCTTCCGGGTCAGGAAACCGCTGGTCGGCTTCGACGATGAGCCCGATGCTCGTCAGCCCGACCCGCTGTGATTCGTGGATCAGCGCGCCGGTCGGCCCGGTGATCGCGCCGTTCTCCGAGGGCGAGTTCACGTCCGCCTCCTCCAGCATCGCCGCCCCGTCACCCGTCGAGACGCCGTACACGTCCGGAACGCCGTCTTTCTCGGCGGGACGGCCGCTGAGGTAGATCGGTGTCGCGTCGTTGGCCTCGAACCAGCTGACCATACAGCCGGCAAACTCCTTCGCGCCGGACGGGGAGATCGGGGCATCGCTCTGGAGGACCAGAAGGTCACGCTCTTCGTCCGCATACAGCCGGACCGGCGGGCGAACCTCCGGGTCGTCCGCTCCATACACGGCGATCTCTGGCAACCCCTCGCAGTGGGCCGACGCGTAGTACTCCATGTCGTAGACATCGACGAGGTGGTCGGCAGCTATCTTGCCGACGAGTCCGACACCCGGGAGCCCCTCGACCAGTGTCGGGGAGTCAAGCGAAATGTCGTCGCGGTGGACCTGTATGTGTGCCATGTCTGGGGTATCGGCCGCCGGCGGCTTGAAAGCCATGGGCCGGTGCCGTTCGAAACCCACAAACCGACCGCCAGCGAACGCCGGACAATGGAACCACTCGACCGCTACCGACCCATCATCGACGACTTCGAGGCGTTCATCGACGCGTGTGAACGCCCGCTGCCGTCGGCTATCAGGGTCAACACGATCAAAGCCACCGTCGAGCGGGTCCGGACGGCGCTTGCGGAGGCAGACATCGCCTACGACCCCGTCGACTGGCATGACGGTCTGTTCGTCCTGCCCGAAGATTCACCGGGTGCGAACTGGCCGTACTTCCACGGCTGGATTCACGGTCAGGAGGAAGTGTCCGTGATTCCGGCGACCGTACTGGACCCCGAGCCCGGTGAGCGAGTCTGGGACGCCTGTGCGGCACCGGGGAGCAAGACGACCCAGCTCGCCGCGCTGATGGAGGATACCGGCGAAGTCGTCGCAACCGACAACAATCTCGGACGTATCTCGGCGCTGCGGACCAACACCGAGCGGCTGGGTGCGACGACGGTGGCCGTTACCCACGAGGACGGCCGCAACCACTCGCTCAAGCCATTCGGCGGCGAGGGATACGACCGGGCGCTCGTCGACGTCCCCTGTTCCTGTGAGGGAACGATTCGAAAGAATCCCGACACGCTGGAGGACTGGTCGCTCTCACACGTCGAAGGCATCTCCGGCGTGCAGAAGGGCATCCTCAAACGAGCCGTCGAAGTGACCGAGCCCGGCGGAACCGTCGTCTACTCCACCTGTACGTTCGCACCGGAAGAAAACGAGGCCGTGCTGGACTACGTGCTCGACGAGGTCGCCTGTGAAATCGTGGACTACGACCTCCCGCTCGATCACGCCTCGGGGATCACCGAGTGGCAGGACGAGAGCTTCGACCCGAGCGTGACTAGCGCCAAGCGCATCTACCCACATCACAACGATACGGGTGGGTTCTTCTGTGCGAAACTGGAGGTGCCCGCGGAATGAGCGACCAGAGCACTGAGTTCACGCGACTCCCAGAGACGGACGAAGCGCGCGAAGACCCCGAGCGAGCGACCCGACAGGAAGTGCTCGACTTCTGGGCTGAACGCTTTGGCGTCCCGCCGGAGACCTTCGAGGGGTACACCTTCTGGGAGCGCGGTGCTGGCAAACTATGGCTGTATCGGGGTCGCCCGCCCTCGCCGGTAGACATCGAAGGGCTGGGAATGACCTTCCTGCGAACGCGCCAGGAACACTGGAAACCGACGCTGGAGGCCGTCCAGCGGTTCGGCGAGCACGCCAGCCAGAACGTCATCCACCTCGATGAGGACGCCGCCCGGGCGTTCGTGGCTGGCGAGGACCGGGAACTCGACTGGGGCGGCGACTGGGGGTATCTCGTCGTCACCCACGATCTCGCTGGTGCGGCCGAACCGGTCGGCGTCGGCCTGTACGTCTACGGCGAACTCAGATCACAGGTGCCGAAGGGCCGGCGGCGCGAGGTCTGAACCGGGCGGTACGACCGCCCGGACGAGAGCGGCTCAACCGCTGGAAGACTTCGCGGCTGCCGTTCCCTGCATCGCGTACAGCTCCGCGTACGTCCCGTCGTCGTCGAGCAGTTCGGCGTGGCTGCCCTGTTCTGTGACCTGCCCGTCCTCAACAGTGTAGATTCGGTCGGCGTTCGAAACCGTCGAGAGTCGGTGGGCGATCGCGATCACGGTCTGGTCTCCATCAAGCGTCTCGACGGTACGATGGATTTGCCGTTCCAGATTCGAGTCGAGGTCGCTGGTGGCCTCATCGAGCACGAGCACCTCCGCATCGGCCAGAAGTGCGCGGGCCAGTGCGACGCGCTGGCGCTGCCCGCCGGAGAGTTTCACGCCGTCATCGCCTAACACCGTGTCGAGCCCCTGCGGAAGGTCATCGAGAAACTCGAGAACGAGTGCCTTCTCAGCGACTTCGTAGAGCGTCTTGTCGGAGATATCGCGGCCGGCAGTGAGATTGTACCGCAAGGTGTCGTTGAAGATATGTGGGTCCTGCCGAACCATCGCAACAGTCTCACGCCATTCCTCAAGCGCATAGGCCGAAATCGGTGTCCCGTTCGCCAGAACCTCACCGCTATCCGGGGTATAGAGTCGCGTGAGCAGTGAGACGACTGTCGACTTGCCGCCGCCGGACTCGCCGACGATGCCGACGAACTCCCCTCGGTCGACGGCCATCGAAAAGTCCGCAAGCACTGGTTCGTCCTCGTAGGCGAACGAGACGTTCTCGAACGCGATTTCCTCGATGCGGTCCGGGACCGACTGTCCGCCAGTTGGCTCCTGCTGGGCTTCAAGACGGTCGATGAACTGGTGGGTTCGGACCAGATGTGGGAGTTCTCCCTCGATCGCGTAGATGGTGGAACTGAGCGAACTCAGCCGGGGGGCGAGTCGGAGCATCGCGAACAGGAACACGCCGAGTTCCGCGATGGACAACGCCCGGAAACTGATGGCGACGTAGACGAGGCCAAACAGGAGCAGCGAGACCGAGAGCCGATAGAGGCTTCCGATTGCGACCTGGTTCCGGCGAACGGCGACGCTAGTCGCGGTGTACCGGTCAAGTGTGGACCGGAACTCGGCAAGCAGTCCGCCGCGCATACCAAACAGCTTCACGTCACGGATACCCTGCGTCCCCGCCTGTGTTGTCTCCTGTAGCTGTTCGTTTGCCGTCGCCACACGGTCGCCAACGGCGTACCCGGGCTCGATGCCGTATCTGATGATCGCCGTGACACCGCCGAGAGCGACAGCTGCACCGACTGCCAGCACCGGAGCGATAGCGAGTGCGACCCCGATATACACCAGACAGAGGATTGCCTGCTGGAAGAACTGGATAATCCGGCCGATGACACGCCCGGCGTAGCGGGTCTGTGTCAGAATCGTGTTCATGATGTCGTCGGACCCCTTGTCGTCGTAGTAGGCGACTGATGCGCCCATCGCCAGTTCGTAGGCCCGGTCTTTGAGGTCACGTTCGTACGTCTGTGTAAGCTTTGCTGCGAGCCATTTCACTGTAAACGACGCTGTGTACCGGACAACCATCACGCACGCGAGGCCGACCAACAGGAATTCGAGTGTGCGCGGGAGTCCTGCAGCGGCGTACGCGGAAAGGAATCGACCGGTGACGCCGTTTGCCTGAAGCGGGATACTCTGACCCGCCTGTGCGGCGTCGAGTATCGGAAACAGGAACGAGAGGCCAACACCCTCCAGTAGCATTACGAAGAGGCTGGCGGCAACGATACTCCCCGTCAGCGCCGGCCGATACAGCGCCACGCGGCGCAACGATGCGTATTTTTCACTGACGGAGGGGTTATCAGTCATTGTTCCGGATGCGGGTTCTATGTAACGTAGTTACCGACTCACTACGGTCGGTTAGTTCTGGAGCGAAGGGAGCGTCTACCGCCAGTCTGGGTTGCGACGGCGACGAAAAGAGGCCATAACAAATAGTGCGAGTATCCCCGGGGCCATATATGGTCGCGATAGATTCTGGGTCGACTGTCGTCGCAACTGATAACTGTGTCACCACAACTATCGACGGCGAAATCGTGCTGCTCAACAACGAGACGGGGCGGTATCAGGGCCTGTCAGGGGTCGGACCGGATATCTGGGAGCGAATTCAGGAACCGACTGAGCCAGTGGAAATTGTCTCGGCGCTGGTCGGGGAGTACGATGTCGAGAGAGACCGAGCGGCAAATGACGTGGAACGCTTTCTGGAAACGCTTGCCGCGGAGCAACTCATCAATGTCGATTCGAGCCCGACTCCGTGAGTTCAGGGCGTTGTCACGGGCGCAGAAGCTATTGCTCTGTGAAGCAGTGGTACTAATCGTTGCGAGCAAGGTCCTGCTTGCAGTCGCTGGGCTGGAGGACGCAGAGCGCTATTTCGGTATGGTGTCTCAGTACCTCCCGTGTCATCGTCAGTCCGGGTCACCAGAGTCAGTGCGGTGGGCGGTTCTGACAGCGGGATCACGTCTTCCGGGCACTTACGATTGTCTTGACCGGGCACTCACTGGTAGCACACTGCTGGTAGTCAACGACCTGCCGCATCGTCTCCGCTTCGGCGTGGACACCCAGTCCGAGACGTTCGAGGCTCACGCTTGGATCGAGTCAAACGGTGATGTCCTTATCGGGGATGTCGACGACTTTGGGCGTTTCCGAGCACTCACGGAACGCGAAGTACGTGGCTAACGGATAGTAAACACCCCATTCTGTAGAAATTCAACAGTAATAGATAATATAACAAATACAATGACATCTGAAAACAGATACGGGGGTAACCCATGAAGGAATACGAAACGCCGTCGGTCGAAACGTACGGAACTGTCGAAGAAAAGACGAACTGGTGGGACCACGACGACGGATACGGGAAGTGGAGCTAGCGTCCACAGTCGGTTCACGTATCTAACTGATCCTTCTTTTATCATTCCTCGACACTGGCACCGGTCAGTGGCTACGTCGTGACGGTTCCGTGGCTGCGTGTCGAAGTAGAGAGTCCATTCTTATCCACCACAGCAGTCAAGCGGTCTGGTATGAACCAGGGGTGTCGTAGCTGGGGTGTGTCTCAGCACAGACGGAATCGATGGACAACTATGCGGGGAGGACACTAGTCAGATGGCGACGGCAAACACAGCCACGTACGAAGCCTTTGGACTGACAGTCCGCTCGGCCTTCGACGTGCCGGAGCTTCCGCCCGCTGAGACAGCGCCTGACGGGCGGGCTGATGTCACCATCACTGAGGAACGGATTCCTCGCCCACTGTCTGCTGCGTCTGGATCGACCTTTCACGCGGTAACCGAGCGCGAATACTACCTTCTATACGATGCCGCAACGGTCAGAATTCTCGACGGGAAGTCCATCGCTGTAGATCCGGCCTCGGACGTGCCAAGCGAAGTCCTCCGCCACGTACTGGTCGGCCCGGCGTTGAACCACCTGCTGGACCAGCGGGGCTACTTCGTGCTGCACGCCAGTACTGTCAGCATCGACGGGCGTGCAGTGGCGTTCGTCGGGGAGTCGGGGGTCGGAAAAACGACGACTGCGATGGGCTGCTTGCTTGACGGGCATCGTGTCCTGAGCGACGACGTGGCCGCGATAGCGCTGGCTGATTCGGGACCGGTCGTCCGGAGCGGCTACCCATCGATGAAACTCGACCCAGAGGCAGTTGCGGCGTTTGACCCTCCGGTCGAACCGCCGGAAGAGGTCCACAGCGGGCGCCCGCGACACTTCTACGGGCTCAGACACGACCAGCCCGCGACTCCGGTTCCGCTAGAACGCATCTACCTCCTCGAAGACGGCGAATCTATCGGGGTGGACTCAGTCAGGCCGAACGAACAGGTCATGGCGCTCGTCGATAACACGTACACGCTGGGCGCGCTGGACGCCAACGGACAGGCCGTGTCCAATTTCAGTGCCTGCGGGGAGATTGTCGACATGACAGATATAAAACGGCTCCGCCGGCCACGAAATCTCGATACGATTCCGGATGTCGTAGCCCGGATTCAGTCTGATATCGAGAGTGATTCATGCTGACGGAGGCGGAACCCGAACTGCAGGTGGTGGTCGACTGTGCTCGGACCGCGATCGTCACCGGCGCTTCCCCCGATCCTCCCCCGCTGGATGACACGCCGGACTGGGACCGCGTCGTTGAACTCGCCCGGTATCACGGCGTCGTGCAATTCCTCTATGAGGGGCTGGAAGCGATGGCACGCGAGAGCAGTGCTGCGTTCACCGTACCAGAGACTGTGTTGACACGACTTGGCAGCATAGTGCAGGGAAAACGGATGCGGAATCTCGCGTTCACGACCGAGCTACAGGAGATACTAGAACGCTTCGAGACACGCGGTGTCCGCGCGGTACCGTTCAAGGGACCGGTGCTTTCGGCCGCTGCTTACGACGACGCAACGGTGCGTGAATATAATGACCTAGATCTGCTCGTCCATCCGGAAGATATCCCCGCCGCTGCGGATATTCTCGAAGAGCGAGGATACGAGTGGCGCGGGGGCACGCCGCGGTTGGACGACGCCGCGCTGTTGGGCGGTCCCGTGACGAAGGCAATCGTTCACGAGTACGAGATGCGCGGTCCGGAGTTCGACGTGGAACTCCGCTGGCGCGTGGGCGACGCCGAGCGACCGTTTTCCACACCGTTCGGTGAACTCTGGGATCGTCGTGACACCGTAGCGGTCGGCGGCCAACCGCTTCCAGCACTTGCACAGCCAGATCGGCTACTCGTGTTAGCGTTCCACGGAACCAAGCACCGCTGGTATCTCCTGAAGTGGCTCTGTGATTTCGTTGCGGCGCTGGAGTCGACGGAAACCGACTGGTCACACGTCCTCGCTCGGGCGCGGGAAACTGGTGTCGAGCGGAACCTACTGCTCGGGGCTGCGCTCGCCCATGCTGTCTTCGGGTACGCTCTCCCAGCCCCAATTCTGGACCGTCTGCGAACGGACGACCGCGTCACCGAATTAGCAGAGGCCGTCGTCGAGTCGCTGGCCGACGGGACACCACAGGCACCCACGCAGTTCGAGGCCGCTCGGTTTTACCTGGCTGCCAGCGATTCGGTAACTGCGCTGGTACCGCTCCTACTGTTGCATTCGTCACTTCACCCGACTTACTCGGAGTACCAGTTTTGTCCGCTCCCCGGTCCGCTGCATCCGCTGTACTACGTCATCTGGCCGCTCCGACTTCTCCTCGAAGTGCCACAGTGGCAGCGACAGCGGTCCGAAGAGCCACTTGACGAAGCGACCTGAACGCCGAGTCGCTCGCTTCGTTCCGCCGACGATCTGCCGTATCTGGGGGCTGATTCTCAGCGGTGTCCCACAGGCGGCTCACTCCCGTGGCTGGATTGTCCCCTCACCCAGTCCGTCCCAGGCGACGCGGTAGCCAAGGTGCGCGAGCGCAGCGCTGTCGTCCTCGATACCGTAGTCGGCCAGTCTGTCGCTCGCCGCCTCGTACGCCATCCCAACCTCGATCTCCTCTGCCAGGTCGTCTAACACGGCAGGCGAAACGAGCGTGCGCCCGACGCGCTCGTGGGCTGGAAAGGTCACGTCTTCCAGCGCTTCCTCGCTGACACCGTGCTCCACGGCAAGGTCGGCGAGCGAGATAACGTCAGCATCCGGCCGCAGTTCGTCGGGTATCTCCGCGGCGCTCTCACGCACGAGTCGCTCCTCATAGGGTCGCAGGGCGTCCCGCACGTCTTTCACGCTGACTGTCCCAGCATACGGGATTGCTCGGTTGTCCGTCGCTTCGATTTCCTCCCCGACGCCGAGCGATTCGTCTACGGCGACCAGCATTTCGACGTCCGCCAGCGCGTCGAGGCGGGCGAGTTTCTTCTCGACGTACTCCGGTGTCCAGAAACCCATAATTTCGAAGAAGACCCGGAAAGGTGCGTCGCCGACAGTCCCGGCGGAGCCTCCCCCACGCCCCGTCTCCCGCACCCCGGTGTCAGCGCCGGGTCGCCACTCGAAAGCGAAGTCCGGGATAGCGACGTGTTCGCCGGCCGGTAACGGCTCCGGTTCGCGTATCAGGTCCCAGTCGAGGTCCAGCGCGGCGAACCGGCCGGCGAAGTCGGCTTCGACGCCGCTATCGTAGCTGACCTCGGTTACGGGCTCGACACCAGGCACGGAGACATCCCCATCTGAAAGGGTGAGTTCCCGCTCGGTGCCTCGGTCATCGATGGTTGCCGTCAGTTCCCATTCGCTCGCAGTCGCGACCGTTCGCAGAAGTCGAGCGAAGCGGGTCCCGTACCGGCGTGTGTTCGAGAACAGCGCGTCCGGTCCCGTGATAACAACCTCTCGACCGTTCTCTGTTCGGCGAATTTCGTACATCAGCCGGCAGCGTTTGACCGCCGAGACGAGTGCCTTCGGGTCGGAGGAGCGGACTCGTAGCTCGGTGGCATCGAACAGCGCCGTCTGCGCCAGCGAGAGGTTGTACTGGGTCCGCAGTTCGGCCGGGCCCCAGCGAGAGTCCACCACAGTGAGAATCTGGCGCGAGTCCCGGTCGGCGTACAGCGTGTCGGATAGCGACGCGGCGTCCGTTCCGAAGTGATCGGCCGCCTCGGCGAGTGCCTGCTCGCGTTCGGCTTCGGTCACGACGCCAACGTCTGCAGCGGCTTCGAACACCCGACGACGGGCTCGAACAGGGTCGATCGGGGCGTGCGTCTCAAATGTTGCCTCCCGTTCGACAAGTTTCGCCAGCCCGCGGACCAGCTTGAAATCGTCGGCCTCCCGTTCGACGTCCGCAAGTGCCGTTTCCAGCATCTCTCGGGACTCACCGACGTGGCCCTGATAGATACCGAGCACGCGGGCCGCCAGTCGCTCCGCGTCGGCGTCGGCGAACTGCAGGTGATAGCCGCCGCCAGCGCGGGACACCCGCAGGAGGTCTTTCGTCAGCACGCGCCTATCTCCGCCACGGAGCGACAAAAATACGGGGAGTGACGACGCCCCCGGTCGAGACGCCCGTAGCAGCCAGCATCATTCCGTCGGATGTCTGTCCTCGAAAGTGACTTCGACAGTTGTGTCGTCCGCTATCGACCGGCCGACGGCACGTTCAAGGTCGGAGACCAGAGCCGGATACGGCCGGTCGGCGGGCCGACTGACCGTAACGGTGACCACCCGGTCTAGCCGGTACACTGAGACGCCGCCGAACCGGGTCTGGACCGACTGTAATCGGAGTCGTTCGTATGATTCGTTGGACAATGCTTCGGTAACAGCGTTGTTTACGGACGTTTCGACCTGCATCTGTTGGGCAGTGACCGTCCCGGCACCGGCGAACGCGACCAGCAGCGTCAGGACGGCGACGACGGTCGGTGCGTACGTCCGGACCGTCTCGCTCGGCGGGCGGTCAGCCGCCCAGTTTAGCGGCCGGAATCCGAGGCCCCAGAGGACGAGAACGCCGGTGAGGTTGATTGACGCGACGTTGACCAGCAGGAGGATACCCGCCCCGAGTGCGACGGCCGGCAGTCCCCAGGCGATACCGACCCCGATGGCCGCGGCGGCGGGAATGAGCGCGGCGGCAATCATCACACCGACCAGTGAGACCGGTAGTGCCGTTGCCAGTCCAAACGCCCCGGCGGCTCCCGCACAGAGGCCGACCACAAGCGAGAGAAACCCCGGCGAAATGCGCTGGGCGATCTGCTGGACTGTCGTGACACGGAGCTGTCCGGGGACGAACCCGCTGTACCGGATGAACAGTCCGAACAGGGCCGCGCTCCCGATGGCGACGGCGAGCCCGAGCAACTGGTCGCGGACGCCATCGACAATGAGCCGGCGGTCGCTGAGCGTCGTCCCGACGCTGGCGATGAGCGCGGAGCCGACCTGTGGCGCGATGACCATCGAGCCGACGACGATAGCTGGAGAGTCAAGAAGCAGACCCGCCGTCGCGACGATTGCACTCAGGACCGTCATTCCATAGTAAGTCCCTTGTCCGGGGTTCATGCCGACCGCACGACCGCGGAGTTCGTCGTGGGAGATGCGGTCCTCGTGGCGGCGGGCGGAGTTCGACTGGTCCGGCCGGGCGGTCTCGGCGTTCCCGACAACGGTGTACCGGTCGGCGTCGAGCCCGGTCGCTTTGAGGTCGTCGAGTACCTCGTCGACGGCCTCCGGGGGGAGCGGAAACTGCAACAGCCACGCCGCCTCGTCGTCGCTCGTCTCCTTGGTCTGAACGTAGCTGATATCACGGTCGTCCAGCACGCCGCAGACGCTGTTGAGGACAGCGTCGGGAACACGGATGTGTATCAACCGCACTCGGACGCACCTCTCGACCCGCAACACTGACGACTAGCATCGAGCATTTCTCTGCTTCTCGCCAGGGAGAGCCATAGTTATCAAGGAGGTAATTCCGGTCAGCGTGGGAGAACGCTTGGACGACGACGGACCGCCCGCTATCTGCGTCGCCTGGCGACCCGCTCTTCGGCGGTCTCCTCGGTCACGAGTTCGTACAGCAGTGCCCGCCCGCCGTCGGCTTTCGGCCGTAGAATCCGGCCGAGTCGCTGGGTAAACTCCCGCTCTGAGCCACTTCCCGAGAGGACGACGGCGACGTTCGCGTCTGGCACGTCAACACCCTCATCGAGGACGTTCGCCGTCACGACCCGAGTGTACGTTCCGTCACGGAACCGCTCTAAGATCTCTCGGCGCTCGCTCGCCCCAGTCTCGTGCGTTATCGCCGGAATGAGAAACCGCTCTGAGAGGCGGTACACGAGGTCAGTGTGGGCAATGAAGACGATGATGCGGTCCTCGCGGTGGCGGTCCAGAATCGTCGCCAGCCGGTCGACCTTCCGCTGTGCGTTCATCATGACCTCGCGGGCGCGCTGTTTCGCCAGCAGCGCCTCGCGGGCCGCCGGGTCGTTGCCGGACCGCTTCACGAGTTCCTGATAATCGCTGCCGGACCGGAGTTGGATGTCGGATTGCTTGAGGTGGTCGGTGAACGTTCCCTGATGCTCTTCGTAGCGGTCCCGTTCGTCCGGCGTGAGTGAAACTTCGAGTCGCTTGATATCGTAGTCAGCGAGGTGCTCGCCAGCCAGCTCGTCGACGCTGACCCGCTGGACGAGCGGCCCGACGAGGTCCTCGATTGCCTCGTGGGCTCCGTCCGGGCGCTCGAAAGTCGCTGTCAGCCCAAGTCGAGCCGGCGCAGCGAGCAGCCGAGCGATGTCCTGATACCCCTCCCCGCCAAGGTGGTGAACCTCGTCGAACACCACGAGTCCGAAGCGGTCCCCGAGTTCGTCAGCCCGCAGGTACGCCGAGTCGTACGTCGAGACCGTGATATCTTCGACACGCTGTTCGCCCCCGCCGATACGGCCGATCGGCCGGTCGAACTCCTGCTGTAGCTCGCCTTGCCACTGCTCCAGCAGATCGATGGTCGGGACGACGACCAGCGTCGGTGTCCCCAGCGCAACCATCGCCGCGATGCCGATAACGGTCTTGCCGCTCCCCGTCGGTAATTCGAGACAGCCTCTGTCATCGGCCCCTCGCCAGGCGTCCAGTGCCGCCTGCTGGTAGTCTCTGAGGTCGTACGCCGTCGAGAGCGACAGCGAGGGGAACGCACCGATGTGGTCCTCATATGCAACCCCACGCTCATCGAGTTCGGCAATCAGTTCGGCGTACCGGTAGGCCGGCGCTCGCCCTGTCTGTGAACGCTGGTCGTACTCGACGCCGGGCAGGTTCGATGGTGGGTCCCCCGACACGCGGATGGTGCCCGACTCGTACGTCAGCTCCAGCACACTCCGGAGTTCGCCGGTCCGGCCGATAACGCTTTCGCGGGCCGCTCCATTACGAGCACCACCGGGTAAAATAACAATACAGTTTACGTCCGTTCGCACCCACTATTCTTAGTATGGACGACGCGCGCGCAGCAGTAACTGCCCTCCTTTTGTCGGTAGCACTGACCCTGGCTATGCTACCGGCGAGCGTAGCAGGAACACAGACGGCACAGGAGACGCTGACCGTCGATAAAGACGGGAGTGCCGACTACCGGTCGATACAGGGCGCTGTGGATGTCGCCGACAGCGGTGATACTGTCGAAGTCCAGCCGGGTACCTACTACGAAGCGGTCAGTGTCAACGAGAGCATCACTCTCGTCGCCCCCGACCGAGCGATACTGGACGGCTCGCGGTTCGTCAACGGGACCGGCGTCACTGTGGCCGGCACAGCCGAACCGAACATCACCGGATTTACTGTGCGGAACTACCGCTTTGGCGTCGCCGCCAACGGAACCAGCGGCGACTGGACGATCACTGATACGACCGTTATCGCTGCCGATGTCGGCGTCTACGCGCCGAATACGACCGGGAGCTGGACAATCGAGGACGCCGCCGTCGCCAGCACGACCTACAGCGGCGTGTTCGCCCGCGGGACCAGCGGCGACTGGACGATTCGTGATACCCGCTTTGTTGAGGTCGGCGGTGACGGCGCCGACGTCCGGAAATCCTCTGGCGACTGGACGGTCGCAACGGTCGTCGTCGATCGGTCCGGCGCGGACGGCGTCGACGCGTCCGGGACAACTGGCGACTGGACGGTCCGGAATACGGAGGTCAAACGGAGCGATACGGGCGTCAAAGCCATCAATAGTGATGGCGACTGGACGGTCACCGACCTGACGGTTAGCCGGAGCGACACCGGCCTCGTGACCGCCTTTTCCGGCGGCGCGTGGACACTCGAAGATTCCACTCTCAACACTCGCGATATCGGGGTCTTCACCGCACGAACGACCGGTGCGTGGACCATCCAGAACACGACCATCGAGAGTCGGCAGCAAGGAATCCACGCCGTCAAGACCAACGCGTCGTGGACTGTCTCTGAATCGACTATCTCTGTGACTGCTGAAAAGAATGCCATCGGTATCGACGCTCGGTCCGCGACCGAGGGCTGGTCGCTTGAGAACGTCACTATCGACAGTCCCGATATCAAAGTCGCCGACTGATACGCGCCCGTTGAACCCCCTCGCTGTCACTGGTTTCATCCTATTTGGCCGTCGAGAAAACGAAGCCCTTAATTAAACCACCCTCCTCTCACGAAGTGCGGGACCGTGGGGTAGCGGTATCCTCGGCGCATGGGGTGCGTCGGACCTGAGTTCGAATCTCGGCGGTCCCATACTCCGTTTTCACAGATGCCGACACCTGTACGCTTAGGTGTGCGAGCGGTCAACTTCCTTCGCGTATTCGGCTGAAATTTAGTCGTTCTTTAAATACCGCTGAGAACCATAAGAATCCTGTCAAGAAGCTACGGCTTCTGACCGAAATTCGGCGTCGTCAGCAGTGGCCGTACCCACCCTGTGCGTTCGTTCCTGCAAGCCGACTCGTCGAGGACGGTGCGACTGATGCAGAGGTGCGCCGTGCAGTCCAAGAGGTCGACGACGAACTCGTTCGAGGTGGTTCCGATGAGTGATGCAGAGAACCACGTAGAGCCGCCTGAGGATAGCGACGAGAGCGAGATACCGAACTCCGGCCCAAGCCCGGCAAGACGTGGTGCAACCCCTGACAACCTGCCAGAGGAACACAGGCCAAACCTCCCACACGTTGCGGATGGCGAGAGTACCGACTGGTCGCAGTACACGGCCTATCGGTGCTGCATCTGCCAAGACAACTGCATCAACAAGATCGACTCGGACTACGCTCGGGCGAGAGAGTGCCGCCACTGCTACGCAGTTCCGGCACTCGACCGACACAGTACCGACGATCCGGCGCTTGATCGGTAACTCCCCTGTCCGACGATGTGCCGAGGAGAGGACAGGGGAGTACCCGCCGTAGGTAGCCGACCCACCGACCGACCAACCCAGTGTGTCGGCGGCTCGACCCCACGAGTTCGCGTTCCGGGAGAGGAAACCCCCCTTGCGGGGGTTGACTCGACCTCGCAGCTGCGCGTATCTGCCAGCCCCCACAGCCCACCGAAAGCGAGGGTGCGGGAGAGCTGGCACGCCCGGCAGCGCAGCGGAGCGAGCAGCCCGGACCGGGCCGCGAGCGCCAATCGCGGCCCGCACCTGCTCGACCAGCCGGAAGCGGCCCCTTGCGGGTCGACCCGGAAGCCCGAGCGTTTCCCCCGAACCCGGCGGGTGAGGGGAATCGTTACCGCGTTCACCTGTCCGACCAATGCTGTTTCTGCCTGTGCGGGGTCCCACGCATGACGTGCCGTGTGGACCCGCCGGGACACTTGGGCGGCCTCGACCTTGCGGATAGATGTAACACTCCCGTCTTAGCAGACCTTCTGGAAGAGCGTGATCTCCTCGGCCACGGCCAGTTGCTCGACGGCACACTGACCGAACGCGATGAAGACCGCGTACGCATTGCGAAGTTCATTGCGGCGCATCCGGAGGGTACGCCGCTGTCGCACGTCGTCTCGTATGCTGTGAAGGGAGTGTCGCCAGAGACGTGTGAGCGCGTCGACGGCTCGGACCCGGATTACCAGTTTGCATACCGTTTCATCGACGACCTCGTAGCCCCCGACGACCCGTACGTGCGGAAATCCCGGTCGTCAGGCGTTCTTTTCGTGACCCCGACACTGCGGCTTCTTGACTTGATTACAGAAGGCATTACTCAAACAACCCAGACAGAGGGTGTAACGTATGATCGTCAGTTCCTGCGTAATTACCTCTCACGCGTCGATTCTGTGGATGATGACCTGCGCGAGTTGCTGAAGGACGGTTTTACATCCTACCTGAACCGCATCAAGGATTACAAACTGCTGTTCGATGTCCACTTCGTCGACCGGCGCGGCGGCGAATCCATGCAGCGGATGACGAAAGACTACAAGACCCGTTTCAATGACCAGGGCCGCGTTTCCAAGCAGTTCGCCCGGTTCAATGATGCGTTGGAATACGGCTACGAGAACGCTGAGAACGCCGTGCTGGTGACGCTGACGACCGACCCGAAGCGCCAAGACTCGCTGCTCGACGGGATAGATTCGATAAACGAGAATTTCAACCGGCTGTTGTCGTATTTCGATTCGGACCCGTCGACGAAAGCTGATACCCGCGACCCAGATGTCCCCGGCTGGCGTTCTGACCTCGACGACGACGTGACCGGACGACCGCGTGACCGACCGGACTACATCAAGTCGCTGGAGTTCACTGAAAAAGGATACCCGCACCTGCACGTGCTGTTTTTCGATGTGCCGACCCGTGAGAAAGACGGACTGCCGTGGCTGTGCGACAAGCCGGAAGTAGCCGCGAAATGGGCCGACTACGGCCAAGGCGAGATCGTCGACGTGTACCCGCTGACGTACCGCGATGACCTTGACGAGCTGGAACCAGAGTTCCAGAGCGACGAAGGCTTCGTCGACTGGTACAGGTTCGGCGACCACGATCACGGCGAAGAGTGGGTCAGAGAACGGACCCGCTCGCACGAGTTGATCGAGTTCGGCGACGACGGCCATGAAATGGAGTCGACCGCTGGCGCGTATCTCGGGAAGTACCTGAGCGCGACGTTCGGCTCGCTGCTCGACGCGACAGAGTCCTTCGAGCAGGGCGATGACAACCGAGAGACGTACGCGGACAAAGCGGCGACATGGAAGCTCGCGCTGTACTGGGCGACGAACCGACGGTTCTGGTCTTGCTCGGAGTCGATTACAGAAGGAATCGACCCGAACGACCACCTGCAAGACCCGGACGTGCGTGAAGCCGTTCGTTGGTGTTCGCTCGACTCAGTTCAGGCCGCGAGCGAGCGCGAGATACGCGACGACTTGGCGCGTCGGCAGTGGGACGACCTCGACGATCTCGACGCCGCCGTAGAGCGGGCGATTTCCGATGTGGAACAGCCGCAGGTGCGTTCGACGTTGCCTGAGAAAGCGACCTTCCGCTGTGTCGTCGACTACATCGGTGCGTATGCGTATTGGGACCTCCCCAGCGACGAGCTGGGCGACAGTCAGTACGACCTCGAAGCTGTCGAGGATTGCGCCGATGATGGTGACAACGAGCCGGTCGTAGACCGAGAAAAAGACCCTCCGATTGTTGATGTGTGGTCGTGAAAATCGGCACCACAGTAATATGAAGGAGGCTTCGTAGGATATGATTTGCGCGGCATATGTCTTTGATAGAATTCGGAGAAAAACAAAACTTTGCACCGCAGATTTTAATAGAGATAATAAACAATAGAGTGGCTACGGGACATGTATTGTGGCCGCATGAAGCAAAATTGGTTCGTTGTGCGATCACAGCCCCCGTAAGGAGCTCAATAATTAACGTGACTAACGCTAACAACTCCGAAGGACCGCCATCAAAGGAAGATATGCACTTGATCGGCTCTACAGAGGCTAAAGAGTCGACACAACGGACAGTTGGTGATAGCCTCCGACTCCAAATGACTGTGCCAAAGTGGGCACGAGAAGCGATGAAAGTCGATGGTGGTGAAAAAATCTGGGCACGAGCAGAATCCAATGGAACAGAGATTGAATACGTTGCTGACCTGCACGGGAACGGACGGACATTTGTCCTACCGATCGATCAAAGAAGAGAGCTGTCGTTGAACGTGGGTAATAGCGTGCAGTTCTGGGTATCCAAATATGATCAAGAAGAAGAGTCCGTCGACACAATCGATGAGAGCCAGCAAGAGAACGAGTCGGACTCGGAGAAAGAATCATTTATTGCGATTAGGGACCGAGCAGATCTGACATACCACATTCGAGATGGTGATACAACGGTTTGTGGAATTGAATTAGACGGCCATTCGACAAAGGACGTGTCAAACCCAGGTGATGCGCTTGATCCTTGTCCCAAGTGCAATATTCAAAACCCAGAGGACCTGTCGAATGAGCAGATAGTCTCATATCTTGCAGAAGAAGCTGACTTTGAACCAAATGAATCAAACCCCTCTTATTTCACCAAGACTCACCTTGTTGCGCTTATGGATCTGGTAATTAGTTTAAAAGAACAATAAGTGTATAATCTTGGCAATATCGTATAGTGAGAAAATATCGATCAATAAGTGGTCCTCTATACGCAGTCAACGATCGAATCCCGATAGGAGAACGTGCCGCCTATTGTGTGAACGACCGATAAGTGAGTCCCCGACACGCCATCGGCGACCGAGTCCCCGATGGGAGAGTGAACCCCGGCGCTTCGGGTCGTGCCTGTGGAGTGTTCGGTAAACGAGTCCCCGATGCGAAACCGACGACCGAGTACCCGATGGGAGAACGAAACCAGCGAGATCGAGCGACCGTCAAACGAGTCCCCGACGTGCTGACGGCGACCGAGTCCCCGATGGGAGAGCGTTATTCGTCGTCAGTCCACCAGACCCAGCTACGACCGGCCTGCTTGCCGTTGATGCGGCCTTCGGACCGGAGTTGCTTTAGTCGCACTTGTGTTGCATTAGATTTGATCGGGAGCTGATCAACGACTTCATTTGTAGACAGAACGGGATCGGAAGCCTGTTCTAAAACAGCGATGATTTCTTCATCAGTTACGTCTGGTTTTCGTCCCGCCATTGTACCGTCTATCGGTTGTATGCGTCAAATAAACTCTGGTCTGCGGTATTATTATGATTAGGCCCATTACAGGTTTAGAAACCATTATTGTGTTACAGGCTGATTTGTAGTTACGGAGGTCACACGGACTGCTGCAACAGTTCGGAAAACGCGGACCCGGTGCTGCAACACCGGCCCGCTGTGGCTCCCGTGCTGCACCCACGGAAGCATGTTAGCGAAAACAACCGCGAGGATTAAACCCCTCGCTCGACCCCGCCGGAGGTTGTCCGGTAGCCGTGTTAGTTTCTCAAGAGTGGATTCAGAAAGCCGGATAAACGCAGTAATCAGTGGGCCTAGCCCCACGGTTCCACTTTCACCCCACCGAGACGGTCCGGTTTATACCTGCAATCAGCAGTCACGAGTGGATGACTGCCCCGTCAAACCTGAAATCGGATTCGCTCGTCCGCCGTCGAATCAGTACCGGATGCCCCGTCCGAGAGGGGCACCGATGAGCGACGATCTCCAACCGCTTGCCCCGCGGCAAGCATTGGAGATGTGGATAGACCGGCAGAAAGCCGAAAAAGCCGACGAGACGGTCCAGAGTTACTACTACCGCGTTCGGCAGTTCGTCGACTGGCTCGACGAAGAGGGCATCGACAACCTGAACGACCTCACCGGGCGCGACGTGTTCCGGTACGACTCCGACCGCCGTGCTGACGGGCTGACGAAGAACGCCCTGAACACGCAACTCGGCACGATCAAACTGTTTCTGGACTTCTGCGTGGACGTAGAAGCTGTCCCGCCGGTACTGCCCGCGAAAGTCGATGTGCCGACCCTGTCGAAGGCAGAACGAGCGAACGAAGAGAAACTGACGGCGAACCGTGCTGAAACGATTCTGCACAAGCTGGAACAGTTCGACTACGCCAGCCGCGACCACATGCTGTTCGCGCTGGCGTGGCATACTGGCGCTCGGCTCGGTGCGCTTCGTGCGCTTGACCTGGACGACTGCTACCTGACCGACGACGATCTCGACCGACTCGCCCACCGGGACGGACTCACCGATGAGGAACTCGACCAGTTCGATGTTCCGTTTGTCTACTTCCGCCACCGGCCTGAGACAGACACTCCGCTGAAAAATCAGGAGGACGGTGAGCGTCCGGTCGGCCTGTCGGAAGAGATCGGGCAGCTGCTCGAAGACTACATCGAAGTGACCCGCGTCGAGGTCGAGGACGAACACGAGCGTAAACCGCTGTTCTCCAGCAAGCGCGGAACCGGTCGGATGTCGAAGGGCGCGATTCGTTCGCGGTTCAACATCGTCACCCAGCCGTGCCGTTTCGGGACGTGTCCACACGACCGCGATACGGACACCTGCGAGGCGCTGGACCACGGCTATGAATCGCGCTGCCCGTCTGCCCGGTCTCCGCACCGGATACGGACTGGTTCGATTACGCATCACCGTGATGAAGGCTGGCCGCCCGAGGTGCTGGCCGAGCGTGTGAACGCGACTCCAGAGGTCATTCGCACGCACTACGACCAGCCGGACCTGCTGAAGCGGATGGAATCGCGCCGTAGCTACATCGACTAACCGCAGTCCACAGAGTACCCATGAGTCACAACCACGACAACCCACGGATGAACGAATCTAGAGACGAACCGCGGCACTCGGCGGTCCCACTTCAACTTATACGGAACAGGTAGGTTCGAATATCTCGGTAGCGATTACGAAGCGAAGGCAGGCGGCAGTGACCGCGTAGCGTGGTCACAGAGTGAAACCGATTTCCTCTACACTTTTGTAACGCCGATAGCAAGCGAGGGGTATGGGAAAGGCAAACGACGTAGACTACGCTGACCTGCACGACCCGAACGCAGAGTACACGATGCGGGAGCTCTCTGCGGAGACAATGGGTGTTACCGCCAAACGCGGCGGCGGCCGCGACGTGGAGATCACCGATGTTCAGACGACGATGGTTGACGGGAACTTCCCGTGGACACTCGTTCGAATCTACACCGATGCAGGCATCGTCGGCACGGGCGAGGCCTACTGGGGCGCGGGCGTCCCGGAACTCATCGAGCGGATGAAGCCGTTCGTCGTCGGCGAGAACCCGCTGGACATCGATCGACTCTACGAGCACCTCATCCAGAAGATGAGTGGCGAGGGGAGCGTCGAGGGTGTCACCGTGACGGCTATCGCTGGCATCGAAGTCGCACTGCACGACCTCGCTGGCAAGATCCTTGAAGTGCCGGCCTACCAGCTGCTCGGTGGGAAGTACCGCGACGAGATGCGCGTGTACTGTGACTGCCACACCGAGGAGGAGGCCGACGCCGACGCCTGTGCCGAGGAGGCCCGCCGCGTCGTCGACGAACTGGGTTACGACGCCCTGAAGTTCGACCTCGATGTCCCGAGCGGCCTCGAAAAGGACCGTGCGAACCGCCACCTCCGCCCGGGCGAGATCCGTCACAAGGCCGAGATCGTCGAGAAAGTCACCGAGGAGGTCAAAGACGAGGCCGACGTGGCCTTCGACTGTCACTGGACGTTCTCGGGCAGCTCCGGGAAGCGCCTCGCGGACGCCATCGAGGAGTACGATGTCTGGTGGCTCGAAGACCCCGTCCCGCCGGAGAACCTCGAAGTGCAGGAGGAGGTCACCAAGTCCACGACCACGCCGATCACCGTGGGCGAGAACCGCTACCGCGTCACCGAGGAGCGACGGCTCATCGAGAATCAGGCCGTCGACATGATCGCGCCGGATATGCCGAAAGTCGGTGGGATGCGCGAGACGCGCAAGGTCGCCGACGTGGCGAACCAGTACTACATCCCGGTCGCGATGCACAACGTCTCCTCGCCGATCGCGACGATGGCGAGCGCACACGTCGGGGCTGCAGTTCCGAACTCACTGGCCGTCGAGTACCACTCCTACGAACTCGGCTGGTGGGACGATCTGGTCGAGGAGACCGTCATCGAGGACGGCTACATCGAGATTCCGGAAGAGCCGGGTCTCGGGCTGACGCTCGATCTCGACGCTGTCGAAGAGCACGTTGTCGAGGGCGACACCGTCTTCGACGAAGCGTAAGGTTCGGCCCCCATCGTTGGTGTTGACTGGGGCGGCACCGGGTGACGTGGTGGTCACCCGATAGTACTCACGGCGGCATAGTTACGCCGTCTCGAACTCGACGCCGGTGATCTCGAAGCGAGCACCGCCGGCGTCGCTTTCTGCGACCGTTATCGACCAGCCGTGGGTATCGACGATTTCATCGACAATTCGGAGGCCGAACCCGGGACCCGAAGCCAGCGAGTAGCCGCCCTCGAACACGTCCTCGCGCTCGTCCGCCGGAATCCCGACACCGTCGTCCGCGACGTAGAAGCCGTCGTCCAGTTCGCCGACAGTTATCGTCAGGTCGGTGACCGCACCCTGCGACTGTGATAGCGAGGTTGTCGCACGCTGCTCGCCGGTGTCTTCCTGTCTCTCGGCGTCTGGCGCTTGTCCATGTTCCACACTGTTGCGGATGAGGTTCTCGAACAGTTGTCGCAGCCGGCTGGGGTCCGCCCGGACCACAGCCGAGGTCTGTAGTTCCAGTGTTGCGTCACTGGTCTCGACAGTTTGCCAGCACTGCTCAGCGACTGTCTGGAGTGGCACTGGCTCGCTGTCGAGCGCTGTCTCGCCGTTCTGGGCCAGCGTCAGGAGGTCGTCGATGAGCTGTCCAATACGGCCGTGAGCTCGCTTGACCGCGTCGAGATGCTCACTATCTTGTTCCATCCGTGCGAGTTCTAGCTGGCCCCGGGCAACATCCAGCGGGTTCCGGAGGTCGTGACTGACGACGCTGGCAAACTCTCCAAGACGCTTGTTTTGCTGTTCAAGCGCCTGTTGGCGGCTTTCGCGAGCGGAGACATCACGTCCGATACCGGCCACGCCGGCTGTCGAGCCGTCAGCAGCCGTTATCCGGCCCCCAGTGAATTCGTACGGCACTGTCGTGCCATCGGCAGTCAGCAGATCGGCTTCGAACGACGTTTCACCCGCCTCAAAAGCGGTCTCGATACCCTGTTGAACGGTTTCGCGATCTGATGGGGCGAAGAGTGCTGTCAGCGCCATCGGCGCGAGATCAGCGTCTGCGTACCCGGTGGCTGCCGCCAGCGCATCGTTCCAGCCAGCCAGATCGCCGTTCTCATCAAGTTCATAGAACAGATCCGGCACTGCATCAACCGGTGCGTCAGGGCGGTCTATTTCCGTAACATATTCCGACTCGCGTCGCTTCCGCTCGGTGATGTCACGCGAGGCGCCGACGATTCTGGCGACCGTCCCATCCTCAATAATGGGTTGTGCCTCGGCTCGCACCCAGCGCTGTTCGCCATCAGGTCTGGTGATTCGGAATTCGAGGTCGACGGATTCGCCGGCTGAGACGCGCTGCATCGACTGGACAACTCTATCCTGATCCGTGGGATGAATCGCCGCCATGAACTCATCGGGGCTGGTCTGCAACGACTCGACGGAGCGGCCGTAGAGCGTTTCGTACGCCGAATTGACGAACTGTATCTCGGTCCAGTCCCCGGAGAACACCCACAGCAGTTCGTTCGACTGTTCTGCCAGTTCTGTGAGGCGCTGTCTGGTCCGACTTGCGAGTTCTGTCGACCGGTGATGTTCGACGAGCAACCGAACCCGATTGGCGAGGAGGTCGCTACAGTCAACGGCTGTGTCTCTTCTGAAAACGTCGGTGACTCCGTTGGAGATTGCGTCGCTGGCGACGGATTCCGACTCGGTCAGCAGCAGTACCGGGACATTACTGTCCCGCTCGCGGATCGCGTCGACGAACGCACGGCCGGACCGGTCCGGAAGGTCATCCGCGGCAACGATGCCATCGATAGCGGTGCCTTCGAAACGGTCGAGCGCACTGTCTGCCCGGTCGGTCGTCGTCAGCGTCAGCGAGTTCGGGCCCCGACTATCCGGGAACTCGACAGTCTCGTCGAGTAGCGGCCTGTCGTCTACTTGCAACACGTGCATCGAATCCGGGGTCGCATATGTGTCAGACATCTTGTGTAAGTAAAAATGCATCACCCCTCTTGAAGATATGCCTGCAGTGATGCATTACGGCACAAAGCGGTCCGAGACCGCACCCCGATCGATCTTGTCTGGACCGTTGGTCGGCATCGCCTCGACGAACGCGATATCGCGGGGGTGCTTGTACCGTGCTAGGCGGTCGTCGAGGAACGTTCGGAGGTCGTCGAGCGTCAGGGGCCGGTCGCCAGCGCTGTCGGTCGTGGCGCTGGACGCGGGCTCGATGACGGCCTTTCCGACCTGTCCCCACCTGTCGTCGGGGACCGGAATCACGACGACTTCACCGACCATTGGATGGTCGGCGATAGCGTCCTCGACCTCCGCGGGAAAGACGTTCTCGCCGCCGCTGACGAACATATGCTTGGTGCGGCCCTCGATGTAGTAGTAGCCGTCCGCGTCAACACGGGCGAGGTCGCCGGTCGACACCCAGCCGTCGCCGAACGTCTCAGCGGTGGCCTCGGGGTTGTCGAGGTAGCCCGTCGCGGCGTGGGGCGAGCGCAACTGGAGTTCGCCGACGGTGCCGGGGTCGACCGGGTCCCGTGAACCGGCGGGGCTGCCTTCGTCGTCACGGTCTTCGGGTTCGACGACTCTGGCGTCGACGTGCAACACTGGCTTGCCGACTGAACCGGCCTTTTCACGGGGCCAGTCCTCGGGCATCGCGAAGTTGTTTGGGCCGCACTCGGTGAGGCCATATCCCTGCGAAAGGTCGACACCACGGTCCCACCACGCCTCCATCACACTTTTGCGACAGGGGCCGCCGCCGGATTTGGCGAAGCGGAGCGACGAGAGGTCCGTCTCCGCCCAGCGGTCGTGGTCCGTCATCATCCGGAGGACTGCGGGGACGGCGACAAGGACGGTCCCGCCCTCAGTATCAATGGCCGCCAGCACATCGCCGGGGTCGAACTCCCTGGCGATGACGACTGTCCCGCCCATGTGCCACAGCGGGACGGTGAGAACGTTCCAGCCACCGGTGTGAAACATCGGGAACACCATCGGCGTCACGTCGTCCTCGCGCAGTCCCCAGGCCGTAATCGTGTTCAGGGAGTTCCAGACGATGCCGCGGTGGGTTAGTTCCGTCTCCTTTGGCGTCCCCGTCGATCCACCGGTGTGCAGGAGGAGGTGCGTGTCGTCGGGGGCCGGCGTTGCTGTCTCGACGGGTGTGTCGTCCTCGGGGAGGGCCGAAGCGTAGGGCGTGCTGTCGAGCGTGGGAGCCGAAGACGCGCCGTCGGTGGCGGTTTCGAGATGGATGAGTTGGGGAGCCGTCGCATCGGCTGTCTCCAGAGCAGTCGAGACAGTCTCGGCGAAGGGAGCCTCAACAACGAGGAGTTCCGGGTCCACGCGGTCAAGGAGTTCGGCGAGTTCCGGGGACGCGAGCCGGTGGGACAGTGGGGCCAGTCGGCTCCCCATTTTTGCGGTGGCGAAGAACAGGTCAACGACGGCAGGACGGTTCCGCGAGACGACGGCGACAGTGCCGACCCCCTCGCCCTCCGCACCGACCCCACACTGCCGGAGCAGGCGAGCGGTCCGGTTCGCTCGCCGGTCCAGTTCGGCGTAGGTGAACCGCTCGCCGGTCGTCGCATCCACCAATCCCTCGCGGTCCGGGGTGAGCGCGGCCCGGCGCTCGCTCCAGGCACCGACCCACTCCTGTGGCGTCCTTTCAGACATCGCCGATAAACTCCCGTATCTGTGTGTTGACGCGCTCGTATTCCTCGATGAACAGCAAGTGCGGGCCGCTGTGAACGGTGATGAAGTCGGCGTTTGGCAAGCCCCGCGCCAGCAGTTTCCCGTTCTCGTAGGGGACTACCTCGTCAGCAGTCCCGTGGATGACCAGAGCCGGAACTGTGATCTCACTGAGGCGGTCCGACGCATCGAACGCTTGGACCGCCGCGCCTTGCCATTCCAGTGCCCGGTCGCTGGCGTCGCTGTCGATGCGCCAGTCGATAATGCGCTCGATGAGGTCCTCGTGGGCGTCCATGAACGACTCTGAGAGCGCTGGCTGCATCTTGTACCGCCGGAGTTCGCGCTCGTCGAGGTCGTCGGGGACGGCAAACATCCGCTGCTGTGTCTTCTCTGGAACAGGCTTGGCTTCCGGCCCGCCCGGTGAGGTACACATGAGCGTCAGCGACTGCGCCCGGTCGTACTCCAGGGCGTACTGCTGGGCGATCATCCCGCCCATGCTGGCCCCGACGACGTGGGCCTGTTCGATGCCGGCGTCGTCGAGTACGGCCTCTAAGTCACTCGCCATCTGGCTCATCGTGTACGGTCCCTCGGGTTCGTCGGAGTCCCCGGTTCCGCGGTTGTCCCACACGATTGTCTGATACTCCTCGACGAGCGCCTCCTGTTGCCACAGCCACATCCAGCGGCCGTAGCCGATGCCTTCGACGAAGACGACGGTTTCGGCGTCCGACGGCCCCTCGCGCTCGTAGGCGATGTCGACGCCGTCGTTAGTCGCGTATTGCATACTGACTGATTCTGGTTGGATATCCTTCAAGTAATCCGGTTCCGCAGTCATTGCTCTACTGGCTCCGTGTTCGGGTGGTCACACCGCGTGTCGTCTTGCTGTCGATGCGCCGCCGTGGGCCGACCCGGTGGAGAGCGGCCGCCCCACGCCCAGGTCGTCGTTCTGTCAGGCGGTTCGACGGTCGTTTTCACTGGTTTCGTCATTCCGAATCACCCCAGAGCTTCGCCGGCAACGCCTCGGCGAACGTCCCGCCGAGACGCGCCCGAAGCGTCCCGAGCAGGCCGTCGGGGACGTAGAGGACGAACAGCACGAACACGAGACCCACGTAGAGGCTCGCGTGGCCGTTCAACAGCAGATCGATGAGGCCGCCGATGGTCGTGTCCCCGACCAGCGTCGCGTCAAGGGTTTCCTGGCCCAGCAGCGCACGGAGATAGGGCAACAGGCCGCCGCCCTGCCCGGCCTTCGAGAGGAACTCCCGAACTGTCTCGTCGAACAGGTGGCCGTACAGCGAACCGGCGAGCGTCCCGAAGCCACCGATGATGCTCGCCAGCAGGGCGTCACCGGTCACCAGGAAGTAAAAGGAGTTCTCCGGGCTTGCCGAGCGCTTGAAGCCGGCGAATAGGCCACCGGCGACGGCAGCGAAGAAGCCGCTGATGGCGAAGGCCCCGAGCTTGTACAGATACGTGTTGTAGCCGATGGCGACGGCGCGCTCCTCGTTTTCCCGGATGGCGAGCATTACTCGGCCAAAGGGAGAGTGGATGATGCGCTGCATAGCGAAGTAGCAGGCCAGGACGACGAGGCCGATCATGTAGTAGGACACTTCTGTGCCGGACAGCATCGACCCGAGCAGAGCCACCTCGTCGCCGGTGAGGACGCCGATCGACAGCGAGAGCTGGTCGATAGCTGGAACCCCGATCTGGAACCCCTCGGCGTGGCTTGGCCCGACCGCCGGACCGTCGCGGGGGTTGGTCGCCACGTAGTCCCAGCCGCGGACGAACACGTAGAACACCTGCGCGAAGCCGAGGGTGATCATCGCGAAGTAGACACCAGAGAGGCGGAACGAGACGAGGCCGACAAGTATGGCCAGCACGATAGCAATGCAGCCGCCGACGAGCAGCGACAGCATGAACGGCGTCCCAGGGCCGAGCAGCGGGACCTTCCCGTTGGCGATGAGGATGACCGTGTACGCGCCGGTGCCGTAGAACACCGCATGGCCGAACGAGAGGTAGCCGGTGTAACCGCTGATGAAGTCAAACGAGATAGCAAAGAGGCCGAAGTACAGCACGCCGACCATCGTCTCCACCGTCGGCAGGAGCATCTGCGTCTCGGCGCTGACCGCCGAGTTCAACAGCGTGTGGTACACCGGTGGGTACAGCGCCAGCAGGGCGATGATAACGATATGGGCGGTGTGGTCCCGCAGGTACTCCCGGGGCCATCCCATCCCCACGGTCGTCGCCGGTGGCTCGGACGCCGCCTCGGCGTCAGCCTCGGGTTCGGCGCTAATGGCCCCCCACCTCCTCGACGCCGAACAGGCCCTGCGGGCGGACGATGAGCGTCACCACGAGGACCAGGAACAGCACGAGTTCCGGCAGGCCCGTGAACTCGATGACGTTCTGGAACCACCAAGTCGTCACCGCGTCGGCCATCCCGACGACCAGTGCGGCGACGACGGTGCCACGGAACGTTCCGAGGCCGCCCACAATGACGACGATGAACGCCGGCAGCAGCGTCTCGGCCGCGAGCGGGACGCTCGCACCCCACGTCGGGTCCCACATCAGCAGTGTTCCGGCCGCGCCGGCCAGACCGATACCCAGCGCGAACACGACGGTAAACACCTGGCGAACGTCGATGCCAAGCGCCGACGCCATCTCCGTGTCCTCGCTGCCGGCCCGGATGTACAGGCCATAACGGGTCTTGGTGAGGAACGCCCAGATGCCGACCACGGTGATTGTTCCAAGGAGTATCTGGAACAGCGACATCCAGCCGGCGCTGACGGGACCGAGTGCGACTGGCTCGCGCAGGATCTGTGGCTTGGTCGCCAGTGCGGCCTGCCAGTCCGACAGCGGCTGGAGGCCGTAGACTCCCAGTACAATGCGAACGACCTCCTCGATGACGAGCGTCAGGCCGAACGTCAGCAGGATCTGGTATATCGGCGGCCGGTCGTACAGCGGCCGGATGATGGTTGTCTCGATAGCCCCGCCCAGCACTGTCAACAGCGCAAAGACGATGACGATAGCGACAAAAAACAGACCGAGACGGGTCAGCGGCGCTGTCCCGCCTGTGACTGTGACCACCATCAGGAGGCCGCCGAGGTACGCCCCGACCATCGTCAGCGACCCGTGGGCGAAGTTCAGCACGCCCATGAGGCCGAAGATGAGTGTGAGGCCACTGGCAATCATCACGTACAGCGCCGACTTGGCGAGTCCGTTGACGATGACACCGCCGAGTTCACCGAGGGTCAGAAACTCCGCGAGCGCTTCGACGATCATGCCGACAGATACCTCCTGAACCGCTCGTCGTCAGCCGTCACCGCCGCCGTCTCGCCGTCGTCGACGACGCGGCCCTTATCGAGGATGTAGAACCGGTCGGCTAAATCGAGCGCCAGCGGGAGGTTCTGCTCGACCAGCAGCATCGTCACATCCTCGCTCGCCTTCGACAGCGCCTCGGCAACGTCGGCGACGATCTGCGGGGCCAGTCCCTCACTCGGTTCGTCGACCAATAACAGGTCGTTATCGCCGACCAGCCCGCGAGCGATGGCGAGCATCTGCTGTTGGCCACCCGATAGCGTGCCGGCGTCCTGCCCCCGCCGCTCTTCGAGAATCGGGAACGAATCGAACGCCAGTTGCAGACCGTCGTTCACGTCGTCCGGGTCCGGTATCGCCGCCCGGAGGTTCTCCTCGACACTGAGTTGGCTGAACATCCGACGGTCCTCGGGAATCCAACCCAGTCCCCGAGTCGCGACCTCGTGTGTCTCCAGCCCGACCAGCGACTCGCCGCGGAACGTAATCGACCCCTCGCGAGGTGGCGTCAGTTGCAGGATGGTCCGGAGCGTCGTCGTCTTGCCGACGCCGTTGCGGCCGGCCAGCGCGACCACCTCCCCCTCCTCGACGGAGAGGTCCACGCCTTCGAGGATGTGGCTGTCGCCGTAGTACGTGTGGACGCCGCCGAGTTCGAGGAGGCTCACGCCGTCCCCTCCTCCGAGTCCGGTTCTGACCCGGTCGGAGTTGTATCGCCGTCCAGACTGCCCGGTTCGTAGCCGCCGAGATACGCCGATTGTACGTCGGGGTTAGCCCGTACCTCTGCCGGCGCTCCGTCGGCGATGACCGCACCCTGATGGAGCACGACGACGCGGTCGGAAACGCCCATCACGATGTCCATGTTGTGCTCGACCAGCAACACCGGGTAGTCCTCCGCAACCGCTTCGATGAGGCCCCGGATTTCGTCGACACTCTCCGAAGAGACGCCGGCGTTTGGCTCGTCCAGCAGGAGCACCGCGGGGTCGCCGGCCAGCGCGATGGCGACTTCGAGTTTGCGCTTTGCGCCGTGGCTCAGCGTGCTCGCGAGGTCCTCGGCCCGGTGGGAGAGCCCCACCCGATCCAGAATCTCGTGGGCCCGCTCGGTGAACTCGTCGTAGTGGTCGACGTTGCGCCAGAACGTTGTAGCGTCGTCGCTGTGGGCCTGCTCGGCAACCCGGACGTTCTCCAAGACCGTGCTGTTGGGGAAGACATTCGTCACCTGATAGGAGCGGTGGAGGCCCTTGCTGGCCGTCTCGTGAGGCGACGCGTCGGTGATGTCCTCCCACTGTCCGTCACGCCGGAGTTCGACCGTCCCCTCGGTGGGCGAGAGGCTCCCGGTCAGGAGATTGAAGAACGTCGTCTTGCCGGCCCCGTTCGGGCCGATAAGTGAGCACAGTTCCGCTTCGAGTTCGAAGTCGACGCTGTCGACAGCGGTAAGTCCCCCGAACTCTCTGGTCAGTCCCTGTGTTCTGAGCATACCTACAATGAACAGTCCATCTGGTCGCTGTCCTGCGGGATGGTCGTCTCGTCGGCACTGATACGGGCGAGCGGTTCGCCGGGCATGATGGCGGCGCCCCAGTTGCCGGCCCACTCGTCGGTCGTGGGAATCGGGTTCGCGACGGTCATGGCCGAGCGCGCCTGATTGTTGTATTCCTGGAAGGTGTAGCCGCCCTCGCCTTTCGGCGTGTCGGTGACGGTCATTCCTTTCAGGGCGTCGGCGATGTCCGCGCCCTCGGTCGACCCGCTCTGCTGAACCGCCTGATGGATCGCCGACGCGCCGGTGAAAGTCCCCGCTGAGAACAGGTCCGGGACGACGCCGTAGGCGCTGGTGTAGCTGTCGACAAACGCATCGTTGATTGGGTTGTCGTACTGGTTCCAGTGATACCGGGTCGTGAACGGCCCGAGATGTGAGTCCCTGATCTTCTCGGCTGTCAGGGGCTCGCCGAGCACGCTCTGCATTGTCCCGCCGACGACGCTGTTGGTGATTCTGGTGGCGAACCCGCCGAACACCCGATAGGAGTACTCACCCGAGAGGAAGGCGTTGAACATCGCGGGAAGCGTCGCGACGGTGAACCCGCCTACAACACCCTCTGCACCCGCTTCTTCGGCGTTGTCCAGCAGCCCCTCCCACTCGGCGTATCCCTGTTCAACGAAACGCTCGCCGACGATATCGACCCCTTCGGCTTCCAGCACGTCCCGGTAGTTGTTGACGACCGCGCGGCCGAAACTGTAGTCCGCGCCGAACAGGTAGACGCTCGACACGTCCGTTTCTCTGGCAACGTACTTGCCACCCGAGCGGGCGTCCATTGCGGTGTTCTCGCTTGCTCGGTAGACGAGGTCGCTACAGGTATCCGAGTTTGACGTGATGTCTGCCGACGCCGCCGGCCCGAGCATGATGGGGACCTGCGCCTGATTGACGACCGTCGTGACGACCCGGCTGGCGACCGCCGAGGACGCACAGCCGGCGAGCATATCTACGTCCTCGTTCTCGACGAGGTTCGTCGCCGCCGTCTGAGCCGTGTCTGCCGAGAACTCCGTGTCCCGTATTAGCAGGCGGTACTCCGTGTCACCGGCGGTGATGGTCACCTCGCCGCTGCCGGGCTCGGTCGGCGGGTCGGTATCACCTTTATACGCCAGCCCGGAGAGGAACCCCCACAGGGACTGGTCGCCGTAGTATTTCAGATCACCAGCGCGGGGCTGAAGGACGCCGATGTTGACCGTCTGTGCGGAACCACCGTCGCCTGATTCACCGTTTGTGCCACTGTCCGTCGTGCCGCCGTCCGAATCGTCCTGTTCAGTCATGGATGAGTCGTCACTGACGCAGCCGCTGAGTCCAACAACACCGGCACCGAGCGCGCCGAGAACGCGCCTCCGTGTAGCCGTATTCTGCATAACAGATTATCATAGACTTGTCAGCCACATAGTGTCCTGAGTTAACATGTTAACGCAGTGGGTATCAACGGGGATGGAACACGATCTCGATCCTACTAATAGATGTTACAGGTCCAGTCGCTACAGCCGCGTTCTTGTGTGACAGATTTGAGCCCGCTTACATACCGAGTAAGCAGAACAGAGACTCTTTTCACTAGTCATATGTGTGTCAAATTAAAAATAGGAGCATGCCCTCTCAGATTACAGGCCGACCACTTAGCGACGCCGGTAAGCCGACTGCGGGGCCGGCGCTCGAAATTGACCCGGAAGGACGCGCTATGGGGCTGTTTTCGGATTCTCCCCATGCACTCGCATCGAGTCCGGGCATGGGAATGTGGTCGACGATACTGCAGTACCCGGAATCAGGCGCGGACGGCACTCCCGCCATGCTTGTCTGGCTGAGTCCAGAGGCCACGACACTGCCGGCGCACGTACATACGAGCAGCACAGAGACTTTTCGACCGGTCGAAGGGGAACTGACTGTTGTCGTCGATGACACTCCCCAACACCTCGCTACTGGAGAGGAACTCACGGTTGAACCGGGAGACCCGCATTACTTTAGAAACGATACTGACGATTTCGTTGCGTTCCGGGTGGAAGTCCCATGGACGAAGACAATCGACACGCAATACATGGTTGCAGGACTCGATCACGAGGGATATCTTGGTGCTGATGGCGAATACGGGGAACCCGGTTTCGTGCAGGGACTGTTGCTGGCCGAGTACGTCAACGACGAGACTCGGATTGCCGTTGCGCCACAGATCGTTCAGCGGCTACTCTGGGCTTCCGTCGGCCGAATCGCGCGCCTGACTGGTCGTAGCGCGATGGACGAACGGTACTTACGAGACCGGTTCTGGGAATCGAACGTCGAGCAACCGGATATCTGAGAACCCACCGGGATACCGTGGGGGTCCATCCTTCGTAGCCACTCCGAGCGGAGAAGCGACTATATCGGCGCGAACACCGAACTCAGTCCTCGATGTCGTCCAGCGCTTCGACGACGCGTTCGATCATCTTCCGCTCGCCGCGTCGGAGGTTCTTCGAGACGGCAGGTTTGGACACGCCGAAGTCCTCGGCCAGCGACCCCAGTGTCGCATCACGGGGTGACTCGAAGTACCCTTCGGAGACGGCAGTTTCCAGCGTCTCGCGTTCGGTATCCGAGAGGTCACGACAGCCGTCCACGAGCGTCATCGCCGCGCCGGCATTCTGCACGAGATCCTGCAGCTGTGGGAGCGTCGCCGACGTGCGTTCGACCACGTCGTACTCGTTGTCACGGTCAAGTTCCGAGAGGGTCGTGTCGGCGTCCCGGCCGCGGTCGAAGCCGACGTGCCAAGTCTCGCTGCCCGCCTCGATGTGGAACGGCCCGGTGATGTAGCCGCCGTTGTCCCTGATGGTCTGCATCGCCGCCGTTTCTTCGATAGTCGTCCTGATGTGAGCCGCGTTGTCTTCCCGGCGCAACAGGGCACAGTCGTTCATGTTCTCGTGGGCCTGCAAGCTGTTTAGCCCCGTATCGAGTACCCCCGCGTCCTCGGCCTCGACGACCATCCGCGTCTCCAACTCCCGCGCGCGCTGGTCGAAGTCCCAGTGTACCGCTGCAAAGGCGACGTCGTGGTCTGCCGTCGTGTCGATGAAGGGGCAGTCGTACTGCTCCATGTCCAGAGCGATATCTATCATTGGCAGTCCACTGTATCCTGTGTGATTCGTGTGATACGGTAAAGAACCCCACGATTAATAACAGCCATCTCCTGAAACCGGATTCTTCACGAACGTCTATCCCTGATACACCGTTTCAATAGTGTTTTAGGGCTCGGTTCTGGATGAAGTGGTATGACTTTGCACGCCAGAGAGATAAACCAGGACGTACGGGAGTTGGGTGCGCTCCTGGGCGAAGTGCTGGAGGCACAAACGTCAACCGAGGCGTTTGAAACGGTAGAAACTATCCGGAACTCGTGTATCGACTACCGGCGTGGTGACGCAGAAACACGGGACGAGGTCCACCGGGCGCTGAACCGACTGAATCCGGAAACGCAGGATATCGTCGCACGCGCGTTTACCACGTATTTCGAGCTTATCAATCTCGCCGAGGAACGCGAACGGGTCCGCGAAATCCGGGAAGGCAGTCAGGAGGGCGTGCTGGCCGATAGCGTCGAGGAAGCCGTCCGGGACCTGGCCGAACGGGGGGCCGACCCGGAAGAGTTCGAGCAGGTTCTGGAAGACGTGCTCATCCAGCCGACGTTCACGGCCCACCCGACCGAGGCCCGCCGGAAGACAGTGAAAGCGAAACTCCGGTCGGTTGCCCGTGACATCGAACGACTCGACGAGCGGCGACTCACTGACCGCGAGCAAAAGCGCATCGAACGGGACCTTGATGCTGAAGTGACGAGTCTCTGGCAGACCCCACAGGTCCGTGACCGCCGACCCGAGGTCACCGACGAGGCACTGAACGTCCAGTGGTACCTCGAGAACGTCCTGTTCGACGTCATCGACGAGGTGTACGACGAACTCGAACACACTCTCGAAGACGTGTACGACGAGGACATCGACATCGACACGCTCTACGAGTTCCGCTCGTGGGCCGGCTCCGACCGCGACGGTAACCCCTTTGTCACCACCGACGTGACCGAGGAGACGCTGGAGCGCCAGCGCGACACCGTGCTGCCGCTGTACCGCAACAAGCTCAAAGAGCTCTCCGGCGTGCTGAGCCAGGACGCCTCGAACATCGCGACTGACGCGCTGTTCAACGAGCGACTGGACCGCCACAAGTCTAGGCTCCCCGGCATCGCCACGGAAGCCGAGGAACGGTATCCCGATGAGCCCTACCGCCAGAAGCTCCGGTTGATGCGCGAATCCGTCATCCGGGTCAGCGACGTTCGCCAGGGCGGCTACGAGAACGAGGAGGAACTGCTGACCGACCTCCGCGTCATCGCCGACAGCCTCCGCGAAAACGATGCCGAGGTCATCGCTGAGGCCCACGTCGACCCACTGATCCGCAAGGTCGAGACGTTCGGCTTCACCCTCGCTAGCCTCGACCTGCGCGACCACCGGAAGATGCACACCGACGCCATCGCCGAGGCTGTCGACCGGCAAGGCATCGACTACGCGTCGATGGACGAGGACGAGCGCGTCGAGTTCCTGACCGAGGCGATCCTCCAGGACAACCCCGTCATCGACATGGAAGACACCGAGGGTCTCTCGGAGGACGCCACCCGCGTCCTCGACCGCTTCCGTGCGACCGCCGACTGGCAAAACGAGTTCGGCATCGACGCCATCGACACCTACGCCATCTCGTGGTGTGAGGAGCCCAGCCACGCGCTGGAGGTCCTGTTCCTGGCCGACCAGGTCGACATCGTCGACCTGCCCGGTTACTGCGGGTTCGACGTGGTGCCGCTGCTGGAATCGGAGTATGCACTCTCCGGAGCCCGCCGCATCATGGGCACGCTGTTCGAGAACGAGGCCTACTCCCAGGCGCTGGAGGCCCGGGACAACATTCAGGAGATCATGCTTGGCTACTCCGACTCGAACAAGGAGAACGGCTTCCTCGCCGCCAACTGGTCGCTGTACAACAACCAGAAGCGACTCGCGGACATCACCGACGACTACGACGTGGAGATGCGCCTGTTCCACGGCCGCGGCGGCTCTATCTCTCGCGGTGGCGGCCCGATGAACGACGCCATGCTGGCCCTGCCAAACGAGACGGTGACCGGCCAGATCAAGTTCACCGAGCAGGGCGAGGCCATCGCCGAGAAGTACGCCAACCACGACATCGCCGAGCGGAACCTCGAACAGATGCTCAACGCCCAGATTCGGGCGCGCCAAAACGCAATTGATGAGCCCGTCGAGGAGATTCCCGACGAGTGGGCGGACGCGATGGAGACGGCGGCCGACGCCGCCCGTGACGAGTATCAGGACCTGCTTGAGACCGACGGCTTCGTTGAGTTCTTCGAGCAGGCGACGCCGATCACCGTCATCGAGAACCTCAACATGGGCTCGCGGCCGGCCTCCCGAAGCGAGGACCGCAGCGTCGAGGACCTCCGTGCCATTCCGTGGGTGTTCTCCTGGACGCAGGCCCGCTGTATCATCCCCGGCTGGTACTCGATTTCGACCGGGCTGGACGCCTACCTCGAAAACGGCGGCGACATGGAAACCCTACAGGAGATGTACGAGAACTGGCCGTTCTTCCGGACGAAACTCGACAACGCGTCGCTGGCGCTCGCCCGTACTGACCTCGGAATCGCCGAGGAGTACGCCGACCTCGCTGACCCCGAACTCCGCGAGCGCATCTATCCGCGTATCGTCGAGGAGTACGAGGACACCGTCGAGAAGGTGCTCGAAATCACCGGGCAGGACGGCCTGCTCTCGCGTGAGTGGTTGCAGGAGAATCTCGAGCGCCGGAACCCGTACGTCGACCCGCTCAACCTGTTGCAGGTCCGCCTGCTCAAGCAGTCCCACCGGACCGAAACCGAGCGTCGGACCCTGCGGCTGACCGTTCAGGGTATCGCGGCCGGAATGAAAAACACCGGGTGAGCCACTGAACGACGCCAGCTAAGGCGGCGTTGTAACGACTTACTACGAAAGTAGTACCCATCGAAGGATTTACGCGTCTGCCCCCGGAGTAGCCGGTATGGCACTCGAAACTGTTCTTCTCGCAGTTGGACCGAACGACGCCGACCGAATTGACGAACTCGCTGACGCTGTGCTTGATATCGCGAGCCCGGCCGATGCGACGGTCATCGTCGCACACGTATTCACCGACGACCAGTACGACGGCGTCGTCGACAGGCTCGAATTCGAATCGACCGGCGAAGCCGACCCCGACGAGGTCGCCGACCGCCACACAACTGTCCGGGAACTCGTCTCGCGGTTCGACGACGCCGGCCTGTCGACACAGGTCCGGGGTGCCGTAGGTAACCACGGCGAGCAGATCGTCAGCCTCGCCGAAGCCACGACCTCGGACCTCGTCGTCGTCGGCGGCCGCAAGCGCTCGCCGACCGGGAAGGCCGTCTTCGGCTCCACCGCACAGGAAGTCATGCTGAACGCGCCGTGCCCGGTCACGTTCGTCCGCGGCGAAGACTAAGACCGCAGAAAACGAGTTTTTCCAGTTACTCTACCAGCGCGGCTTCGAGGAGTTCGAGCGGATGTCGGATCTCGTAGCCGCTCCCGTGTTCCATCTGCATCGCGCAGGTCGGGCACTCGGTCATGCCGGTTTCGCCTTCGGCGTGTTCCATGTGCTCGAACATCTCCTCGCCGATCTCCATCGACTTCTCGTATTTCTCCTCTTTCCAGCCGTAGGTCCCCGAGATGCCGGAACAGGAGTCGCCGACGTCCTCGACTTCGGCGCCGTCGAGGTCACGGAACAGTTCGACGGCTTGGCGGTCCAGCCCCTGATTCCGTGAGTGACACGGAGCGTGGTAGGCGAACTCCTCGGCGAGGTCACCGTCCACGTCGGCCGCCTGCACTTCGCCTTTGAGGTCTTCGTGGATGCGGAGGTACTCGACGGCCTCGAAGGTGTTCTCGGCGACCTTGTCGATGCCGTCGATATCGAACAGTTCGGGGTACTCCTGTCGGAGCGCCATCGAACACGAGGTACAGGAGGCAATGGCGTGGTATCCCTCGTCGACGAGTTCGGACATCGACGAGACGTTCGTCTCGGCGTGGCGGCGGGCGTCGTCGAGCATCCCGTTGGCGAACATCGGCGTTCCAGAGCACTTCTGTTCGGGCGCGACGACCTCGTAGCCGAACTCCTCGTACACCCGGACCATCGCCTTGCCGACCTCCGGCGTGTTGTAGTTGGAGTAACAGCCGTGGAAGTACGCCACCTTCTTGTCGGCGTCCTCGGGGAGCCCACGCCGTTTTCGTGCCGCCTTCGCGTTCTCCCGTGACTGGACCTGACCGCCGCGGTCGGCCCACCAATCGCGGAAGGTCTGTTTTGCGAAGGCAGGGAAGTCACGCTCGCTGGTAACGCCGAGCGTCTTCTCCATGACCCAGCGGGCCGGCCCGAAGTTCATGGCGAAGTTCGCGAGTCGGGGAACCTTGCTCGCCAAGAACGCGGAGGTTCGGTAGTTCGCGAGGATGCGGTTGCGGATGTACTCGACGGAGAGCTTGTCCATCTGTTCGCTGACGTACTCCCCGCGGGCGGTGTTGTGCATCTGGCTGAGCGGGACACCCGACGGACAGGCGTTGTCACAGCGCATGCAGTTCGAGCAGTCCATCACCGAGTCGTCGATCTCGTGGTCGTCGTCGGACTGCTTGAGCCGCCACTGTTCGGGGCCCTGGAACTTCGGGCCGGGGAAGTCGTCGTCGACCTCCGCGACGGGGCAGTTCGTGTCGCAGGTCGAGCATTTGTAACAGGAGTCCGCGCCGGGCCGGAGGTCGAAGTCGTCGCTGTCGGGGAAGACATCAACTGGTTCGAACTCCTCGCCTGTGTTCGGTGCTACCGGGTCAAACTCTGTCTCTGGTGGGGTTTCAGCGTCACTCATCGTGCCTCCTGTGCGGCGCGCTGGCCCGCCGCGTAGCCTGTTGCGATCGAGACCCCGCTACCGGATTTCTCGGCGGCGAAGTCATAGCCGCCAAGCACCGAGCCGGCAGCGCGCAGGTTCTCGAACTCGTTGTGCTCGCTCGCATCGAGGGGTCGAAGGTCGCCGTCGGTCGCCACGCCGTAGCGAGCGAACTCGTGGTCGCCGAACAGTTCGCCCTCGAACCAGTCGTAGCGGTCCGCGGCGTGGGGGACGTGGCAGTCGAACACCGGTTCGTACACCCCATCGCGGTCGGACTCGACGCCCTTTCCGACGAAGCCGCCGGTCGCGAGGACGTACTGGTCGGCGCTGTTGGGTATCTTCGCGCCGTTCTTCTCGATAAATACCTTCTCGATACGGTCCTCGCCATCGAAATCGACGACAGGGTTACCGGTCTCGATGCTGGCTCCGGCCTCGTCCAGCGCCGAAAACAGCGCGTCTTCGAGACGGAGGCCGGGCAGCGACGGCGGCCCCATCGGGACCTCGAACACGTCGACGCCGAGGTGGTCGCTCAGTGTGTCGCGGATCGCGCCGGGGTTGTCGTCGCCGAGAACCGCCGGGAAGCCGACCCGCTCTTCATCCTCCAGCAGCGGGTTCACGCGCTGGGCCAGCGCCTCGCGGGCCGGAACCATTCGCCCGCGAACTGCCACCTCGCTGTTGGTATCGAGCAGTTTGGCGTACCGTGTGACCTTCGCGTCTGCGCGCAGGTCCCCGGGGAATCGGATTGTCTCGCCACGCACGTCGAATGGCACGCCCGTCGCGTCGAGATGGGCAGCGACGTGGGGCGCGTCGAAGTCGACCATCTCCTCGATGCCGACCAGCAGCGTGTCGCGGGTGTCGCTGGCCAGGCCGGCGCTGGCTCCAGCCGGGTAGCGGGCGGTCGGTTTGATACTCCCGCCATGGGTCGGCAGGAGCGCGTTCGTGTCCGTGTGCTCACCTTCGTAGGTCGGAACCGCATCGTCGAACAGCGACAGTGCGTCCCGCACCGTCTGGACGCCTACCTTTCGGTACGGATGAGTCTCCGGCAGCGACGGAATCGCCTCGTACGGGTCGGTCAGCGGGCCGTCGCCGTCCGGCGTGTAGCCGAGCACGTCCACCAGACCCGACGCCTGTCGAAGTGTGCTCTGTTTGTAGGAGACCAGTCGCACGTCCGCTCCCTCGCGGGCGGCCGCCAGCGCACTGGTCAGCCCACCGAGACCGCCGCCGATAACGAGTACCTCAGACTCAATAGCCATCTGTCCCTCCATCGGCGGCCACGTCCGCGCTGTCGACGCTGCCGCCTGTTTGTCCGCGGCCCGAATCGAACGCCGAGAAGTCGACCGGTTTGCCGTCCGCCGGGTCCTGATCGCGGTTCTGTGTGGTGGCGTGCAGTGCGTAGTTCAGTGCCGCCTGAGAGAGCTGTTCGCCCCAGAGGGCGTGGCGCTGCCCCTTCCAGCGTTCCTGGAGCAGTTCGTCCCAGGCCTCGCGGACGACCGGCTCGTCGTACTCCGAGTGGAGTTCGCTCGCCATCCGGTGCGAGCAGAAGCCGCCCTGACAGTTGCCCATCGACGCCCGGGTACGGATACGGACGGCGTTGAGGTCCGAGCCCGACCCCTCGATAGCGTCCTGAATCTCGGCGCGGGTGACGCCCTCGCATTCGCAGACGGTCGGGTTCGGCCCGTCGGTTTTGAGCACGTCGTCGGCCCGGGAACCGAGTCGCTCGACACTCCGGCGGCCGATCGGCGACCGGAGCCCGAACTCGTCCATGTAGTCCCGGAGCACCGAGAAGTCCTCGCTGCCCGGCAGTGGCTCGTCGGCGGTCCGGCAGTCAGCGTCGATGCCGAACTTCCCGCAGACGTGGTCGGCGATCTGTTCGCCCATCATCCGGTAGGTAGTGAACTTCCCGCCGACGATGCTGGTCATGCCGGGCAGGTCGTCGCGCTCGTCGTGGTCAAGCAGGAAGAAATCCCGCGTGATGTCCGTCGGGTCGTCACTGCCGACGTCCGGTGGTTCGTACAGCGGACGGACGCCCCAGAATGAGCGGATGGTCCGGGCTTCGTCAAGCATCGGAATCAGCTCCGAGAGGGTGTCGATCATCATGTCGACCTCCCACTGCTCCTCGGGGTAGTCCTCGGGGTCTTCAACCTCCTCGTCGGTCGTGCCCAGAATCGCAGTCGTCTCGTGGGGCACGACGATGTCGGCGTCGCCCTTGGGACGACAGCGGTTGATGACTGTATCGACCTGACGGATGTTCATGATGGTCATGACACCCTTCGAGGGGCGAACTTCGATGTCCAGCCCGGCCATGTCGCCGATGCGACCGGCCCAGGCTCCCGTCGCGTTCACGACGTAATCGGCGCGGATTTCCTCGGTTCCGCCTTCGGTGCCGTGGACCCGCTTTCCGGGACCGGAGTCGTGTTCGACTTCGATGCCGACTACTTCGCCGCTCTCGACGATGAGGTCGGTGACCTTCGAGTGGGTCTCGATGCGTGCGCCGTGTTCCTGTGCGCTCGCGGCGTTCGCGACGACCAGTCGGAACGGATCGATAGCCCCGTCAGGAACGCTGATGGCCTTGTCGATGTCCTTCGCCAGGTGTGGTTCCATCGCGCGTGCCTCCTCGCCCGAGACGACCTCGGCGGGAATACCGCATTCCTCACAGCCGTTGAGCTTCTTCTGGAAATACTCCTCAGAGTCCTCAGGACGCTTGACGAACAGGCCACCGGTCATTTCGACACAGTGGCTTGCGATATCACGCAAAACTCGGTTTTCCTCGATACACTCGGTCGCACTGGCCTGATCCGAAACGGCGTACCGCCCGCCGCTATGGAGTAGCCCGTGCATTCGACCGGTGGTCCCGTGGGTCAGATTTCCCTGTTCTACGAGGGTCACGTCAAGCCCGCGCATCGCGAGGTCCCGCGCGATGCCCGCCCCAGTCGAGCCGCCACCGATGACGGCGATGTGTGGTGTCGGTCCCATCTATCTTTCCGTGATTTTGGAGCGCACACACTTCACTTTACCGTTGCTGGTGTTTGGGTAGTAAATTTTCTAAGTAATCATGAGGGATAGCTCAAACCCGTACTGTTACTTGTGGGATGTTAGCATACAAGTCTCACTAACTATTGAGAGAGGGGATTGCACATACTTTGTTATATACAATCAATAGTCACATATCTTCAATTTCTATAGATTCAAGACAGTGATCTTGGCACTCCTCTGTGCCCAAACACTGGTTATCACTCCTACCGTTTCGACAGTAACTATTATATATTTTGATACTGGACTATTCCCGAGAACGTGTTGGCCGTTCGGCCAACGGGAGTGACAATGAGTAAATGGAACCCACTTGATGCAGAAGACGACCCGCCTGATGGAGAACGTACCGACGGCGGCGTCACAGAGGGACGGGATGGAAACGAATTGGAGACTGAGCCGCCGTCGGCAGGAGCCCTCCAGAAGGACACAGAGACCGAAAACGACCCTGAACAGGCGGAGCTGGAAGCACGATGTGAACAACTGGCGGCGGAACTCGAACAGGAGCGGGCGGAACGTGAAGCGCTCGAAACCGCTGTCGACCGTCTCACTTCTGTTGCTAGGGCGAACGCCGACGGCGACCTCACTGCGAAACCGGGGCAGCCACCAGCGGAGGCAGCTGAGCCGCTGTACGACGCATACGGTGAACTGCTCCGGGAATGGACCGACACTGTCGACCGGATGGCATCGTTCAGCGACCAGGTGACCGCCGCGACGGAACAGGTCGACACCCGCCTCGGGTCGGTCAAGTCCGCCAGTCGGGACGTGAGCGGCGCTGTCGGGGAGATTTCGACCGGTTCGGACGAGCAACGCGACGAGATACAGTCGATCTCCGACGAGATGCGGAACCTCTCGGCGACGATAGAGGAGATAGCGAGCGCCGCAAACGAGGTCGCGGACACGTCGGGCGAAGCCAGCGTTCGAGGCGAATCCGCACTGGAGTCGGCGTCTTCGGCGATGACGACGCTCGACCGATTGACCGACAACGCCGAAGCGACCGTCGACAAGGTTGAGCGGCTGAACGACCTGCTGTCGGACATCGAGGAGATTGTGGGTTTCATCACGGATGTCGCGGACCAGACCAATATGCTGGCACTGAACGCCAACATCGAAGCGGCCCGAGCAGGCGAATCCGGCGACGGGTTCGCCGTCGTGGCCGAGGAGGTCAAATCGCTCGCGACCGAGACGAAGGAGGCGACCGACGAGATCGCAGCCTCCATTCAGGAGGTCCACGAACAGGCCGACACGACGGTTTCGGAGATGTACGATACGCGGGAGAGTGTCGAAGACACCCGCTCGTCAGTCGCCAGCGCGCTCGACGAACTGGATTCTGTCGTGTCGATGGTCGAAGAGGTCGATTCGAGCGTCCAGGAGATCGACGATGCGACGGATACGCAGGCCGATTCCACGCAAGAAGTCGTGTCGATGGTCGACGACGTCGAGGACATCAGCGCCCGGACAGCCGAAGAGGCGGCTATCGCCGCCGACGCCGCAGCGGACCAGACGACGGAACTCGCGGAGGTTTCGACGCGGGTCTCGACGCTCACCGAGCGGGCCGAATCACTGGACGCGTCGATGGATTCTTTCGAACTTGCGACCGGTTCGGCGGCGGCGAACACGGACGGAACCGTCGTCGAGTTCTGGCACGCAATGGGCGGTGAGAAAGCGTTACTCCTTGAAGAACTCGTCCGCGAGTTCGAATCACAGACCGAGGGTATCAATCTCACACTGCGGTCGAAAGGGAGCTACCGCGGGACCCTCGATGCAACGTTGAACGCCGCCGAAAACGGCGACCCGCCCGCGATCGCACAGATCTTCGAGATCGGCACTACGCGTGCGCGCGACAGTGGACACTTTACGCCCGTCGAGGAACTCCTCCCCGCAACCCATATCGACTCGCTGCTTGACCCGGTCACGAACTACTACCGGTTCGACGGGACGCTCCACTCGCTGCCGTTCAACGCGTCGAATCCAGTGATGGCGTACAACCGCGATGCGTTCAAACAGGCTGGACTTGACCCTGATTCGCCGCCAGAAACTCTCGCTGACGTTCGGAGCGCGGCTGCGCAGCTCGTCAACAGGGGCGGCGTGGATACCGGTATCACATTCGCGAACTACTCATGGTTCGTCGAGCAGTGGTTTGCCGAGGCCGACCAACTCCTCGTAGACAAGAACAACGGGCGGTCCGGGGCACCGACGGAGAGCTATCTCGATGGCGAGTTCGCCCACAACTTATTCGACTGGTGGCAGGGCCTCGAAGCGGACGGCCTGTACCACGACCCCGGTATTGAGGCCAGAGGGGCGGCTCGAACCCATTTCGCTGAGGAGAACGCCGCGATGCTGATCGGCTCGACATCGTCGCTGAACAGCATCGAAAGCAGTGCCGATTTCGATGTCGGGACCGGCCGGTTCCCCGTGCTCAACGACCGGACCGGCGTACTCGTCGGCGGCGCATCCCTCTGGGTCGGCGATGCCGTTTCCGAGGCCGTACACGACGCTGTCGGCGAATTCCTCACCTGGCTCACCGAACCGGCCCAGCAGCGCCGCTGGCACCAGGAAACCGGATACTTCCCAGTCCACGCCGATGCGATTCCACAGCTCCGGTCGGTGGACTGGTTCGAACAGAACCCACATTACAGGACGGCGTTCGACCAGCTCATAGACACACGCGATACCACGGCGACACGGGGCGCACAGATCGGTCTGTTCGATACGGTGCGAACGATCATCGAAGACGCAGTCGACAGTATGGATGGGCCCGATTCGGTCCCGGCCGCACTTGATCGACTCGACACACAGGTCACAAAGCAGCTTGAGCGGTACGATTCCGACCGATAGCGCCGTCCCCTCCTTTCTTTACTAGCCAAACATCACCATTAGTAATCTTTATAATGGTTCACTATGTTGTTTACTGTCAAGGTGGTAGCTTTCATAAATAAGCTACCTCCACCACGGAGAACACAACAATGGCAGACACATACGTTGGCGCGATCGACCAGGGAACGACCGGGACCCGCTTCATGGTATTCGACCATAGCGGTCAGGTCGTTGCGAACGCCTACGAGAAGCACGAACAGATCTATCCGGAGCCCGGCTGGGTCGAACACGACCCCGTCGAAATCTGGGAGAACACGCAGGAAGTCGTCACGCAGGGGCTCGCTGACGCAGGCGTCGGTGCCGAACAGCTTGAGGCACTCGGCATCACGAACCAGCGTGAGACGACGATCGTCTGGGACAAGGAGACCGGCAAACCGGTCCACAACGCGCTGGTCTGGCAGGACCGCCGAACCACCGACCGCGTCGAAGAGATCCAGGAAGAGGACAAGGTCGAGTGGATCCGGGGGAAGACCGGGCTGGAATGTGACGCCTACTTCTCGGCGACCAAGACCGAATGGATTCTCGACAACGCGGAACCGCTCAAGATGCAGAGCTCGCGCGGTGCTGACCTCCGCGAGCGGGCCGAAGACGGTGAACTCCTGATGGGGACCATCGACGCGTGGCTCATCTACAAGCTCACCGGCAACCACATCACGGACGTCTCGAACGCATCACGGACGATGCTGTACAACATTCACGACATGGAGTGGGACGACGAGCTCCTCGAAGAGTTCGGCGTTCCGGAGTCCATGGTTCCGGAAGTCCGTCCGTCCTCCGATGAGAGCCTGTACGGACACACCGACGCGGACGGCTTCCTCGAAGAGGAAGTCCCCGTTGCGGGTGCGCTGGGCGACCAGCAGGCCGCAATGTTCGGCCAGACCTGCTTCGATAAGGGTGATGCGAAGAACACCTACGGTACCGGCGCGTTCTACCTGATGAACACCGGCTCCGAAGCAGTCGCCTCGGATAACGGTCTGCTGACGACCGTCGGCTTCCAGATGTCCGGTGAGCCCGTCCAGTACGCGCTGGAAGGCTCTATCTTCATCGCCGGCGCGGCCATCGAATGGCTCGAAGACGTCGACCTCATCAACAACGCCGCCCAGACGGCGGAACTGGCCCGCTCGGTTGAATCAACCGACGGTGTCTACATGGTGCCGGCCTTTACGGGTCTCGGCGCTCCGCACTGGGACGGCCGCGCCCGTGGGACGATTGTCGGTATGACTCGCGGAACGCGAAAAGAGCACATCGTGCGTGCGACCCTGGAATCCATCGCGTACCAGACCCGCGACCTCGCGGAGGCGATGGAGGAAGACTCCGGTGTCGAGATGACGACGCTGCGAGTCGACGGTGGCGCAGTCAAGAACAACTTCCTCTGTCAGCTCCAGTCGGACATCATCCAGACCGACATCGCTCGACCGCAGGTCGACGAGACCACCGCGCTGGGCTCGGCCTATGCGGCCGGCCTCGCCGTCGGGTACTGGGACACCGTCGACGAACTCCGGGACAACTGGCAGGTCGACAAAGAGTTCTCACCGGAGATGGACGCCGAGAAGGCAGACAAGATGTACGATCGCTGGGACGACGCCGTCGACCGTTCCCGCGACTGGGCACAGGAGGAATAACAGATGGCAATCGCATTCGGACTCACGGCGGTTGATATGCTCGTCCTCGCCATCGCGGCGTTCGCGGGCGGCGCGTTCGGGGCATCTATCGGTGCACTCCCGGCGTTCTGTTTCACCGGCTTCATGGTGCTGATTGGAGAAGCCGGCAACGTCGTCTCAGAGTCGTTCGTTGGCGGTTCTCCTGACGTCATTGCAGGTGCCGCCGGTGGGTACGGAGCCGGCATCGTCGGCCCGCTGGCCTTCGGTCCCGTGTTCGGACCGCACGTTGCCTTCGCTGGTGGTGTGGCAGCAGCCGCGTACGCCGCGAAATATGACGGTATGTACGAGCCGGACGACGGTGACTACCACCCAGCGAAGGACATCGCCTACGCCCTCGGTACTCGACCGGATGTCCTTGCTGTCGGTGGGGTCTTCGGTATCCTGGGTATGGCAATCCGGCAGACGTCCGGTGGACTTGGGATTCCGATTGACCCGCCTGCAGCAGGTGTCATCCTGACGGCTGTTATCGCCCGTCTGGTCTTTGGCTACCCGGTTATCGGCCGTGCCCGCGGAAGTGGCCTGCTTGATATGTCGCCGTTCGAGAGCGGAAAGATGCGGTCGAGCAATAGTGAAGAAGTCGCAACGGATGGTGGAATGGCCGCCGAACGACCGGCTGTCGAGCCGTGGCTGCCACACCAGTACAAGTGGACCCACGTCGCAATGCTCGGGCTCATCACCGGCATCCTCGGTGCGTACATCTTCGCGAAGACCGGGAGCCTCTTCCTCCCGTTCGGTATCTCAGCAGCGAGTCTGCTGTTCCTGAACCTCGGCGTGGAGAAATTCCCGGTCACACACCACATGACGCTCCCGGCGACGTTCGTCGCCAGCATGGCGATGACGGACGGAGCGAGTGTCCTAGTCGCGCTCGGCCTAGGCGCGTTCTTCGGTATCCTGGGTGCGCTGTTCGGTGAGGTCTACCAGCGCATCTTCTACGCGCACTCGGACACGCACTTTGACCCGCCAGCCGCATCGATCATTACGACGACCCTCATCCTGGGCATTCTGGCACTGGCTGGAGTGTTCACGACGTCCGCCGCTATCCCCCTGCCGTAAGAACTCATACGGCTTTTTATTTACAGGTCCAATCGAATATACACACGATCTAATTTCCAAGCATGGACATCGAAGCGAGAATCAAGCGTCGACAACGCCGGAACGGTGAGCCACGGCTCATTCAGGATTACGAGTCGATCTCACCGGTCGTCCACATAGAGGAGCCGGCTGACCGCGGTCCGGTGCTTGAACGGCTTCTTGACCACCTTGATCCGGTGTTCGACGGGCAGCTGCCGCCGAACGCGTACGTGTACGGCCCCTGTGGTTCAGGGAAGTCCGCAGTTATCACGGCGCTTTTCGCCAATTTAGAACAGCTCCCGACGGAACAACAGGCGATCATCCACACGACGACCCGTGCACAGCCACCGACCTCTCCGTCGTTCGTCTACGTGAACGCCAGAGAGACCGCAAGCGAGTTCGCGTTCTACCACGCGGTTCTGGACGCACTCGTTGACGACTCGGTGCCGGAGCATGGGATCGGGACGGAGACGCTCAAGTCGCGGCTTCATGACCTGGTCCGAGAACAACGCACAGGCATCGTCATTGCAGTCGACCACATCAGCGAACCGGAGAGCATCCAGGCCCCGGCCCTCGTTGACCTGTTTGCTGGCTTACCGAGCAACGTTAGCTGGCTCGCAATCGGTCGCGACGACCCGTCGACGACTGAACTGACGCGGTACACCGCCGAGTCGATCAGTATCGACCGCTATCAGCGGCAGATGCTCGTCGACGTGTTGATGACCAGAACCTCGAACGGGCTGGCCCAGCAGGGACTTGATCACAGTCAGGCGAGGCATATCGCCGACTGGGCGGATGGAAACGCCCACGATGCCCTTGCCGCACTGTTTATCGCTGCAGAACTGGCCGAGGAACGGGGTCAGGACCGAATCACACAGGCTAACGTCGACGCGGCCATCGCGGAGGTGCCCGACCCCTGTGTTTCGTTAGGCGTCGTCCTCTCTCTGCCGACGAACCGACAGAGCGTTCTCAGGGAACTCATCGACTTAGAGGAGAGCGAACGCTCCTCGGTAACGGCAACGACGGAGGCGATTGCGTCGGCACAATCAGTCGATCTCTCGGCCGGGACCGTCAAGCGTTTTCTCTACGAGATGGCCGAGTCCGGTGTCGTCGAACGTGTCGAGGCGACGGCCACCAACGGTCAGGGACGCCCGCCGAGTCGTGTCGAGCCGCGGTTCCCGCCGACGGCCTTCCGGCGGCTGTACGACCTGCAACAGTAGCCCGACGTTCCGCGGTCAGGTCGACGTTTTTCAGACGCGCTGTGACGGGTCACCTGTGCCGCCAGTCAGCGCGGACGCCAGTGCGCCGCGAACCACGACGTCGTCGCCGAACTGCGTCAACTGGATGTCCGGGATGTTCGACATCACCATGTCATCGAGCCGGTCGCGGATCGGATTTAGCACCTGCTCGGGGTTGTTGAGTGCAACGGCCCCACCGACATAAACGACGAGTGGCGCGTATGCGTGCACGATGTTCGCGACGCCGATCGCGTTCCAGTGACAGATCTGATCGAGGACGTGTGACGCGAACTCGTCTTCCCCAGCATATTCGAAGATATCTGCCGCCGAAAACTCCTCAGTCTCGATTGGGAGCGCCGTCTCGACGGGGTCCTCTCGGTGCAGCTGTGTGGCATATCGGGGAATGTTCTCGCCCGAGCAATATGCCTCCCAGTGGCCGTCGTGCCCACAGCCACAGGTCATGAACCCGTGCGGATCGATGGTCAGATGCCCGACTTCGCCGGCGTTGCCGTCCCAGCCTGACAGGATATTTCCGTCAACGGCGACCCCGGCGCCGACTCCGGATGAGATAGTGAGATACACCATGTCATCGGGGCTCCGGTCCGAGTAGAACCGCTCGCCGATGACCCCGGCGTTGGCGTCGTTGTGCAACGACACCCGCTCGCTGCCGATGAGATTTTCGACCGGCCCAGTCAGCGGAATCCGGTCGATGGTGTCGGGAAGGTTCGCTGGGTTTTCCACGACGCCTTCGGCCAGATCCATCGGGCCGAAGGAGCCGATACCGGCGGCAACCACGTCTGTGGGGGCGATGTCGGCGGCGTCACAGGCCTGCCGGATCGCGTCGAGGACCGCCTCCGTGACCGCAATACCCGCCGGTCCACGTGGTGTTTCAGTTTTGTGTGACGAGAGTATCGAGCCTGTCTCGTCACCGATGACAGCGCGAATATGTGTCGCTCCGAGGTCGACCCCTGCGTAAGCGCCCATGCTGGTCGAAGGGTTGCCCCACCGATACTTAACTACACAGATTCTACTGCGGTCAGTAGTCTCGTTCTCTCCCTGAGATGTCCTCTCGTCCAACGGACTCCTCGTAGACGACGCCGCGCTCGGAATCCAATGTGACGGTCGACCCGTCGGAAACAGCATCAGGCAGGTCCGCGTTCGAGATCATCGGAATCGAAAGCTCGCGGGCGACGATAGCTGCGTAGCTCGTGACGCCCTCGTGACCGTCGATGATGCCACCGATACGGCTGGTGTCGCCGACGAACTCGCCGTCGAACCCTTCCGGAACCGCCAGTATCGCCCCATCGGGGACGTTCGAGAGGTCGCCTGGCGACTCCCGGGGCGGGGCCGTCGAAATCCGATGGACGGGGCCAGTCACCAGGCCGTCGACGATGGACCGACCGCTGGCGACCGTTTCGGCCGCGACGTGGACTTTCAGCATATTCGCCGTGTTCATCCCCTCCAGTTCAGTCATCATCCCGGAGAGAACGACGACCGTGTCACCGCTGTCCGCGGCTTCGGTGTCGAGGGCTGCCTGCACTGCCGTCTGGATGACGGCGTCGGCCCCTTCAGTGGTGTACTCGGTCGTTACGGGCGTGATGCCCCACGAAAGCGCGAGCTTCCGGCGGACGCGCTCGCTCGGCGTCGACGCGACGATTGGGATCGAGGGGCGGTACTTCGCCGATTTCAGGGCGGTGTAGCCGGACTCGGACGCGGCGACAATCGCCGACGCCCCGATGTCGCGGGCAAGGAACCGCCCGGAGCGCGCGAGCGCGTCTGTCCGGGTGTCACCGGCGTTTGGCACGCGCTGTTCGCGGGACTCAGCGTACTCCTCGCTGCCCTCGACATCGCGGATGATCCGATCCATCGTCTCGACGACGCGAGTCGGGTGGTCACCGATCGCCGTCTCGCCCGAGAGCATCACTGCGTCAGTTCCGTCGAGCACGGCATTAGCCACGTCGGAGGCTTCCGCGCGTGTCGGCCGCCGGGAGTGGACCATCGAGTCAAGCATCTCGGTTGCCGTGATGACCGGGACGCCGGCCTCGTGACACCGACGGATGATGCGCTTTTGAATGATCGGCACGTCTTCGAGCGGGCACTCCACGCCGAGGTCACCGCGGGCGACCATCACGCCGTAGGCCTCGTCGATGATCGAATCGAGATTCTCGACGGCCCCGGCCCGTTCGATCTTGGCGATGATCGGGATGTCGACGCCGCGCTCTTCGAGCGCTTGGCTGATCTCGTAGATGTCCTCGCCGTCGCGGACGAACGACGCGGCCACGAAATCGGGCTCCTTCTCGGCGGCCACGTCGAGTTCTTGCCTGTCGTTCTCCGTGATGGTCGGCAGGTCGAGTTCGACGCCGGGAACGTTGACGCCCTTGCGGGCGGCCAGCTCGCCGCCGTTCTCGACGGTCGCAAACACTGTGTCGTCCTCGACGCGCTCCACGGTGGTCTCGATGCGGCCGTCATCAAGCAGCACGCGGTCGCCCGGCTCGACTGCCGTAATCGACTGCGAGAGGCCGACCTCCTCGGGCGTCGCGTCGTCACCGACGACGTACCGGATGGTGGACCCCTCTGTGAGCTGAATCGGCGCGTCGATCTCCGCAGTCCGGACTTCTGGCCCCGGCATATCGAGCATGGCCGCGACCGGCTCTTCGACCGCCTCGTCTACCTCACGGATGCGGTCGATCATTTCACGGCGGTGTTCCGGCGAGCCGTGACTGGCGTTCAGTCTGGCGACGGACATACCGGCCTTTGCAAGCGACGCGATGTCGTCGACCGAGTCCGACGCGGGACCGAGCGTACAGACGATCTTTGCGCTACGCATTGTGACCTCCGTCTCCGGGGAGCCACAGTTTACAGCGTTCATAGTTAATCATACCCTGCCGTTCCCCGCGAAGGGATAAGAAGCTTGCTGGACGGCGTAGCTACCGCGAAATCGCTTCCGTGTCGCCGCTGAGAATCGAACGGATCTCGTCGGGTGACACGACAGCAATATCGCCCGGGATCGTCCGTTTGAGTGCAGCCGTCGCAGCACCCCAGGCGAGCCCGTCCGCGACGCTGCCACCGGAGAGATACTGCGAGAGGAAGCCGCCGACGAAGGAGTCTCCGGTCCCGACCGGATGCGCGTCGGTCGACTCGAACGTCGGTTGCTCCGTTACAGTCCCGTCGGCGAGCGCGAGCGCTCCGTCGCTGCCGCGGGTGATCACTGTCGCTTCGAACCCGTACTCGGCGGCGAGGTCCCGAGCAATCGTTTCCGCGTCGCCGGTCCTGTCCAACACGACGTTTGCGTCGCGTTCGGCGACGACGAGTACGTCGACAGACGGGAATAGCTCGGTCAGGACCGAGCGGGCTTTCGCCGGCGTCCAGAGCTTCGAGCGGTAGTTCAGGTCGAAGCTCGTGGTCGTGCCCGCGTCCTGTGCGAGCGAGAGGAGGTCAGCAGTGGTTGATTCGAGCGTCTCCGAGAGCGCCGGTGTGATACCGGAAGTGTGGAATCCCGCAGCGTCCGCGATGGTCTCCGTCGGAAGCTCCGTCGGTGTGGCGGTCGTGACACTGGCGCTCTGTCGATCGTAAATAACGTCGTTGCCCCGCGGTGGACTACCCTGCTCCAGATAGTAGGTTCCCTGTCGGGCGCTGTCCGAGTCGTCCCAGGCGACATCGACCGATACGCCATGGTGTTTGAGTTCTCCCGTAACTCGGCGACCGACCGGTGAGTCGGGGAGCTTTGAGGCCCACAATGCATCGAGTCCAAGCCGTTGCGCAGCGACCGCGACGTTTGATTCCGCACCAGCAGCCCTGACGGTGTACTGGTCTGCGGTCTCCAGTCGCTCGTCGTCAGGCGGCGACAACCGCAACATTGTCTCACCGAACGTAACTAACTCCGTCATATCCGACGTTGCTCACTGGCTTGGTATAAATCCCGGAGAACCAGTCGTCTAATGGCCCCGTTAATCACACCCTACTGGAGCGAAGGGCGTTAGCTCGTATTTTTCGTCATAGAGTATGGACAGTATAAGTTTTCTCCAAAAGTTTATGTGCTATAGTAATTTAGACACGCCAGTATGGATTCAGGGAGAGATGGAGGTGGACCGTCGGTCTTTAGGCGGAACCTACTCCGTTCGATTGGTGCGGCCGGACTGGCCGGACTTGCGGGCTGTGGTGGCAGCGAGGGTGTGACAGATGGGGACGGGACGCCGACCCCAACTCCAGTTGGAAACTTTCCGGTGTCCGGGGATTCGGTGACGTTCGGTTTCAACGTCGCTTCCTCGGGGGCGTACTCAACGGCCGGCAAGCAGGAGCTACGAGGTTTCAAACTCGCAGTCAAGCACATCAACAACGGTGGTGGATGGGTAACGAGCGAGAAGTACAACTCGCCCTTGGACGGTGACGGGCTTCTGAATACGGATGTCGAGTTCGTTGTCGAAGACACGGGTGGTAATTCAGATACCGCCCGGAGTAACGCACAGCGCCTTGTCGATAGTGAGGAGGCCATTATGCTTGCTGGTGGCACGTCCAGCAGTTCCGGCCTGGCCAACCAGGAGGTTGCCGCACAGAATCAGGTCGTGTATATGGCGACGATGGCTAACGCGAACTCGCTGACGGGTGCCGACTGCAACCGATACTCCTTCCGCGAGATGTTCAACAACCGCATGGCGGCCGAAGCGCTGGCCCCGGCCCTCAGTGACGAGTTCGGAGACGACGTCAATTACGTCAAAATCTCCCAGGACAACGAGTGGGGACGGACGCTCCGGGATGATATGGATACAGTCCTCGGAAATCTCGGCTGGGCTCCTGTTTGGGACACGACTGCACAGGTCGGGACGACCGACTACTCTCAGTACGCAAAAGACCTCGAGTCGGTTGATTTCGACGTGGTCGTGCTCGGTCTCGGGGGCCTCGACGCAGTAAACGCACTCAGAGCGTTCCGGGAGGAGTTCCCGGAGTCAAATATCGTCCTTCCGGTAGCCTCGAGAGATATTGCTCAGACCGCAGGCGATGCGATAGAGGGTGTTATCGGAACGGTCGCCTGGAGTCCGGAGATCAACTCGCCGCTGTCGAATACTTTCCGAGAGACGTTCCGTGAAGAGTACGGTAATTCGACGGGGGCCTCGAAATCGGCGTCCCCATCAGGAGCAGCCCACATCGCATACACGCAAACGTTACAATACGCCAGCGCAGTCGAGCGGGCGGGAACGTTCAATCCGATCGATGTCATCGGGGCGCTCGAAGGGCACGAGTACGACGCCGGTCTTGGACCGCAGACGCTCCGAGCGTGTGATCACCAGGCGATGCGTCAAGTGCCGGTTGTGAGAGGAAAGCCAGAGGTACGGCAGTCCTATGGCAGCTACTACGGCCTAGTTGGGGAGCCAGCGGATGTACAGTACGCCTGCGATAGCGGTCCAGCGGCTAACTGCTCGCTTGGAGGGAGCTAAGTATGAGTTCAGGAGATACACAGATACCAGACAGTTCAGAGAACGATTCGAACGCCTCAGGTGGGATTCTGGCGACAGTCGTCCCGGATTTTATCCGGCGAAACTTCGCACTCAAATTCGGTATTGTCCTCTTCGTTATGGCGCTATCGGTTGGGCTCATCGGCCTTGCTGCGACAGAGCAAGTCAAGAACTACACGGAACAACAGGTTCTGAGCGACTACGAAAACGCCGCCGCACAGGAGGCTGATATCCTGTCACAGTGGGTTGACCGAAACCGGCTATCGACCCAGTTCGTCTCTTCCGACGACATCTGGGCCAGTAGTAATACCGACGATATCAATATCGAACTTAACAATCGGAAAGCCGCCTTGTCCGCAGATGCTGCCGACATCCATCTGGTCGAACAGAATGCCGGCCAATCCCAGGTTGTCGCCAGCACATCTAACTCACAGGTGCTGACTAACTCACCGCTCGAATCGACGAGCAGGGCCTGGCTTACCGGTGCGAACTTCGAAACGGCAAGCGATGTCGTTGTCTCCGACGTGTACCAGACGAACTCCGGCTCGGTCGTCGGCTTCGCCAGTCCAGTCGATGCCTCCCAGAACCGGTATATCCTCATCGAGTACTCGCTTGACGAAATCGCGAACTCGCTTCAGGGGAACAACAGGGCCGAAGGCGGATTCACGCAGGTCGTCAACGGATCGGCGATCGTCATGGTCGACGAACCTAGAGACGGGAGCCGCGGCCTCGGCGAAAACATGCTGCAGTCGTACAGCGAAAACAACCAAGCCACCGAACCAATCGGTAAGGCGAACAATCTTCGGTCCTCGGAACCGCAATCCGGCGTCACCGCTAACATGCCGGCGACTGACGTACTCAACGAGCGCTACACTGTCGGCTATGCACCGATTCAGGGCACTGACTGGGTCGTTCTCGTACACGCACCCAACTCCGCGGTCTTTGGCTTCGTCCAGAACGTCCAGCAGTACGGACTTATCGGCACGGCACTGATGGTGTTGCTCATCGCGGGTGTCGGTGCGATACTCGGGTACAACACGGCAACGTCAATCGACCGCCTGACCCGAAAAACGGACCAGATGCGACAGGGGAACCTCGACGTCGAGATCGCCACCAGTCGTATCGACAATATCGGCCGCCTGTACAGCGGGTTCGCTGATATGCGCGACGCGCTCAAACAACAGATCAACGAGGCCGAGCGTGCACAGAAAGAGGCGGAGGTTTCCCGGGCCGAAGCCCTTGAAGTCAACAAATACCTCCAGAAGAAGGCCGAAGAATTCTCCGACGTGATGGAGGAGACAGCCGCTGGAAACCTCACCGAGCGGATGGCAACCGACGGCGAGAACGAGTCGATGGACCGTATCGCCAGCGAGTTCAACGGCATGGTTGACGAACTCGAAAAGACGATTGGTCAGCTCAACAGCTTCGCCGACGAAGTCGCGGAATCCGGAGATGTCGTTCTGTCGAGTGCGGAGTCCGTTCGTGACGCGTCCGAGCAGGTCGCCGAATCGACGCAGAAGATCTCCGACGATGCCTACGACCAGAAGGACCGCCTCGCGACCATCTCGGAGGACCTCGACACCCTCGTTGACACGCTCGAAGAACTGGAAGCGGACAATCCGGACATCGATCTGGGCGACTCGCTTGAACGGTTCCGGACCGTGGCGACGACGCTACAGTCGGCCGCCGAAACGAGCGACCAGATGATGGCCGAAACCCAGACCGTCGCTGGGGCGGCCGAAGAGCAGGCCGCAGAGCTCAACGAAGTGTCTTCGCGAGCCGAACAGCTCAAACGCTACGCGAAGCCACTCGGTGACATCCTGAACCGCTTCGAGACCGAAGCCGAACACGAGTTCGTCTTCTCGGGCGGTCCGTCACAGAGCCTTGGCGAAGAGGAAGAAGAGTAATCCGGTTCACCGAAACCGATTTTCGCGCTGGCGACGTACTCCTTGGAATGAGCGACGACGCAGGAGACATCTCTCAAGCGGAACTCGCCGAGTACTGTCGAACCCAGGCTGCGATTCTTGCTGGTCATCTGGACCAGCGCAGTGCGGAGCTCTCCGAGTTACTGGCGGAGATCGAACAGGACACTGCCGACGCTCGCGCGTCATTAACTAATGGTCCCGAACGACCGGACGCCAGTGCGGAGGCGACTGTCGCGGACATTGAGGCCAAGCAGGAGCAGGCGCAGGCGAAACAGGCAGAACTAGATGAATACCGAACGCTCGCTGAGGGATATACGGATCTTGCAGAACAACTCACCGAGGGCTCCGGCGATCTTGAGACTGTTCTTGAATTCGAAATTGACACTGATGCACCGACGTATTTCGACACCGAGACGACGATTCTGGGAGCGGCGACCGGAGAAAATGGAGACGACTGATTTTACATTGAAACCCGGGACAATGAACAGGCGGCTATACAGCGGTTTCTGCTGACAGCCATCGTTTTCACGGTGGTCCAACGCTGAATGCGAGTAGTTCGCGGACAGGGGCTGCTTCTACGGGGTAGAAGCCCGGCTCAGCCGTTTCCAGAGTCAGTTGACGTGCCAACGGAGATAGCACATCGTTCGCCGAGGGACTGATTTCTGATTCGAATAGGTAGTTGCTAACTCGAATTCAATATAGCCATATACAGTTTATTTGTTCGGAATGGATCGCTGAGGCTGTAGCATGGTGATTACTATGAGTAATTGAAGAATAGACTACCCGCGGAAATATCAGCCAGTCAGAATCCCCTGCAGGCCCGAACTTATGAATTAAACGTACGCTCGACGAGGTATTTGACCAGATAGAACCCGCCAATAAGCGTGACAACCATGGCTACCAGTACAATCGCAATCATGAACAAAAGGACGAGTGCGTCGTTAGCCACCGGACTCACTCTCCTGAGAGAACGCGTGTCGTCGGGAACGCATATCGATAGCTTCAGCCTCGACACGCTAATGTAGGAGGGTTTCGGTTCAACACTCCACAGTACTCGTCTATACTGGAGTCTATCTATTAGAGGTGTTTGGTGATACGTGCGCGGAGGTGCCACGCCGAGACAGGGTAGCTAGGAGCCAATACAAGGCTATTCTCGGTGCACTACCACTCTCCAGATGATACACAAAGACAGCGAAGCGCTACGCAGGTTCTTCGATACGAACAGGTCTCGTGACGAGCCGAATACGTCGGTCACGGGTCACCGAACCCGCCGGACTTCCGTAGCAACAATAGTTATTCGCGAGTACGCAAAGGAACATTCGCAGCACATCACACATCGTCGAATGAGACGGGCAGGCCGAGTCTGAGGTGCTAGACGGGGCCAGCTGAAAGACTGATACAACTACACTAGATGTCTCCATCTCGAAACCGCTGGCGGCCCGAATTGCCCTGACGACCAGAAGGAGGGCTGGCTGTGGCATGACGAGGCTGGGTGCACCTTCCGAGCCTCGTAACCCTGACTGTTTCTGACGAGCCCTGGGACACGCCACTGGCCGACGAAACGACCTCTCTGGATATTGGTGTGCACACTCTCGTCGCCTGCATTACCACGACCGGCGAGCAGACCTGTACGAAGGTTGTGAGTTGGTCCAGCGGTTCCGTAAGACGATAGAAAAGCGCCCAGTGACAGTCCAAGTTGTCCGAGAAACGGAATCGCTCGGAACCACGGAAGGCGGAGTTTTCCGGACGGCTACAGGGAGGCCAATACAGTAGCGAGCGTTTCCGGCAACTGTCCCGGAAGCGGACCCGACGCCGCCGTCACGCTCGAGAAGCGCTATGTCGCGCCCTGCTGGAACGACTAGACGAGGACGGCTGGAACAGTGTATCTCGGTCAGAAGCGTGGGCCTGTCAGGAGTGCCTGCAGCGGGCGACACAGGCCGACCGACGGGAAATCAAGACCACGCTCACGGTCGGTGGATATCAAAGGCCACGCCGACCGTACGGTGTCAGAAGCAGCTCTGGAGTGGCACGCAAAACAGCAGTCGAGCCGACGATACGGCTCGTGGGGTTGAGCAGGACTACCACGCTTGGTTGGAGGCCAACCCCTTATTGTCTCGAAGGACGGCGCACAGACCTGAATACGGTCCAGCGCGACCGGTGTATCGTATCCGGGAACACTATACCGGCCAAGACTCCAGGAGGAAAACCGCCGCCGTTCTCCGCTGAGAGGATGCCAGCCACAGTGACACATACCACATCCGAGGGACTGCGGATGCTACGTGGCGTGGGAAGGTCAAGGAGCCAACCGTGTAGGGAAATCAGTGAGACCGAGCAGGTAGACAGACTGCCAGCTCTATAGGTTCGACTTCGGCGAGTAGTGGATCAGGCCTGTATAGTCTCGGCCTCGACCCCGTGGCCGTTCACTGCACCAAACCGAATATTGATACCCTGTCGACAGGCGGTAGTCTGCTTTCGTCCACCTGAATCTTGCTGGGCAGGTGAGCTAACCAGAGAGAGTACGGCAATCTGCGACCATTTTAATATTTGTGAACGTGTGCTTACTCTGCGATGGAGTGTAGAATTTTTTGCAGTAACGCGGCAAATACCGGTGGAATAGGGTACTATACACCCAAATAAAGGCTTTTATCTCTGAGTATGGGACTACATTGAAGTTCCCGGCGTCCGAGGGTGAAATGTGTCCAGTGACAGTGAGCGAACGACGGTTCGGACGTACATTCCGGCCTACCAGAAAGAACAGTGGCAGGCCCACGCCGAGGAACTGGATATGAGTCAAAGCGAGTTCGTCCGGACGATGGTACAGGCAGGCCGAAGTGGATTCGAGTCAACAGCCTCCGAGACAACTGAATCAGACGCCGCTGAGAGCAATAGTGAGGAACCCGGTTCTCCGGACGCTACCCCTGGGGGTGACGGGCTGAAAGACCGGGTCCAGGAGATCCTTGCTGACGGGGACTACTACGAGTGGGACGACCTGCTCGCAGAGCTGACCGACGATATCGAGGAGCGACTCGAAGACACGCTGCAAGAACTGCAGTCCAACAACGAAGTGCAGTACAGCGGGCGACACGGGGGGTACGTTCGAGACGAATGAGCACGGAAACAGGCACGCCGGACGCCGAGTCGGACCCGATCGGGTATTTCCTTGATGACATCACGTACCACGGAAAGAGCGACCGGACTCGTGCCTCCTACGAGCGCGTCCTTCGGGATTTCGAGTCCTATCTCGCGAACGGCCACCAGTCCAGTCCCGTCCGGGAGGCCTCCCACCGGGACTGTATGGCATATGTCCACAGTCTTCGTGGAGATGTCGAGGAAAGTACTGTCGCAACGTATGCATCCTATCTACACCGGTTTTTCGCGTACATGACCCAGGTGGGGGTCTTCGAATCGAACCCGATGACGCTGGTCATGGAGGAGATGGACGAGTCCATCAACACCGACCCGACCCGCCGAGAGATAGACCTCCAGTCGATGCGTGCGTTCGTCGACAGCGTCTCGCACCCGCTAGAGCGAGCGATCATAGTGACACTGTTGAAGACGGGAATGCGGGCCGGCGAGCTGTGTAACCTCGATATCCGTGACCTCAACCTCGAAACCCCCGGGCCCAGACCGGAGATCCCGGTCCGAGCGGGGCTCGACGGACGTCCGGACTCATTGTTTGTGGCCGCAGACCCGGCCCGTGGCGAGGCCAGCAACGGGGAGGAACGGACCGCATCCAACAAGCGGAAACGGGAGACGACGATTCCAGTCGACGCCGAACTGGCATCCGTGCTGCGACGCTGGCTCGCGATTCGGCCGGACACACAGTCCCCGGCAGCGCCGCTGTTTGTGTCTACAAGCGACAGCTGGGGAGAGCGGGTCACGCCGAACATGGTACACCATATCGTCGAATCCCACGCCCGCGAGTTCGGTTGGTACACGGATGGTGGCGGAGCCGAAGAGAACGTGACGCCGCACTACTTCCGGCACTTCTTCACGACGCATCTCCGGGATCGGACCGGCGACCGTGGCGTCGTCAAATACCTCAGAGGCGACGTGGCACAGGACGTCATCGATACGTACACCCACGAATGGGGGACTCGCGTCAGGGATGTGTACGAGGCCGAAATCTACTCGCTACTGTGATTGTTATATTATTTATCTAACACTACAGCGACAGTGTGAATGGTGGCTGTGACACTCGTAAATCATATGCCGCTATATAGAAACAGTCGGATTCTGCTTCGCAGCTGTGCTATCTCAATGGACGATCTCAGTGACCGCATACGACAAGAGTATCACCGTCGCGAACGGAATGTACCCCAGAGACCGAAGACGCCAAGACTACACACGTCTCGGGGCTACCTACCCGGATGAAGTACTGATAGGGCTACTCAGGGTCCAAAAGTTTCGACTCTGCGGTTCGGAGATGTTCGAGGAGCGTGGTCTTCGAGATGTCCATCTCAGCGGCGAGTTCGCGGACTGAAATCCCGCGCGGCCACTGGTAGTAGCCTGCTTCGCGGGCCGCTTCGAAGGCTCGTCGCTGAGCCGGCGTTAGCGAGTCGGTTCGCAGCCCACCCACTGACCGCTCAGTATCGCTGTCCGGCGTGACGATGGATTCGACCGACACGTCAGCGTCGGCGTCAGCCTCGACAGCATCGAGTGCGGGCTGAATCTCGGGCCGTTCGCCGGTGAAACTCACCTGCCACCGTTCGCGGCCGTCTTCGATGCGAACGGGGGCGCTGTGGACGAACCCGTGTTCAAGTAGCGTCGGACAGACCAACTCGCCCGGGTCGTACTCCAGCAGGAACTGCCTGACGACGGTGCCCGGCGCATCGCGCTTGTGGCCGATACGCGCCTGAAGTTCCTGTATCTCCCCGGCGTGGGACGACGCGCGCACTGCGTCGAGGCAGTCCTCGACGGCCGACTTCGTGGCGCCGTACGCCGTAAACACGCCGTTGACCGATGCTGTTGGCGACTGGGCGGTCTGTTGCACCGTGTGTGCCAGGATACCGCCATCGGTGCGGTCGGTTGCTTCGATAGCCCAGCAGTTCGGGTGCCACAGGTCGAGCGTCAGTCGTGCGCCGGCGCTTTCAGTGTGACTCATGGGGTGTGCTGAAATGATTGGTCGGCGGCCCTAAGAGAGTGGTCATTGTCTAGTGTGCCCAACACCGGCGGTTGCAGTGTGCGATTCGACGCGGTCCATCAGTGCTGATGCCGATACGACCAGAGCCAGATACAGTATCGCTACCAGCACGAACAGTTCTGTATACTGGTACGTCTCGTTAGCGAGGGTGCTTGTCCTGCCGTACAGTTCCTGAACCGTAATGAAACTCGCCAGCGAGGAGTACTTGATGAGATACACGAGTTCGTTCGTCCAGCTGGGAAGCGCGAGTCGCAGACCCTGTGGAACGACGACGTACCGTATCCCTTCGAGCTTCGAGAGCCCAATTGCGCGTGCGGCAGTCAACTGGCCGCCGTCGACCGAGTCCAGTGACGCGCGCAGATATTCGGACTGGTAGGCGGCGCTGTTCAGCGTGAAACTGATGACGGCGACCCAGAACGCCTGTGCCGGGACGAAGCCGACACCGACTCCCGGGACGCCCCTGAGAACCTGCGTCAGTGAGGTCGCGAAGTAGAGGACGAACAACTGTGCGAGCAGTGGCGTTCCACGGATGAGTTCCGTGTACGACAGAGCGAGCCAGCGGGCCCACCGCCCGCCGTACACGCGAACGACGCTGAGCGGGAGCGCCAGCGCGAACCCGAGACAGACACTGAAGACCGTCAGTAGAACCGTCGTCCAGATGCCGTGTGCCAGCGCCGGCAGGTACGCTGTCGCGTCAGCGGCAAATCGGAGTGTGTCAGCGACCCATGCCAGCGGCGCTCCGGCAGCACCGAGTGGCGCGGCGAGCGATGCGACGGTATCCGCTGCTGTCAGGAACGGGGCCGCCGGGAGAAACGGTGTGCCACGGTCGAATCCGGAGACTCCTGCGAGGACGAAATCAGTGGTCCAGCGGGCGAGAACCCAGACCCAGAACAGTGCCAGACCGACTGTAAGTGGACGGACGGTAAAGACCGTCCCGACGCGGTCACGCAGCCCTGTATTCGGCGACGTTGTCGATTCGGCCGTGCTCATGCCGTCTCCTCGTGTGCGTGCAATCTGCTCAGGAACTGTTCGGTTCGGTCCGCTGTGGGGTTCTGGAACAGTTGCTCCGGTGGGCCGTGTTCGACGATCTCGCCGTCGTCGAGGAACACGATGTCAGACGCGGCCGACCGGGCGAAGTCCATCTCGTGACTGACGACGAGCATCGTGATGCCCTCCGCTGCGAGGTCGCGCATCACCTCGACGACCTCACCGACGAGTTCGGGGTCGAGGGCGCTGGTCGGCTCGTCGAACAGCAGCAGTTCCGGGTCCATCGCGAGTGCGCGCGCGATGCCGACACGCTGTTTCTGCCCGCCGGAGAGTTCAGCGGGGTAGGAGTCCGCCTGTTCCAGCAGTCCGACCTGTTCGAGGTGGTTCCGTCCGGCCGCCTCGGCGTCAGCAGCGTCCATGCCGAGTACTTTTTTCGGGCCGAGCGTGACGTTTTCGAGCGCGGTCAGGTGCGCAAAGAGGTTGAAATCCTGAAACACCATGCCGACCTGCTTTCGGAGTTCGTTGACGTCGGTGTCTGCCCCAGTCACGTCGTCCCCATCGAGCGCAATCCGGCCACTGTTGATCTCGGTTAGCCGGTTCACACATCGGAGCAACGTGGATTTGCCCGAACCGCTGGGACCGATGAGGACTGTCACGTCGCCTTGGTCCATCTCGAGGCCAACGCCTTCCAGTACTTCTTCGCTCCCGTAGGACTTGTGCAGATCGTCGATTGAGAGTAATGGCTGTGTCATGTCGTTCCCTCCGGTACTGCGTAGTAGTCGCTGAGTCTGTCGAGCGACCGGTTTGTCGCGAACGTCAGCACGAAGTAGACGAGGCTGACGGCGAGGAATATCTCCAGCGCTGCGGTCGATTGTCCGCCTTCGTAGAGGTTCTGGCCCGTCGTCAGCAGTTCGCCAATACCGATGACGATGGCAATGCTTGTGTCCTTGAGGACGATGGTAAACTCGTTCTGGAATCCCGGAACGCTCCGACGGAGTGCCTGCGGGACGACGACGTGCCGAATCGCTTCGAATCGGGACATCGCGACGGCGCGTGCCGCTTCCAGCTGCCCGTCGTCGACGCTCTGGAGCGCACCGCGGAAGATCTGAGACTGGTAGGCGGCGCTCCGGAGGCCGAGTGCGATAGTCGCCGTGACGAACGCGCTACTGGAGATAGAGAGGCCGAAGTACAGGATCATAATGATGACCAGCAGCGGGGTACCACGGAGGACAACCCCGACCTGTTCGACCAGCCGCCGGGATCTGTCCGAGCCGTACACTTCTATCGCACCGGCCGGAAACCCGACGACGAATCCCAAGAGAATGCTGGCTACGGTGAGCGCGATAGTGACGACTGTCCCCCCGAGCAACAGGCCCATGTTGTCGACGACGAACTGCCAGTCGGCGGCCTGGAGTAGGAGTGCTGCCATGGCCTCACTTCTGTCCGAACCACTTCTCGGTCAGGTCACGGTACGTCCCGTCGTCCTCAACGGTGGTCAGCCCGCTGTTGAGCGCGTCCGCGAGGTCATCGTTACCGGACTGAATCCCGAAGCCGAACTGCTCGCCGGTTTCGTGGACGAACGCGGACTTGATCGGGCGATCTGCCACGAACGAGTTCGCGACGGGGACGTCGATGATGATGACGTCGACGTTTTCGTTCAGCAAATCCTCGACGGCGAGCACGTAGTTGCCGTACGCGTTGTACTGAGACTCCGGAATCGTCCCCGCTTCGATGAGCTGGTCTTTGATGACGGATTCACCAGTCGTCCCCTTCTGTGCCCCGACCGTCGCCCCGGAGAGATCCTCTAGCGACGACGGCGAGAACGACCCGCTCTCCCGGACGATGATGGCCTGATTCGAACTGTAGTACGGGTCGGAGAAATCGATCGCTTCGTCACGGTCGTCGTTGATAGTCATGCCCGCCGCGACGACGTCGACGTTACCGTTGTTCAGCGCTGGGATGAGTGATTTGAACTCCAGTTCTTCCCAGCCGCTCAGTTCGTACTCCGTCGCCGCGACAACGGCCTCCAGCAACTCGACGTCGAAGCCGACGAGTTCGCCGTCCTGTTTCATCTCAAACGGCGGAAAGCCCGGCGCTGTGCCCGCGGTGAGCGTCTGTGAGTCCCCGCTGCCCGATTGACAGCCAGCGACCGACAGGGTCGCGACAGTGCCACCGATTGCCTGCAGATACCTCCGTCTGTCTACGCGTGCCTCTCGTGGCATAGTGCCACAATCGAATTAATCATATTTTAACATTGCGGTTACCGCAGAAGTCGCGAGAGTCAGGCCGACGCGACAGGGTCTGCAACCTCGGTAAACACCGAATCGAGGATGTCGAGACAGAGTTCCAGTTCGCGCTCGGTGACATCGAGTGGCGGGAGGAGTCGGAGTGATTTCTGGCCACAGCCGAGCGTGAGGAGGCCGTGCTGGAGCGCGGTTTCCATCACGGCGTCGCGGCGGTCGGCCGTATCGAACTCCAGAGCGATCATCAGGCCGAGACCACGAACGTCCTCAACCAGCTGACGGTCCGCCGAGATCTCGCGGAGCCGATCCATGAAGTACGTCCCCTTCTCGGCGGCGTTGTCCAGTAGGTCGTGGTCCTCGATAGCGGCAAGCGTCAGCGCGCCGCGCATCGAGCCGAGGATATCGCCGGCCCCCCACGTCGAGGAGAGCCGCGACGTTTCCGACGGGAAGATGTCCGAGCGGGAGATGGTCGCGCCGACCCGGAGCGCTTTGGCGCTCGTGATGACATCCGGCTCGATGTCGTAGTGGTCGACGGCCCACATTTCGCCCGTGCGACCGGCTCCCGACTGGATTTCGTCGGCGATGATCGGGATGTCGTGTTCCTGGCAGAGGTCGTCGACGGCCGAGAGGAACTCGGGGCTCGGGACGCGATAGCCGCCTTCGCCCTGTATCGGCTCTAAGATGAGGAACGCGACTTCCTCGGGCGGGATGTGGCCGGTGTCTGCGTCGAGTTTCGAACGGAGGCGCTCGACGCCGGCTTCGGAGTACTCCACGTCGTGAATCCCGCTGAGTTCGGGGAATTTCCGTCGATAGACGGACTTCGAACGGTTCAGCGAGAGCGCTCCCAGGGTCCGACCGTGGAACGCACCGTCGAAGGTAATTCCGTACTTCGGCGTCTCGCAGTTGTCGTAACAGATCTTCATCGCGTTCTCGACGGCCTCTGCGCCGGAGTTCGAGAGGAAGACGGTGTCGAAGTCGTAGTGGCTAGTAATGTCGGTCAACCGATCCATCAGGTGAGCAGGACCCGGCAGCGACGTTTCGTCGGGCGAGCCCCCGGTGCTGACGTAGAAGTCCTGGCCGGCGATTTTCAGCGGGTCGACCATGTCGAACTCGTCGGCCCGGTCGAGCACTTTCGGGTTGTTGTAGCCGAGCGGCGACGCGGCGACGTGGCAGGTGAAATCGAGCAGGACGTTGCCGTCCGCGTCTGTACAGAACGGACCGATTGCGTCCTCAGTGATGTCCCAGACGAAATCATACACGTACGTGCTCGGCGCGGCGGTTTCGTGGTGGTACTCGACCCACTCGCTGCTCCGTGGGCCAGGAAGGCTATCGACACGCGGCTCCGCAGTATCGCGGTCCATGCTAACATAAAGGCAATCATTGGTAATAAATCACTGTGTTCCGGCCCCGCGTTGCGGACACGCAATTGAGTCCTTACTGCGGTTCGAAACTGGGCTACAGGATCCGCTTGCCGAACGCGCTGGCGGCGAGTTCGGCCGCTCGCTCGCCCGTCGTGTTGCGCTGGTCGAGGATGGGATTGACCTCGACGACGTCGAGCGAGCGCAGCACCGATTCGGCGGCGTCGCGGTCGGCGACCCGTTCCATCGCCGTATGTGCCTCCCGGTAGGTGACGCCGCCTGGGACTGGTGTCCCGACCCCTGGCGCGTCGTCCGGGTCGAGCCAGTCGAGGTCGAGGCTGACGTGAATATCGTCGACGCCGTCGGTCGCGATGTCGAGCGCTTCGTCGGTGACTGGGCCGATACCCCGCCTGTCGATGTCTTCCATCGTGAAGACGGAGATGTCACTCTCGCGGAGGACTGCTCGTTCGTCGGCATCGAGGCTCCGCGCGCCGACGATGATGGTGTTCTCCTCGGCGACGTTTGGGGCGGTCGCCCACGGCATCTCTGCGAAGTCGCCGTAACCGTGAGCGGCCGCAAGCGGCATCCCGTGGACGTTGCCGCTGGGCGAGGTCGTCGGGGTGTTGTAATCCCCGTGCGCGTCGAACCAGATGACGCCGAGTTCGGACGCCTGAGCCGCACCGCGCATCGTGCCCATCGCGATAGAGTGGTCACCGCCTAACACCAGCGGGACGCTCCCGTCGGCTATTTCTGTCGCCACCCGGTCGGCAAGGGTGTCGGTCATCTCCGCGATAGCATCGAGGTACTTCGCACTGGCGTCGGCGGACGCCGGTTGGGACTGTAGCGTCGGCGGTGAAAGGTCCCCCACGTCAGTGTAGTCGACGCCGGCCGTGTCGAGCGCGGCGCTGAGGCCGCCGTAACGAATCGCCGACGGTCCCATGTCGACGCCACGCCGGTCGGCACCGAGCGCGAACGGAACACCGAGCACCGCGACGGGTGACACTGGGCGACTGTGGTCTCGCGAGTGGGTAGATTGAAGCGACATCCGTTACTACGGCCATAGCCCACGGGCGTTCATAGCGTCACCGATTCGCGAGAGCGCGACGATGTAGGCAGCCGTTCGCCACGTGACGTCACGGTCCTCAACCTCGGCCTGAAGGGCCTCCCAGGCATCGAGCATCTCGGCTTCGAGTTCTTCGTTGACCTCCTCGCGGGACCAACTCCGGCGATTGATGTGCTGGAGCCACTCGAAGTAGCTCACGGTGACGCCACCGGCGTTGGCGAGGATATCCGGGATAACTGGGATGTCGCGCTCCTTGAACACTGTATCGGCCGCTGTCGTTGTCGGGCCGTTCGCCCCTTCGACGATGATGCTTGCCTGCACGTCCGCAGCGTTCTCCTCGGTCAGGACGTTCCCGACTGCTGCGGGAATGAGGACATCGACATCGAGTTCCAGTAGCTCGGCGTTGGATAGCTGCCGTGGTGCGTCAACAGCCCCCAGCTGGCCGTGCTCGTCACCATCGGCGGAAATGGATTCGATATCGAGGCCGGATTCGTCGTAGATACCGCCGTCGACATCGCTGACAGCGACAACAGAAGCGCCCCATGAATCGAGGAGGCGTGCGGCGTTCGCGCCCACAGCGCCGAAGCCCTGTACAGCCACAGTGGCTCCCTCGACGCTCCCATCGTAGTAGTCGAGTGCTTCGCGGGCAACGATAGCGACGCTCCGACCAGGTGCTTCCTCGCGGCCGTGGGTCCCGCCGACTGCCGTCGGTTTGCCGGTCACAATGCCGGGGACCGTCTCGCCTTCCTGCATCGAATACGCGTCCATGAACCAGGCGACGGTCTGCTCGTCGGTCCCCATATCGGGTGCGGGGATGTCTTTCGTCGGCCCGACAACTTCGCGTAGTTCCTCGGCGAACCGGCGGGTCAACTGCTCGGTCTCCTGTGCATCGAGCGTCGACGGATCGACGACGATGCCGCCCTTCGCGCCGCCGAAGGGCAGGTCCATCACCGCACACTTCCACGTCATCAACATCGCCAGCGCCGTACACTCCTCGGCGGAGACGCTTGGGTGGTATCGCATACCACCTTTGTACGGCCCTCGGACCTCGAAGTGCTGGACGCGATACCCGCTGAACACCTCAACGCTCCCGTCGGTTCGGCGGATCGGAACAGATACTTCGACCGTTTTCGATGGGTGGCGGAGCTGCTCAAGCATCCCCTCAGAAAGGTCGAGGTGTTCAGCTGCTTGCTCCAGCTGGTGGCGGGCAGTCGCGATTGGCGATTCGTCCTCGTCTGTCGCTTGCTCTGATGGCTCCTTCTGTGTGCTCATGATTGGGTTGTAGGTTCGGCGGTGCGTACGCCCACTCGCTTCGGGACCAATGGGGCGAGTACGCTGGGTTGTTCAGCACGCTGTGTCCGTATGTACTGTCAACATCCGACGGCTGGAGTGAGACAGTGTATCGGCACCAATACCGGTATTGTTAATAAATATTTGGGACCGTCTGCGGGAGGAATAGTTTGAACATAGCAAAACCATTGAGGAATCCATATTGGTCGCTTGTAGGGTATTACGAGCCATATCAGCGGCTCATTTGCGGAATATTCCACAAATATGGACTTGATATACTCAATATAGATGAGGCCACACTGGTCAGATGGAGCCGCGCCAGATGGTACAAATATCGATGTAGCCGTGCTATACCATGACCTGATACTGAACAAAGAATTACCCCGTGTTTTGACTATCTCAAAATAGACTTGGCATGGCAGTGGCGGAGCACTATACTGGGAGAGACCACCCTCGACAGGTGTACGTTCCGCGGCAACCCGCCGAAAATAGCCTGTAGGCATAACTATCGGGCCTGATACGCTATCTCCGCGAACTTACTAACGATGGTACGACTGTTATTGTGGCTCATTTGCCGGGTGAATCGCTCCGGTCGACGGTCACAGTAGCGCAGCCGATATTTGAGCTATCCAAATGCTGGAGGCCGGATGCCGTCGTCGGGTAGTGATCGTCGCCGACACACAGCGACGAGCGTCTGACGACGCTGTTACGTGCTCCGGTCGAATGAGGTCATTTCGAGATTGACTTCGATGAGGTTCGCTGCCTCCATCACCATCTCGGGGATTTCAGTGTCGAAGCGAGTCCCTTTCAGACGGCTGGTCGGTGCAGTCACACTGACCGCGCCGACGACGGTCCCGTCGTTGTCCAGGATCGGCGCACCGATCGCCCGGAGGCCGCGGATCTCTTCTTCGTCGTTGGTCGCGAATCCCCGCTCCCGGATAGTTTCTAGCTCGTCGCGGAGCGTCTCTCGGTCCGTAATCGTGTGCTGTGTCTGTCGCGAAAGGCCTTCCCGGTCAATTATTTTCTCGACGCGCTCGTCGGGGAGACACGAGAGGATTGCCTTCCCCGAAGCGCTGTCGTGGAGATGTTGTGGGGCCTCCCGCAACTGGAGGTGGTAGTCCATCCCGACGGCGTGTTCGCCCCGCCGCTCGTAGATGGCGACTTCGCGACCGTCGTTTTCGACGACCAGATGGACGTACTCACCGGACCTGTCGGCCAGTTTGTCGACTTCCTCTTGTCCAGCGGTGTAGAGTTCCGTCTCGTTGCGGACGTGTTCGCCCATCGTGACGAACCGAAAGCCAAGCTGGTACGTATCGTTGTCCTTCGTGAGAAAGCCACAGTCGGTCAGCGTCGCAAGATATGTGTGCAGCGTTCCCTGGGAGAGCTCGATTCGCTCGCTCAGCTCCTGCAACGTCGCGCTGTTTGACTCCTGAACGGCTTCAATGATCTCGCAGGCGTTCTCCACGGACTGTATCCGCCGGCCCGTGTTTTGTGTGTCGGCGTCGTCGGTCATTACCGAGTAGAGTTGCCGTCATTATTTAAAACCCAGATGTAAGCGATGAGCGGCCGGACCAACCGACGGCCGCTGGCAACCGACACCTATCAATACCCGACACAATGTGACTGTACGAGTACCAGTATATAGAAATACTGGCGGTGAAAACGCATCCAAATCCATGTCTTTAATATTGTCTGTGCAGATAGACAGTATCTAAATGTCGATACCGCCATTATACATCAATAATTTGAATGTATAGATGTATTTGGGCACAAATATAACCACAGATGTGCCTATTTTAATTCAGTGATGGATTTTTGCCCTCGTATAGTTTCACATGGCACATATTTATAGGCAAATTTGGAGTGTGAGTCTTGGTCCCGGAACCAGATGCTATTCCATTCCAACTGGAATTGCCGATGCACCGAGACCGCAAGACACACCGCGAACGCAACGCTGCTGTCCCGAGTGCCTTTATAAATAATCGTCCAGAACACGGTGGTGTTGACGGGTAACTAAAACACTTATTGTTGTTACTGAACGAGACACTAGCATGTCAACGACGCCTGCGCAGGACGGCACGCAGTGGTTCCTGCACACATGGCGAGACCACATTCTCGAGCCGGTAGAGACAGCTCTCACAGTGCTCGACAGGGAGCACACCGAGCTTGCAGCCGAGCAAGACGGGCTCGAGGACTTCCTCCAGCGCCTGCGTGCCGTCGACCCCGCCGAACAGCCCTCCTCCCCCGTCGGTGCGCGAAGTCGACAGTCCGCATCAGACCCCGTCGAAGCGCTCCGGGACGCCTACGCCGACACGATGCTGGCTGTCGACCACTACGAGTCAGTGTACGACGAATCGCTGATCGAGAACGTCGCTATCGAGTTCGGGCCGGACTACGCAGCGCTGTTTCATCCCGAGACGAACGTCGGGTTCTCACCGCCGCTCAAACGCTCACTGGTGGCCGCGGCCGAGCAAGCAATCGACGAACGGACCTCGCTAGACCGCGCTGTCAAGATCGAACAGGAGTCAATGCAGGAGTACCGCGGCAGTCTGCAGGAGATCATCGAGACGCTCGACAGCACAGTCGTCCCCGAGTGGTATCGCGAGACGTTCCAGAGCGACGTTACTGCGCTGTTACAGCAGCGACAGGACCAACTCCACTCAAGCGTCCACCGGTTCGAGACCCACGAGTTCTGCACGTATATGTACGAAGAGCAACTCTGGACGTATCCGGTGTTGACCAGTCTCGCGCGGCTACAGGAATCTGTCGACAGTTGACTGAAAGGCGGTCCCCGAAACAGGCAGTTGTAGGCATCACCGGACCGCAGTGGACGATACGCCGGCACCTGCCACCCAACTTGGGGGAGACGACTGCACAATCGCTGTATTCTGCGGTAGTCTTCACGACGAGATACCATCCACTATGTGGCGGCGAACATATTCGCCCCACTTCCTGCGAGCTGAGAGTGCGGTTCCCTATATATACAGGTAGGTCTTCGAGTTGCAGCCGTGAGCTACCATGGAAACGCGTAGAACATTCGTACGCGGTCTAGGTCTCGCGGCCGGAGTTGCGCTGGCTGGCTGTTCATCGGGCGGCGGCTCCGACAGTAGCGGTGACGGCGACTCAGGTAGCGGCAGTGACGGATCAGACGGCGGCGAGACCGAGTCCAGCGACGGCGGGAGCGGGTCCGAATGGACCGAGACGAGCACCGTCGAAATGACGGACGAACTGGCATACGAGCCGAAGAAAATCCAGGTCGAAGCAGGGACGACGGTCACGTTCGAGAACGTCGGCAGCATCGGCCACACGGTGACGGCCTACGAAGACAAGATCCCCGACGGCGCGGACTACTTCGCGTCCGGCGGGTTCGACTCCTTGCAGGCCGCGAAAGACGGCTACAGCAACGGGCAGGAAGGCAACATCCCGAAAGGCGAGAGCTACGAGGTCACGCTGGAGACGGCGGGGACCTACGAGTACTACTGCATCCCTCACGAGATGAACGGGATGGTCGGCACAATCAAGGTGGTCTGATATGAGCAAAAACGAAACCCCACGCGATCCGAACGAAGTCCTCGAAGAGTACGAAGAAACGCTTGACTCGGTGCTGGCGGAGGTCGAGTCCCCGGACGAAACGACTGAGGACGACGACCTTTCGCTGGGACTGCCCGGCCTCTCGCTCGGCCGTCGGGACTTCATGAAGGCCGGCGTCGCCGCCGGTGCAATGGGGTCGGTGGCCGGGTGTTCAGCGCTGACTGGCGGCGATGGCAGCGCCGGCAGCCAGTCGACACCCTCTGGCAGCGGCGCGAGCCATGCGGTCGAACCCGGCGAGCACGACGAGTACTATGGCTTCTGGTCCGGCGGTCACTCCGGCGAACTGCGGGTCATCGGCATTCCGTCGATGCGCGAACTCACCCGTATTCCAGTGTTTAACACCGACTGTGCGTCGGGGTACGGGTACACCGACGGCACGCAGGAGATGCTGGAGGAAGGCGGTGGCTACAGCTGGGGTGACAACCACCACCCGAACCTCTCGGAGACGGATGGCGACTACGACGGCGAGTATCTGTACGTCAACGACAAGGCCAACGGCCGCATCGCCCGCGTGAACCTCACGTACTTCGAGACGGACGCCATCACGGACGTCCCGAATATGCAGGCTATCCACGGCTGTACCGTCCTCTCCCCAGACACCAAGTACGTGCTGGGCAACGGCGAGTTCCGCGCACCGCTGCCGAACGACGGGACCGACCTGAAGAACCCGGACAACTACACGTCGCTGTTCGTCGCCGTCGACCCTGAGTCGATGGAGACCCAGTGGCAGGTCAAGGTCGACGGCAATCTCGATATCGTTGACACCGGCAAAGAGGGGCGGTGGGCCATCTCCTCGGCGTACAACAGCGAGGAAGCCACCGACATCCAGGGCATGACGAAGGACGACCGGGACAACGTCAAGGCCTTCGACATCCCGGCCATCGAGCAGGCCGTCGAGAACGGCAACTACGAAGAGGTCAACGGCATCCCCATCGTCGACGGCACGCAGGGGAGTTCGCTCAATCAGGGCGACCGCCCTGTCGTGAAGTACATCCCGACGCCGAAAAGCCCCCACTGCGTCGAGGTCGGGCCGAACGGCGACTACGCCTTCATCGCGGGGAAGCTCTCCCCGACGGTGACAATGCTCGACCTGAACGCACTGGCCGACTCCTCCGACCCCGAAGAGGTCGTCGCCGGGCGACCGCGGGTCGGACTCGGCCCGCTCCACACCACCTTCGACGGCAACGGCCACGCATACACGTCGCTGTTCATCGACTCTCAGGTGTCCAAATGGGATATCCAAGCGGCCGTCGAGGCCGAGGAAGGGTCGGAGGACCCAATCATCGAGAAGCAGGACGTCCACTACAACCCCGGTCACATTCAGGCGCTGGAGGCGATGACGACCGACCCCGACGGGGAGTGGCTCGTCAGCCTCAACAAGCTCTCGAAGGACCGGTTCCTCCCTGTCGGCCCGATCATGCCCGACAACGACCAGCTCATCCACATCGGGCAGGGCGAGGAGGAGATGGAACTGGTCGCGGACCACCCGGCCTACCCCGAGCCACACGACTGCGTGTTCGCCCACAAGGACAAGATCGACGCCAAGAAGGTCTACGACAAGGACGACTACGAGGAGACTTACATCACCGAGGAGGACTCCGGCGTCGAGCGCACGGGCGACAACAGCGTCCACGTCAAGATGACGACCAAGCGCTCGGAGTTCGGTCTGCCGGACTTCACGGTTCAGGAGGGTGACGAGGTGAAGCTCTCCACGACCAACATCGAGGGCGTGCAGGACATCATCCACGGCGTTGCCATCCCCGAGCACGACATCAACTACGCCGTGGCGCCACAGGACACCCGGGAGGTCACCTTCACGGCTGACGACCCCGGGGTGTACTGGATCTACTGCACGTACTTCTGTAGCGCCCTGCACCTGGAGATGCGCAGCCGGATGATCGTCGAGCCGGCGGAGGGGTAGCGCCACAACCATTTCGGAGGTGTTCAGCCATGCAACGACCCACCATCGACGACTTCCGTGAGATCCGGCGGGGCCTCCCCGCGATAGCGGCGCTGCTGTTCGTCGCGGCGCTCGCGTTCCCGATGTGGCGCATCAGTGTCGACGCCGTCCAGTACCCCAGCACGACGCTCCGCGTCTCCCTGTACGCCTACCCTCACCTGACGGGGGACTTCATCGAGATGGCACGGCTGAACCACTACGTCGGGTTCTACTTCCCCGACCCGGTGTTAGTCGAGCCCAACTTCCCCGTTGAGGAGAACGCCATCGACGTACCCGAGTGGTCGCTCGGGCCCGTCGCGTTCATCGGCGTGTCACTGCTGTCAGTGTTCGTCGCCGTCGCACCGACCGTCGACAAGCTTAAGCGCGGCCTGAAATACCAGTTCGGCGGCACCGTACTGGTGTTCACCGTGATGCTGGCCGATATCCAGTACCGGCTCTGGGAGGCCGGCCACACCCTCGACCCCGGCGCGCCGGTAATGGGCGTCGCCGGTTTCACGCCGCCGCTGTGGGGGCAGTATCAGGTCGCCAACATCACCAGCGTCTCCCGGTTCGGCCTCGGCGCGTACATGGCCGCCACGGCCGTCGGACTGCTCGCGGTTTCGTACTACTACCGCGATCAGACGGCGACGTTCAGTGAGCTTCCGGGCCGACTGCGCGACGGACTCGCCGGGCTTCCCGACGCCGTTCGGGACCGTGACGACGATACTGACGACGAGGAGGACGCCCCGCACCGCCCCACGACCACCGCGGCCGAACCTGACCACCCGGAAACCCACTCATGAGCCCACTGTCCCACGATTTCGAGCGCGCGTTCGCCGTCGGCACCGCGGTCCTGCTCGTGCTGTCGGTCATGGCTGTCGGGATGGCCAGCGCCGGCGAGGCCGACGGCACCCGCGACGACCTCGCCTTCGACCCCGGCGTGCCCGACACCGACTTGTTCACCACCCTGTCGGCCGACGGCACCGCGACGGTCGACGGCCAAACGTACGACAGCGCGCAGGCGGCGGTCGACGCCGCAGACCCCGGCGACACCGTCACGTTCGACGGTCAGTTTAACGAGACGCTCGTCGTCAGGACGCCGAACGTCACACTGGCCGGGAACGGTCCCGGGTCGACGCTGCTGCACGGCGACGGCGAAGGCGACGTGCTCGCCGTCGAAGCACAGGGTGTGACCGTGGCGGACCTCTGGGTCCGCAACAGCGGTTACGACACCGCAACGAATGACGCCGCGATATTCGTCAACGCCAGCGACGTCACGGTTCGCGACAGCCGCGTGACCGACATGACATTCGGCATCTGGCTCGACGGCGTCGATGACGCCGACATCCGGAACAACACCATCGTCGGTCGTGAGGAGATAACGCAGTTGACCAAACGCGGCAACGGCATCCAGATCTGGAAGACCGAGGATAGCGTCATCCGGAACAACGACATCACCACCGTCCGGGACGGGCTCTACTTCAACTGGGCGAAAGACGTCAACGCCAGCGGGAATACGATGTGGGACCTCCGCTACGGCGTCCACTATATGTACTCGGACGACTCGCACCTGCGGGACAACACCGCCTTCGACAACGACGTCGGGTATGCGCTGATGGTGTCGAAACACCTTGTCATCGAGGACAACATCGCGGTGAACAACAGCGGGCAGTCCGGCCACGGTATCCTCGTCAAGAGCATCGACGACACGGACATCCGCGGCAACCACCTCGTTGACAACGAGAACGGGCTGTTCGTCTACAACTCAGTCAGCAACCGCATCGTCGGCAACCTCATCGTCGGCAACGACGTTGGCGTCCACATCGCCGCGGGGAGTACCGACGGCACCGTGACCGAGAACAGTTTCATCCGCAACAACAGACCGGTACTCGCGGTGATGAGCGATCAGGTCCACTGGAACGAGAGCGTCGGGAACTACTGGTCCCGGGCGAACCCGACGGACGTTGACGATGACGGCGTCGGCGACACTCGCTACCAGCCGGCTGGGACCGTCCAGCAGATCACCGCCGAAAAGCCCGCTGCGCGGGTGTTCGCCAGTAGCCCGGCCTTCGACGCCGTTCGGCTGGCCGAGTCATCTGTCCCAGTCGTCCAGTCGCCCGGCGTGGTCGATGCCCGTCCGCTCACCGAACCACCCCACGAGAACTGGAGGAGCTACTATGAACGTGATTGATGTCGACGACGTATCGAAAGCCTACGGCGATGTGCAGGCGCTCGACGGACTGACTCTGTCTGTCGAACAGGGAGCCACCCTTGGCGTGTTCGGCACGAACGGGGCCGGCAAAACGACGCTGTTCAAACTGCTGGTCGGGCTGAACCGACCGGACGCAGGCAGCGTCACCGTCGCCGGCGCGGACCCGACCGATGGGACCACCGTCCGTGAACGAGTGCGCTATCTTCCCGAGCACGCCGGCTTCCCGCCGAGCCTGACTGGCCGCGAGATACTCAGCTTCCACGCCCGGATGCGCTCGGTGCCCCGGGAAGACAGGGACCACCACGTCGAGCGTATCTTGCACACCGTCGGGCTCGCGGACGCCGCGGACCGCCGCGTCGGCGGCTACTCCAACGGGATGAACCGCCGGCTCGGCCTCGGCACCGCGCTCGTCGGCGAGCCGGCCGTGCTGATACTCGACGAGCCGACCGCGGGGCTCGACCCCGACGGCATCCGGGCGTTCCACGAGGTCGTGGAAGCCCTTGCGGCCGAGACGGACGTAACTATCGTCTTCTCCTCGCACGCGCTCGGGGAGATTCAGCGGCTCTGCTCGGAGGCGGTCATCATCGCCGACGGACAGGTGGCGACTGCGGGCCCGGTCGAAGAGCTTCGCCGCGCCGCTGCCGACGAGGTGACAGTGTCGCTGTCGCTTGCGTCGGAGGCGGCTGCGAGCGATGTGGCAACCGACTTCGGAACCCACGAGGCAGTGTCCAGCGTCAGTCGTTCAGGCGCGGACGTGACGGCACGGACCACGCCAGCGGAGGCCTACGACCTCCTGACCGCCGTCGGTGAGGGGTACGACATCGACCGCTTCGAAGTTCGCGAACCGGGACTCGAAGCCGCGTTCCACGAGGCCGTCGGGGCGGATAACAGCGATGACCCCGCCTCCGACAGCACGGCTGCGGCAGCGGCTGCGGAGGCAGCAACCGAAGACTCGGGAGGTGAGCCGGCATGAGCGAGGACGAATCATCGACGGACCCGGCCCCCGACGGCGGCGTCGTCGCAGTTGACACGCCGGCCACCCGGTTGCACGATGGCGGAACCGAGACGGAGACGGCGACGGACACGACCAACGAATCAGCGCTCGTCCGGCTTGCCGACAGCGGTCTGCTGACCATCGCTCGTCGGGAGTACCGGCTGGCCGTCCGGAGCCGGTGGGCGCTCGGCGTGGCGCTGCTGTTCGGCTTCTTTACCACCGCAGTCGTCCAGTTTGGCGCGAGTTCGGTCGGTCCGGGTCGCTTCGACGCGGTCATTGCAACCATCGCGGAACTCGGCGTCTACCTCGTCCCCCTGACCGCGCTGGCGGTCGGCTACGACGCCATCGTCGGGGCCGACGAGCGCGGGTCGCTCGAACTCATGCTCGCGCTCCCGGTGACGAAAGGCCGTGTCGTCGTCGGGACTGCCATCGGCCGGGCAGCGGTACTGTCCGGCGCGATGTTGCTTGGCTTCGTTCCCGGCGCACTGTTGACCGTCCGCTACATCGGTCTCGCCAGCGTCGGCCAGTACGCGGCGGTCGCCCTCGCCGCGGTCCTGACCGCCTGTGCGATGCTCGGCGTGGCGGTGCTTGTCTCGACGGTCGCTCGGACCAAAACACACGCGCTGGGTGCCGCACTGGCCATCTGGCTGTGGGTCGCACTGTTGCACGACCTGGTGGCGCTGGGGGCCGTCGCGGGGTTCGACCTCGGGTCCGGCGCTATCGCCGCGGCGATACCGCTCAACCCCGTGGACTGCTTCCGCGTGCTCGCGCTCTCGCAGGTGGACGTGGTCGCCGGCGGGTTCGGAAGTGTGCTGGCCCAGGCTGGGCTGACCACGCCGATGGTCGCCGCGGGACTCGTCGCGTGGGTCGTCGTGCCCGTCGGCGTCGCCGCGAAACTCATTCAGCGGCGGCGTCTCTGAAGCTAAATCGACTGCAGCGCTGTTTCTTCTGGTTCCTCGAACAGACTGGCGACCCGTTCCGTCGTCTCGGTACGCTCGTGGGCGTTTTCCAGAAGGACAGTCTCGCTGGGGAACAGCTGCTCTCCGAGTTCGAGGCCGTGATCGCGAGCAGTCGACCCCGTGACGGTGAGGTAGACGCCGAGGCCGGTCGCCGCGATGTCTGCCTCTTCCTCGCCGCCCTCCGTGGGATAGGTAAAGGAGACGCCATCGAGCGCACTCGTCCCGAGGACGGCTTCGACAAGCCGTTCGTACCGCGGTGAGATACAGAGTTCGCCCTCGTAGTCGGTGACGAAGGCCCGGTCGAGGGGCCCGTCCTGTGTGTCCATGACCTCCGGCGTCGCCAGCAGCGTGTGGTACACTGTATCCCCCAGCCCGGTCACGACCCGTACGTCCGTGTCCAGCGGATCGATGCGGTCGTTGATCTCGTGGATGGCGGTCAGCGGTTCGTCTCGAAGCTGAACGACTTCTTCGAGCACGAGGTCGGCGCTGTCGAACCCGAGCGCGAACTCGTGGGTCCGGAGCGCCCGGAACGGTTCCTCGCGGCCGACCAGCTGGACATCACCGTATTCGGTCGGCACGGTAACGCTGTCAAAGACGATCCGTCGGGGCATCCCGTCGCGGTCGTCACGGAGCAGTGTGTATTCTGGTTCGTACGGCTCATCGAGCGAGGAGTAGTCGCTGATGCGATGGTACACGTCGGCGACCGCGTCCTGGTTGCCCTTGGTGACAGCCTTCTCGTAGCGAAGCGTCGAGATGATATCGTCGGCCAGGTCGGTCGTCCCTGTGCGTCCGGCGAGTCGCTCCAGCACTGCTTCGAGGGGCCGGCCCTTGCGCGGAACGGCCACTCTCGTCGTCGTCATTATGCAGGCACAGACGGGGGACCGGTAAAACGAGTTCGGTTATTCGCCGCCGCCGATAACCGACGACAGCTGTTCACGCCACTTTTTGAGCTCTTCGATCTCCGATTCGGTATCGTCGATCCGGTCCGCGAGTTCGCCGTCGTCGATCTCCTCGCGGACGGCTTCGATATCGTCTTCGAGGTCGTCAAGTTGCCCTTCGACACTCTCGACTTCCTCGGAAAGGTCGTCGACCTGATCGGAGGCGGACGTGGCTGTATCCGTCGCCGACTGGACCTCGTCCTGGAAACCCTCCAGAGCCTCCTCGAAAGAGTCGAGGCGCTCGCCGAACTCCTGAATCATGTCCTCGCCAGTGCCGTTCTCTTCGAGGAACTCTTCGAGGGCATCAGTGTACGCACGGAGGTCTGCAACATCGCTCTGTATGCGCTGGATCCGGGCGTCGTTGACGCCGCCGGCGTCACTGTCGTTGTCATCTTCGGAGACGGCGTCGAGCGCACGCTTGAGGAGCTTCACGTCTTCGGGGGAGACGTTTTGATCGCGGATTTCCTGTGCCATTGTCGCGACGACAGCGCCGGATTGTACCTCGGAGTCTGCCGGCGCGGCGTTGCTCTCTTCGGGGGCTTCGACGCCTGAGTCCGGGTTGTTCGGGTCTGAGAGGTCCAGCGTCTCGATATCCTCGTCGTCATCGTCTTCGAGACCGGGAACGCTGTCGGCGTCGCCAGCGATAACATCTCGAACGGCCTCGTCGCCGCCTCCGACAAGGTCCTCCTCGTCTTCATCCAGTGGCGGGTCCACACCCTCAATTTCGGGTTCCGTCAGGAACTTCTCGACATCGTCAGTGCCCGTTGCACGAATGCCGTAGACGGTCGTGTAGTCGGCTTCGGCTTCGAGTTCCTTCTCGAACGCGATCCGGTCTTCGTTGATATCCCAGTACTCGCTGCCGTACTCGGGGTGGAAGCCAAGATCTTCGACTGCCACGTCGTCTGGAACAGTGTCGACTAGCCTGACTGTCACCGGAACGGACCGTCGCGAAGTGAGATTGAACGCTATCGCGGGTACGGGGAACTCGTCCGCCTCGAACCGCTTGGTCACTGTCACGCCATCTGCGGCGACAGTGACTTCGTCGTAGGCTTGCGAATTGCTCATGGTCTGTATGGTCTCAGCAATAGTATTAAAGGTACGTACCTGACCAACATTTACACCTTTTTTCTATACGATACCGATTAATATAATCTAGAGACGTAACCTCAGTAACACGAACAGGACGTGAGCCAGCAAAGACGGACAGTCCGTCCGGGCGGTACTGGCAAGCCGTTTTCAGTCGAGATCGTACCGGTCGCCGATTTCAACAATTGAAAGCGTCGAAGGGTGCGCGAAGCTGTTGGCATGGTTGTGCAGAACGGTCGGCTCCGTCGTCATCCCCTTCCACATATCCCAGTGGGTTGGAATGAGGGTATCCAGTTGGAGTTCGTTTGCAGCTTCGATAATCATGTTCTCGTCGTTGTACCACTGCGTTCGCGTGGGTTCGCCGGTCTCCTTGTCGTCAATCATTCCGACAGTCCCGAACGCGAGGACGCCGACGTCGATATCGTAGCGCTCGCCGACGGATTCGAACTCGCCGGGGCGGGCGTCGCCCCCGTGGAAGAACGTGCCGGAGTCGTGTTCGAACACGTACGACACTGGATGCTCGGCGTCGGGGTCGTTGGCTGGTTCGACGTGTACTGTCAGGTCGCCGATTTCGAGCGTGTCCCCCTCCGTGACTTCGTGGAGCTGGTCGTCGGTGACGCTGTAGTTCTCCAGCCACGCCTCCTCTCGGATAACGTCGTGACCGCTGTCGGTCGTGTAGTAGTCCGCGCCCGTCCCAGCGAGAATCGGGGCCTGGGACGGCCCGTGAACGTGGTCGGTGTGTTCGTGGGTACCTAGAACCGCGTCGCACTCGGTGATGTCCTCGGGGTTGAACGGCACTGGGACCATCCGAACGGTTCGCGGCGGGTCGCCAATGCCGAGATACGGGTCGATGAAGACGGTCGTCCCGCCACTGGATTTCACGATGAAGCCGTTACAGCCCAGATACCAGATCGCCAGTCCGTCGGGTGTCGCCGACTCCACCGCACGCGGGAGCCAGTCGTCCCAGTCGGATTCGACTGTCATGTCGGGAGATGCCACGCCCGGTCGCTAAGATGTTTCGAAGACGCCGGGCCGTCTCCCGCTATCTGAGAACGGAACCCTCGGTTTATTTCCTACCTGAGAGATATACGACCTGTATGTACGATCACATCCTCCTCGCCTCAGATGGGACAGAAGCCTCGACCAACGCCGAATCCCACGCGATTGCCCTCGCAGCGGAACACGGCGCGGCTCTCCACGTGCTGTATGTCGTCGACGAGGACGTGTACACGGCCTACAGCGGTGACGAGTACGTCGACGAATCGGAGGGACCGGAGCACGGCCTCGAAGAGACGGGCCAGGAGACGCTGGCCCGGATAGAGGCCGATGCAGAGGCATCCGGCGTCGACGTGACGACGACCCTGAAACACGGACGGCCGGCCGAATCCATCATCGAAACCGCCGACGAGGTGGACGTCGATCTGCTCGTGCTCGGGACGAAGCGGCGGCCGGCGGAGTACCGCAGTCTCCTCGGCAGCATCACGGACAAGGTGCTCAGGCTAAGCGAACGACCAGCGGTCGTGGTGAAAACCGAAGTCGAGGAGTAACTGCCCAGTCGGTCGAATGTGTCACTGACGGATGGTAGCTGTCGGCGGAACAGTGTAGCTGACGGATGGTAGCTGTCGGCGGTATCGACGTTCTTGACCGATGGCTTCGGAGTCAGAGAAAAACGCACCGCGAGAAGTATCGCTGTTCAGTCCTCGCAGCAACCGCCGGCTTTCTGGCCGAAGTCGACGGCCAGTTCCTCGGAGACGATTTCGTTGAGTTCCTGCAGGCGCAGTTCGAGTTCGTTCTGGGCTTCCAGATAGTCACTCATTACCGGGATGTCGTGGAGTTCCTCCTGCTTTTGCTGGACTTTCCGGAGGTCCTCCTGAGAGGCGTTTCCGGTCTGGCGGGCGAGCATGAACTCCTCGCGGATCTGCTCGAACTCCTTGATGGCCGCCTGCGCCTCGTCGTGGTTCTCGACAGCGTCTTTCGTCTCCTTGAATCGCTGGTACACCGGTAGCTCGGCGATCGCTTCGCCGAACTCTGTAGCGAGCGCCTCGACGTGGTCACCGTCGATATCAGCGGCGGTATCGGTCTCGATGCTCATCACCGATTGGTATGGACTCGGGCGGTATAGGCCTGCCGAAACCGGGTTGTTCTATGCGGGATATCGGTCCCTGGCAGCGTTCCTGCCGTGTTGTCGCTCGCATCGGATTCTCGGGCCGACAGTTGTTCAACGTTGAATCGGGAAGCCGTGTTTGTCGCAGTTGTTGTGGTCTGCCGGAGCGCCGCTATACTGGTCGCTCTGTAGCTTCGCTCCTGGCGAGATTCGCTCAAACCAGTTATCAGCTGATATAATCAGTCGAAAACGGTATATTAGTTTCTAAGATAGACCTTACAATGGCAAAAACTGCATCCGAAGACAGTCTGCTACCGGAGTCTGTCGACGACAGCGGGGAGTTCTGGCTCCACGCGTTCGAATCGCTTGTCGCGGATTTACCGGAAGCTGCGTTCGTGGTCGATGCGGACGGCGATATCACACACTGGAACGACACGGTTGGACAGATGCTCGGACTCCCGGCGAGCGAGGCGGTCGGGATGAACGCATACGACGTGTTCGGCACAGAGGGGCAGGACGAAACGCTCGCTCAGGAAGTCATCAGAACGGGCGAGCCAGTCCGCGAAGACGAGTTCCGCTCGGCCGAGCGACCTGACGGGACGATGGCACACGCGCGTGCAGTGGCAATTCCGCTAATGGGTCCCGGCGGAGACGCTATCGGTGCCTTAGAGCTACTGATCGATTTCAGCGATATCGTCGAACAGCGTGAGGCGCTCCAGAACCTCCAGTCACAGATGGCGACGGACGTCGAGTCAGCTGTCGGTGAAATCGGCGACTCCGCCGCGGCCGTTACCGAGCAGTCCGACGAAATCAAGGAGATGGCCGGCGAGCAATCCGACAACCTCGACGAGGTCCAGTCCGAGGTCTCCGGGTTCAGCGCGACCGTCGAGGAAATCGCCTCCAGCGCCGAGGAAGTGAGCAGTCAGAGCGGCGAGGCCAGGGAACTCGCCGAAGAATCCGTCGAGACGGCCGAGGAAACAATCGAACGCGTCGAGGACGCGACGGAGTCCGCCGAACAGGTCGCGTCGGACTCGACGGAGCTTCGGGGCCACATCGAGGAGATCGACGAGTTCGTCGAGGTCATCAACGACATCGCGGACCAGACGAATATGCTGGCGCTGAACGCCAACATCGAAGCCGCACGGAGCAACAGCGACAGTGACGGGTTCGCGGTCGTCGCCGACGAAATCAAAGAGCTGGCCGACGAATCGAAACAGCACGCCGACGAGGTCGAGCGAATCGTCGGGGAGGTCCGTGAGATGGCCGACAGCACCGCCGAGAACGTCGAGGAGACGACGGACGCGATTCAGCAGGCGCTCACTGACTTAGAGACGGTGCTCGACAACCAGCAGGCAATCGTCGACGCGACCTCAGAGACGGAACAGGGTATCGGCGAGGTTGCGGCGGCGACGGATGACCAGGCTGCAAGCGCCGAAGAGATCGCTAGCATGATCGACGAAATCGCCCAGCGTGCTGCCGAGGTGTCCGAGTCCATCGACGAGCTGGCTGGCGCAAACGAGACCCAGCACCGGATGGCCCAAGACTTAGAAGAGAACGTCGAGCGGGTCGAGCGCCGACTCGCCGAAATTATGGAGTGACTGCCGCTCACCGAAACACGGGGGTTATGCCGCTCGAACCGATACAGGGTTGCAATGAGTCAAGAGCGGACTGACGGCGACCTCCGGAACACCGGACTGTCGCTCAAGCACGACCGCGAGTGGGATTACGAACTCGACCGAATCGTCGAAGCCGTCGAAGAACGCGACGCCGAGAAAGTGGGCCTGCAGTTCCCCGAGGGACTGAAGCGCCGCGGCCCGGCCGTGGCCGATGACCTCCGCGAGAACCTCCCCGACGACGTGACGGTACTGCTCTCGGGCCAGCCCTGCTACGGTGCCTGTGACCTCGATACGTACATGATGCGCCGGACGGACGTGTTCGTCCACTTCGGCCACTCACCGATGAAAGAATCGGACAAGATCATTTACGTCCCGCTGTTCTCCAACGTCGACGTCTTCCCAATCATGGAACAGGCCCGCGAGGAGCAACTGGCCGACCCCGAAGAAGACCCCGACGTGGGGCTGGTGACGACGGCCCAGCACATGAACAAGTTCGACGAGATGCGCGAGTGGTTGGAGGAGCGTGGCTACACGGTCCATACCCGGCGCGGCGACGAGCGACTGACCCACGAAGGACAGGTGCTCGGCTGTAACTACGCCAGCGCCGACGTTGACGCCGACCAGATGCTGTACGTCGGTGGCGGGAAGTTCCACCCGCTCGGGTTGGCGATGGAGCACCCCGACAAACACGTTGTCATCGCCGACCCCGTGAACAACGTCGTCACCGTCGCCGACACGGAGAAGTTCATGAAGCAGCGCTACGGCGCGGTCCACCGCGCGATGGACGCCGAGTCATGGGGCGTCATCTTCTGTACCAAGATCGGGCAGGGCCGCTGGGATCAGGCCGAGGAAATCGTCGAAAACAACGAGAACGCCTACCTCATCACGATGGACGAGGTGACGCCGGACCGGCTGACGAACTTCGGAATGGACGCCTACGTCAACACTGGCTGTCCGCGTATTACCACCGACGACGGCCCGCAGTTCAAGAAGCCGATGCTCACCCCCGGCGAGTACGAGATCGCCATCGGCGAGAAGCCGCTCGATTCGCTGGAGTTCGACACCTTCCACGGCACCTGGTAGCGTTCTCACACCTGAGAACGGCGGGAGTACAGTCTTGTAGCCTGCCAGCGCACCACACGTATGGCTTCTACGGAGGACACTGCTCTTTTCCGCGACGTGTTCCAGGCGAATCCGGACCCGATTATGATCCACGACGCCGACACCGGGACTGTCGTCAGAGCGAACGAGGCAGCGGGCGCGTTGCTCGGGCGTCCGCCGGCAGATGTCGTCGGGATGCACGTCGGCGAGTTCAGCCCGCCGGGGTTTTCGACGGCAGACGCAAACGCTCTGATTACGGAGGCAGCCACATCGGGGTCGGCACAGGTCGAGTGGTCGACACAGGGTCCGGACGGTGAGAGCCGGCTGGTCGAAGTGTCGCTCGAACGCGCCGTCATCGACGACACAACCCGCGTTGTGGCGTTCATTCACGACGTGACCGAGATCCGCCGACAGGAGCGCAAACACACTGAACGGAGCAAGCAACTCCAGACGCTGATCGAGAACCTTCCGGTCGTCGTGTTCACGCTCAACCCTGACGGCGTCTTTACTTACTCGGCTGGGAAGGGACTGGACGAACTCGGGATCGAACCCGGCGAGTTCGAAGGGGCCTCTGTGTTCGAGGTCTATAGCCAGTATCCGGACATCATCACTGCCGTCGAGCGAGCGCTGGACGGGGAAGAGGTCCGGGTGACCCAGGAGATCGACGGCCTCGTCTTCGAGACGTGGTATCGGCCGGTGTTCGACGACGGAGAGCTAACGCAGGTGGTCAGCGTCGCCCGCGACATCACTGACCTCAAACAGCGCGAAGCACGCATCGAAACACTCAGCGAGGCGACGAACGAACTGCTGTACACTCGCACGGAGCGTGCGGTCGCGGACACGGTGACGCAGATCGCACAGCGCATCATCGACCAGCCGCTGGCGGCGATGTGGTCCTACGACAGCGACGACGACACCCTCTATCCGATCGGTGCAACAAGCGAGGCGGCAGACTTCGCGGCGGTGGAGACGGCATCTGACCTCCCACCGATGGGTCCCGAAAGCGACGAAAACCGCCTGTTCCACGATGGCAGTCCGACCGTCGTCGAGGACTACCAGACGCTATCGAACCCATCAGTCCCTCAGACACCGCTGCGAACGGTGCTGTTTCTCCCCCTCGAGGACTACGGGATACTGTGTATCGGCTCGCCGACTGTCGAATCCTTCGACAGCCACGACCGGTTCTTGCTCGAGATCCTTGCGAGTACTGGGGCCGCTGCGCTGGACCGGGTCGAACGGGAGACGCGGCTCAAATCCAAGCAGACGGAGCTCGAGCGGTCGAACGAGGCGCTCCAGCAGTTCGCCTACATCGCCTCACACGACCTGCAGGAACCCCTCCGGATGGTATCGAGCTACGTTGATCTGCTGGACAGTGAGTACGGTGACGATCTCGACGACGAGGCGGCCGAGTACATGGCCTTCGCCGTGGACGGGGCTCGCCGAATGCAGGAGATGGTCAACGCCTTACTCCGGTACTCGCGAGTCGAGACGAACTCGGGTGACTTCGAGGAAACAGACCCGGAGGCGGTGCTCGACCGGACGGGAGACGCCTTGCAGATGCGAATAGCGGAGGTGGACGCGACCATCACAGCGGAGTCACTGCCACCCGTCGAAGCCGATCCGAACCAGGTCGGGCAAGTGTTCCAGAATCTGCTGGAAAACGCCATCGAGTACGCCGTGGAAGCCGATATCGAACCCCGCGTCGAGGTCAGCGCCGAAGAAGACGACGACATGGTGACGTTCACCGTCTCGGACAACGGACCCGGGATTCCGGCGGCGGACCACGAGGAGGTGTTCGACATCTTCCACCGCGCCGGGGCCCACGACACGGAGGGAACCGGCATCGGGCTGGCCGTCTGCCAGCGAATCGTCCTGCGCCACGACGGGCGTATCTGGGTCGAACCGTCGGACGATGGCGCGACATTCAAATTTACGCTGCCCGCGGTGACGGAGGTGAGTGGCGATGACTGAGTCCGCCGAAGGTCGGCCAGTGGAGATTCTGCTGGCGGAGGACAACCCCGGCGATGTCAAGCTGACCGAGAAAGCGCTGGAGAAGGGGAAGGTGCTGAACAATCTTCACGTGGTCAACGACGGCGTCGAGGCACTGGCGTTCCTCCGGCAGCAAGGTGAGTACGACGACGCACCGCGGCCAGATCTGTTGTTGCTCGATCTTAATATGCCACGTAAAGGCGGACAGGAGGTCCTCGAAGAGATGAAAGACGACGAGTCGCTCCGGCGGATTCCGGTCGTCGTGCTGACCAGTTCCGAGGCGGAAGAGGACATCATCGAATCGTACGACCTCCACGCGAACGCCTACCTGACGAAACCGGTCGACTTCGATGGCTTCGTCGACATCGTGAGCAGCGTCGAAGATTTCTTCCTCACGGTCGTCAAGCGGCCGCCGAAATAACGATGGCTGAGTCGGTACATCTCGACGTGCTCCTCGTCGAGGACAACCCGGGCGATGCCCGCCTCGTTGAGCATCACCTGAACTCGCCGGCGGTGGCGCACTTTGTCGATGACGTGACGATTTCCCACGTTGAGTCGCTAGCGCCGGTTGACGAACAGTCGGGGGCAGCCTACGACGTGGTACTGCTTGACCTCGGACTCCCCGAGTCAACAGGGCTTGCGACGCTCGACCGGGCAACCGAGATGATAGATGAGGTGCCGATCATCGTCCTCACCGGGATGCAAGACCGGGAGGTGGCTATCGAAGCGATCAACCGGGGTGCACAGGACTACCTGCCGAAAGCGGATCTGGACGGCGATCGACTCGTGAGAGCACTCCGGTACGCAGTCGTCAGGAGCCGCCAGCAGCGTGCCATTCAGCGCCAGACCGACCAGATGGACTTCTTCAACAGCATCCTGCAACACGACATCCTCAACGGGATGAACGTCATTCGGGCGCGGGGGGAACTCCTCGAAGACACGCTCGACAGCGAGGAACGCGAGTACGCGTCGACAATCGTCCAGTGGAGCGACGACCTCATCGAACTCACCGAAAAGGTCCGGTCGGTGCTGGAGACGGTCACCGAAGAGGACGGTCGGGACCACGAACACCGGGAGATACAGGCCGTCCTCGACAATGCGGCGGACCGCGCCCGGTCGGTCAGCGACGACTGTACCGTCACAATCGAGCCACAGGCGGTCACTGTTGTCGCTGACGAGTTACTCGATGACGTGTTCGGGAACCTCTTTCTCAACGCAGTCGAACACGGTGGCAACGACGTGACTATCGACGTGACGACGACGGTTGCTGACGGCACCGTGACTGTCTGTCTTGCGGACGACGGGGACGGGATTCCGAGCAGCGACGCTCGCCGTATCTTCGAGCGTGGTGAGAAGGGGTCTGAGTCCGGCGGGACTGGCTTCGGCCTCTACTTCGTGGACACGATGGTCCGGAGCTACGGCGGCGACGTCTGGGTCGAGGACAGCGACCTCGGCGGCGCAGCGTTCTATGTTGAACTGCCGCACGCGACTCTGTAGGGATGGCCGATCGTCACACCATTATTGCTCGGCCGCATTTCAGCTTCTGAGAAACGGGTCCGAATCTTCAATTCCGGGGAGGTCGACTCACCTGCTATGGATGATCCGCTGGACGGGAACGAGGGTAGCGATTTGGAGGAGCGAGATCGCTATCTGGCAGCTATGCAGGACCTCACTGCGGCGATGGCGGCCAGCGGAACTACCTTTCAGGAGCGTGTAGAACCGGTCTTGGCCGTCGGGCGAGAGCATCTGGGGTTCCCGAACGGCCACATCACGGTCGTCTCCGGAGACGAACACAAAGTCGTCGCCAGTAGTGGTCTGCCATCAACGATTGCAGCGGGCGTCGAACGCCCACTCTCCAAGACATACTGCAAGCACACCCTCAACGACTCCGGGATTCACATCATCACTAACGCGAGCGAATCGATGGCTGCCGACCCGGCATATAAGGAGGCCGGACTGGAAGCGTACGTCGGCACGACGCTTCGGGCGGACGGCTCGGAATACGGGACGCTGTGTTTCGTCAACGACGACGAGGCGATTTCGGAGTTCTCAGACTGGCAGCAGACGCTGTTTGAGCATCTGACGCAGTGGGTCGAAGCGGAGATTGAACGCGAGATCGCTGTCGATTCACAAGAGGAGAGCCAGCGGCTGTTAGAAGCGACGTTCAACTCACCGGAGACGTTCATCGGCATCCTTGAGGCCGATGGAACTCTCATCAGGGCAAACGAAACAGCACTCGGGTTCATCGAGGCTGACGCTGAAGACATCTCCGGAAACGCGATCTGGGAGACGCCCTGGTGGGACCACGATGCGACGACAGCACGTCGTTGTCGAGATGCTGTCGAGCGAGCGGGAGAGGGGGAGATGGTCAGGTTCGAGGCCGAGCATATCGGCATGGACGGCCAGCGTATCTCGACGTCCGTCGTGGCCCGACCGGTAACGGCCGACGGGGTTGTCCGAAAGATAATCGTCGAGGGGACAGATATCACGGATCTCAAGCGCCGCGAAGAGCAGATGGAGTTTTTCAATAGCATTCTCAGACACGACATCCTCAACGGGATGACCGTCATCGAAGCGCGCGCAGAGACGCTTGCAGACGCACTTGACGGCACGCAAGCGACCTACGCAGAGACGATTCTGGACTGGAGTCAGGACATCGTCGACCTCACACAGAAGGTCCGGAGCGTCCTGAGCACGATGTCAAACGATGGGTTGACCGAGGCAGAGACGATCGAACTGGGGCCGGTCATCGAAGGGGCAACGAGAAAGGCGGCCTCGATGGATGGAAACTGTACGCTCAAAACAGACATCCACGAGGGTATCGAGGTCGTGGCTGACGACCTTCTCGACGATGTTGTTGGGAACATCTTGACGAACGCTGTCGAGCATGGCGGTCCAGACACCACAATCGAGGTAACGACGGAACGCGTTGGTTCGATGGTTCACCTTCACATCGCTGACGACGGGCCCGGGATACCACCCGCAGAGCGCGAGACAATCTTCGAGAAGGGGGAGCGTGGAACCGAGTCGACTGGGACCGGGTTCGGATTGTACTTCGTGTCGGTGATGGTCGATAGCTATGGCGGCGCCATCTGGGTCGAAGAGAGCGACTTCGGCGGCAGTGAGTTCGTCGTTGCGCTCCCGTCAGAATAACTACTGAGTATTTCCAAACGCTTTTGAATGAATTCTGCGTATAACGAGTGATGCCGACAAAGAGTGCGCTCGCCCAACAACTCGCCGTTGTCGCCGGGTTCGACAACCCGCGAGCCAGTCTCGAACAGTACCGGACACCGCCGGATCTGGCGGCGCATCTGGTCCATACTGCGGACCTCCAGAACGATATCCAGAGACAGACAGTCGTCGACCTCGGCTGTGGCACCGGGATGCTGGCGCTGGGGGCGGCGCTACGGTCGCCGGCGCGGGTGGTCGGACTAGATATCGACCCCGCACCGCTGTCGACGGCGCGCGAAAACGAGCGGAAGGTCGGGTCGACGACGCCAGTGTCGTGGGTTCGAGCGGATGCCACCACAGCCCCGCTGTGTCCGTCCGCCGGAGAAACTACAGTCGTGATGAACCCGCCCTTTGGCGCGCAGTCGGACAACGAACACGCTGACCGTCGGTTCCTCGAAACTGCCGCATCCATCGCGGGCGTTTCGTACTCGATTCACAACGACGGAAGCCAATCGTTTGTCGAATCCTTTACCGACGACAACGGTGGCGAGGTAACCCACGCTTTCGAGACGGAGTTCGACCTGCCGCGACAGTTCGATTTCCACGAGTCGGACCGACAGGCCATTACTGCGGAAGTGTACCGCATCGACTGGACCTAGCCCCGCGCTGCTTGCTGGCGACGCTCGGCGATCTTGACACGAGTACCATCTGTCCGTGCGTACAGCTTCGAGCGGTTCCGCTCGAAGGTCAGTCCGCCGATCCGCGTCCGCGTCATGTTCGCCGGGAGCGGTGCCTGCCCGACCGTTTCATTCCCCCGTGTGACGACCACGTCGAACCCGTTCTGCCGGGCCGCCACTGTCACGTTCCGGCCGTCGAGCATCACATCCGCCGTTGACGGCGCTGATGTGTACGCCGTCCGGAGCTGGTCGCCCTCGCGCCTGAGCTGGACCCGGTAGACGCTGGAATTGCCGAGTACTGACCAGTCTATTCGGTTCGCATACACCGATTCGCGCCAGGTCGGCCCGCCGACTGTGACCCGCTCCTTACCGTTGACGGCGAGCCGGCCCGGCTGGATAGCGGCGATCCAGACCTCCCGCTCAGCGCTGGCGACGATGACACCGCTTTCGTTGACGCTCGCCCCGCCCCGCTGTGTTGGGACCCAGATACCTTCGAAGTACGCGTTCGGGACGTTCTCGTCGTAGGTCACGACGTAGTCTCTGATTTCGATCCCGTCTTCGGGGAGCTGGTCCGCCTGCAGGTCGACGACGTTCGTCGGGACGGCAGCGAGACTCAGTGCCCCGAGGACGACGAGCAGAACCATCACTGCGAGTGACGCCGGGCGGCGGTCGAACGACGGGTAAAAACTCCGGTCAGAACCGACGGTCGACGCGGCGACGACGAGCGCGAGGACGAACACCAGTGCCGTCCCGGCCCACCGGAACAGCCGAAATCGGCCGCCGCCGAGCGGTATGTACACCGCCCACAGTCCCTGGGCGACAGCGAACACGAGCGTCGCAAAAAACACCCGTAGCGTGTCGGGGCGTTCGTCTCGACTCCACAGGAGCGCGAGTGCCACGACGACGCCTGCCAGGATGCCGATGGCATGCCCCTGAATAGCGATGTTGGACCACCACGGCGTCACAAAGCGGGTCTGACCAGAGGCCGTCGACACGGGGTAGCGAAGCGCCGAATACAGGAGGTCGAGCACGCGGTTTCCGAGAAACGCACCGAGAAACAGCGTCGGCCGCGTCACGAGCGCGAACCCGGCAATGGCAAACACCACGCCGGAAAACCCCACAATCGGTCCGATAGCGAACACCGCGGAGAACACGCCCACAGCGAACATGGCGACGGGAACGGCCAGAATTCGAGTAAACGGGTTCGTCCGAAGCGACGTGAAGGTCTGCACCCCGCGCTTGCGAGGGTAGTGTCCCCAGACGTATTCCGCGACCGTCCCGTACACCAGTGTGCCCATGAGGTTCCCCGTGATGTGCCCCTGACTGCCGTGGGTGAACGCGCCGGTGAGCATCCCGAACGGGTAGAAGTACGACCACGTCCGGAACGGGGTAACAAGCGGGTTCCGCGGGTGCCACCACGCGCCCTGCAGAAACAGGTACACCGTCAGGACGCCGGCCATCGTCAGCAGTGTTCCCCACGGAACTCCGAGGAGTAGTCGTCCCCGTAAGCCGTCGCCAAGCCGCATATCCGAGAAGCGTCGGACGGCAAGGAGGACAGCGAGCACCACGGTGAGGACGACCGCTTCCTGCCACGGGAGCCATGCAGGCATGGCCGGCGTCGGCAGCGACTGCATCATTCACGCACAGTTCAGGTACGGGACGGCTTATGGATGACGGCAGGTGTCACTCTCCAACAGTGACAAACAGGGAACGGGCCACGGTTAGGCAACTCTGTCCAGCGAATGCGTCACCTCACAACAGAGACATACCGACGCTGTATGGCCACGACGTGCCGGCCACCGAAAGCACTGACACCGCGCCGCCGGCGAGGGCGATGTTCTTGAGGAACTGCGTCATCTCGTCCTGTACCTGGTCGTCCGGGACCGCCCAGAAGTCGTGCATCATGACGGCAGAAGCGACGAGGAACGTCGCCAGCGCCCCGGCCGCGATGGCGGGGTATGCACCGAGGATGACGAGGATACCGCTGACGAGGAGCAGTCCGCCGCTCCCGTAGACCGACGCCACCGGTGCCGGGAGCCCCTTTGCCTCCGCGTAGGGGGCCATCTGCCCGGCGTTCTGGAAGTGGTTCAGGCCCATGAAGGCAAGTACCCCGCCAAACAGGAGTCGGCCCAGCAGGAATAGTTCGCTCGCCCCGGCAGACTCAAACGCCATCAGGCGCTCACCGCCGGAGCAGTGGTCGTTTCGTGACGAAGCTGTCGAACCACGATTGGTGGTTTCATTACGTTACTTGGTTCGTATCCGAACCTATTTGTACGTTCCCGGACAAAGAAGATACCAGGTAGCACCGATGTCATCTGAAGTATTCACTGCCGCGGAAGAGGAGGAAGAAAGCGGGCCGTGTGCCGTCATCGAATCGCTGGAACAGATTGGGTCGCGCTGGCGACTTGTCGTACTCCACGAACTCCAGAACGGCGAACAGCGGTTCAACGAACTCAAACGCGCCACCGACGCCAGCTCTCGCACCCTCTCGCGGGTCCTCGACGACCTCCAGGAGATGGGCTTCGTTGACCGGCGGCTCGAAGAGGACGCTCCCGTCGCGACGTACTACCAGCTCACGCCCAAGGGCGAATCCCTCTGTCCGGTGTTCGCCGAAATCGAGGGCTGGGCCGAGGAGTGGCTGGCCGGTTGCGAGAATTAGGCCGACAACGCAGACTTTTCTATCCCCCGGCCCCATCACGTTACCAATGGGAGTACGGCCACCAGCCGATAACAGTGACGAGCCAGACGTCATCGAGTTCGGTATCGCGGCACTCGACGCCCGCCTGTCGGACGTGGACATCGAGTATCCCGCGACAGCAAGGGAGGTCCGGGACGCCGCCGGACACATCGCGGTCCCGTTCGACGCGTCGGGCCACTCGATGACCGTCGCCGAGGCGCTCGACGAAACGAACGCCACGCAGTTCGACAACGAGCAGGAGCTACTCAACGATCTGCATCCGATATTCGAGCGGAAACGGGAAGCCACCAGAAACAGTATTCTCTCCCAGCTACGCGCGCTGGTCCCGTTCTAAATTACTTCTCGGACTGGTTCGGAGATACCGCCGGCTCTGTCTCTGTGTCGCTATCTTTGGTGCCCTCCGCGCCGCTGACCTGCTGGTCGTCAAACACGTCCGCCGGCTGATTTCGGCTCTCGTGTGTGAGCTGGACGGCGATGTCCTCCAGCCGGCGCGTCTGCTCGCGGTTCACCGCTACGAGCATATCCGATAGGACGCCGAACATGAGGAGTTGGATTCCCAGCAGAATAGCAAAGGAGCCCACAACTGCAATCACCTCGTGTGAGATGCTGTTGACAACCCAGTCGTAGGCCACGTACGCGCCGAGGAGGAACCCGACCACAGTGCTCCCGAGGCCAACGCTCCCGAAGTAAAACAGTGGATTGTTGGTCTTTGCCATCTGGTACAGCGTCAGGATGATCGTTGCGCCGTCCCGGAACGGGCGAAGGTTCGTGTCGGACTCGTCAGGGCGGGGCTGATAGGTGATCGGCACCACCGCCGTCGAGATGTTGTGTTTGACACACTCGACGGCCATCTCCGTCTCGATACCGAATCCCGACGCCGTCAGCGAACTCCGCTGGAAGGACTGGCGCGTGAACGCGCGATACCCTGAAAGAATATCAGTGAGGTCCCGTCCGTGAATCGTTTCGAAGGACCTGTTGATGATACGGTTGCCAACCTGGTTCAGTTTCGTCATCGCGCCGGGTTGCATATCCGCAAATCGGTTTCCGATGACGTGGTCGGCCTGGCCCGACAACAGCGGTTCGAGTAGCCTGTCCGCCTCGTCGGGCCGATAGGTCTCGTCGCCGTCGGCCATCAGGACGTACGGCTGCTCGATGTGGCGCGTCACCGCCTCTCTGACGGCCTGCCCCTTCCCCGAACCGGACTGTTCGACGACCCGCGCGCCGGCCGATTCGGCGATGTCCTGTGTCCCGTCGGTCGACCCGCCGTCAATGACGAGGACGTTGTCGAAGCCCTGCTCGCGGAACCCGGACACGACCGACTCGATAGTCTCGGCCTCGTTGAATGTCGGCAACAGTATACAGACGTCGTCTCGGTCGGCCATTGACTCAACGTCATCCACGCGAAGGCAAATAAATGCGGGTCTGACCTCAGTCGTCGCGCTGCTCGCTCATGTGTTCCCAGACCTCCGCGCAGCCACAGCCGTCTTCGATGTCTGCCAGGTGCTCGTCTTCTTCGGTCTGGGATGTCGCAGTCATGTTACTCACTCTGCGAGTAACTACTTGCTGCCACCCACTAATAGATTCCGGCGCCGGGCGACGCGTTTTACATCCCGTGCCACACATGGGCGTATATGAGCGACCCTGCGGACGTGTTCGACTTGGTTGGGCTGACTGAATACGAGGCGACGGCGCTAGAACAGTTGCTCTCGCTCGGCCGAACGACGGCCCCGAATCTCGCGGAAGCGAGCGGTATCCCCAAGGCCCGCGTCTACGGCGTGCTGGAGTCACTGTCCGACCGCGGCTTCATCAAGGTGATACCCGGCCGCCCCAAGGAGTACCAGCCGAAATCTCCCAGCGACATCCTCGACCGGGCCGTCGAAAACCGCAGGCAATCATATGAATCGTTCGCTGCCGACATGGACTCCTACCGCGACGCCTTCCTCGCCGAGTACCAACCGCGGTTTGAACAGGCAAGCGAGGATATCTCACCGACGGCCGAACTGTTCCACGTCGTCGACGTCGGCGAACCGAGCGAACGCGAGACCAGACGGCTGTACGACGACGCCGACGAGACGCTTCGGGTTATCACCAACAGCTTCGCCTATCTGGACAGCGTCAGCGGGGCGCTGGAAGACGCTCTTGAGAGGGGCGTCGACGTCTCTGTTCTCTTCCTGCACCCGGACAATCTTCCGCCGGAGAAGGCCGCAGTACAGTCGAATATCGTTGACCGACTGGCTACAAAATTCCCCGCCGTAGACGTACGCTTCAGCCCCGAGAAACTGCCCTGGCGCGGCACCCTGATGGACCCCAGTATGGACTACGAAGGCGGGGAAGCTATTCTGCTGGTCGAGGAACCCGATGTCCCCAACCATATGCGGCAGGCCGCCTTGACCGAGAACGGTTCCTTCGTCGCCGGGATGAAGCGGTACTTCGATTTGGTGTGGGAGTACGAGAGTGTCGCGGACTCCCAGTGAATCGAGCGAAAGTGGATAGTGACACGACTCGTCCAGAACTGAGTGGCTTGGTCCGTCAATCAGTGCCCTCGTGGGTGGCCGTAGACAAATTGCCGCCCTCGGTCACTTTTCGATCATCACGTCTTCGACGAACAGTACGTCGAGTCCCATGGAGTAGAAATCACGTATCGCCTCCTGTGGCGACCGGACCATCGGTTCGCCGCTGTCATTGAAACTGGTGTTCAGAACGGCACCGACGCCAGTTCGGTCCTCGAACGCAGAGATGAGCGAGTGATACCGGGGGTTGGCATCCGCCGTCACGATCTGTGGCCGGGTGGTGTCGTCCGCCGGGTGTAGAGTCGCCGGAATCGATTCTCTCGCGGCAGCAGTTGTCTCGTAGGTATCTATCATGAACCGTGCGGCCTTCGAGAGTTCGCCTTCGAGATACTGCTCGCCCGCCGAGCGCAGCATCGATGGGGCGAACGGTCGCCACTCCTCCCGGTGTTTCACGTACCGATTGACACGGTCAAGCGAGTCAGGTGACCGCGGGTCCGCCAGTATCGACCGATTGCCGAGCGCCCGGGGACCGCCTTCCATTCCGCCTTGGAACCAGCCGACCAGCTCGCCGTCAGCGAGTCTCTCTGCGGCCCGTTCCGGTGGGTCATCCACTACGTCGTAGTCGACTTTCAGTTCATCGCAAACGGCTGTCACCTCCTCGGTGGTGTACGCCGTCCCGAAGTACGGGTGGTGCATCTCGGCGATACTGTCGCCTGCCTCGACGCTGTCGATGTAAGCGGCACCGAGTGCGCCGCCCGCATCGTTGGCTGCAGGCTGGACGAACATGTCCTCGACGGCGTCTAGCTCCCGAATTCGTTTGTTCATCTTGCAGTTGAGTGCGACGCCGCCGGCCAAACAGACCTTCGACAGGCCCTCGCGCTCGAGATAGAACTCGGACAGTTGCGAGACGATGTCCTCGACGGCTCGCTGTAAGTGGAACGCAACGTCTTTGTGACGTTGCTCGATTTCGTCGCGCCAGTATCGCTGGTCGAACCCGAGGTCACGTTCTAGTTTCGCGACAGCGTCGCTGGGCTTACGATAGGTCAACGCCTCGACATCGTAGTGCCCATCCTCGACGGTGTAGTAGGACTCCACCACGGAACCGATGTGTTCATTCGGTTCTCCATAGGGGGCCAGTCCCATGACTTTCCCTTCGCCATTGGACCGACGGAAGCCCAGGAAGGCGGTGAAGTCACCGAAGAACCGACCCAGAGAGTTGAACCGCGGGAACGACTCCAACATCCGCAGTTGAGACCCCTCACCGTGGTACACGCCACCGGATAGGTGACCGCCGTAGTTGTCCAACGAGACGACCAGTGCTTCGTCGAATCCGCTGGGCAAAAACGCGCTCGTCGCATGGGTGTGTTGATGGTTGCGGCAGCGAATCTCGGGGAGTTCGGACTGATCGATGTCGAAATGGGTGCTCAGTTTCGAGGCCGTCAGCGACCGGAGTTTCTCGTTTGTCAACTGCATGCTCTGTTTGAGCGGTAACATGACAGTGTCGTAGAGCCGTTCGAAACGGCCCGATGTTGTCGAGTTGTACCCCCGACGGGCGAGACGGCCAAGCGCTTTCCGTCGGTTGTCGTAGTTCCGCGAAAGCGAAATCGTCGAGACATCGCGGATAGAGATAGACGCGATAGAGAGGACCTCTTCGATGGCTTCAAGCGGGAACTGCCCCTCGGCGTGTTTGTCCCGACTCATCCGCTCTTGTTCGACGAATGCCCGTACTTCGCCCCGCTCGACGAGACAGGCACTCGGGTCGTGATGTGACCCATCATTGGCGGGAACGATACCCAGATGCATACTTAGTTGGCTACAACACGAATATAAAAAACACTCTGTTTTCCTCGCCACCTTGTCGGTGTCGTCCGCCGTTTGCGGGCACTCTCGGCAGTCAGACGCCACACTGAGACGCCGCTCTCGTGTGGTTTGAACCACAACGGTTAAGAATTTTCCTGCGGCAAGGCCAGTAGACGCTTGATATCGCGAACTGCGAACGTCCGCTTGGAGTGGGCCGTAGTGTGAGTTCACTCGCTGCAGTAACCGATGTCTGTCAGGAGCCCTCTGAAGCCCATCGGCTATGTAGACCAATGCTAGGGAAGATACTGTTCAACACGTACCAGCTGTTTGGAACTGACGAGCCACCGGCCTCCGACTCTTTACGGGAGTCGTTGACTTATCGGGCGTGGACGTGGCTCTCGAAACACCTCCCGGAGACATGCTCTCTGCGTCTGTTCAAACAGTTAGAGGCAGTCGATTGGGACGGACTCATCATCCCCAGTATGTGTCGGTACGACACGCTGTCGGAGATGGTGACAGACGCCGTTGTCGGCCATGATCGGTCACCGGCGAGTGCGACGTGGGAGTTTATACAGGCCGTACAGTCGGCGGGGTTCGAAGATACCACCTATGTTTGTGCGAACCCGGACTCCGACCTAGGGTCGCCAAGCCCCAACTGCGAGCACGTTTCGGTCCACGCTAGCGGTTGGAACGACCCGCTGGTGACGGTGCCGGGGGTAGTCTTCGAGCCCGATACCCCTGTCGGGGCCGCCGACTACGTCTCGGACCGACTGGCGGCATTGGGGTACGCCGAAGAGTGAACATGACCGGGACCAGCCCACGCGTCTGTTTCGTCGTCAACGCAGTCGGCGAGACGAGCGTCCCGGCCGATATCGCTACGGCGGTAGTGAAGTACACCGATGCCGAGGTGGACATCCTCGCGTGGTTCGACGCCGAGTCCTTCGACGGCGACGACCGGGTAGGTGTCACCTGTCTTGACGCGCCGGACACGACGGTCGGGGCAGACGTACAAACCGTCAGACGCACCGCGTCGATACTCCGCGAGTACGATGTCGTACAGGCTCACCACAACCACTCCGGGTCGTTCGCGAAGGCCATCGCACGGTATCTCGGGGTCCCGTCGGTATCCCGAGAGGGGAATATGCGGAAGGGGTTCAACAGACTGGGGAGGGTAGCGAACGGATTCACGAATCCGCTGGCTGACCGCGTCGTCTGTAATTCACGGGCGGTATACGACTCGTTTACTCGCTGGGAGGACATCCTACTCCCCGAAGACCGTGTCAGGTTCATCCCAAACGGCGTTGACTTCGCCCGAATCGACGCCGGTCGAACAGTCGATTGGAGCGCCCGCGAGGTGGCCGGCATAGATGACGACACCGCTCTCGTCGGTACCGCGGGGATGCTCACCGAACAGAAAGACCAGGCGACGCTCGTCCGCGCGCTCGCTCTTGCCCGCGACCGCTCGGCCACCCCTATCGAGTTGGTCATTGCCGGCGACGGTCCGGAGCAAGACGCCCTCAGGACGGTCACAGCAGAACACGGCGTCACCGACGCCGTCCACTTCCTCGGCTATCTCGACCGTCGATACGTCTACAAGATGCTCGACGAGATAGACATCTACGCGATGCCGTCGCTATGGGAGGGGTTCAGTGCCGCGGCCGTCGAGGGTCTGGCCACCGACAATGCGGCTGTCTTCTCTGAGATTCCACCGTTCACCGAGCCCTACAGCGACGTGGCGCTGTTCCACCCGACCGGTGACGCCACCCGTCTCGCAGACCATCTGGTCACGCTGGCCTCCGACATCGAGCGACGCCAACGTCTCGCCACCGCGGGTCGAGAGCTGGTCCAAGAGAAGTACGAGATACGCACTGTTGCGAACGCGTATCGGGAGCTGTACGGCGAGCTAGTGGACTGAGTTACATATACCCGAGATCTTCAAGCTGCGAGGTGACGGCGTCATTCTGCCCCATCGAGAGTCGCTGCCCGCGGCCGCTGCCGTCGTGGTCGTGAGCGTCCAGTTCGGACTCGATGGCCGCACGGACATCCAGTACGCTCCCGACATCGTCAACGAGACGGTTGTCCGTCGCCGCGACCATTGCCTCGTGGGTGTGGACGCCGTCCTGTAGCCCGTGGTCGCTCACGAGAAGGAGTTCATCGTCCTCGTGGAGGTCATCCCGCAGTTCACCCACGAACTCGTCGAGTTCGTCGTAGGCCTGCATCTGGAGAGTCGGCTGGTCGTAGGTGACGTGGCCGATAAGGTCAAGTCCGCTCGTGTACGCGAAGACCAGACTCTTTTGGCCGCCTCTGAGTGCTCTTCGCGCCCGGGCGAGGCGAATCATTGACATCTCCAGACACTGCTCGTAGAACGCTACCGGGTCGGATGAGGTATGACCACCCCGGGCGCTCTGGTCGCGTTCGAACAGGTCTCCGAGGTTCCGCCGAAGGCTGTGTTCTCGGTCCTCGATATCGGGATCGACAACGTAGTTCGGGATGCCGATGGTCGCGGCCTCACGACCGTCGAATACCGTCGATATCCCTTCGTTCTGGTAGTAGGTCGCTGGAACACGGAACGCGTCTTCGCCGGTATTGTTGAGCAGCCACGCACCAATTCTGGTTTGAATCCCGTCGGGAAGCAGGTAGCTCGCGGCCGCGCTCCCGTACCGTAGCAAGGGGTTCTCCCAGGCCACACCGTCCTCGAGTTCGAGCCCATGCTCTTCGGGAGAAAGACCGGTGATAATCGTCGGCCACAGTTCGTGGGTACTTGGCTCCCCTTCAACGCTGTTTATTGTCTCGATAGATCGGTAGCTATCGAGCGTGAGGTTCGGATGGTCCGCAGGGTCTACCAGCTCCGGATCCAGCGCGTCGATACCAAGAACGACCAGCACCATGATTGTCTTACTTCGGCTACGTGTATATTTAATACTTATTTACTTTGACTACTCAGCATAGCCCAAGGTCTCCAAACGGTCTTTGACAGTCCTGTCGTCGGCCGTCTCAGGCTGGGAGGACTCGAACCCGACCCACGGGACAGCCGTCAGTGGTCGAGTTCCCACCTTCGAAGGGTGTTCGTATATTGTTGCGCCGGCAGTCGAGGTGACGTGCTGGAGGCACACTTCCTGAGCCAGCAGGAAATTTCTCGCTAGCGCTGGTGTCTGCCGTCATGCTCTCTGGTGTGTCTCCAGATCTCACAATACGTCAGTAATCCACCTTCTCTGTCTGGAACCGGAATATAAATTACTGGAGGGCAAATCAACAACGGTATACCGTATGTCGACGCCGAACATCGTCTGGATAACTCTCGACAGCCTTCGGTCGGATCACACGACGATCGGGGGATACGAGCGCGACACGACCCCGGAGATGGCCGATATAGCTGCTTCGGGCCACGGGTTCGATACGTGCATCGCTCACAGTAAATCCACACTGCCCTCTAGTGGCGCCATCTTGACTGGCTATGCTCCAACCCACACGAATATCGGCATCGAGGGGAACGCAGTCCCTGACAGCATTACTACTGTCGCGGAACGGTTCCAAGACGCCGGCTACCGGACGGCCTGCCTGTCGCGCAACTCCTATCTGAGCTCGGCGACCAATCTTGACCGCGGCTTCGATCGGTTTCAGTGGCTCGCATCCTCAACAATTCATCAGGCCGGTGCAAAGACCCTCGCCTCGTACCTCTGGAACATCCGGAGCCACTCGGCCGGGCTGACGATGGACACGTCAAAACACGCGTCGCCACTGCTGATGAACGGTGTTGCGAAGCGATGGCTGGGCGACTTCGAATCCGAGTCCAAGCCATTCTTTTTTTATCTCCATTATAATGAACCCCACCGACCCTATTATCCGCCGGGAAAATACCTTGATACCTTTACTGATGATCTTGAAATGTCCGGACGTGAGGCCGCTGAACGTGCGCTCGAGATCCACTACAACCTCGATGAAATCATCGCAAACGGCTGTGAGCTGACCGACGAGGAGTGGGCCGCCCTGCGTGCGATGTACGACTCGGAGATCGCCTACACCGATGAGATGGTCGGTCAACTTGTCTCAAATTTGCGCTCGCTCAACCTCGAAGACACCATCATCGTGATTACGGGCGACCATGGCGAATTATTCGGCGAGTGGGGATTGCTTTCGCACAGCTACGTCCTGAACGACGCCGTTACCCGCGTCCCGCTCGTTATTGACGGACTCGAGGATCCGTTAGCCGTCGACGACGACGACATCATCCAGCATAGCGACATAATGCGGACGCTGCTTGAAGTCGCCGGCGTGGACGGTTCAGATACCATCGGAGTCGACCTCCGTGAGGAAGGTCGTGAGTTCGCCGTTTCCCAGCGGGGCCCGAACACCTACGAAGAACTACTCACACACAACCCTGACTTTGATTACTCAGCGTTCCACACCGCGACGCTGAGCGGGCTCCGGACAGAGGAGTGGCGCTATCAGGAGAGCGAAGCAGGTTCAGAACTGTTCGAGGTAACCGATGAGGAAACCGACGTGCGTGAGGCGCACCCAGAGGTGGCCGAGTCGCTACAGTCCGATTTAGCGGACTGGATTGAGGCGAACGGCCAGCCAGTATCGGGGGGCCAACAAGAGGAGTTCTCTGGTGCGGTCCAGCGCCAACTTCGGGACCTTGGCTACATGGAATGAAGCTTGGGAAAACCGCCTTCTCACACTTTGTCTCACAGGCCGTTGTCACGCTGGCCGGCTTCGCCGCAAGATGGCTCATTGCTATCGTTCTGGGTGCAGGCGGTCTTGGACAGTATTCTGTTATCGTCGCGCTGGGCTTCTTTTGGCTGGTGATTCCGGGTAACGCTGTTGCGAACGCGATGAAAAAACGGATTAGCGAGGGTGACAGTCCTGCCGGTTTCATCGGCGGCGGTATCCTGCTCAACGCGATTACGACTGCCGTGCTCGGCGTCCTCGTCTTGGCGGCCGGCGAACTCCTCGGAGGGATTGTCTCCCGTAACCGCGAGCTCATGCGGGTCCTCATCGATTACGACGTGGAGATCGTGGTTATGTTGATCGCGGCAGTGGCATACCGGACGACACAGGGAAGCTTGCAGGGACAGAAACGAGTCGCTGCGACCGGTTGGCTCAAGGCTGGCGAGCGCGTGACGCGGACCGCTCTACAGGTCGGGGCGCTTCTGGCGGCGATGGGGGTGGCCGGCATCGCGCTGGGCCACGCCTTGTCCCTAGCCGTCGCCGCCGGGGCTGCTTTCTTGCTGAGTAAGCGGCGGCCGGCGCTGCCCACCGTTGACCAGCTCCGGAGCCTCATCAACTACGCCAAGTATGCGTGGATGGGGGCACTCCGAGGCCGAGTCTTCGGCTGGCTCGACACTATCTTTCTCTCGTTTTTCGTCAGTGCATCTCTCATCGGTATCTATGAGGCGGCGTGGGGTATCGGATCAATGCTTGCGATTGCAAGTTCTTCGATCAGCCAGACGCTCTTTCCGGAGGTCAGCGATCTGAGCACGGCGGACGGCTACGACCGCATCGTTCACTACCTCGACGAGGCACTGGCGTTCAGCGGTATCCTCGTCATTCCGGGACTCGTCGGTGCGGCCATCATCGGCGAACGGGTCCTTCGGTTCTTTGGCCCGGAATTCGGCCAAGGCGGGACGGTGTTGCTCATCCTCATTGCAGCATATCTTGCTGACGCGTTCGCCTCCCAGTTCACAAACGTCATCAACGGGGTCGACAGGCCTGACGCAGCGTTCCGTGTCAACATGGTTTTTATCGCCTCTAACGTGATTTTGAACGCAGTTCTCATCTGGCAATTCAGCTGGACAGGTGCGGCCATCGCTACCGCGCTGTCGTCGCTACTTCGAGCGCTAATCAGTTACTGGGTGCTCGGGAACATCGTCGGATCCATCCAAATTCCGTACCGGACACTCGGCACCCAGGTCGCCGCTGCCACGGTGATGGCCGCTGCAGTCTCTCCCGTTGCCACGCTGATGCCTCCGGGTCGGCTGGGGACGCTGCTGCTCGCCGGCTTCGGCGGGGTCGTCTACGCTGTCGTCCTCGTAGCCATCTCGTCGCGGGTCCGTGCGAAGGCCCGATTGGTTATGCCGGAAACGACACTATAGCAATCCTTAATTGTGCCACTGGCGGACGCAGTAGCATGAACAACGTCCTCCTCGTTACTATCGATTCGCTACGAGCGGACCACATGGGGTACCATGGGTACGAGCGAGATACCACGCCACATATTGACGCTTACGCCGAAGAAAGCAGCACGTTCCTGAACGCTTTTTCCCACGTCGGCGGCACCCGCTTTTCATTTCCCGGCATCCTCTCGGGCGTGACGCCGATGATGTACGGCGGCCACGAGCGCATTTCCGAGGAACAGACCCTTATTTCCGAGGTGTTCGACGACGCCGGCTACCGCACCGGCGGGTTTCACTCGAACCTCTACGTCTCTGGGAAGTTCGGCTATGACCGGGGGTGGGACGAGTTCTACGACTCGGCCCCCGACGAGTCGGCGACCTCAAAGCTCCGCAAGTGGGCCAAGACGAACCTCGACGGCACACTGCTCTCCCTCCTGCGGCGGGGCTACGACTTCCTTGAGTCCTCACAGGGAATCAATGTCGGGTCCTATCACGTCCCGGCCGATGAAATCACAGACCGAGCGATCCAGTTCATCGAGGACAGCGACGATGAGACGCCGACGTTCGTCTGGGCACACTACATGGACGTCCACCATCCGTTCCTCCCACCCGAGGAATACCAGCGGAAGTTCCGGGATGAGCCAGTGTCCGACGACGAATCGATCCAACTTCGTCGCAAGTATATCGAGGAGCCCGAGGCAGTGACTCCGGAAGAGCACCAGACCTTCATCGACCTCTACGATGCGGAGATACGGTTCAACGACGCGGAAGTTGGCCGTCTCATGGACGCCGTCAAGTCAACGTGGGGAGACGACTACGTGATGGCGCTGACGGCGGACCACGGCGACCACTTCCTCGAACACGGTTACTTCGGCGGCGCCCGCCTCCTTGACGTGAAAAACCACGTCCCGCTCTTGATTAACGGCTGGGACGATACGGGAAGCTACGACGAGCTAGTCGGGCTGACTGACCTGCCCTGCACGCTCGTCGACACCGCTGGGCTCGATGTGCCGAACAACTGGTTCGGACAGAGCCTCCGGCGACTCGCTTTCGACGGGGAGTGGGATCGCAACGAGATTCTGGGCGGCTACCGCGATGACGACGGCGACGAACACGTCCGCGTACGTGAGCCCGAGTGGAAGCTCATTGCCCACGAGGACAAGGATGACGAGCTGTATGACCTGACAGCGGATCCTGAAGAGCAGGTAAACGTCATCGAGGACCATCCAGCTCAGGAGCGGCGGCTCCGCAAACAGCTCAATGACCACCGGCAACTCGTTCGGGCAACGGAGGCGGACGACGTCGAGCGCCCGGATATGGATGAGGATGTCAAGGAACGGCTCCGACGGTTGGGTTACGACGAGTAGCTGGCGACGGAACGAAGAATACCGCGGTATCGCTCACAGGCCGCATCGAAACTGTACTCGCGTTCGACCAGGGCGCGTCCGTTCTCGCTGATTACTGCTAGATCATCCCTGTCGAGAATCCGCTCGATACCCGCCGCCAGTGCCGTGGGCTCGCGCGAGTCGATGGTGAAACCGGTTTCCTCGTCTCTGACCACGTCCGGGACACCTGAGACCGGGCTGGCATATACTGGCGTTCCGCAAGCCAGCGCCTCCAGAATAGTCGTCGGGAGCCCTTCGGTCGGCTGGGAGGGCAGTATCAGAAGTTCGAGGTCATTCAGAGCGTGTGGGACCTCATCGTGGTCCACCCAGCCGGTCAGTTCCACGTGACCGGCCTCGATATCTGCGGCGAGGTCTTCTTCCAGCCACTCTCGGAGGTCGCCGTCCCCGACGAACCGGAAGGTGATGTCATCAGGGAGTTGCGTGGCAACTGCAGCCAGTTCCCGGACGCCTTTTTCTTCGTCGAGCCGTCCGAGGAACCCGACGACGCGGTCGCGGTCAGCGTAGGGTTGCCGGACGCGAAATTCGTCCGTCCGGACGTAGCGCGCCCCTGTCGGATACACGGTCGGGGCTTCCGGATGCAGGTCCAGTTGGCGAGCCATCTCGGGCGTGTAGGTGATGACGCCGTGGGCCGCGGCGAAGCCAGCTCGTTCGAGTGCACGGACGGCACCGGCGAGCCCGGCAGCCACCGGGTCCGGCAACTGCTGTTCCCAGTTCAGCCGGAGCGTCAGCGGCACGTCGCCGCGGGGTTCGACGAGAACAGTCTTCCCGAGTAACCGAGCCACAATAATGGGTAGCAGGTACGACGTTGCGCCGAAAAACAGGACCACGTCTTCGTCACGATCAGCAATAACGCGACACATTCGGAGTTGGTTCAGCAGAAACCGGAACGCGGCGGTGACGATGGAGTCGCCCGCGCCTTTCCGCGTGAGTTCAACGAGTTCGTGCCGGTCGCGGATCTCAGAATCGGCTGGCAAATCAGCCGTCACGAGCGCGACCGATGTGATCGCAGAGAGGATATCCAGCAGGCTCCGTGTGGCGTTCTCGCCGGCCGCGGCAAGCGGATGCGTGACGACACAGACGTTCGACAGGTCCGCTTCCTGTGTTTCCGTCTCACACTCTTGCTGACGTGTTGGGTCCGTCATCTGTTACCTCCAGACAGTCATCCCGTACAGGTAGCCAAAGCCAACGAATGCGGTGAGAGCGAACAGGAACACGAACTGTAACACGCCGGCTACAGAGGGAGCGCGAACGAGGCCCGAGAGCCTTTCGGGGGCAAACCGGAACAGGAGGTCGCCGAGGAAATCGGACTCCTCGCCGGTCGATTCGGGGACGAACACCTCCATGCCGCGCTTCGAGTACCCCTGCCAGAACGCCCGGTCTAACAGCCAGCCGGGATCAGTCCGGTAGTCGAATATCTTGTGCGCGACAAGCGCGTCCGGGGTGTAGTATACGCCTTCGTCGTATTCAGTTCGCAGGCGCGCGCAGAGTTCCGTCTCGCCGCCCTGGAGATTCTTTTCGCCCTGGCGGCCGCCGATGTCGTCGTCGAAGCCGCCCAGTTCGAGAAACACGTCTCGGTCGAAGGAGATGTTCGAGCCGAAGGTGTTGCGAACGACGCCGGGTTCGTCGGGGTCGCCGTTCGGTCCGAACCCGCGATGGGTGACGCCGATGAGCCAGTAGAACTCCGCGGGCAGAAAACTGGGTTTCCCGGCGACCCACGCCGGCGTCATTCGGCCGCCGACCGCGAGCGCGTCGTGTTGTTCGTAGGCATCGACTAGCGCCGCGACCCACTCCTCGTCAGCGATCGCGTCGTCGTCGATGAACGCGACAACGTCTCCGGTAGCCACCTCGGCCCCGTTGTTCCGACTCTCTAGCAGTCCGATGTTTGCATCGTTACAGTGAGTCAGGACATCGTCGCGATTGCCGAAGTCAGATTGGTACTGCTTGTACACGTCCCGGTTCCCATCTGAGACCAGTACGAGTTCCACGTCGTCGTAGGTCTGGGCTAAGACGCTCTCGGCCGCCGCTCGACAGTCGTCATATCGCTCCATCGTGTGCGTACAGAGCACGACCGAGACTCGCATGGTCGGTGGTGTGCCACCGGTGCTGTTAGGCGTTTCCATCCTGCGCTCGAATAGAGGTCAAAAGGCTTATGCGCGCCTTGGCAGTTTTTCCGTGCAATGAGTCAATCACGGGGCTATCTTGATGACAACCCCGAACTCGAGTCCGCCCTGGAGTGGGCCGAGCGCTGGTACCACGTTCCGGTCCTCCTGGTACTGCTCGGGTTCATGCTGTGGAATCGCGTCCGAAGTTGGCAGAACTTCATTGTTGACGGCGAGGTGCTCTTCAGCGGGAACGACGCCTGGTATCACTACCGTTCGACCCAGTATGTCGTTGAGCACTGGCCCGCGACGATGCCGTTCGACCCCTGGACGCGTTTCCCATATGGAACCAGCACGGGGCAGTTCGGGACGCTGCTCGATCAGATCGTCGCGACAGTTGCCCTGATTATCGGTCTGGGGTCCCCCAGCGACCAGACTGTTGCGATGACGCTCCTGTTTGCCCCCGCCGTGCTCGGGACGCTCGTTGCGGTTCCGACGTACCTCATCGGACGCCGACTCGGCGGCCGCCTCGGCGGCGTAACTGCGGTTACTGTGATGGCCTTCTCGACGGGGTTTCTCCTGCAGCGGAGCCGCGTCGGGTTCTCCGACCACCACGTCGCTGAAGCGCTCTTCCAGATACTCGGTGTCCTCGGTGTCATGGTGGCTGTCAGCGTCGCCGCGCGGGACAAGCCGATCTATGAGCAGTTTATCGAGCGAGACATAGGCGCACTCCGGGATACCATCAGTTGGTCCATGCTGGCCGGTGTGGCAATCGCAATGTATCTCTGGGTCTGGCCGCCCGGTGTGCTTCTTCTCGGGATACTTGGTGTCTTCTTCCTGCTCCGACTGTGTCTGGAATATGTTCACGACAGCAGCCCGGAACACACGGCCATCGCGGGCGCAATCACGATGGCGACTACCGCTGTGGTGAGTGCGTCGCGAATCAACGTTTTGGAAATTACAGCAACCGCTCAGTCGCTGCTACAGCCCGGGCTGGCGTTAGCTGTTGCCTTCGGTTGTGTGTTCATGGCGTGGCTAGCTCGATTCATGGAGCAACGAGAGTACGGCCAGTACGTGTATCCGGCGACCGTATTCGGAATCCTCGCGTTCGGGGCCGTTCTGATGGCAGTGTTGACCCCCGATCTGTGGAGCTTCTTCACAAACAACGTGATGCGGGTAATCGGGCTCACAACCAGTGAAACGGCCAAAACCGTCGGCGAAGCCACCCCGCTGTCGGGCGTCGGCGTCCTGTTCAGGGCACACGGGTTCGCTGTCGTCGTCGCAGGCATTGGCGGCCTCATCTTGCTCGGAAAACAGTTCCTCTCCGACGACGCGCCTGCGGAAGAACTACTGGTCGTGGTCTGGGCGGTATTCATTCTGCTGGCAACGTTTACCCAGCGACGGTTCGCCTACTATCTCGTCGCGCCGATTGCAGTGCTATCGGGAATGGTTGTCGGCCGATTCATCCGCTGGTTCGATTTCAGCGCCGACGATGGTATCGAGTACTATCAGGTCATGACGATTCTCGCAGTGCTGCTTGTCATCGTCGTCCCACTGTTCGCCTTCGGCTCGACATCGCCGGTCGAAGCCGGTTCGACCGGTCCCGGGCCGAGTATTCAGGGCTGGGATGAGAGCCTGCAGTGGATGGAAGGGAACACGCCTGCGGAAGGAGCTTACGGCTCCGGCGGTGACGCGACACTCGAGTACTACGGCACCTATGAGCGACAAGAGGACTTCGACTATCAGGAAGGGCAGTACGGTGTTCTGTCGTGGTGGGACTACGGACACTGGATTACAACCAGAGCAGAACGTGTGCCGAACGCGAACCCGTTCCAGCAGGGAACGGAGATCGTCGCTCCGTTCCTGGTCGCACAGAATGAAACGCAGGCAAACGATATCCTCGACAACACAAACGAGGACGACGCGAAGACCAGATACGTCGCTGTCGACTGGAAGATGGCAGAGACAAACGGGAACAGACCCTACCGTGGGAAGTTCTTCGCGCCAGCGACGTACGCTGACGGCGTGGGTCCTGGTGACTACTACAGCCGAATGTACATCCAGTCCCAGAGCGGCAGTACCAGACCGATAACGTTCCAGCAGCAGGCCTACTACGAGACGATGACCGCTCGGTTGTATCGGTTCCACGGCAGCGCTAAAAACCCGCAGCCGGTTGTCATCGACTGGGAGAACAAGCAGACACGCCAGGGAGGCCAGTACCGCGGTGCGCCGACCAACGAACAGGAACCAGAAGGCCAGCAACAGGGACGGGTCATCCGACAGTTCGAGAGCATGGAGCAGGCTCGTCAGTACGTTGAAGAAGACGCGACCTCACAGATCGGTGGGTTCGGCGACAACCCATCCGAGCGGGTTTCAGCATTAGAACACTACCGTCTGGTCGGTTCCAGTGAGACTGAGGCGTTCCCGAACAATCCGCGGTATCAGCACTCCGCCTGGGCAAAGATATTCGAGCGCGTCCCAGGTGCGACAATTGAAGGGACCGGACCGGCGAACGCAACAGTCCGGACCGCCGTACAGATGCGCAACCCGGCCACGAACAAGACGTTCGTCTACCGCCAGCGGACCCAGACAGATCAGAATGGGAACTTCGAGATGACTGTTCCCTACTCGACCACTGGGTACGACGACTGGGGGACTGACGAGGGCTACACGAACGTGAGCGTCCGTGCCGAGACCCAGTATCAGTTCAGCGCAGTCGGGGCTAACAACGGCACCCGGACCGGCTTTACCGGCGCGACCGAGGTCACTGAAGGGCAGGTCATCGGCCAGGACGCCGCCGCCGCAACCGTCGAACTGGAACCGGTAACGATTCAGCAGGGCAATGGGACCAGCGGTGAATCGCGCGCACCGATGACCGAAGGCGCAGCTGAAGCGGGCGCATAGCGGAGTCCCAGCGGTCGTTCGCTGGCTGACCGATGTTTGATCTGCCCGAGACTCTTTGTAGGATTCCGTCAGCGGAGTACGTTCTAACGGCGACACCCTACCAGTCAAAAAGTCGATAGCAGCGGAGCGGCGAACTCACTCGGCCAGCGGATTGAACGTGCCGTTGATGTCCCACTCGTGGAGACAGTGTGGGTCGCCGGACTGTTTGGTGCCGTCGTCGGTGACGATACGCCAACTGTGTTGGTCCGGGTCCCACTCGTCGACCCGCCCACACCGCTCACATTCGCGTTTGCGTGGGGTGACGATTTCAGCCATATCTGGTGCAAGCGCGTGGGTGATTATCAGGCTGCCGGTCCCTGACTGGTCCATCGGAACGATTCACAGCCGACGACGTGAGAGTGCTGCACCGACGCTGACGCTAGGTAGTGCAACCGCTGCAGTGCTTAAAAGTCCGGGAGGTCGTCCGCGTCGACCTCCTCCGCTTCCCAATCGAGGTACTCGTCGGCCAGTACCTCGCAGACGACCTGGCCGAATTCGGTCAGTCCGGCATTGATACCTGAAACAGTGCCCCATGAGTCGATGTCCGGATGGATCTCCCGCTCACGCCAGTCCTCGGGCAGGCCCGGGGCGTGGTAGCCGACACGACCTGCAAATGAGTCCCAGAAGAAATCGAACTCTTCGATGAGCCCCAGATCCGTGACAATCTTCCACTGGTCGGAATCGAGCGACGCGTCCGTGGCCCATTCTTCAAACGCGTCCGTCCACGCGCCCTCGTCGAGGGCCTCGGCGAGCTCCTCACGTCGGTATTCGTCGCCCTGTACCTCCGCGTCATCGTACTCGTCGGCAGCGACGCCGGTGGACAGCTCCGGGCGCTCCGGCGTCTCGACATCGAGTGTCATAATCGTGGTACGTGGTGGAGCCGAATAAAGCTCATACTGTTGGCTGCTCCTTCCTGACGGTATTCCCACTCCGTGGTGCAATACCTTTCACGTGACCACAGCAGACAGTATCAGCGGTTCGCTTCCCCGTCAAGGGCGCGCTGTCGCAGTTGTTCACCGCGCTCAGTCTCGGTCGTCACGTCGGGGACAGGAACCGGGTTCCTGTCCTCGTCGACTGCGACGTACACCGAGTACGACTCCGCTGTCGACTCTGTCTCGCCGGTTCTGAGGTTCTCTCGGGCGACTCGGAGCCGAACTTTGACACTCGTTTCGCCAGTGTCGTAGACGAACGCTTCAATGAGAGCCGTGTCACCGACAGGTATCGGCCGCTTGAAGTTCACCTGGTCCATCCGCGCGGTAACGCAGGTTTCGCCGGCAAAGCGCATCGCCGACATCGCCCCGAGTTCGTCCATCCACTTCAGTACGTTTCCCCCGTGGGTCGAACCCAGGTGGTTCGAATGGTTGGGCTGGACCATCCAGCGGTTCTCGATATAGGTTTCCAGTACCGTTGGCATGGCGCGAGGTTGGCCAGCACCGGGGTTGAGTCTGTCGAACGGAGTTCGAAAAGGTGACTATGCCGAAACGTACTGCGCTTCCCACTCTTTCCGGGCATCGAGTTCGCGCTGGCCACGCTTGGTCAGCGTGTAAAAGTTCGTTCGGCGGTCGCGTTCGCCCTTCTCGATGAGTGCCTTCTCGACGAGCGTGTCAAGGTTCGGATACAGTCGGCCGTGGTTGACCTCGCTCTCGTAGTAGTTTTCGAGCTCTTCCTTGATTGCTAACCCGTGGGGCTCGTCAAGGCCTGCAATGACGTACAGCAGGTCCCGCTGGAATCCAGTCAGGTCATACATCTTATATCCGATACAGTTTGACCCTGTACATATCAGTCTTTTGAATCGGCAAATATATTGCGCATTTACAAATCCCGCCACTGTCCAGTAGTTACCACGGCATCTGTGGCTGTATTAACACGAGAGTCGCTAATAGCTTCGCCGCGTAACGGGAACATACAATGCCGCAAACATGATTTCGGCCGCCGTTTCTCGGCAGTCACCCGGACCCGACAAGGGTAAAGGAAACGAATGTGTAACGCGGGTGATGACCGAACACGCGGAGTCGGCGGCAGACGAGTTCCCGGAACCGTCAGGAGCGGGACGCGTCGATGTCGTCGGAACCGCTCACGTTTCCGAGCACAGCGTCACGGAAGTGGAATCAGCGATTGAGGAATCCGAGCCCGATATCGTCGCCGTCGAGCTTGACGAGGGGCGCTATCGGCAAATAAAGGGCGAAACGCCAGACGACCTCGATGCAAGCGACCTCCTGCGCGGGAACACCGTCTTTCAGTTCCTCGCGTACTGGATGCTGTCGTACATCCAGACCAGACTGGGCGACCGCTTCGATATCGAGCCGGGTGCGGACATGAAAGCGGGCATCGACACCGCCGAACGACTCGGCCTCGGCGTTGCACTCGTCGACCGGGACATTCAGACGACCGTCCAGCGGTTCTGGGCGCGGTTGACGGCCGTCGAGAAGCTCAAACTGGTCGGCAGTCTCGCGGCCGAGATGGGGCCGCCGTTGACCGTCGGACTGACCGTCGGTTCTGTCTTTGGCGGGCTGTTTGCGGTCGTCGCCGGGGCCTTCGGTGGTCCGTTTATCGTCCCGAGCGGAGCGCTTTCAGTTCTGCCGGGCGGCCTCGGTGGGACGGTCGAGGGTCTCCTCGATACGCTGTTGCTCATCTGTGTTGCCGCGGCCGGTATCGGGGTGCCTATCGCCGCACTGCTAGTCCGGTTCCGCGGTGAAGCCGATGTCGAGGAGTTCGACATGGAGAAACTGACCGATACCGACGTGGTCAGTGCGATGATGGAAGAGTTCCGTCAGTTCTCCCCCGGCGGCGCGGAGGCGCTCATCGACGAACGCGACGCATTCATCGCCCACCGACTTATCGCCCTCCGCGAGGCCGGCTATCACGTCCTCGCTGTCGTCGGAGCCGGCCACCGTGAGGGGATTCAGGGCTATCTCGACAACCCGGAGACGCTCCCGCCGATGGAGTCGCTCACCGGAACCGAGGGTGGCCGGCGAGTCTCGCTGTACAAACTCGTCGGCTACGGCTTCGGCGTCGTCTTTCTCGTCTTCTTCGGCCTGCTCATCCTTGGCGGCGCAAGCCAGGCCGTCCTACTGCAGTTGTTCGTCGCGCTGGTCGCCGTCAACGCCGTGCTGGCCGGTGGGCTGGCGAAGGTGGCCGGCGCACACTGGTCAAGTGCGGCCGCCGCCGGCGCGTTCGGCTGGCTGACGAGCCTGTTTCCGCTGCTCGCGGCCGGCTGGTTCGCGGGCTACGTCGAACTACGGTACATCTCCGTCAATATCAGCGATATCGCGACGCTCAATGAGATACTCAACGACCAGGAATCACCGGTGATGGACCTTGTCAGCCGGATGCGTGCGGTACCGCTGTTTCGGTTGATCCTCGTCGTCGCGCTGACGAACGTCGGCAGCGCAATCGCCTCCTACGTCGTGTTCCCGGTGTTGATCCCATACATCTCGTCGGACATCGGCGGGATGCAGGGCGTCTCGCGCCTGCTCTGGCAGGGTGTCGACGAAGGAACACAAATACTTCTGGGGTTCCTCTAATGGCGGGTCGCCGACAGCGAACCACCACGGAGCGAACTATCGGTGGCCTCAGCTTCAGCCAGCGCGAACTCCGGGACCTCCTCGTCGCCTGGCTTGCACTCGGACTGGCGTTTACGTTCTTCCTCGAACGACAGTTCCGCCGCATCGTTTTCGGCCAGTTCGGCGGCCTCTCGGGTGCCGAAATCGCCAGCACATTCGCGGTCAGCCTGCTGACGGTTGGCGTTGGTTTTCTATTGCACGAACTGGCTCACAAGGTCGTTGCTGTCCGCTTTGGTCAGATTGCCGCGTTTAAGGCCGATTACCGGATGCTCGGATTCGCAGTCCTGGGTGGCCTCGTCGGCTTCCTGTTTGCCGCACCGGGGGCAGTCGTTCACCGCGGCCGCCTCACGGCGAAGCAACACGGTCTCATTGCCGTCGCCGGACCGGTGACGAACCTCGCGCTGGCTGTTGTGTTCCTCGTCCCGTTCGTCGCGGCACTGCTGTCGGGCACGGGTGGCTTCCTCTGGGAAGTCGCCCGGATGGGCCTGCAGATCAATCTCCTGCTCGCCGGCTTCAACATGCTGCCCTTCGGCCCGCTTGACGGCCGAACGGTCCGAAAATGGAGCACGCCGGTGTTTCTCGCCGTCGCGGTGCCATCGATTCTGCTCGCGATAATCGGATTGCTGTTCCTCCCTCAGATGCCCTGACTGAAGACGGTACTTGAGCCCAACCCATAGCCGGTTGGTCATCCAGTATGGGTGGGGCTGAAAGGGGCCGTTTTCTTGGCGAACCTCGGCGACGCAAGCACCTACTGGAGCGCAGCGAGCCGCGGGAGTCAAGAGAACGGGGGCTTTCTGGCTGTTCACACACTTGTTCTTTTTATCAAACACCGTTTCCTGCGCCGGAACGACGCTCTTTTGCCCCCGCCACGCACGCTCTCGGGTATGACCGACAGTGAGTCCGAGGCTGACGACGCCGACAGCGAGGAGGGACTGACCTACGCAGAAACCGGTGTGGATATCGACGCCAGCGAGGCGGCGACGAAGGCGCTCATCGGCGCGGCCGGCGAATTCGAGGGCGACTACGCGGGCCTTGTCGACATCGGCGACCAGTACCTCGCGCTCGCAACGGACGGCGTCGGCACCAAACTCCTCGTCGCCGAGGCTGTCGACGACTACTCGACTATCGGCATCGACTGCATCGCGATGAACGCCAACGACCTCATCGCGACTGGTGTCGAGCCGGTCGCCTTCGTTGATTACCTCGCAGTCGAAACGCCCGACGAGGAGACGAGCGAGGACATCGGTGCGGGGCTCCGAACGGGAGCCGAGCGGGCCGGCGTGGCGCTCGTCGGCGGCGAAACCGCCGTAATGCCGGATGTCATCAAGGGGCTGGACATCGCCGGGACCTGTGCCGGACTGGCACCGAAAGACGCTGTCTTCCCCGGCGAGGCCGAACCCGGTGACGCCATCGTCGGCTGGCCGTCCTCTGGGATTCACTCCAACGGGCTCACGCTCGCGCGCGAGGCGGTCACGCAGGACCACGAGTACACTGACCCGTTCCCGCCGAACCCCGACAGGACCATCGCCGAGGAACTGCTGACGCCGACCCGGATCTACAGCGAGGTGCTTGAGCCGCTCCGAGCCAGTGAGGCGCACGCGGCCGCACACGTCACTGGCGGCGGCTGGACCAACCTCACGCGGATGGGGAGTCACCGGTACGAGATCACGGACCCCTTCGAGGCCCAGCCCGTCTTCGAGTTCGTTCAGGCGGAAGGCGAGGTCTCTGACGAAGAGATGCACCGGACGTTCAACATGGGCACTGGATTCGTCGCTGCGGTCCCCGAAGCCGACGCTGACGAGATCGTCGCCGACAGCGAGGACGCTCGCGTGATCGGTGAAGTGGCTAGCGGGGACGAGGCAGTCGCGATCCGAAATCTCGAACTCACCGAGTAAGTGATTGGGAGCGCTGACAGAATCCGGTCAGGCAGGATCAGGCGGACAGGATGTCTTTGCCGGCTGTCTCCTCCGCGATCCGTATCTGGAGCGCCTGCCGGATGTGGTATCTGGCCGCCTCGCTTTCGGCGTTCTCAAGTGCCTTTTCGAGTTCGGCATACAGTGGGTCGCTGGGATTGGGCATGTGAGTAGGTCTTTCATTAGTGAGAATAGACATATACCCCTGACACTGTTTTCAGTATTAAGCCCCTCCTACGGGTAGTACGCGGCCACTATCGCAGTTCGCGCTTCTGAGAATTAGAGTTAGCTGACCGTACGCGCGATGTCCGCTTCAGTTATGACACCGATAGTTTCCCCGTCTTCAACAACCATCACAGCGGCATTGTGGTTCAGGTAAGCGTCGACTTCGTCGATGGGTGCGTCGGGTTCGACGGTCGCGATCGACTCGTTCATCACTTCAGCCACTGGAAGGTCGCCCACATTTTCTTCGGGCCGCTGGCGGATGTCGGAGTTGCCGATGAGCCCCTGTGGTGCCCCGTCTCGGATGACGGGGACCTGCGAGTACCCTTTCTCGTCCATCACGGCCTTCGTCTGGTGGACGGAATCGTCGGGCGCGACGCCAACAACGGGAGAGTTCATCAGGTCGCGGGCCTTGATGATGCCGCCTTCGGCCTCCTCCAGTGCAGTCACGATCCGACGGAGTGTCGACAGCCGCGGGTCCACGTCACCACCTTCGATACGAGCGATAAGGGGCTGAGAGACGTCAGCCCGCTCCGCCAGTTCGCTCTGGGTCAGCCCAAGTTCGTTGCGGCGCTCCCGCAGGTCCTGTGGCGTCGGTAAGTCCATATCCGCTAATTACCAGAGGTAATATAAAAAGCCCACGGCTGCTGCGGCGGGCGAACCAAGTGAAGCGCCGATTACGCCTCGGCTTCGGCTTCGTCCTCGTCGGCTTCGGTCTCGAAGACCTCGACGACTTTCAGCGGGACGTCCCGCAGTGCGCCGCCGATTTCGCTCTTGGCGATCCGCTGGGCGTGCTCGGGGGATTCGGCGTTGAACACATCCATTTCGAGTACCAGTCCGACGAGCGCCGTGTCGGCCGCGATAAACGCCGAGTCGAACGGTTCGCCACAGGCCGGGCAGCCGGTCGCACCGACTTCGACCTCAACGTAGTCCATCTCGGCTTCGTTGAGTCGCTTCCCCGCTTCGCTCACTGCGACACCGATAGCGTCGTCTATGTCGTCTACGTCACGAACCAGCCAGGCTGCTTCCATCGCCACGAGGTAGTTCATACACGAACTCTCGTGGTCCGACTATTCGATAGTTTTGATTCGCCTTTGTTGCGCACGTCACCATTACTATCTCTATAACTTATGCGAACCAGCCATCTGACTCATACCCCCATTATGTCTGATCGGGAAGTCCTTCGGGTAATGGTCTGGTTTCTCAGGTGTCTCAGCAAACCGCAAGACAGCGGCCCATTAGTTCATCACAATCGATGATGCTGAACTGAAATGTGGCGACAAGACTTATATACCAGACTCACTCTGGAATGACCGAGGAAGATGGTAGCTCGACTGTACACCGCAACGCTGTTCGCATTGTATCAACTCACCCTGCTGCTGGGCATCATGCTGCTGCCGGTGGCAATGCTCACAGAGCAGTTCGGACTCCGGCTGCCGATGGACCGGGCCGTGTCGGGACTCAACGAGGCCTACGATCAGGCGAGCGCGTAAGACGGACCAGCCGGCTAAATGCCCGCAGTGGTGGCGGTCAGGTTCACCAGGAAAAGAGGTTTTATCAGCGCCCGACTAGTACCCTACAGTAATGCGAGATATGACTCCGGGGCCGGACCTTTCTGGACCCCAGGCTGCTGACGAGTTCCAGAGCGACCCGTACGCGCCCGAAGTCGGCGAACTCCCCGAACAGTCCGCACAGGATTCGGAGAAGGTGAACAAGACCGGGACGACCACTATCGGTATCAGCACGTCCGAAGGCGTCGTCATCGCGACGGATATGCGCGCTTCGCTCGGCGGTCGCTTCGTCTCGAACAAGAACGTCCAGAAGGTCGAGCAGATTCACCCCACGGCGGCGCTCACCCTTGTCGGGAGTGTCGGCGGCGCACAGTCGTTCATCCGGACGCTTCGGGCGGAGGTCAATCTCTACGAAGCCCGACGCGGTGAGGACATCAGCATGAAAGCCCTCTCGACGCTGGCCGGTAACTTCGCCCGCGGCGGTCCCTTCTTCGCTATCAACCCCATCCTCGGCGGCGTCGACGACGACGGCCACCACGTCTACTCCATCGATCCGGCCGGCGGCGTCATGAAAGACGACTACACTGTAACCGGCTCCGGGCTCACCGTCGCGTACGGGACCCTCGAAGACCGCTACGAGGAAGACATGACCAACGACGAGGCCAAAGAAGTCGCTGCTGCCTCCATCAAGGCTGCTGCCGAGCGTGACACCGGCTCCGGTAACGGGATCTACCTCGCTGATGTCACCGCTGACGGCGTCGACATCAACGGCTACGACTTCGACGAACTGCTGTAGCCACACGAAACAATCGTTGCGGTCGGGTCTCGGCCCAGACGTTTTTCGTGCCGAGGTCGGCTTTGTTCCGCCGCAGTGAGAGACTACGAGGCGACGACTGGCGCACTCTGTCTAAGCTGTAGATATACGCAACCGTGTAATGTGACCATGAAACGACAAGTATAGATAGTTGGTCTGAATAACTTATCTAAATGATATCTTCAGACGCCGTCGTTCAGCTTGCATCCCAGACCGGATTCAAACCGCTACTCAACCGGTGTTACAACCAGTATCGTGAAGTCTCGTACCGCCTTGCTGGCGATACATACACGGTCACAGTCGGTGATGTCAGCACAGAGTTCCTGATACCAACCTACAATGAGTTTACTGACCTCTGGAAGATAGACGAACGGCCGGTACTCGCTGATCTGCTGGAGGAACTCCGGCCCGACGACGTGTTCTACGATATCGGGGCTAATATCGGTCTGTATGCCTGTCTGGCATCGGAGGTGACCGACAATCCGGTCATCGCATTCGAACCACACCCCGACAACGCCGAGCGGTTGCGACAGAATATGCAACACAACCGCGCCGATATTTCGCTATTCGAACACGCGCTAGTCGATGAGGACGGTGAAGCCGAACTCTCCATTACGCTCGAAAAGGTCGGTTCAGCCGGGCATTCGCTGGTGACGACAGCGACAGAACACGAGACAATCACAATTAGCAAGCGACACGGCGACGAGTTCATCGCCGACAACCAACTGCCGACACCGACTGCGATCAAAATCGATGTCGAAGGGACGGAGGGCGCTGTTCTCAATGGTCTGTCGGCAACGCTCGACCAGCCCTCGTGCCGACTCGTGTACTGTGAAGTCCACGGAAACCGACTCGAGACCAACGGCCACTCCATTGCTGGCATCCGGAGTCGACTGGAGGGACACGGCTTTGCTGTGACCAAGCGAGTCATCCGTGACGGCAAGGGCGACACATTCCTTATCGGGAAGAAGTGAGGACCGAACGAGAGAATTATACGGTCGGCTTCCGCATCGCCGGTATGGAACTGTTCGGGACCGCGGGAATCCGCGGTGATGTCGTATCGAAGGTGACGCCGGACCTTGCACTGCGAGTTGGACAGGCGACTGGCCGAGACGGCGAGACGTTCGTGCTGGGGTACGACGGGCGTGTAACGTCGCCAGCGCTCGCTGATGCGATGGCTGCGGGACTACAAAGCGCTGGCGCGCGTGTCGTCAGAATCGGCCGCGTACCGACGCCGACGCTGGCATACGCCTCGCAGGGCCGCCACGGCGTGATGATTACCGCGAGCCACAACCCACCGACCGACAACGGCATCAAGCTGTTTGCGGACGGCACCGAGTACGGCGATAACGACGAGACGCGCATCGAAGGCCGAATCGAGGACGGCTCGACACCGACGGCCTGGAACGGCTGGGGCGACACGGAGTCGGTTGACTACCTCGACGAGTATCGAGGCGCTGTCGCCGACTACGCCGAGTCGCTCGGTGGCGACCCGTCGGGGCTGACAGTCGCCGTTGACTGCGGGAACGGGATGGCCAGCGTGGCGACGCCACAGGTCCTCCGGGAACTGGGTGCCGACGTACTCGCGACGGAGGCGAACGTCGACGGGACCTTCCCCGGCCGCGAGAGCAAGCCGACGCCGGAGACACTGGCCGATTTCCGCGAGTTCGTCGCCGAATCTGACGCCGACTTCGGGTTCGGCCACGACGGCGACGCCGACCGCATCGTCGTCGTCGACGCCGACGGCGATGTCATCCACGAGGATACGATACTCGCGATGCTGGCCGAACACTACACGCGTGCCGCGGACGTTTCGGACCCCGTGGTCGTAACGACGCCTAACGCCTCCGGTCGCATCGACGAACGGGTCGAGGCCGCGGGCGGCCGCGTCGAACGCATCCACCTTGGCTCGCTCCACGTCGGAATCGCCGATGTTCGGGCGGGCGCGACCGACGAAACCGAGGTTGTCTTCGCCGCAGAACCATGGAAACACATCCACACCGCCTTCGGCGGCTGGATCGACGGCGTTGCCAGCGCGGCCGTGCTGACGCGCCTGTTTGCCGGGGAGAGCGTGGGCGACAGGCGGGCCGTCATCTCCGAGCGACCCTACGAAAAGGTGAGTGTGGAGTGCCCCGACGACGCCAAAGCCGAGACGATGGAGCGACTGGAATCCGACCTGCCGGACGCGTTCCCCGAGGCCGACGTCTCGACGGAGTACGGCGTCCGGCTCTCCTTCGATGACGGGTCGTGGACGCTCGTCCGGCCGAGTGGCACCGAGCCGTACGTCCGGGTGTACGCAGAGAGCGACGATATCGACGCGCTGGTCGCCGACACCACACAGGCGGTCCGCGACGCCGTCGCGGCCGTCAGTGCCGCCGACGCCTGACGTCCGAGCACCGACTGCTACCGAGACCGATAGAATTTCTACACGGCCCTTCGACGCCCAGTGCATGGAGGACCTCCTCGACGCAGCGAGAGACGCCATCGACGAGGCGTACGCGCCATACTCGGAGTACACCGTTGGCGCGGCGCTGGAAACGAGCGACGGTACCGTCTACACCGGCTGTAACATCGAGAACGCCAACTACAGCAACAGCTTGCACGCCGAAGAAGTGGCCATTGGTGCGGCTGTCAGCGACGGGCACCAGTCGTTCGAACGCGTCGCTGTCACCTCTGGCAAGCGCGACGGCGTCACTCCCTGTGGGATGTGCCGACAGACGTTCAGCGAGTTCTGTGACGAGTCGTTCGAAATCATCACCGACGGCGACGAGCCGACGGTGTACGAGCTCGGGGAGCTCCTGCCGACGACAATCACCAGCGACCATCTCGACAAATGACAAGCGATAGTGAAGACCCGAATGACGACGTACAGTACCATCTGGAAGTAGGCGCGGACGACGTGGCCGACAGCGTTCTGCTGCCGGGGAATCCAGAGCGTGTGGAAAAGGTCGTCGACTACTGGGACGACCACGACATCGTGGCCGAACACCGCGAGTACCGCACGGCAACGGGCAATCACGACGGCACGCCAATCTCCGTGACCTCGACCGGTATCGGCGGTCCATCGGCCGCTATCGCGCTCGAAGAACTGGCCCGCGTCGGCGCTGACTCCTTTATTCGGGTCGGCTCCTGTGGCGCAATTCAGGAGGAAGCCAGCATCGGCGACCTCGTCATCACGACCGGCGCGGTGCGACAGGAGGGGACCAGCAAGGAGTACGTCCGCGAGGATTACCCCGCCAGCGCCGACCATCGGATCGTTTCGGCGCTCATCGCCGCCGCCGAGGAACTCGGCTACGACTACCACCTCGGCGTCACCTGCTCGACCGATAGTTTCTACGCCGGGCAGTCACGCCCCGGATTCGAGGACTTCGAGGCCAGCGGCAGCGACGAACGCATCGCGGCCCTTCAGGAAGCCGGCGTCCTCAACTTCGAGATGGAGGCCGCCACAATCCTCACGCTCGCGAACCTGTACGGCCTGCGGGCCGGCGCTGTCTGTACGGTGTACGCCAACCGCGTTACCGGCGAGTTCCGCACCGAAGGAGAGCGCAAAGCGGCCAAATGTGCCAGCCTCGCCGTTTCGTATCTGGCGGAGATGGACGCGGCTGTCGAGGAAGCCGACGCCGACGGGTGGCACGCTGGCCTGTCTATCGACCGCTAGGCTTCTCGACACCCGATAGCCGCGAGCGGCCGCTGTTGCAGTATAGAAGTAGTGCGGTAGCGGACGCTGTGCAGTCGCGGAGCGGTAGGAGACAGCATACCGCTCGCCAGTGGCGAGCGGTTTCACTTCTCGCGACCAGCGGGAGCGAGAAGGTCGTTTTTAGCGTAGATTTTTGCAAAGGGGGGTTCCCGCAGCGCCGGAGGCGCGAGGAAAACCCCCTGCAGTAAAAAGGTACTCGCTACATGTCGGGCCAGGCCTTGGCGGCCCGACCGACACCGGTCATATCGTTAATCCAGCGGGCGGCAATCGCTTTCTTCAGCAGTTTTGCGGGCATCCCGCCGAACGTCTCGATAGGCATATTCACCACGTCGTGGGCGACGGCTTTCTCGCCGACCGAAACGACCGTGCCCTTGTCCTTGTGGGTCCAGGTCTTCAGTGGCTGGCCTCGCACGGCGCGAGCGAGGTTTTCGCCGGCGACTTCGGCGGCCTGCCAGGCGGCTTGGGCGGTCGGCGGGGCGGGCTGGTCGCCCGGCTGGTCAATCAGCGCCGAGTCGCCGATTGCGAAGACGTGTTCGTCATCGGTCTGGAAGCTCCCTTCTGCGTGGACGCGGTGGTTGCGCTCGTCCTTGTCCAGATCGACCTCTTGCATGCAATCGCGGCCGGTGATGCCGCCCGTCCAGACCAGCACGTCGTAGTCCAGTTCGTCCTCGTCGCCGATGTAGACCGTCTCTTCGTCGACTTCGCCGATGAACTCGCCGCATTTGATGTTCACGTCGGCGGCCTCCAGTCGCTTGCGCAGGGCGCCCTGGAGTTCCGGGTCGCTGTTGGGCAGGACCTGGTCGAGACCTTCGACGAGATGGATGTCGATAGGTGCGTTGTGTTCGTCGCGGAACTCGGCGACCTCGCCGGCGGTCTGAATGCCGGAGAGGCCAGCGCCGCCGATGACGACCTGTGCGGGGTCGTTTGTGGAGGCTTCGCGGGCCGCTTGCTGAACCTTGTCGTGGATTTCAAGCGCGTCGTCGAGACTCTTGAGCGTCAGGGCGTACTCTTTGAGGCCCTCAATGCCGAAGAAGGCGGTCTGGGAGCCCAGCCCAACGAGCAGGTAGTCGTACTCGACGGTGTCGGAGTCCGCAAGGTCCACCTCTTGGGCGTCGGTGTCGATACCAACAACCTCGTCCTGAATGAAGTTGGTCGAGGGCTGCTTGATTTCGTGGACGGGGATGGCGATATTCTCCTGCACGCTCGGGTCCCGGATGCAACGGTGGGACTCGTGCAAGACCAGATGATAGTCCGTCTCAGAGATCCAGGTGACATCAACGTCAGTCTGGCCATCTAACTCGTCCTCGAAACTCTTTATTGCCCCCGCGCCGGCATACCCCGAACCGAGCACCACTACGTTCTCTGTCATATCGGAGATTCCGCAACCGACTGATACAAACCCTTTGAAATCCCTCTCAGCGGGGGAACAATTCCCCAGCGCTGCTCATCGTCAGAGCGGTACGATGCGGCCCCGGTGACCGCAAAAAACAATTCAAAAGACCAGTGAGACGTACTAGTGTTCCGGCTCGCCCGCCGGTGCCCGCATATCGTCGATAGCGAGGATGAGCTTGTTGTTGGTGTCGTCCTTGCCTTCGAGGGTCCCGATAATCTGGAGCTTTGACAGCGGTGTCGGTCCGACTGTCACCGAGTCGCCCTCGTGGAATTCGGACATCGTGCCCTGCAACTGAATCTCCGCGCGGCACTCTTCGGGGTGGTGGACGCTGGTCAGGTCGATCTCCTCGACGTTCGAGTGTTCGACAAGCTCGCCGTTGTGTCGCAGTGGGACTTCCGCGGCCTGGTCCATGTCCTGAATCTGGAGCGCGTCGTAGGCGTTGGCGGTGGGCTTGTACCCGCCTTTGGGGCCGGGGACGCCCTCGACTAGCTGCAGGGCTTTGAGGCTCTGCATCTGGTTTCGAATCGTGCCGGGGTTCCGGTCGACTTTCTCGGCAATGTCCTCGCCTTTGACAGCGCTTTCACTTTCCCGATAGAGATTTACCAGTTCCTGCAGAATGTTCTTTTGACTGGGTGTCAGTTCGATAGATGACATAATGCCCTGTTCGGTACAGCCGTCCTTAAATGCGACGGTAAACCGTCTGGAACCGTCTTAGAATCGCGGAAAACGTTAGTACTTTATTCCAGCGCTGACCTGACACAGATATGGAAAATCAGCGCGTTCTGGTGACCGGCGGTGGGGGGTTCATCGGGGCAAACCTCGCGAACAAACTGGCCGAGAACAACGATGTCGTCGCCCTAGATGACGGCTATCTTGGCACGCCTGAGAACGTATCAGAAGACGTAGAGTACGTCGAACAGAGCGTCCTTGACGACGACCTGCCGACCGATGTGGACGTTGTGTTCCACCTCGCAGCGCTCTCCTCCTACGCGATGCACGAGGACAACCCGACCCACGGCGCTCGCGTGAACGTCGAGGGGTTCGTCAACACGGTCGAGCAGGCCCGGGACGACGGCTGTGACACCGTCGTCTACGCCTCGACGTCCTCCATCTACGGCAGTCGGACGGAGCCTTCGCCGGAAGACATGGACGTGACGGTCAACACCGGCTACGAGGCATCGAAGATGGCCCGAGAGACGTACGCGGAGTACTTCCAGAACCACTACGACCTCACACTGGCCGGGATGCGCTTCTTCTCGGTGTATCAGGGCTACGGTGGCGCAGAGGAACACAAGGGCGAATACGCCAACGTCATCGCCCAGTTCGCCGACGACCTTGCCAGCGGCGACGCACCGAAACTATACGGTGACGGCGAGCAGACTCGCGATTTCACCCACGTCGACGACATCGTCCGTGGGCTCGTCCTGGCCGCCGAGCACGAGCTAAACGACGTGTACAACCTCGGTACCGGCGAGGCCTACGACTTCAACACTGTCGTCGAGATGCTGAACGACGAGCTTGGGACGGACATCGAGCCGGAGTACGTGGAGAATCCGATCCCCGAGGACGTGTACGTCCACGACACCTGTGCCGACTTCTCGAAGATGCACGAGGCGACAGGCTGGGAACCGGAGATCAGCTTCGAAGAGGGCATCGAGCTGGTCTGTGCGCCGTATACGTAGGGAACTGGTGACGGTCGTCGTCCCAACGCTGGGTCTTTATTCGCCGCCCGTGGAGGCGATAGTATGGAACAACAGGTTCGCGTGCTCGGCGTGCCGATGGACCTCGGCGCTGACCGGCGCGGCGTCGACATGGGACCATCAGCGATACGGTACGGCGGCCTCGCCGACCAGTTGTCGGATATTGGTATCGACTGCATCGACGGCGGCGACATCGCCGTGCCACGACCGGAGGAGCGCGACCCCGATGCCGGTGGGCTGGAAAGCGGGCGCGCGAAGTTCTTCAGAGAGACAAAAGAGGTCTGTGAGGACGTGACGACGGCGGTCGATGCGACCCTGCGGGAGGGACGGTTCCCGCTCGTTCTGGGCGGCGACCACTCTATCGGCATCGGTACCATTTCCGGTGCGGCCCGCGAGGACGAGGAACTGGGCGTCATCTGGTTCGATGCGCACGGCGATTTCAACACACCGGAGACCACACCCAGCGGGAACATCCACGGGATGTCGCTGGCGGCCGTCCTCGGTCTCGGTGAGTTTTCGAACCACGAGTGGGCGCACACGCCGGCAGTGAGCGAGGAAAACATCGTCATCGTCGGGCTTCGAGACGTGGACGACGAGGAACGCCGGCTGATCGAAGAAAGCGACATCACGGCATACACGATGTCTGATATCGATGCCCGGAGCGCACCGGAGGTCGTCGACGAGGCACTGGAAATCGCCACTGATGGGACGGACGGGATACACGTCTCGCTCGACCTCGACTGGCTCGACCCGACGGAAGCCCCCGGCGTCGGGACGCCGGTTCGTGGCGGTGTCTCCTACCGCGAGGCCCACATCGCGATGGAGTACGTCGCCGAACAGCACGACCAGCTGCGCTCGATGGAACTGGTCGAGGTGAACCCGATTCTCGACGAGCACAACCGCACTGCCGAACTGGCCTGTGAACTCGTTGCCAGTGCCTTCGGCAAGCGCGTACTGTGACTGTTTAGACGGCAAGAAGGCAATCTAAACCGCGCGACCGGGAATCGGGCCTTATTCTTCAGTGACGGTTGGCACGACTGTCACACTTGCCACACGGTCATCCTCTTCGAGCCCATAATCGTCACCCCGCTTCCACCTTTTTCCCGCTCGGGTGGCCGGAGGCCACAATTCGCGGCAAAAACGTGGTCTTGCTGAGCAGCGCGAAGCAAGGCTCGAAAGACGAGCTGAACGAGTCTTTCGGTGGCGAAAAAGGCCGCTCGCTTCGTTCGCGGCTGCTATTCGGTTTCTGCCGGCACAACTGTCACACTTGCCACGCGGTCGTCGTCTTCGAGTCCCATAATCGTCACACCCTTTGTGTTCCGACCGACCTGGGACACGTCGCCGGCGCGGATGCGCATGATCTGGCCCTGTTCAGACATGATGACAAGGTGGTCCTCGTCGGTGACCGCCTTGGCGGTCGACACGCGACCGTTGCGGTCGTCGGTCTTGATGTCGATGAGGCCCTTGCCGTAGCGGGACTGAGTGCGGTACTCGTCGAGTTTGGTCCGCTTCCCGAAGCCGTGTTCCGTGACGGTCAACAGCGACCGGGGATCGTCGTCGTCAGTGGCGACCATCGCCGCGACCTTGTCGTCGCCCTGCAGTTTGATGCCGTTGACACCGCGTGCGGACCGGCCCATCTCGCTGACTTCGCTCTCGCTGAAGCGGATGGTCATGCCGGCCTCCGTGGCAATGACGAGGTCGCCATTGCCGTTGGTGACGTCCACATCGATGAGTTCGTCGCCGTCTTCGAGTTTGGCCGCGATGATACCCGTCGAGAGGATGTTCTCGAACTCCGAACAGCAGGTCCGCTTGACGTAGCCGTTCCGGGTCACCATCGTGATGCACTCGTCGTCGCCGAACTCGTCGGTTGAGACGACGGCGGTCAGTTCCTCGCCGTCGTCCAGGTCGATGAGGTTGATTGCGGACTTGCCCCGTGCGGTGCGGGACATCTCCGGAATCTCGTAGGTCTTGAGCCGGTAGACCTGCCCCTGATTGGTGAAACAGAGCAGGTAGTCGTGGCTGTTGGCCCGGAAGACCTTCGAGACGCGGTCGTTCTCCTTGGGGTCGGCGCCGATGATCCCCTTGCCGCCGCGGTTCTGCGGGTCGAAGTTCTCGACCGGCATCCGCTTGATATAGTCGTCCTCGGTGATGACGACGACGCAGTCTTCTTCGGGGATGAGGTCCTCGTGAGTGACCTGCCCTTCGTCCTCGATGATGCTCGTCCGGCGGTCGTCGTCGTAGTCGTCCTTGACTTCCTGAAGTTCGTCGGCGATGACGCTGTCGAGCTTTTCGCGGCTGTTGAGGACGGATTCGAGGTAGTCGATCGTGCTCTGCACGTCCTCGTACTCGTCTTCGATTTCGGCTGCTTCCATCGAGGTGAGCGAGCCGAGCTGCATCCGGACAATGTGGGCAGCCTGATCCTCTGAGAACTCGAAGGACTCCTGCAGCCCGGTTCGAGCGGCATCTCGGTCCTCGCTGTTACGGATGAGTTCGACTACGTCCTCAACGTTTTCGAGCGCCTTCAGCCGACCTTCGAGGATATGGGCGCGGTCCTCGGCTTCGGCGAGGTCGTACTCGGAGCGACGGCGGACGACCTCGCGGCGGTGGTCGATGTAGTGCTGGAGGCTCTCCTTCAGGGAGAGGACCTTCGGCTGGCCATCGACCAGCGCGAGGTTGATGACGCCGAACGTGGATTCGAGGTGGTGGTCGAGCAGGCGGTTCTCGACCACGTCGACGTTCGCCCCGCGCTTGAGTTCGATGACGATACGGACGCCGTTGCGGTCGGACTCGTCACGGAGGTCCGAGATGCCCTCGATTTTCCCCTCGTTCACGTCGTCAGCGATGCGTTCGACGACGCGGGCCTTGTTCTCCTGATAGGGGAGTTCGCTGATGATGATGCGGCCCTCCTCTGGGTCGACCTCGTACTCGGCGCGAACCCGCAAGCGGCCGCGCCCGGTCGCATACGCTGAGTAGATGGCGTCGCGGCCGACGATGTTGCCGCCGGTCGGGAAGTCCGGCCCTTTGACGTGCTCCATCAGATCTTCGACCGTACAGTCGGGGTTTTCGAGCAGGTGGACCGTCGCGTTGACCAGTTCGCCGAGGTTGTGCGGCGGGATGTTGGTCGACATGCCGACAGCAATCCCGGAAGACCCGTTCAACAGAAGATTTGGCACCTTCGACGGCAGTACGTCGGGTTCCTGCAGTCGGTCGTCGTAGTTACTGGAGAAGTCGACAGTGTCTTTCTCGATGTCTTCGAGCAGTTCCTCGGCGATAGGGGCCATCCGTGCTTCCGTGTACCGCATGGCGGCCGCCGGGTCGCCGTCCATCGAGCCGAAGTTCCCCTGCCCGTCGATCAGCGGATACCGCATCGAGAAGTCCTGTGCCATCCGAACGAGCGTGTCGTAGATGGCCGAGTCGCCGTGCGGGTGGTAGTCACCCATCGTGTCGCCGACAATCGAGGAGGACTTCCGATGAGCGGTGTTCGAGGAGACACCCATCTCGTGCATCGCATAGAGGATGCGCCGATGAACAGGTTTGAGACCATCCCGAACGTCTGGGAGCGCCCGTCCCGCGATGACTGACATCGCGTAGTCGATGTAGGACTGCTCCATCTCGTCCTCGATGCGGACATGCTTGATCTGTTCTGCCGGCGCGTTCGCATCGTCCGTGATGTCGGAACTCATATGTCGACCCACTCCGCTTCAGGCGAATGCTCCTTGATGAATTCCTTGCGTGGTTCGACGGCGTCGCCCATCAAGATGTTGAACATCTTGTCGGCGGCCGCGGCGTCCTCGATAGTAATCTGTTTGAGGATCCGATTGTCGGGATTCATCGTCGTCTCCCAGAGCTGATCGGGGTTCATCTCACCGAGGCCCTTGAACCGCTGAACCTGAGTGGGGTTCCCGTTACACTTCTCTTCGATGATTTTGTCGCGCTCCGCGTCCGTCATCGCGTCGTAGGTGTCTCCGCGGTAGCGAATCCGGTACAGCGGCGGCTGGGAAGCGTAGACGTAGCCTGCTTCCAGCAGCGGCTTCATGTGCCGGTAGAACAGCGTCAACAGGAGCGTCCGGATGTGTGCCCCATCGACATCTGCGTCGGTCATCAGGATGATCTTCTCGTAGCGCAGGTCCTCAATATCGAACTCGTCGCCGATACCGGTTCCCAGCGCGGTGATGAGGTTCCGTATCTCGTTGTTCTCCAGAATCCGGTCCAGCCGGTGTTTCTCGACGTTCAGGATCTTCCCCTTGATGGGGAGGATGGCCTGGAAATCCGGGTTGCGGCCCTGTTTGGCACTACCGCCCGCGGAGTCACCCTCGGCGATGAACAGTTCTGCTTTCTCGGGGTCTCGCGTCTGGCAGTCGGCCAGCTTTCCGGGCAGTGCGGTCGAGTCGAGCGCTGACTTCCGCCGGGTAAGCTCCTCGGCCTTCTGTGCGGCTTTCCGTGCTTTCGCGGCTTCGACAGCTTTTCCGACGATGGCCTCGGCCGTATCGGGGTTCTCCTCGAAGAAGGTCGCCAGCCCGTCGTGCATCGCCGATTCGACGATGCCACGGACCTCGCTGTTACCGAGTTTCGTCTTGGTCTGACCCTCGAACTGCGGGTCGGGATGTTTGATAGAAATGACGGCCGTCAGCCCTTCGCGGATGTCGTCGCCTTTGAGTGTATCGTCCAGATCTTTCAGCAGATTATTGTCGGTCGCATAATCGTTGATGACCCGTGTAAGTGATGTCTTGAATCCTGTGAGGTGTGTCCCGCCCTCGCGTGTGTTAATGTTATTGGCGAAAGCATGGATCGAGCCCTGCAGGTCGTCGGTCCCCTGCATGGCAATCTCGACCTGAACCGGCCCCTCCGCGATTTCCTCCTTGTCCTCGAAGTAGATGATATCCCGGTGGAGCGGGTCCTTGGTCTCGTTCAGGTACTCGACGAACTCACGGATGCCGCCGTCGTAGGCGAACGTCTCCGTGTCGCCGTCGCGCTCATCGTCGATAGAGATGGCGACACCGGAGTTGAGGAAGGCGAGTTCGCGCAGTCTGGACGATAGCGTCGAGAACTTGAACTCGCCGGTCTCGAAGATCTCGTCGTCGGGCCAGAACCGGACCGTCGTTCCGGTCTCTTCGTCGGGTTCGAGGTCGCGGACCTTCTTCAGGTCGTACTCCGGTTTGCCGTGGTCGAAGCGCTGCTTCCAGAGCGCGCCGTCGCGCCTGACTTCGACTTCGAGCCACTTCGAGAGCGCGTTGACCACGCTCACCCCGACCCCGTGGAGACCACCGGAAACCTGGTAGGATTTGTTGTCGAATTTCCCACCCGCGTGGAGGATCGTCATCACGACCTCAACGGCCGGGCGGCCGTGCTCTTCGTGGGTATCGACGGGGATTCCCCGTCCGTCATCGCTGACAGAGACGGAGCCGTCGTCGTGAATCGTTACGTCGATGTTGTCACAGTAGCCGGCGAGCGCCTCGTCGATCGCGTTGTCGACCACCTCATAGACAAGATGGTGGAGGCCACGAGCGTCCGTCGACCCGATATACATCGCGGGCCGCTTCTGGACGGCTTCCAGCCCTTCGAGGGTCTGGATCGACTTTGCGCCGTACTCATCAGACTCTCCTGACATAGGAACTTACCCGTCCTAATAGAGGGGAACGTATAAAGCTCCCGCACGCGCGCGGGACTGCGGTTTTGGAGGTAGGGTTTACTTTCACTCCGGTGGCGATTACCTTTTAACCCCGACGCGGGTACGTACCGCACGACAATGACCTCGTATCAGTCGCAACTCGGCGAGGGCGAGGGGATCGCTGAGGAGTTGGCCGAATCCCAGCGGGCCATCTCCATCGCCGAGTTCTTCGAGAAGAACAAGCATATGCTGGGCTTCGACTCGGAGGCCCGGGCGCTCGTTACGGCCGTCAAAGAAGCCGTCGACAACGCGCTCGACGCCTGCGAGGAAGCCGGTATTCTCCCCGATATCTACGTCGAGATTCAGGAGTCCGGGGACTACTACAAGCTGGTCGTCGAGGACAACGGCCCCGGGATTACGAAGGAACAAGCGCCGAAGATCTTCGGGAAGCTCCTGTATGGCTCCCGATTCCACGCCAGAGAGCAGAACCGCGGCCAGCAGGGGATCGGTATCTCCGCGGCCGTGCTCTACTCGCAGCTGACTTCCGGCAAGCCCGCAAAGATAACGTCCCGACCGAAGGGTCAGGACGAGGCACAGTACTTCGAGCTCATCGTCGACACGGACACCAATGAACCCGAAATTAGCGTCGACGAGACGACAACGTGGGAGCGACCTCACGGGACACGAATCGAACTGGAGATGGAGGCCAACATGCGGGCCCGGTCGACGCTGCGGGACTACATTCAGGACACCGCTGTGGTCAACCCTCACGCCCGCGTCGAGTTCGACGAACCGGGGCTGGACGAGTCCCTGAAGTTCGAGCGCGCCGAACGCGCCGAACTCCCAGACGAGACAGAAGAGATCCGCCCGCACCCCCACGGCGTCGAACTGGGGACGCTCCTGAAGATGCTCGAAGCGACGGATTCGTACTCCGTATCCGGCTTCATGCAGGAAGAGTTTACCCGCGTCGGCGGGAAGACGGCCGACAGCGTCATCGCGAACTTCAACGACCGGCACTACGGCCGCGGCATGGCCTGGCAGCCGCCGAAGGTCAACGAGGACGCCGACATCGAGCGCGCTGTCGAGGACGCCGTGGCGAACAAGGGTGCTGAAACCACTGCGACGTTCGCCGCCGCCGTCTCCGACGCCATCCACGACCGCGACCGGGTCGCGTACCACGAGGTCGAATCCATCGTCGATTCGGCGGCCGAAGACGCCGAAGCGGACGGCGACACGACGTTCGGCACGACGGTTCGGGAGAACGCCGTCGATGCCGCCTGGAACGCCGTCAGCGACAGTTTATCGAGCGACCTCTACGCCCTTGTCGATGATGTGACGACAAAACGCAAAGGCGACGCCGCAATCGAGGGGCTGTCAAGCCGACTGGCCGACAAGTTCAACGACGACGGCCGCCACCGGCTGACCCGCGATGAACTCCGTGGCTACATCGACCGCGCGGCCGACATGACCGAGGAGCAAGATGACGCCACCTTCGGTGAAACGGCCCGCGAGAACGTGCTAGAGGCGCTCTGGACGGCCGCCGAGGGCGTCCCGGAGGAGCCGCCGAAGGTCTCCGACATCGCCGACGACCGCGATACGGCGAGCGAACTGCTGTCGGCGATGCGCGAGACGGACATCATCGCGCCGCCGACGGACTGTCTCTCCCCCATCAGCGCGGAACTCGTCGAGGAAGGACTCCGGAAGGAGTTCGACGCGGACTTCTACGCCGCGTCGACGCGGGACGCGTCGGTCCACGGCGGCGACCCGTTCATCGTTGAAGCCGGTATCGCCTACGGCGGTGAACTCGAAAGCGAGGGGACCGTCGACGTGATGCGGTTCGCCAACCGGGTCCCGCTGGTGTACCAGCGCGGGGCCTGTGCGACGACGGACGTAGTGAAGTCCATCCGCTGGCGCAACTACAACCTCGACCAGCCCGGCGGCTCCGGCATCCCCAAGGGGCCGGCCGTCATCATGGTTCACGTCGCCTCGACGAACGTGCCCTTCACCAGCGAGTCCAAGGACGCCATCGCCAACGTCCCCGAGATGGAAGACGAAATCGAACTCGCAATCCGGGAGGCCGCCCGAGAACTCAAGAGTTACCTGAACAAGCGCCGCTCGATGCAACAGCGCCGCGAGAAACAGGACAAGCTCGCGACTATTCTGCCGGAGATGGCCGAAAAGCTCACCGAAGTCACCGACAACGACGAGCTACACATTGACGACTCGCTTGCCCGCATCATGAACAACGTCCTCGTCGAGCGCGAGGTCGAGGACGACACGGTCCGGGTCCGCATCGAGAACAACGACGACACGAACGCGGACGTGGAACTGACCGATATCGTCACCGCCGAACCACAGGTCACCAACGGCGCATCGGTCGTCGAGATGGACGGCGAGTGGTTCGTCAAGTGGTCCCCGACAGTGGCAGCCGGCGAGACCGCTGTCCTCGAATACAGCGTGACCGACGAGGCCGAGTTCACCGTCTCGGTCGACGGCATCGAAGAGGAGAAACTCACGGTGAACGCCTGATATGAGCACCGACTCAGACACCACACCCGACACAGAGGAAGCGCGCGAGCAACTCATCGACCTCGCGGCGGAGTTCTACGACCAGTTCGCCGACGGCGAGGTGCCGACAATGACCATCCCCACCCGGACCAAGTCCAACATCGTCTTCGACGAAGACGAGCAGGTCTGGGTGTACGGCGACCGTAACTCCACGCGGTCAGCCAAGACGATATCCGGGGCCGAGAAGATCCTGAAAGCCGTCTACACTATCGATTTCCTCTCACAGCAACTGGAAGAAGACCGCTCATCGACCCTGCGTGAACTGTACTACCTTTCAGAGTCCTGGGACCTCGACGAGGCCCAGTTCAACACGCAGGACGAGTCGAACAACCTCATAGAGGACTTAGAAATCGTTTCCGACGTCAAGCGTGAGGACTTCCACATGCGCCCGGAAGAATCCGGAGCGAAGGTGATGGGACCGCTCCTCCTCCGTGAGCAGACGAACCGCGGCGACCGCGAAATCCACTGTCAGGACGACGTGGGACAGGGCGGCTACCAGATCCCGAACAACCCCGACACCATCGAGTTCCTCGACAACGACGCGAAGTTCGTCCTCTGTGTGGAGACCGGTGGGATGCGCGACCGACTCGTCGAGAACGGCTTCGACGACGAGTACGACGCGCTGGTCGTCCACCTCGGCGGTCAGCCAGCGCGAGCGACCCGGCGGCTCATCAAGCGCCTCCACGACGAACTCGACCTCCCGGTCACGGTGTTCACTGACGGTGACCCGTGGTCGTACCGCATCTTCGGGTCGGTCTCCTACGGCTCGATCAAGAGCGCACACCTCTCGGAGTACTTAGCGACACCCGAAGCGCAGTTCATCGGCATCCGGCCGGAAGACATCGTCGAGTACGAACTGCCGACGGACCCGCTGTCGGACTCCGACGTCAACGCCCTGGAGAGCGAACTGGAGGACCCGCGGTTCCAGACAGACTTCTGGGAGGAACAGATCGAACTCCAGCTCGACATCAACAAGAAGGCCGAGCAGCAGGCGCTCGCGTCTCGGGGGCTTGACTTCGTGACGGAGACGTACCTGCCCGAGCGGCTAGACGAGATGGGTGTGCTGTAGACGCGGCATCGGCGGACGGCTTTCCGGCTATTCTAGCGCGTACACAGTGTCTTCGGCGGCGACGTACGCCCGTTGTTTCCCGAAAGACAGGTCGGTCAGCTCGCGTTCGACATCGAACGCCCACCGTTTCGTTCCTGCCGTCGTATCCAGCGCGAACTTGAATCGGTTCCGTGGATCACCATCCGACCACGAGTCCACGTACAGAGAGTCGGAAACGACCGCTGCCGGCACCACCCCTTTGACGTTCGTCTCCGGTCTCCACGTCCAGTCCAGTTCGCCAGTGCTACTGTCGTGACCGCGAACCACGTCGCCACCCGTATAGAGAGTCCCGTTCTGAACCGGGACCTGTTTGACGTACCCGGACTGATCCGTTCGCCACCGTTGCTCGCCAGTCGTCGGGTCGAGCGCGGCGACGTGTGTCCCGCCGACGTAGAGGGTCCCGTCGTGGAGCGTCGTCGATGCGATGGACCCTTCCTCGTGAGTCCAGAGCGTCTCGCCAGTGTCGGCGGCCACACCGAGTAGCGTGCCGTGGGTCTCGTCCACGTCGGCGGCATAGCAGAGAGTACTGTCGGTGGCGACCATCGTCTGGGAGTAGTAGTCGGCAACGTCAGTAGTCCACCGTTGCTCACCGGTCTCAGCGTCGTACGCGTAGAACCGGCCGTACGACGCCACGTATATCCTCCCGTTGTGTACGACCCCCTCGTACTGGTCACCGACTTCGCCGGACCATTGTACCGACCCATCAGAAACAGCGAGCGCGTAGAGCGTTCGCCCCTGCTTCGACGGGGCGTCGGTGTTTGTCCCGACGTACACCATATCCTCGGTCACACCAAGCAACTCCAGCCACCACTCTCCGGGCGAGAACGTCCACTGCTTCGAACCAGTTTCGGTGTCGAGTGCGACGACGATGTGATCCTTGTACAACCCCTCTTTCCCGCTTACGACGAATACGCTGCTCCCGACGCGTATCGGCTGCGAGCGGATGCCATCGCTCGCGTCGTACGACCACTGCTGGCTCCCGCCTGCAGTTGCGAGTGATTTGACGGTTCCCGATTTTGTGCCGACGTAGACGCTGTCATCTGTACTGGCTGGTTGGGCCGTGACTTTAGATTCGAGCGACTGCTGCCAGGCGACAAACGATTCCGTTTGCCCGCTCTGTGTGGAGGTGGCAGTCCCAGTCTCTGATTCCGTCGCTGTACTGGTTTTCGCCGGTGTCGTGTCCGTTGACTCGTTCGACTCAAGACAGCCAGCGGTTGCCAGTCCAAGGGCCGCGGCACAGCCACGAAGGTATCGCCGACGAGAGGAGGGCATTGACAATCTAACTCCAGTCGCTCGGTAAGTACTTTCTGCCGAGTGAAATCAGTGTAGTCGTAGGCGTATATTGATTTACCATCGGAGTGGTGGCGAATCCAACTGCGTTTCGCCCGGCGTGGCGACCCATCAATCGTGATTAGCCGACTGGTCCTCCGGCGGTAGTTTAAGCACGGAACGGACAGATCGCCAGAAAGAGTTCCGTATCTGCTTCCCAACGGGCGTAAACACCAGCGTCACAGCGAGACAAATAGAACTGAACTGGAGCACAGCCGTGGCCCATGGTGTAGACGGCGGAACAAAGAGAAAGATGGCACCGAAAAGTAGGATTAAGTAGATCACCTGTTCGGTGATGAAATAGCCGAGACTGGCCGCGAGTGAGGGTCGAAAGCCGGCCCTCCAGAACGACACAACGATGATCGTTCCGAACAACAAGCCTGTCCCCATCGTTGATAGCGGAAGTTCGACCTGAATCGCATCAGCTACTGCAGCACCGAAAGACCAGAGTGAACTCCCAACGAGGACCCAGACCAGCAGTAGGTGCCCGAACGAAGGCGTTCGGTCGGCCGAGGAACGTGCCTCCCCTGCTCGCTCGCTGGAACGTTCCATCACAGTGGTGTTCCTGTGACCGATTTAATATTGTTTTGACTGATAGATGCAGCAGAAAAGCTAGCGTCTCGGGTCACGGTCTGGCTGTTGCACCAGCTAGTTCTCGTCCAGGACGACCGGGACGCCGCGTTTGGCGACGTCTTCGGCAAACGCACCGGAATCCGCTTCCAGCGACGTGAACGTGTTGTAGTGCATCGGGAGCACGAGGTCGGGGTCCATCGCTTCAGCGAGGTCGGCGGCCTCGTGGCGGTTCATCGTGTAGTTCTTGGCGATAGAGGGGACGAACAGCGACACGTCGAGTTCGGCGTGGCCGTCCAGTACGTCGGTGTCGCCGGGCCAGAACACGTGGGTGTCGTCCAGCGAGACGAGGAAGCCACAGCCGATGCCCCTCGGGTGGATGGGGCTGCCGTCGTCTTTCAGGTTCCGGCCGTCTTCGTGGTTGTACGCCGGCATGGTCCAGATGGGAACGTCGTGGACCAGCACATCGGCTTCCATCGACACCTTGCGGACCTCGTAGTCGAGGTCGGCGAGGCGGTCAAGGTCGCGGTCGGTCGCGTGGACGTTGATGCCCTCGAACGCGACGACGGTGGCGTCCTCGCTTGCGACACGGCGGATGCCGTCGGGGTCGTAGTGGTGGATGTGGGTCACACAGACGATGTCGCCGTCTTTCGGAGCGTAGTCCCGCGTCGGTGGATGACCGATGCCGGGCGTGTCCGGTTCCCACTCGCCTGTGAGGACGCCGTACCGACCGGGGTCGAAGTAGACCACCGTGTCCTCGCCTTCCAGCCGGAGCGTCGCGTAGCCGAGCCACTCCGCGGTGATGCCGTCGTGTCGGACTGTCATGAACGGGTGTTCTCGGAGACGCCCATTACGCGTGTCGGTCCGTCCCGAAACGGTCCCGTCGGCGCTACTGTGACGCCGCCAGCCGTTCGACGCGCTCCAGCGAGTCAGCGCTGTCAGGCGTCTTGTCCTCGCGGACTGAGAGGAACCGGGGGAACCGAAGCGCATATTCCGAGGCGTAGGACTGCGAAGCCTGGATCTCCTCGTAACCGACTTCGAAGACGACGGCTGGGTCGAGCACCACGTCGCGGCCATCCTCGCGTCGGATGTGTGATTCGAAGCGCTCCGTCAGGTCGTCCAGTTCCTCGTCGGTGATGCCGGTCGCGACATTGCCGACGGTGGCGTAGCCGTCGTCAGTTCGGACAGAAAGCTCAAACGACCCGAGGACGTTCGCCCGGCGGCCCTCGCCCCACTCCGCGCCGGTGACGACGCAGTCGAGCGTCTCCACGTCAGGTTTGCGCTTGCGCCAGTGCTTGCCCCGCTTACCGGGCGAGTACGCCGCCGTCGGGTCCTTCAGCATGATACCCTCCTGTCCAGCGTCGAGGGCCGCCGTTTCCAGGTCTTCAATCTCATCGGGGTCGTCCGAGAGCCACATCTGGGAGACAACATCGCTTTCGGCCGGGAACAGTGATTTGAGACGGTCGTGGCGCGTCTCCAGTGGGGCATCGAGCAGGTCCTCACCGGCGGCGTGCAGACAGTCGAATGCGTGAAGCCGGACGGCCACGTCCTCGCGGGCCGCAGCTACGTCGTGTTTCCGGCGGAAGCGCCGCAGCACCTCCTGAAACGGGAGCGGGTCGCCGTCGGCGTCGACAGCGACCACCTCGCCGTCGAGGATTGCCGGTGCGTCCAGCGTCGACTCCACGGTGTCGACGACCTCCGGGAGCGGGTCGGTGACTTCCTCCATGTTCCGGGAGAACAGCCGCGCGTCCTCGCCGTCGAAGTGGACCTGGACGCGAGCGCCGTCGTACTTCCACTCGACGGCAGCGCGGCCCCAGTCTTCGAGCGCTCCAGCGACCGTGCCCGCCTGTGCCAGCATCGCCTGAACGGGGCGACCGATTTCGAGGGTGACGGTCGCCAGTCCGGACTCCCCCTCGTCGCGGGCCACTTCGGCGACCATGCCGTAGTCGTTCGACACCTGCACGGCCCGTTCGACGGCCTCGACTGACACGTCAAAAGCGGCCGCGGCGGCGTCCCGGACCGTCCCCTCGCCGACGCCGATTCGCATCTCCGAGAGGACGAGTCGAGCGAGGTAGCCGGCTTCCGTCGACGAACACCGCGAGAACAGGCCAAAGAGGATATCGACTTTCGTCCCTTGGCTCCCACTGCCGTCGACGGCGGCCAAGTTCCGTAGCTCGGCGTCGAGTTCCGCTACCGTGATGGCGTCACTCCCGCCACCAGCGCCGAACGCGGCGAGTCCCTGTTGGCCGCCGAGGTCGTAGCTGGCTGCGACAGCACCGATTTCACCCATGTCGGCGAGGCGCTGCTCCACATCGTCGGCACTGATGTTCTGGCCCGCCGCCCGGGCAATCGCCTCGTAGCAGAGCCGCGGCCCGATATCGAGCGTGCGGGACTCGTAGGCCGGAAACACCCGCCCCTGTACGAAGCGAGCGAGCGTCGAGAGGTCCGGCCCCGCGTCGGTGAACAGGTCGGTCACCGCCTCGGTTATCGCGGTGTCGGCACTCTCGGCTTCGATTGCTTCGGCGCGGTCGGCGAAGGCGGCGAACTCCATCAGCGCCTCCTACCCGATTGGGCACTGTAAATCCAGCGTCACTCGACCGTGTACTCGACGGTGACGTTCTCGCCGGCCGTCGACGACGCATATGGCCGGTCCGGGGCCCCCGAACTGTCGCCGAAGCGGTAGTCGAGTTGCTGGTTCCCGTTAGTGTCCTGATGGGCGACGAGCACGAGCGACTGGCCGGTCGACGGCGGCCTGTCAAGCGTTATCTGGACGTCGCCGTGGGACCCTGAGGAGAGGTACTCGGAAGTTCCAAGCACTCTTCCATCCTCCTCGAACTCCCGGACAACAATGAACCCACCCTCCGAAAGAGACGCTGATTCGACCGTTATCTGGTCACCGGAAACGGCTGGGCTGGTGACCGTCATTGATGCGACCGGCGAGGAGAGGAGAATGAACGCGATGTACGCGACGCCCAGCAAAATCGCGGCGTGTTTCGCGCCGTCCTTGAGCGTACCCTCGCCGAGTTGACCGCCAATGAAGCCCGTCAGAACCGCCTGAATGAGGGCAGTGTGGAAGAAAACAAGCGTGTACGCGGCCTTGTCGACGCGGCCGAAGCGAGCGAACTGGTCGACGTTGACGCCGAGGCGGTTCGACTCCCCGGCCGGCGTCGGCACGCTGGAGGGCAGACTCGGGACGAGAACTTCCTGCACGGCGACAATGATGACCAGAAACACCAGGAAGGCGACGTAAATGACGACGAGGTAGGTGAGCATCTGCTGGCGCCGCCGCCGTTTCAGCCGGAGGTCGGCCCGCGACTGGGTCGCCGCGATGCGGAACACCTGGCCGAGCTGGCCCGAGGCGTGCATCGCGTGGGTCAACAGTGTCACGATGCGCGTAATCGCCGTCGTCTGGACCCGACGACCGAACCGGACGAGCGCGTCGTCGACGTTCGCGCCCATCCTGATGTCGGCCCAGATACGGTGCATCTCCTGCGTGAGGACGCCGATGTCACTGCCCCGGACCCGTCGAAGGCTCTCGACGACGGTCATTCCGGCCTCGTTCAGACTCGCCAGCCGTTCGAGCAGGTCCGGCGTCGCGTCCTCAATGCGGGACAGCCGCTGCGTGTAGATGAACCGCACCAGCGCGAACGGCCCCAGAACCAGCAGGACCGACTGGATGACGAGGTCATCAAGCAAACGGATGTTGACTGTCGACGCCTGGAACGCAGGTGGGGCACGGACGAGCAACAGCACTACCGCGACGGGCACGGTGAGGTAGAGGACGTACACCGGGTTCCAGACCAGCGACTGAATCGGGGAGCTAAGCAGCTCCCGAAGCGATTTCACGCGGTCGTGGAACCTGAGCCGGTCCCAGTTTGCCTCGTCGGCCGGAACGACGCCACCGTCGGGCAGGCCGAGGCGGTTGGTCCCCAAGCTGGGTTTCCCCAACGTCGCCGTTTCGTACCGGTCCAAAATATCTGTCGTCCCGCCGTTCCCGATGCCCAGCGACTGGAGCTTGCTATCGAGATATACCATGAACCCGACGTTAGCCAGCGGGATAACGAGATACGCCATCATCTGTAATAGCCAGAGCGTGTCCGTCGTCGTCAGGCCGAAGACGAGGAGAATCGTCATCAGGAAGAGGACGGCGGCGACGAACACGGTGACGTACGCCTCGGCGACCGTTGCCAGCCGCTCCAGTAGGTCTTCCTGCCGCTCGGCGGCCTGCTCCTGATGGCGTTCGTACTGCTCGCGGAGGAACGGGGCCAGCGACTGGCCGCTCTGGAGGACGCTGGAGAGGTTCTCGGTGAAGGTCTTGAACTGTTCGCTGGGAGTCCGCCGGGAGACGTGTTCGAGCGCCGTGATCATGTCCCGGCCGAACAGGTCCATCTCTCTGACGGCGACGCCGACCTCTCTGGCCGTGTCGCCATAGATCTCTTGATTCCGGGCCAGCACACGCATCACGTCGGGGAAGGACATTCCACCGCGGGAGAGCGCGTACATGAAGGCGATGGTGCGGGCCATCCCCTCGTCGATGTTCCGGCTCCGCACGTCTGCCTGATTTTTCAGCCGTTCCCAGCGGTAGAGGTACGTGAGGCCGGCCGTTGCTGCGCCCGAAAGCACCCCGCCACCGATGAGGATGTACAGCGTCTGTGTCGGCGTCAACACGAGTTCGAACGTTCGCAGGCCGAAGGCGTTCACCATCGTCGAGGGGAGTCCCTGTGCGAGGTTCACCAGCGCCGGCAGGACCAGTAGAAAACCGCCGATGGCGTACGCGCCGGTGATAGCGCCTGCGACGGCCCCTACACAGGCGTACACCAGCGTTCTGGCAGCGTAGCCGCGGTACGTCTCGTCGACGTATGCGGCTTCGAGCTGGCGTTCCCGTTCGGGCGACTGGCCTACGTACCGGCCGAAGAGCCGTCGGGACAGCCGCGTGACGTTGCGGTCGAAGCGCTCGTTGACGGTGCTGTAGCCGACCAGTCCGAGAATCCCAACGACGACGGCGAGCGGTGCCAGACCGAGCGGGTTCAGCGCCATGTCAGGCTATCGCGTCGTCGTCGATGTTTGCTATGACCTGCTCTTTGTCCGCGTAGTACTTGTTGACCATCGCCGTGAACTTCCGGTAGTCGGTGATACCTTCGGACTGGAGATAGCGGAGGAACCGCTGACGGTTGCGGAGTTCGGTCAGCAGTTCTGACTGCGTCCAGCCGCGCTCCTCGCGGATTTCGTCCAGTAGCTCGCTGTTGTTCTCGGAGAAGCGGTCCTCGGTGGCCCGCCAGTTGTACGTCGTTGAGTAGTCCAGTTCGCCGGTCCGCTGGTCGATACCCTCGATTTCGGCGAGCGTCTTCGCACGGCGGACGCGCTCATCGCCCGAGCGGGCAAGCACCTGCACACAGAGGATATCGAGGCTCTGAACCATCGGCCGTGGGACGTTGATCGGCTCGTTCTCCAGCCGATTGATGACGGTCTGGACCGAGTCCGCGTGCATCGTTGAGAAGGTCGTGTGCCCGGTGTTCATTGCCTGAAACAGCGTGATAGCTTCCTCGCCACGAACCTCGCCGACGATGATGTACTCGGGGCGGTGCCGGAGCGCGGACCGCAGCAAATCGTACATCGTGATGTCCGAATCGCCCAGGCGCTCGCGGGTGACCGAGGAGAGCCAGTTGTCGTGATACAGAGATAGCTCGCGGGTGTCCTCGATTGACAGCACCTTCGACCGGGGCGGGAGGAACATCGCCAGCGCGTTCATCGACGTGGTCTTGCCGGCCGCCGTCCCGCCCGCGAAGATGAGCGACTTGTTGGACTCGATGGCGAGCCAGAGGTAGGCCAGCATCTCGACGGAGAACGTACCGTACTCCAGCAGTTCGATGGGTGTGAACGGCTCGTCGGCGTACTTCCGAATGGTAAACGCGGAGCCACGTGGAGTCACTTCTTCGCCGAGCGCCAGTTCAATACGGGAGCCGTCCGGGAGCGTCGTGGAGACAACAGGGTCCGAAACGGAGACGTGTCGCCCCGAGCGCTGTGCCAGTTGGATGACAAAGTCGTTCAGTTCGTCGGCGTCGTATGTGATGTTCGTCTCGATGTCCGTGTAGCCGTCGTGGTAGACGAAGATGGGAAGGTTCGCTCCGTCACAGGAGATATCCTCGATGTCAGGGTCGTGCATCAGAGGGTCGATGTGACCGTAGCCCTGGAAAGAGCGATGCAGGTAGTAAAACAGGCGGTAGAACGTCTCGGGCTCGATGACAACGCCGTACTCCTCCAGCCTGGCTTCGAGCTCCTCGGTGAGGACGCGCTCCGGGTCGGCGTCGACGTCGTCGCGGTAGATGAGCGGGATGCGGATGTCCTCGAACAGGCGGTCGAGCAGTTCCCGCTCGATGTCGGAAAGCGACGGCTCGACGACGTGGTACAGGTGCTCGTCGCGGTCGGGATCGTGATTGAGAGAGGCGAAGGCGAACGGGGCGTTCAGCCAGTAGCGGTCGACCTCGTTGTAACCGTCCAGACCGTCGAATTCGACCAGTGTCCCGTGGCGACTGGGGTCGTAGTTCGCCGTCGGAACTGCTGACCCGCTCAACACCGTTGCGGTCCGCGAAAGCCACGACTGGATGTGGCCGAGCGGGTCCGAAACGAAGTCACCGGGTTCGGGAGAGTCTGGGTTCGACATCGGTGGTGCAGTGGGGAGCACACGGTGCTCCGCGGAATATACCTCTGCTATCGTATCCACCTACTTAAATTCGCTCGCCAAATTATCAGGAGTATAATCGCCAGCGGTCGGACGAACAAGACCGGACTGGCTGTTACGCCCGGTCGACGGTCAGCAGCAGATAGGCGAACACGAGGGCGACGAGCGCCCCGATGGGGACGGTGATACCGGGGAACGACGTGATGAATAGCCCGCTGGCCGCGAGCGTGAGGACGCCCACAAGTCCGAGCAGCCCGCCGAACAGTCGGACAGGGTCGACGGGCAGGCTCGCTTCGACGCGGTCCTCAGCGGCGTAGTAATAGAGGCTGAGGCCGAGCGGGAACAGGAAAACGGCCAGGGCCGCGACCCCGAGTGTCCCGGCGAGCGCAAGCGGCTCCGACTCCTGGAACGCGGCGACCTGCCAGGCCCAGAGAAACGGCCGCTCGCCGGGGAGCGTCGCACCGAAAATGAACTGGAACCGAAAGGGGAGAAAGCGAAGCCCGACGACAGTCACTCCCTCAATCTCGAACAGCGACACCGACCACGGGGCCAGTCCCACGAGCCACGTCGCAAGCACCGCGAACTCGCCCGCGTACTCTGATTTCACCCAGGCCATACTACTGTCAGAGGGTGGGCCGGTCCGGTAAAAGCTACCGATACCAACAGTCGGTGCGCCGTTACGTTCATTTGGCCAGGCCACGTACCTGTAAACACCGGAATGAGGCGTGATTACTTCACCGTCGACATCCAGGCTTCGGCCACCGACAACGACGACCCGACGATCGCGATTGTATACGATGGGCCGACAGGAGAGCTCCGTGAACGCCTCAGCAAAGTAGACGGCGGCACACTCGACGGCGAAGATATCGACGTGACCTTCCGCCGCCAGCCAGAGAGCGACGGCGTGCTCTCGCTGACGAACCGACTCACCGGCGAGTACGTCTTCGAGGCGACAGCACCGACGGCGGACGTCGACGCGCTCGTTTCCGCGGCGGACGCCCAAGAAGACCCACAGTTTACAGTCCGCCTCACCGACAGCGAGAGCGAGTCACGGACCTACGAACTGCGGACGCTACTCGTCTACGACCACGACGGGAGCCTCCTGCGCGGGCAGAGCCTGATTCCCGGCAGCGTCGAACTGTAAGCCGTTTCCGCGCTGCTACACCCGCTCGACAATCGCCGGAAGAACCCGCGTGACATCCGCACGAAGCACGTGCGCCGCACTCGCGTCACGCGGCGTCTCCTCGTAGTTGACCACGACCAGCGTGCTGCCCGCCTCCGCCGCGATTTTCGGAAGCAGTGAGGCGGGCTGGACCGACAGCGACGACCCCACGGCGAGGAACACGTCGCTGTCCCGTGCGAGGCGCTGGCTCTCGTTCATCGCCACGTCGGGCATGGGTTCGCCGAACAGCACCACATCGGGCCGATAGACGCCGCCACAGTCACAGCGCGGCGGCAGATCGCTGCTCTCGGCAGCTTCCTCAAATACCGCCTCGGCGTCCCGACGGTGACCGCAGTCGTCACAGACCACGCGCTGGTGGGTCCCGTGGAGTTCGATGACTCGCTCCGTGCCGGCAGCGTCGTGCAGTCCGTCGATGTTCTGCGTGAGCACAGCGTCGAGCTGCCCCGCGGATTCGAGCGTCGCCAGTGCCTCGTGAGCAGTGTTAGGTTCAGGGTCGATGTCGCCGTAGATAGCCTCTCGAAGCGAGAGTCGGTCCGCCCAGAAGCCCGCTGGGTCGGCGTCGAGCCGACGGCGGTGGAAGTCCGCCGGGTCGTGGCGCTCCCAGATACCGTCGTCGCCGCGAAAGGAGGGGATGCCCGACGCTGTCGAGACGCCTGCGCCGGTGAGCGCGACAGCAGTCTCAGCCGCGCGAAGCGCCTCGGCCACCGCATCGAGCGTTTCGCCGTCAATATCGTCGATCCCGTGCCTGTCGTCGGCCATACGCTTGCTTCGGAGTGCGATGCTGTGGGTCTATCGGATTGGGGTACCCGAACTGGATGAACAAGACAACAGGGACAGCAATGGACGCGCCCTCTTGTCCCAAGCATCCATACTACAGCTATACCACCGCGTGCGACTCGCTCGCTCTGGCAACCCACAGTAAACTGGGACTACCTGCTTGGTCGCAAGAAGAGAAACGGACGGATTTAAAACGTCACCGCTCGCCTTTCTGCATGACATGCGCTTGCACGAATACCAGGCGAAGCAAGTCTTCGCTGACGCGGGCATCCCGACGCCCGCCTCGCAGCTGGCCGAGACAGTAAATGAGGCCGTCGACGCGGCCGAGGAAATCGGATATCCGGTCGCCATCAAGGCACAGGTCCACGTGGGCGGCCGTGGCAAGGCTGGCGGCATCAAGCTCGTCGAGTCCAAGGAGGAGGCCCGCGAGGCTGCCGAGGACATCATCGGGATGGACCTCAAGGGCTACCACGTCTCGAAAGTGCTCGTCGAGGAAGCCGTCGACTTCGTCAACGAACTGTACGTCGGCGTGACGATGGACCGCGGCGAGGGCCGCCCGGTCGCAATGGTCTCGACGAAAGGCGGCGTCAACATCGAGGAGGTCGCCGAGGAGGACCCCGACGCCATCGCCCGCGAGCACATCGACCCCGCGTTCGGAATGCACCCGTTCCAGGCCCGGAAAGTCGTCTACGAGGCCGGCGTCGACCGCGAGGTCGCAAACGACGTTGCGAGCGTCCTCACGACGCTGTACCAGCTCTGGGACGACCGTGACGGCGCTGACACGGAGATCAACCCGCTGATGATTACCAGCGACGACGAGGTCATCGCGGCCGACGCTGTCATGAACGTCGACGGTGACGCCCTGTTCCGCCAGCCCGAAATCGCAGAGATGGGCGAAGAAGCGGCGGAAGGCGATGAACTCGAACAGAAGGCCGACGAGTACGGATTCGATTACGTCCGACTCGACGGCAACGTCGGCATCATCGGCAACGGTGCGGGCCTCGTGATGACGACGCTGGACCTCGTTGATTACTACGACGGCGAGCCCGCCAACTTCCTCGATGTCGGTGGCGGCGCGAAGGCCGACCGTATCGCAAACGCGCTTGATATGGTGTTCTCCGACGAGAACGTTGATTCGGTCGTGTTCAACATCTTCGGCGGTATCACCCGTGGTGACGAGGTCGCCAACGGTATCAACCAGGCGCTGGAGCAGTTCGACGAGATTCCGAAGCCGGTCACCGTGCGACTCGCAGGGACCAACGCCGAGGAGGGAATGGAGATTCTGAACGAGGATCTGGTGACGGTCGAGCACACGCTGGAGGACGCCGTCCAGCGTGCGGTTGAGTACGCAAAGGAGGTGGAAGCATGAGTGTTCTAGTCGACGAAGACACACGCATCGTTGTACAGGGAATCACCGGCGGTGAAGGGAAGTTCCACACCGAACAGATGCTGGAGTACGGCACGAACGTCGTCGCCGGCGCAGTGCCTGGCCGCGGCGGGCAGGAAGTCGCCGGTGTGCCGGTGTTCGACACGGTGCAGGGCGCAGCTCGCGAGGCCGACGCGAACGCCGCCGTCGTGTTCGTCCCGCCGGCCTTCGCCGGCGACGCCTGCTTCGAGGCGCTCGATGCGAAGGGTATCGACCTCGTGGTCGCCATCACTGAGGGCATCCCGACGCAGGATATGGCCCGGGTCTACCGCAAACTGCAGGAGACCGACACGCATCTTGTCGGTCCGAACTGCCCCGGCGTCATCACGCCCGGCGTCGCCAAGCTCGGTATCCTCCCGGGGAACATCTTCTCCGAGGGGAACGTCGGTCTCGTCTCCCGTTCGGGGACGCTGACCTACCAGGTCGTCGACAACCTCACCAACCGCGGTATCGGTCAGTCGACGGCTATCGGCATCGGCGGCGACCCAATCATCGGGACGGACTTCATCGGCGCGCTCGAACAGTTCGAGGCCGACCCCGACACCCACGCCGTCGTGATGTGCGGCGAGATCGGCGGCGAGGACGAGGAGGAGGCCGCCCGCTACATTGGCGAGCACATGGACACGCCAGTCGCCGGCTTCATCGCCGGCCGCACGGCCCCGCCCGGAAAGCGCATGGGTCACGCCGGCGCTATCGTCTCCGGCTCCGGTACCGGGACCGCGCAGTCGAAGATTACCGCGCTAGAGGACAACGGCGTCCCTGTCGGCGACACGCCGGAAGAAGTCGCCGACCACGTCGAAGACCTGCTGTAGGGCACCGTCGGTTTCTTATCGCCTGTTTTCGTAGTGTTACCAAATGACGCCTGCCCGTGGCACCGTCTATCTCGTGGCCGGTACCGAAGCGACTGATCTGGCTAAGACACTCTCCGAAGCACTGACCACGGACGGGACAACAGCTGAGGCCGTCCGAGACACGAGCACCGTACAGGACCGGCTGAACGACGGGGACGTCAGGGGTGTCGTCCTCAATGACGACGGTGAGTACGACGGGGTTGCGGTATTCGAGGAGCTGCGGGCGACAGGGGCCGATATTCCGATTGTCCTCGTTGCAAGCGACCCCGAACCGGACCGGGTCACCGAGGCGCTCCGGGCCGGCGTCACCGAGTATGTGACCGCAGAAACGCCGGCATCCCTGTTGGCCGCGAAGCTTGAAGCGTACGCGACCCGGTGGCCAACTGACTGGCGAGTCGGTGCCAGACAGTGGGACGAGATTTCGAGCGGCGTCTCCCACGACGCGAAGAACCCGCTGAACGTCGTCATGGGCCGGTTAGAGCTACTGGACATCGGCGAGCCCCACGAAGATGCCCTGTTTCGGTCCGTCGACCGAGTCGAATCGCTGCTGACCGATCTCTCTCGCATCGGAAGCGTCGCGTGTCCCGTCTCAGAAACCGATTCGCTTGCACTGGCTGACGTAGCCACTGAGGTCTGGGCCGCAGCAAGCTACGAGGACGCGACGCTCGAAGTACAGACGGACGCGGCTATTGACGCCGAACACGACCGACTGCAGTTGCTCCTCCGCGAACTGTTCGACAACGCGGTCACACACAGTGAGGGACCAGTAACCGTCACCATCGGGGCCACCGAGTCCGGGTTCTACGTGGCCGACGACGGCCCGGGGATTCCCGAAGCGGACCGCGACGAAGTGTTCGACCAGGGCTTCGGCACGACACGGGAGGGGGAGGGATACGGACTGTTCCTCGTCGACACTGCGGCGCGCGCCCACGGGTGGACAGTATCGGTCGGGAGCGGCAAATCCGGCGGCACGCGGATCGACGTGACGACAGCCTAGCGGTTTTCTCACCCACAATCGCTGTCGGTCTCTGGAAGACGGCGGCCGCTCTGGTCCCGAACTGGCTGTTTCCGAGATGTGTACGTAGCTAGTCGGCCCCCTCAACCATTACTGTCCAAGATATGAGATGTATGTGGTGCCGAAAACCGACGGACGGCGGCCGACCCGAACCTTCCGTCAACGGAAAGAAGCGGCCGTGAACGTTCCGGTATCGCTATAAGGGATGAATCTGTAGTTTCGAATATGCCTCATATTTGTCGGAACTGCAAGCGGACCTTCGGCACAGAACTCGAACTCGAACTCCACCGCGACACGTGTTCGGACGGACAGCTCTACTGCGACGAATGTGGCGACCGGTTCACCGAGCGAGCGGCGACGGAGGACGGCTGGCACTATCGATGTCCGAATGACGACTGTGACGGCACCGGAATCGACGACGACATCCACAAAGTATCGGACGCACGCGTAACCAAACAGTAACTGGCAAGAAGAACGGGCAGAGCCGGCAGTACCGCGGACGACAGACCGGGAAATACGCCGCTCACCTGTTCCGGTGGCCAGCAGATGTAAATGCACGTCTAACAAATCGATGCGGAAGTGACAGACCCAGATCGCCGCTCAGATCGCCTGCCAGCCCTTATTCAGGGAGTCGGGTGGCTGCTCCTTCTCGGAGGGGTCGCTAACTATTTTTATTTCTCCGATTCCGGCCTGTCAGCGCTTTTTACTGCTGATTTCGTTGTCAGTATGCTGGCAATCGTTCCGTTTGCAGCGGCGATCATCGTCGGTGGGTTCTGGCTCAGTAACTCGGAGATCAATCCGGACCACTATCGGCGTATCGGGGTCTGGTTCACTGGGGGACTCGTCTCTTTTCTGCTGTTGAATGTGGCGATGATTCTAACCTGGCCGACGGGGTCGCTAAGTGAAGACATCGGCTGGGCGCTGTTTGCGGCTATCGTCGGCGGCTTCGGTGGCCTCATGATGGGTATCTTCGAAGCGCGTGCGATATCCCGAGCCGTCGAGGTCGAGCGACAGCGGCTCCAGCGGGAGGCCATCGAGCAGCGCAACGAACGCCTCGACGAGTTCGCGGCCGTCGTGGCACACGACCTCCGGAACCCGCTCAACGTCGCATCAGGTCAGCTCGAACTCGAACGAATGGACCGTGACTCGGAACACCTGGAGACGGCTGCAACAGCGATGGACCGGATGGAAACGCTCATCGACCGGACGCTGACGCTGGCTCGAAGCGGACACGTCATTAGCGATACGGAGGCCGTGGATCTCGCAGAACTGGTCGATAGCTGCTGGGAGGCCGTGCCGACGGCGGATGCGACGCTCGAAAACGAAGTAACAGCCGTCATCAACGCCGACCCGGATCGGCTCCGTCACCTGTTCGAGAACCTGTTTCGGAACGCCGTGGAGCATGGCTCCACGGGCAGTCGGACACGGTCCGACGACAGTGTAGAACATGGTTCTACAAGCAGTCGGCCGGCGGCTGATGACACCCTCGAACGTGGCAGTGCTGACCTGACGATTCGTGCCGGCGAGATGGCTGGGGGGTTTTATGTCGCCGATGACGGCTCCGGAATCCCGCCCGAAAAGCGTGATGCGGTGCTCGACGACGGTTACACCACCACCGACGGCGAAGGCGGGCTTGGACTGGCAATCGTCCAGCGAATCGTCGAAGCCCACGGCTGGGAAATCGACGTGACCGAAAGCGACGGGGGCGGGACACGCTTCGAGATTACGGACATCACGAGGACGGATAGCTCCGAGGAAGACACCTACACGCGCTCGAAGACGCCGATACAGCCCTGATGAGTCAGCGCGGTCGCTGCCTATGCCTCGCGTTGCTGTGCCAGAGCGGCGATTCGCTGGCACGCTCGGGCACACACCGGAGCGTAGCCAGTCGCCAACAGAGGAATCTCGAACCCAACGACGGAGCCGGTAGCCCGTTCTTCGGCGAAGTGGCCGGTTGCAGGGAGCCGAGCGACATTCCACGTCCAGCGGTACGGTGCACACGTAGTCACCTCGAACGGGAGCCACATCGCGCCGGCAACGCGAACGCGGCCGGTCGTCCCGTCATCGATGTGCCGATCCGTCGTCTCGACGGCCGTGACCGACGGCCCCCAGTCTGACCAGCAGTCGGTGTCGGTCAGAACATCCCACACTGTGTCGACCGACGCATCGACGTCATGCAGGACGATCAGCCGTCGCCCGTCCGGTGTTTTACCGAGCGAAACACTGTTCGTGCCGAGTTCGAGAGCCATTATCAGAAGCAATAGGCCGGAGCCAAGGTATAGGTTAGTTCACCCACAATCAATCGGCAGATGATTGACGCCCGGGACATTCGGAAGGAGTACGGCGGTTTCGTCGCTGTACAGGGCAGTTCGTTTTCGGTCGACCGTGGTGAGGTGTTCGGTATCATCGGGCCGAACGGGGCCGGCAAGACGACGACGCTGAAGATGCTCGCGGGCCTGCTGGAGCCGACGAGCGGCTCCGCTGAGATAGCGGGACTCGACACCGAGACCGCGGAGATGCGCCAGCAACTGGGCTTTCTGCCCGAGGAATCGCCGCTGTACGAGGAGATGACGCCGATCTCCTACCTGAAATTCTTCGCCGATCTCTACGACGTGGACCCGGACGTGGCCGAGGAACGGATGCACGACACGCTGGACGAACTGGAACTCGAACACCGCGACCGAAAGCTCGGCGATATGTCCAAGGGGATGAAACGGAAGGTCGCCATTGCTCGCTCGCTGATCAACGACCCCGACGTGCTCATCTACGACGAACCGGCGTCGGGGCTGGACCCGTTGACGACGAACTACGTCATTGAGTTCACGGAGCAGTTGGCGAAAGAGGGGAAAACCATCGTCTTCTCGGCGCACAACCTCTTTCACGTCGAATCTATCTGCGACCGAGTCGTCATCATGAACGAGGGCGAAATCGTCGCCCGCGGCGACCTCGAAGAACTCCAGGCCGAGTACGGCCACACGCGGTATCACGTCTACACGACCGTCGACGTGCCCGGCGCAGCCAAGGAAAACGGGTCGTACAAGCGCGTCGTCGAGAGCATGGAGGAAGTCGAAGCAACGCGAGAACAGGCGGAGTCAAACGGCGGTGACGTGGTCGACATACGGACGGAGGAGTCCAGCCTGGAGGAGGTGTTCCTCAACGTCGCCGAGGCCGGCACTCGCGGCACGCGGTACGTCGAGGAGGACGCGGAGTAGATGCAGTTGGATAAGCTCCTGCGCGTCGCGAAGTGGGAGGTGACGAAAAACGCCGGCGGCGTCGACAAGCGGACTATCGTCGTGATGGCGCTGTCCCTTGTTGCGATGGGGGCGGTCGCCGCGATAGCCGTCAGCGGCGGCACTGGTGCGGGCATGGACGACGGCATCTACCGGATCGGCGTCGACGACGACAGCCCGTACTACGGCGTCGCGGCCGATGACCGGACGTTCGATATCCGTGAGCCAGACCCTGCTGCCGTCGAGCGACACCAACAAGAACTCCTGTACCGGGGGACCCAGCTACAGAGTGTTCCACGGACGGCCAAAGAGCGGGCCGCACTCACTGAACTCCGCGACAGCACAGCGCAGTACAACGACCGAACACTCGCTCGGGACGACAACCAGACCGCCGCCTTCCCCGTTTCTGTGACGCTTGTCTACGAGCAACAGTCGGGGAGCAGCCAGCTTGACCCCCGGAGCGACGACAGCAGCGATGGGTCAAGTTCCTCGGACAGCAGTGGGACGAGTACCGGCGGCAGCGGTGACGGGTCGGATACGAGCGGCACCGGTGGGTCAGTCGCAGGCGGCGGAGACGGTGGAACCGCCGGCGGCAGCGGCGCGAACCTCGGCGCTATCGGCGCACGGTTGACCGGCGACGTGCAGGGTGGCACTCCCTCCGATATCTCGCCGCCGTTCCCCTTCGAGTCGCTCGTGCTTGCCTTCCTCTACATCGTGCCGATGAACTTCGTTATTCAGGCCTACGGCTCGTCGATGCTCTCGGAACGGCTGAACCGCCGCGGTGAACTCCTGCTGGTAACGCCAGCCTCGCGGGGCGACATCATCGGCGGAAAGACGCTCCCGTACCTCGCGGGCGCTGTCGGCGTGGCGGCGCTCATCACCGCGGCGCTACGGTTCGGGAACATCGCGCCAGCGGGGAGTTACGTCGCGGTGCTGGCGGTGGTCCCGCTCGTCGTCCTCTTCCTCTCGGCGACGTTCTGCGGGGCGATGTTCGCCCGCTCGTTCAAGGAGCTCACCTTCGTGACGGTGACCATTACGGTGACGCTGACCTCCTACGCGTTCGTCCCGGCCATCTTCACCGACGTGACGCCGATTGCACTCATCTCGCCGCTGACGCTGGTCGTGCTTGACCTGACTGGCCAGTCCGTCGGGCTCTCGTCGTTCGTCTTCTCGACGACACCGCCACTCCTGACCGGACTGGTGTTGTTCGGTCTGGGGGCCGGTCTGTACCGGGAAGAGGATATGTTCACTCAGCGACCGATTCCGCTGAAGGTGCTCGATGCGCTGGCCGGTGGTATCAACTCCCGCCGGAGCGCGCTAAAGATGAGTATCGTCCTGTTGCCACTGGTCATCGTCGCCGAACTGGCAGCCATCGCGTTCCTGTTCGTCCTTGACTCGGTATCGCTGAACGTCTTCGGGACGAACCAGTCGCTCGGTATCGTCCTCGTGCTCGGCGTCATTGTCGTCATCGAGGAACTGGCTAAGAGCCTGCACGTCTACGCCGGCTACGAACACGCCCGCTACGAGCGGACGCTCCGGTCGGCGCTCGGCGTCGGTGCGCTCTCCGGACTCGGCTTCTTCATCGGGGAGAAAGGGCTGCTTATCGCCAGGCTCTCAGACCTGGAGAGCCTGCCTATCGGTGAAGCAGCCTTACAGGGCGCAACGTTGCCCGCCGGCCTGCCGCTGTGGGTTGCGGGGCTGCTGTTCCTCCTTCCGCTGGCGTTGCACACGGTGACAGCGGCCATCTCATCGGTCGGCGCGAGCCGCGGGCGACGGGCCTACGTCGCTGCGCTGACTGTGGCTATCGTCGTCCATTTCGCCTACAACTTCACGGTGGTGAGTACCCTTGTCTGAGGACCGCCCCCTCTGGCGCGACCCGCGAGTCGTCATAGCCCGGCGGGATATCCGGTCGCTCTCCCGCGAGAAGACCATCGTGCTGGCGTTGCTCATTCAGCTGTTCGTCGCGGGGTTCTCCTCGTTCCTCGTCGTCGGCCTCACATCGCTGTACGACCCCAGCTCGGTCGCGGCCGGCGAGGTGGAGATGGCTGTCACCGGCGATGCCCGCGAGGAACTGGAAGCCGCGGCCGCTGAACAGGACGGGACCAGCGTCACCGCCTTCGAGAACGAAACCGCCGCACAGCGGGCGTTCGACCAGCGCCGGGTAGACGCGATACTGCGCGGTGACTACGTGCCGTCGACGCGCGGGCCGGGGGAGCAGATAGCAGTCACGGCCATCGTTCCCGAAGGAAGCATCCGGTCGACGCTTATTGTCGTCGAAGTGCGCCGGGTCCTCAGCGCTCTAGAGCGCCAAGAGCGACTGGAGCGGACGCCGTATCTCGACCAGCCGCCCGTGCCGCTCCCGGACACCGTCAGCGCGAGCCAGTACTTCGGGTTCACCTACACCATTCTGATTCCGCTGTTGCTGTTCCTCCCGCCGTTCATCAGCGGCTCTGTGGCCGTCGACACCGTCACCGAGGAACTCGAGCGCGGGACGATGGAACTGCTCCGCGTGGCTCCGGTGTCGCTGCTTGACATCATCGACGGGAAGGCGCTGGGAATGGTGTTGCTTGCCCCCGCACAGGCGCTCATGTGGCTTGCGCTGCTGTCGACGAACGGTATCGCCGTTTCGAACCCAGCGGCGATTCTGCTGTTCATCACCGCAGTCACCGTCGTCGTCGTGACGCTCGGGGTCGTGCTGGGCATCACGCTCCAGAACCGTCGCCCGGCGCAGTTGCTGTTCTCCGTGCTTACCCTCGTGCTCTTTGGCGGAGCCGTACTCCTCCCGGAACACCCGGCAACGACGGTGGCGAAGCTTGCGGTCGATAGTCCGACCCTACTGACCTACAGCCACATCGGCGGGGCTGTCGTGCTAGCAGTTGCCGGCTACGCCGCGGCCAGAGTGTACATCGGGCGAGTCGCAGCTGAATCACTGTAACCGACGGCGAACCTTTTTCGCCAGCGCGGACGGGAACCTGAGCATGGAGTACACGACACTCGGGTCGACTGGCATGGAGGTCAGCCGGCTCTGTCTGGGCTGTATGAGCTTCGGAACCTCGGCGTGGCGCGACTGGGTGCTCGACGAAGACGAGAGCCGTGAGGTCATCGAGCGGGCCATCGACCTCGGCATCAACTTCTTCGATACGGCCAATATGTATTCGATGGGCGAGTCCGAGCGCGTCCTCGGGACCGTTCTCGACGACTACGACCGCGACGGGCAGGTCGTGGCGACGAAGGGGTACTTCCAGATGGACGAGGACAACCCCAACTCCGGCGGGCTTTCGCGGAAGGCAATCGAACAGGAACTGTCGAACTCGCTGGACAGACTCGGGATGGACACTGTCGACCTCTATCAGACCCACCGCTGGGATTACGACACGCCCATCGAGCAGACGCTCCGGGCGCTGGACGACGCGGTCCGGCGGGGACAGGCGCGGCACGTCGGTGCGTCGTCGATGTGGACCCACCAGTTCGCGGATGCGCTCCGGACGAGCGAGCGCGAGGGGCTGGAGCGGTTCGAGACGATGCAGAACCACTACAATCTGCTGTACCGCGAGGAAGAACGCGAGATGCTGCCGCTGTGTGACAAGGAGAATGTCGGCGTCATCCCGTGGAGTCCGCTGGCCCGGGGCTATCTCACCCGGCCGCACGAGCAGGTCGAGGAGACGGTCCGGGGGGAGACGGACGACTACGCCCGCGAACACCCCTACTACGAGGGCAACGGCCGCGAGGTCAACGAGCGCGTGCAGGAGCTGGCCGACGAGTACGACGCCTCGATGGCACAAATAGCGCTGGCATGGGTGCTCGACAAGGGCTGGGTCGACGCACCGATTATCGGGACAAGTAGCCTCGAACACCTCGAAGAAGCGGTTGCGGCGCTCGAAATCGACCTCTCAGAGAGCGACGTGGAGTGGCTGGAGGCCCCCTACGAGCCAGTTCGGGTGTCAGGCCACGAGTGAACCGCCGAAATTGTTAAGCCACAGTGAAATCAAGCTCTAGCTTGAGGAAAGGTAACAATGACCAACGCTCGGGGACCGAGCAGCGAAACACTCGAGGAGACGACGGGCGGTGACGCCTGCGTTTGCTCGATAGGCAATGCAGCCGAACACTACATGACCGGGATACTGGGACTCGTCGCGACGCTCATCGTCGGTATACAGGCCTATCCGTGGCTACAGTCTGTCGCCGATACCACGTCGTATCTCGGGCCGACGTGGCTGGTGTTTAGCTTCGCCGCGATATGGCTCGTCTGCTGGATCGCACTGGAAGTCGCCTGGGAGTGGCGTGCCGGGCGCGTCCACCTGCTGTAGCGGACAGTCAGTCGCGAATACCAGCCGCGACTCGTCGCATCCCTTCGAAGTCGTCGTCGGAGTAGGCGATGAGTCGCACGTCTGTCAGGGAGTCAGGCTGATACTCATCGATGACAGCGCAGATAATTCGGATACCCTCCTCGAAGTCGAACCCGGCGATGCCACACCCGATGGCCGGGAAAACGATTGATTCGCAGTTTAGCGCGTCCGCCTCCGCCAGTGTGTTTTGGGTTGCGTTCTGGATGCTTTCAGCGGTTGACTGACCACCCGGCGGCATCGCGGCGGCGTGGATAACGTACTCGGCGTCGAGGTCGTAGGCGTCGGTCGTGGCAACACCGCCGAGGTCGACCGGCCCTTTCGCGACGGCCTCGTCGTTCAGGCCCGACCCGGCCGCACGCTTGAGCGCCCCCGCGACGCCGGAGCCCATCCGCAGGCTCGTGTTCGCCGCGTTGACCAGTGCGTCCGCCGACTGTGCAGCGATGTCGCCCTGGATTACCTCGAACTTCATATGCGATGCTGGGAGCGGCACTGACAAAGTTTTAGTGCTGACACGACCGGCCATTTCAATTGGTGTCTGTCACCGCGCCCCACGACAGGCAGAAACCCGTCTAGTTCCTACGGGTAAGTATGGACCTGCTGACGATGACGTGGCGGGACGTGGGGTTCATGCACTGGCCGGTCGAGCCTGACAGTGTCCAGACGACACTGCCGGACGGGCTCGATGTCGACACGTACGACGGGCAGGCATGGCTCAGTGTGGTCCCGTTCCAGATGGCGGACATCAGACCGCGCGGCAGTCCAATCGGGCGCTCCTTCGGCGAACTAAACCTCCGGACCTACGTGGTCGCCGACGGGACGCCGGGGGTGTACTTCTACAACCTCGACGCCGACGACCGCCTCAGCGTCACGCTGGCCCGGAAGCTGTTCCAGTTGTCTTACTACAGGGCGTCGATGCAGATCCGGACCGACGGCGACAGCGTCGAGTTCCGGAGCCGGCGGACCAGTTCGCGTGCGCCACCGGCGGATTTCCACGCCACCTACGAGCCGACCGAGGCACCGTCGGCACCCGAACCGGGCTCGGTGGAGTCGTTCCTGGTGGAGCGGTACCGCTTCTACGCCGCCAGCGACGACGAGACGGTGTATTACGCCGACATCGACCACGAGCCGTGGCCGCTTCAGCGCGGGCAGGCAGATATCCGGACGAACGGCCTGTTTGCCGCGTCGGGGTTCGACAGGCCCGACGGCGACCCGCTCGTCCACTACTGCGCCGAGATTCCGGTGACTGCGGGGCGGCTCCACCGGCTTGACGGGGCCGCCCAGTACACTGATTAGCGTGTCGCCCTCAATGACTGTGTGGTTGCCCTCCGTCCGCTGCAGGTCACGCTCGACGACGTGTGCTTCTGTCACTGGCCGGTCTCCGAGGCAGCGGTACGAGCGGCAGTTCCCGACTGGCTCACCGTCGAGACGGCCGACGGTGACGCCTGGGTGTCGGCCGTCGTGGCGACTGTCGACCGCGTCGAGACGTTTGGTATCGAGGTCGCCGGGCCGTCTGAGTTGCTCACGGTTCGGACCTACGTCCGCGGCCCGACCGGTCAGCGTGGGGTCTGCGTGCTCGGGCTGTTCGGTGACGACAGGCGGACGGCGACAGCAGTCTCGGAACTGTTTCGCATCACAGTGGGAGATGCCGTCCCGCGGATGCTCTCAACGGCTGACCGTCGCCGGGTCCTCGACGCTGGCGACCGCCGGTTGTTCGAGTGTCGGTACACGACTGATGGTGAGCCAGTAGCGATTCCACCGGACTCGCTGGCTTCCTTCCTCGTCGACCGGCAGCGATACTTCACAACAGGGCGTTTTGGGACACGGCTCGTGGGTAGCGTCGGCCACGACCCGTGGCGACTCGACCGTGTTGACGCCAGTGTAACCGGCTCTGTACTCGCATTGGTTGACATATCGGCCCGTAACTCGGCCCCACTGATCCATCACAGTCCTGGCCTCCGCGTTTCGATTGCCCCACCGGTACCGCTTTAGCCGGGACCAGCGGGCAACCTAGCTCCCTTGAAATATAAGTATGGACAGACCGTTGGGGGAACAAGGACCCTGCCGCCCATATGACATCTGAAACTAATATACGAACGCTTGTTGTTGACGACAGCGATTTTTTCGCGGAGATGACCGCTGATACGCTCACGCAACAACACGGCATTGAGTCCGTCGCGGCAAACAGCGCTGCGGAAGCGCTGGAGCGGCTCGACGGGGGCGGGTTCGACTGCGTCGTCAGTGACTACGAAATGCCCGAAATGGACGGGCTGGAACTCCTTGAAGAGATCAGAGAGACAAACCCGTCGATCCCGTTCATCCTACTGACCGGGCGTGGAGACGAAGAGACGGCGAGCGCTGCTATTGCGGCGGGCGTCGCTGATTACCTCCTGAAGCTCGAAGTCGTCGAAGACAAACAGTACGGTCGGCTGGCAAACCGGATCCAAAACGTCGTTTCGCAGGAACGTACCCGCAAGAAGTTTGAGTCACTTGTTTCGGACTCGCCGGACGGTATCGTCCACCTGACGACGGACGGAACCATCCTTTCAGTGAATCCCTCGATGGCACGCAGACTGAGTGCCGACCCTGATGCGCTCGTCGGCCAGAAACTGAGCGCAGTGATGGACAGCGAGGCGGCCAGCCAGCGTCTCGAAGCCGGGAAAAGCGCGGTCGAAAACGGGACTGCGACACGCTCCGAGGACGCCGTCGGCGGCCGACATTATCACAATCAGTATATCCCCGTCGACAGCCATCGCAAGTCAGATACCTTCCAGTTGGTCTCACGCGACATCACTGAACGCGTCGAGCGCCAGCGCGAACTGGAACGCCAGAACGAGCGACTCGAAGAGTTCGCCAGTGTCGTCAGTCACGACCTGCGGAACCCGCTGAACGTCGCGCAGGGCGCGGTTGACCTGCTCACGGAGCCAGACGATAGCGAGGAGGCCGAACTGGTCGCCAAGATCGACCGGTCGCTGGACCGGATGGGCTGTATCATCGAGGACGTACTCACGCTGGCAAGACAAGGCCAGACAGTCAGTGATCCACAGGAGACGGAACTATCGACGCTGGCGTCGACCGCGTGGACCTGGATCGAGGCGGAACAGGCGTCCATGTCGGTCGAATCGAGCACGAAACTCGCCGCCGACAGCGGGCGCGTGCAGGACCTGCTGGCGAACCTGTTCCGGAACGCCATCGAACACAACGACGGCGACGTCGAAATCGAGGTCGGACTGCTGGAGTCCAACGACGGGTTCTACATCGCGGACAACGGCGACGGAGTCGAAGGCGACGCTAACGACGTGTTCGAGATGGGCTATTCCTCGACGAAGGACGGAACCGGGTTCGGCCTGGCTATCGTCGAACAGGTCGCCGAGGCCCACGGCTGGGAAGTGTCACTGGCCGAGAGCGACAGCGGCGGGGCGCGCTTTGAGGTGTCGGGCGTCGAACTTCACGACTGAGACGGACTTTTTACTGCCGGGTCCCGAGTGGTGGTAATGACAGTTGCGGGGGCTATCATCGACCTGGACGGAACGGTGTACCATGGAGACACGCTGTTGCCGGGCGCGGCGTCAGCAATCGACGTGTTCAGAGAGCGCGGCCTGGGAATCTGCTTTTTTTCGAACAATCCTATCCACGACGGGAGCGAGTACGTTGAGCGGTTGCGGGGGCTGGGCGTCGACGCCCGCGAGGGTGAGGCCTGTTCCTCCGGTGTCGTCACCCGCGAGTACCTCAACGGGTCCCATGCGGGTGACGACGTGTTCGTCATCGGGAGCGACCCGCTCCGGAGTATGGTCATGGGGACAGAGGCACAACTGGTCGAAGACCCTGCCGAGACTGACGTGTTACTGGCCTCCTGGACGGACGGCTTCCACTACCACGACATGGTCGACGCGCTCCGGGCCATCGACGAGGAAACCGTCTTCCTCGGGACTGACCCGGACCGGACGTTCCCCGGCGAAGACGGCGACCCGGTCCCTGGTTCCGGGGCGATAATCAACGCCGTTGCCGGCGTCATCGAGCGGGATCCGGACCGGATACTCGGCAAGCCATCGGAGATTGCCGTTCAGGCGGCACTGGAACGGCTGGACTGTGCCCCGGCAGAGTGTCTTATCGTCGGTGACCGACTGGAGACAGATATCGCGATGGGCGAGCGGAACGGGATGACGACTGTTCTCGTCCGGACCGGCGTGTCCAACGAGCGGTCACTGGAACGGAGTGCCGTGACGCCTGACTACGTCATCGACTCGCTGGGGGACATCGAAGAAGTGCTGGCATCGCTCGGCGAGTGACATAGAGCTGGTAATTCACCTGCGACTTTATTTCGACGGCGACCGTAGCTTTCAGTGGTGTTTCCAATGGGCAAAGACATTCTCATGATCGCCGGCGATTTCGTCGAGGACTACGAAATAATGGTGCCGTTCCAGGCGCTGCAGATGGTTGGCCACGAGGTCGACGCGGTGTGTCCCGACAAAGCGGCCGAAGAGACAGTTAAGACAGCGATACACGACTTCGTCCTGAACGCGACGATGGCCGACGTAAATCCCAGTGACTACGACGCACTCGTCGTTCCCGGCGGGCGTGCCCCGGAATATCTCCGGACGTACGACGAGGTGCTGGACGCAGTACAGCACTTCTTCGAGGAGGACAAACCGGTCGCAGCGCTGTGTCACGGCCCGCAGATTCTCGCCGCCGCCGACGTGCTCGACGGCTACGAGATGACGTCGTACCCGGCCTGTCGCGCCGAGTGTGAGGCCGCCGGGTGTTCGTGGGTCGACGAAGTGGTCACCGACGGCAACCTCGTCACCGGGCAGGCCTGGCCCGACCATCCCGAGTGGCTCGCACAGTTCATGACGCTCCTTGGCGACGACGTGTCCCACGGCGAGCCGATTCCCGCTGACGACTGAGGCCATAGAAGTTTGGAGGGATTCATAACAAACAAATAACGTGGGCGTTTCCCTCCGTTGAGGCGGGTGGGAACTGGCATAGTGCACCATTACGTTCGCCCGCCTCGTTTTACAGCGGTCATCGTAACTCTCGACAGGGTAGCACCAGATTTGTTACACAGGGGCACAAAACGTCGACTGCAATGCCCTCCAACACTTCACCACAGGACGACGACCGCGGCTGTCCGAAGTGCGGCCACACCGGCACCGACGTGGGTAGCATCTCGACCACCGGCGGCGGCCTTTCAAAGATGTTCGACATCCAGACCAACCAGTTTCAGGTCGTCACGTGTACGAACTGCGGCTACTCGGAACTGTACCGGGACACCGGGTCCGCAGGCAGTGACCTAGCAGACATTTTCCTCGGCTAACGATGCCTGCCACGACCGGGCTGTTCCTCGTAGTCATGTTGCTCGCGGTGGCCGCACCGCTGGCCCTGTACGCGCTGGTCCGAAGCGAGCACGATCAACGCGTCGAGACGGACCGTGAGACCGCCGAACGGCTTGCCCGGCGCGATACGGACGACGAAAGTCGAGTCCGGTGAGTACTCCAAGGCTGTCCCATCGAATGGTAGGGGTGAGTTGTTCATACATCGGTACAGCACCGCGAGGGTCCAGAGCGGCGCAGGCCTCAAATAAACTCAAAACAATGGGAAAGTGTACCGATGTCGAACCTTTTATGAGAATACTCGCACAACGTCCGATCATGGTTGACAAAGAAGACCTCCGCTCACAGTTCGTTGATGCGTTCGGCGAAGCAGACTACCCGATTTCCAGTCCGATGGACCTCGTTCCGGCACTTCCGGGCGGCCCGTCGACGAAGTTCGAGTCTGGTGACTTCTCGATGACAGCAATGGAACTGAACACGAAGCTCAACGGGGAGTTCCCATACGACAACGTCGACGCGTTCGTCGACGACGTCATGGCCTCGCTCGAAGACCAAGACCTCATCTGAGCGGGCCACACCGGTTCCCGACCGCTTCACCGATTCCGTGCGATAACTCGCGAGATTCCCGGGCGGACGAGTCGGTAGCCGTTCCGGCATACCCTTGAGGTTTATCAGGGCAACGTCCCTAATCAGCGTATGGTCGGTTTGCCGGGGATCGAGACGCTTGTTCGGACGTTCGGACCGTTTCTCATCCCCGCAACGCTGTTCGTTCTGGGTGCCATCGGCTATCTGTTCCTGTGGCTCCTGACCCGGAACCGACGCGAAACGTACGCTGCCGACGAGTGACAGCGGTCGGCCGAATATGGCCGGCGCGCACAAAGTTGTTGGAATCGCCAATCTTTTGGGTTAGATTCGTCTAATTTGGTGTATGTTGAGTGCCAAGATGGAGGATTATCTGAAGGCCATCTATCGCCTTGAGCGGGACGGCGACCCGCCGATTGCTCCGTCTACTATCGCCGAGATGCTGGACGTTACGGCACCGACGGTCACCAGTATGGTCGAGAAGCTGGCTGACCGCGGGCTGGTCGAACGGGAGAAGTACAAGGGCGTGCAGACAACGCCGGAAGGCGAGACGGTGGCGCTGGAGATTATCCGCCACCACCGCCTGCTTGAGACGTTTCTCACCGAGCAGCTGGGGTACGACTGGGCCGAGGTCCACGAGGAAGCGGAGGTGCTCGAACACCACATCAGCGAGGAGTTCGAGCGCCGGGTCGCGGCTGTCCTCGACGAGCCGGAGTTCGACCCTCACGGGGACCCAATTCCCAGCGACTCGCTGGACCCCATCGACGACGAGTCCGCGACGGCGCTGTCAGAACACAGTGAAGGGGGGCGACTCGAAGTTGCACGGGTCCGGGACCGTGATCCCGACGAACTCACGTATCTCTCCGACGCCGGCATCACGCCGGGGACCGTGTTGACTGTCGAGGAAGTTGCTCCTATCGGGATGGTGACGGTCCAGCTAGAGAGCGGGTCGTCGGTGTCGCTCCCGGACCACATCGCCGACGCGATTCAGGTCCGCGCACCGGATACGCAGGGCGAAGACGGAGTGAGCCAAGCGTGAGCGACGCGACGTGGCTGACGGTGGTGGCAATAGCAGCCGGTGCGCAGCTCGCGGTCCTTCCCGGCGAGAAAGTCCAGTTCATCATTGCCGGCCTGTCGACGCGGTTCAATCCGTTCCTCGTTGTCAGTGCCGCGGGTACTGCCTTCGCCGGCTGGACGGCGCTTGAAATCTGGTTCGGCTCCGCAATCACATCGCTACTACCCGGTATTGTCCTCGAAAGCCTCACCGCCGGGATGTTCCTGCTGTTCGCGATACTACTGCTCCGTAGTGCCCCGGCAGCCGGCGCAGCGCAACAGGAGCCCGCGTCCGGCTTCACCACTGACGGCGGACAGCTAGACGTTCGCGTTCCCGTCGTCGACTGGCAAGTGCCGAACAAGCTCGGCGGCTTCCTGCCCATCTTCGCGATGATGGCCTTCGGCGAGTTCGGCGACAAGACCCAGCTCATTACAATCACGCTCGCCGCCCAATACAGCGCCCACGCCAGCGCTATCTGGACCGGCGAGATGCTCGCCATCATTCCGGTGAGCCTCGCCAACGCGCTGTTTTTCCACCGGTTCGCTCATCGTTTCAACCTGCGGAAAGCTCACTTCGTCGGCGCAGGGCTGTTCCTGTTTTTCGCCGCGGACTTCGCCCTGAGCGTGACGATGGGGTTCTCGCTGTGGGAAACGATGATCTCGGGTATCGCGGCACAGATGGGCGCCTGAGCCGGTGTGATATCGGTTGCTGTGTGAGCGACAGAAGACTTTTCCAGAACGGCCGAACAGTTCTGGATGATGCCCTCCAGGCGCACCGTTCTCACAGCAGGGACACTCTTCGCACTCTCGGGATGTTCAGCGCTCAGTACTGCGAGCGCTCAGCTCGCCGGCGTACGGCTGACGAACACCGGGTCGGTGGCACGTGAGTTCGAGTTCACGGTCACGGTTGACCGCGAAACGGTGTACGACGAGACACATACCGTCGCGGCTGACGAAGACGGCGCAACCGTGGAACTGGATGATGCGCTTCCGGACGAGCAAGGGAGGATAACGATAGCGACGGCCATCGCCGGGACCGATATCTCTGAGGAGACGACGTTCGACGATGACAACTGTTACGATGTCATTGTCGAGTACACCGGTGACAACGTAGTCCACTGGCAGAGCGGGAGCAGCGACTGTGACGCATTCCAGTGACTCGCTCATCGGCCAGCGTTTCGTCGCCAGCCGTGGCTCTCAGTCGCGACCATCGACCTCAGTCGAGGTCGTCGTTCAGTCCTGGCTGATAGTGTCGAGTTCCCGCGTCTCATCCGGCGCACCCGTCTGTTGGACTTTCCCGGCAACCACTGAGAGGACATAGATCCCCACTGCGACGAGAACGATGACGCCGCCGGCTGTCGCACCGGCGTAGTACGAGATACCGATCCCCAGTACGACGGCGAGTTCGGCCAGTACAATCGAGACCAGCAGCGATTCCGAGAAGCTCCGGGACACCTGCGTCGCGCCGGCGACCGGAACGACCAGCATGGCCGCGACGAGGATGACGCCCATGATCTGCATCGCGCCGACGACGACGAGCGCCGTCAGCATCACCATGATCCGGTTGTACCAGGCAACCGGCAGTCCGGAGACGGCGGCGGCGGTCTCGTCGAACGTGACGTACAGCAACTGGTTGCGGGTGAGCGCGACCGTCCCGACGATGACGCTGAACAGCCCAAGCATGATGACCGCGTTCTCGGCGGACACCGTCGAGAGGTTACCAAAGAGGTACTGATTGATACCGACAGCCAGTCCGCCCGCGTTGAGGCTGATGAGGACCGTCCCCAGCGCGAACCCCGTCGAGAGGACAATCGCCATCGACACGTCGTTGTAGGCGTCGGTCGCCTCGGAGATGAGTTCGATGAGCAACGCCGCGATAACGGCCACGACGACGGCGGTGAGATACGGCGAGACGCCCAGTTCGAGGACGGCATTGAGAAACAGCCCGACAGCGACACCAGCGAAGGCCGTGTGGGCGAGTGCGTCCCCGATGAGGGCGAGCTGGCGGTGGACGAGGAAGGTCCCGATTAACGGCGCGATGACGCCGACGCACAGCCCGACGAGTATCGCCCGGTACATGAATGTGTACTCGGGGTTGATGAGTTCCAGTCCGGTCAGATGGTAGAACTGTGTCAGGAGCCAGTACCACGCTTCGAGGACCGGGACGAACGTCTCGTAGACGCCGCCAGCAGCAAATGCAAGCGTCATCGGTTGCCTCCGGTCAGCGTCTGCGCACCCGTCCCGAACGCTCTGGACAGCGCCGCGCTGTCGGTGAATTCCGCCGACGGCCCGTCGAAGTATATCTCGCGGTTCAGGCAGATGACGCGCTCCGCGTGTTCGATGACGGCCTGCAGGTCGTGTTCGATGAGCAGGACAGTGATGCCGTTGTCGTGGAGCGATTCGAGCAGTCCGTAGAAGGCGTCGACCGATTCGGTGTCCACGCCGACGGTCGGTTCATCCAGAACGAGCAGGTCGGCTTCACCCGCCAGCGCCCGGGCGATGAATGCCCGCTGGCGCTGCCCGCCAGAGAGCTGGGTGATTCGCCGGTCGGCGAACGCCGACATCCCAACTGTGTCGATGGCTCTGTCGACGATACGCCAATCGGCCGCAGAGAGACGCCCGAACCCGACGTGTGGGAACCGGCCCATCTTCACCACTTCGCGGACCGTTATGGGCATCTCCCGGCTCGTCCCGGCACGCTGTGCGACGTAGCCGACTCTGGCCCCGTCGTCGAACGCCGTCGCGTCGACGCCAAACAGCTCCGCAGTTCCGCTGTCCGGTTCTAGAAGCCCGAGCAACAACTGCATGAGCGTTGACTTGCCGGAGCCGTTCGGGCCGACCACGGCGACGTACTCCCCGGCGTCGATACTGACACTGATGTCTTCAACGACGGGCGTAGACGTGTACCCGAATGATACATCTGTGAGTTCGACGACGGCTGGCCTGCTCTCGTTTGGTTCGGTCGTCGCCTCGTCGGCACCGTCTCGATGGGGTGAACGCATCGTCATTATTATTCGAAGTTCCGCCATTCCTCGCTCCAGCCGTCGGGGCCCGCGTCTTCAGGTGCCATATTGCCCAGAACGACCTCGAACGTCGGCATATTTATTTGATAGGCGATTTCTTCGTACCCCCAGCCGTTTTCGACCCACTCCTCACGGACGCCAGCATACGGTGTCACGGGGTAGTAGGCTTCGACCGGTGTCTCGGCGAGTAGCTGCTTTGCAGGCTTGCGCGTCTCGAAGACGCCGGCCCCGATGTACCGGATGTCGTTGTCCTCAATGACCGCTTTCGCCTCAGTGATGTCCGTGGGTTTCACGTCACCGCTGGCTGCGAGGTTGACCACGAGCGGGCGCATCTCAACGCCGTACCGCGAGCCGATGTACTGGAAGGCGTTGTGCGCCGCGAGCTGGACCACGTTCCTGTCGGCCCGGTCGAAAATATCGGCGTAGTCCGCGTCGATGCGGTCGAGAACGTCCGCGTTGTACGTCTCGGCGTTGTCCCGAAGCGTATCTTCGGCGTCCGGTGCGAGCGCGACCAGCCCCTCGGTAATATTGTTGACCGACTGTTTCGCGCGTTGCGGGTCAAGCCAGAAATGAGGGTCGCTGGCCCTATCCTGTCCAACGCCTTCTTCGTCGCGGTCGAGACTCGCCGCGAGCGATTCGAGTTCGATACCCTCGCGGACGTTGATGAGTTCGGTATCGACGTTGTCGTCTTTGAGCGTCTGAATCGCGCGGTCAGCCCACGGCTGGAAGTCTGGGCCGACGTGGATGAACGCGTCCGCGTCGATGATATCTCGCGTGATCCCGGCGTCCGGTTCCCAGCCGTGGCCGTGTAGTCCGGTCGGGATAAGGTTCTTGACCGTTATCGGCGTCCCGCGTGCGACCTTGCGGGCGAAGTCGTAGAAACTAAAGAACGACGCGACCGCGACCGGTCCGTCCGCACCGCTGGTACTGTCGCTGCTATTCGATCCCGCTTCCGTCCCGCCGCCGGTCAGACAGCCAGCAAAGCCGGATGCAAGGACTCCCGCCCCGGCACTGAGTGCCTGCCTGCGGGTGACTCTATACGTCTGATCATCGCAGGGTTGGTTGGTTGCCATGTGTTGTTTGCTGTCGGAACGGAATATAATAGTTTCTATCTAATAGAAGAATTAGACTAATCTAATCACTGAGTTGCTCATGCCTGAACTCCACTTTGCGGCACAGACACGGGCGGACACAACACATAAACCGGCGCTCGAAGTTGGTCCGATATGCCCGGACTCGACGACACGGACCACGAAATCCTCCGATTGCTGCTCGAAGACGCCAGACGGCCCTACAGCGACATCGCCGAACGAGTAGATCTCTCGGCCCCTGCGGTCTCCGACCGCGTCGACCGACTCGTCGAAATGGGACTGATACAGGGGTTTACTGTCGATGTCGACCGCTCGCTGTTACAGGCCGGCGTACCCGTTCTGATCGAAGTAGATGCGAAACCGGGTCGGGCCACCGATATCGCCGGGGCGGTCAGCGACGCCGACACCGTCGAGCGGGTCTATCGAACCGCTGGCGGCCGGGTCGTGCTGGCGGCGACCGTTCCTCAGTCCGACGCGAGCGAACTCCTCGCCGAACACGTCGACCTTGGGGACGTGAACCGCTACGAGGTGCGGATGATTGCGGACAGCGAGTGGACCGCCGGGCTGGGTGCGGCGGAGTTCGCGCCCGACTGTGCGGAGTGTGGCAATAGTGTCGATGAAGAAGGCGAGCAGCGCACGCTCGACGGAGAGCGGCACTACTTCTGCTGTGGCTCCTGTGCACAGCGGTTCGTCGACCAGTACGAGTCGCTGAAAGATGGTGCCTGAACCACGACGCGCTCTTTTGATTGCTGACTTTCCGGCGGCGTGGGTTTGGATATCAGCCTAAGAGTCTATTTTGAGATTCGAATCAAAGGGACAAACCGCATGAATACGGGGGGCGTATAATGAAACAAGATGAGTAACCAGACCACCCGGCTCGAACTGACGGGGATGAGCTGTGCCAACTGCGCGGGCACTATCGAGGAGTCGGTTGGCGAGCTTGACGGGGTCTCGTCCGTCGACGCGAACTACGCCACCGACGGGGGGAGCGTCGAGTACGACCCCGACGTGGTGTCACTGGCCGATATCGTCGCCGCTGTCGAGGACGCTGGCTACGGCGTGGCGACGGAGACGGTGACTGTCGGCATCACCGACATGTCGTGTGCGAACTGTGCAGACGCCAACGAGGAGGCACTGGAAGGGACCGCGGGCGTCATCGACGCCAGCGTGAACTACGCCACCGACGAGGCCCAGGTCACCTACAACCCGGCCGACGTGTCGCGTGCGGACCTCTACGACGCCATCGAGTCAGCCGGCTATACGCCCGTGAGGGAGGACAGTGGGAGTGCAAACGGCGACGGCTCCGGTGATGAGCAATCCGGCGCTGACCGCCGTGCCGCCGCGCGCAACGAGGAGACGCGCAGACAGCTCCGACTCACGCTGTTCGGAGCGGTACTGTCGGCCCCGCTCTTGCTGTTCATGGCGGACCACCTGTTCTCGCTCGGTCTCCTCGGCGAGACGGTGCTGGGAGTACCACAGGGTTGGGTTGCCTTCGCGCTGGCGACGCCGGTCCAGATACTGTTGGGCAAGCCGTTCTACGAGAATTCCTACAAGGCGCTGGTCAACAACGGGCGGGCAAACATGGACGTGCTCATCGCACTGGGTTCCTCGACAGCGTACCTCTACTCGGTGGCCGCGCTGTCTGGACTGATCGCGAGCACGGGGCTGTACTTCGACACGGCCGCGCTGATCCTCGTGTTCATCACGCTCGGGAACTACCTCGAAGCCCGCTCGAAGAGTCAGGCCGGGGCCGCCATCCAGCAACTGCTCGAGATGGAGGCTGACACGGCAACGGTCGTCCGTGACGACGGCAGCGAGGAAGAGATGCCCATCGACGAAGTGGGGGTCGGCGACCGGCTGAAAGTCCGGCCCGGAGAGAAGATTCCGACGGACGGCGTCGTCGTGGACGGCGATTCGGCGGTCGACGAGTCGATGGTTACCGGCGAGTCGGTCCCGGTCGAGAAAGGTGGGGGCGACGAGGTCATCGGCTCAACGGTGAACCAGAACGGCGTCCTCGAAGTCGAGGCGACGAAGGTCGGCTCGGAGACCGCCATCCAGCAGATCGCCGAGCGGGTCCGGCAGGCCCAGTCGCGCCAGCCGGACATCCAGAACGTCGCCGACCGCATCTCGGCGTACTTCGTCCCGGCTGTCATCGGCAACGCCGTCCTCTGGGGGGTACTGTGGGCGGTCGCGCCGGAGACGCTGGCGGCCGTCGTCGACGCGCTCCCGCTGTGGGGACTGGCCGCAGGCGGCCCGACTGGCGTCGGCGTAAGCGAGTTCGCTATCGTCGTGTTCGCGTCCGCTGTCCTGATCGCCTGTCCCTGCGCACTCGGGCTGGCAACGCCCGCGGCGACGATGGTCGGAACGGCAATCGGTGCGCGCAACGGCGTCCTGTTCAAGGGCGGCGACGTGCTCGAACGCGTCCACGAGGTCGACACCGTCGTTTTCGACAAGACGGGGACGTTGACGAAAGGCGAGATGGAACTCACTGATGTGGAAGTCGTCGGCCCCGCGACGGACGGCGGGGCGCTCAAGCCCGAGCGCGAACGGAGCGAGGCGTTCGTGCTCGAAGTCGCCGCCAGCGCCGAACACGCCAGCGAACACCCGCTGGCCGAGGCTATCGTCGAGGGGGCACGCGACCGCGGTATCGAGGTCGAAGACCCCGACGAATTCGAAAACGTCCCCGGACAGGGCGTGAAAGCGACGACGCGCCACGGTCGCGTCCTCGTCGGCAACCGGAAACTGCTGTCCGAGGTCGGTGTCGACACCGCGCCGGCGGAGGAGCGGATGGACACGCTCGAACGCGAGGGCAAGACGGCGATGTTGGTCGCGCTGGCCGAAGACGCAGGCGGTGACGGCACCGAGGGCGACAGCGACCCGGACTACCGGCTCATCGGTATCGTCGCCGACGCCGACACGGTCAAAGAGTCCGCGAAGGCCGCCGTCAGTGGGCTGCGAGAACGCGGACTCGGCGTCTGGCTCATCACCGGCGACAACGAGCGGACTGCCCGCGCCGTCGCCGAAGAGGTCGGTATTGACCCCGACAACGTGATGGCCGACGTACTGCCGGAAGACAAGGCCGACGCGGTCGACGACCTCCAGAGCGACGGCGACCAGGCGATGATGGTCGGTGACGGCGTCAACGACGCGCCGGCACTCGCAGCCGCGAGCGTCGGCTGTGCCATCGGTTCGGGGACCGACGTGGCGATCGAGGCCGGCGACGTGACGCTACTCCGGGACGACCCCGCCGACGTAGTGAAGGCTATCCGGATATCTGAGGCCACGCTCCAGAAGATCAAGCAGAACCTCTTCTGGGCGCTCGGGTACAACACCGTGATGATTCCGCTGGCCTCACTGGGACTCCTCCAGCCGGTGCTTGCCGCCGCGGCGATGGCCGCCTCGTCCGTGTCGGTGCTCGCAAACAGTCTCGCGTTCCGACGGTATACACCGGACTCGGAGTACCGCCTGTTCGGCTTCCTCCGTCGCTGAGCGGGGCCCGTCTCCAGCAGACTCATTTGTCGCCGGGCCTCACTTGCGAACAGTGACAAGTGAGGAGCGTGCCGCCGATGAGCCGACGGGACAGACAGTGTCACAGCCGGGCGGCGTCGGCGTTCGGCTCCGGGCCCTCTGGCGAGCGCTCGTCATCGTCTGGCAGTTCGTCCCGCTGCTCTGGCAGTGGGGCCGGGACCGGAAACGGTTCCTCCTGTTCGGTCGGTCCCGGTCAGTGGCCCCCGAGACGCGGACGCGGCGCGCCCGCTACCTGAAGGATACGTTCGTCGACCTCGGCCCGGCGTTCATTAAACTCGGACAGATGCTCTCGACCCGGCCCGACGCCCTGCCGCGGGCGTACGTCGACGTGCTCTCGGAGCTACAGGACAACGTCCCACCGGACGCGTGGGCGACCATTGAGCCAGTTATCGAACGGGAGTTGGGCGACGATATCGATACGCTGTTCGAGGCGTTCGACACGACAGCCATTTCCGGGGCCTCGCTGGGCCAGGTGTACGAGGCACAGGTCGACGGCCAGCGGGTCGCCGTGAAAGTGCTTCGACCCAACATCAGGACGCGCGTCGAATCCGACCTGCGCGTGCTGTCGACGCTGCTACCGGTGCTCACCTACGGCGCAGACCCGGGCCAGGCGTTCACGCTGGAGAATCTCACCGAGGAGTTCGCAACGACGGTCCGCCGGGAGATGGATTACGGCCACGAGGCGCGAATGCTTCGGGAAATCGGCGACAACTTCGCAAACGACGACGACATCGCCATCCCGGACGTCGTCGGGAGCCACTCGACGGACCGCGTGCTGACGATGACGTACCTCGACGGCGTGAAAATCGACGACGTAGAGCGGCTGGACGAACTCGACATCGACAGGCCGGCACTTGTCCGCCGGCTCGAAGAGGTGTACATCCAGATGATCGTCGAGGACGGCCTCTTCCACGCTGACCCCCATCCCGGCAATCTGGCGGTCCAGCCCGACGGGACGCTCGTCTTCTACGATTTCGGGATGACCGGCTACCTTGGTCCCCGAACACAGGACCAGCTACTTGAGTTCTATGTCGGACTGGCAACAGACGACGTAGACCGGGTGATGGACGCCTTCGTCGAGATGGGCGCGCTGGACCCGATGGCCGACCGCGAGGTGATGCGGGAAGCATTCGACATCGTCATCGAGCAGTTCCGCGGCGAGGACATCAGTGAGTACCGCATCGAACAGCTCGTCGGCCAGTTCGAGGCGCAACTGTACGAGTTCCCGATGCGACTACCACAGGACCTGGCGCTGGTGGTCCGCGTGACAACGGTGCTTGAGGGCGTCTGTCGGACGCTCGACCCTGAGTTCGACTTCATCGAGATCATCTCCGAGTACGTCATGGAGCAAGGCGCCGGGGATGACGTTCGGGAGCAGATCAAGACGGAAATCCAAGAGACAGTGACTGGCTCGACCCGGTCAGCGGTGCGAGCAGCGCCGAAGCTAGAGGACGCACTCGACAGGGTCGAGCGCGAAGAACTGCTTGTCAAGACCGTCCTGGAAGACTCCGACGGACTGAGTCGGGTGCTTGCCAAGCGGCTCCTGCTCGGTATCGTCGCTAGCGCCGGCGTGCCGGTGAGTGCCTACCTCTACACCGTGAGCGGGCTTCAGCCAGCAGGCCTCGCGCTGGGCGGGAGCGCGGCGGTGCTCGGAATTCTCGCGTGGTCGTTCCGCCGACGGCGCGGGCCGGCGCTGTCCTCGCCACAGTTCACCCGTCACGAGATGCAACAGCGACAGGCAACTGACGCCGCGGACGGAGACGAGTAACCAGTGTCGACGGTCTCCCACGAGACAGCGGCCCTCAGAGTTCGCCTTCGGCCGCCATTTTGCGGATCTCTTCGGCCCGTTCGCGTATCTCCGTGAGTTCCTCGTCGCCTTTGTTGTCGACGTGGCTGTACATCAGTCCCATCCGGTGGTTCGACCGAAGCGTGTCTTCGTTACGGTCGAGGAAGTCCCAGTACAGCGCGTTGAACGGGCAGGCTCCGTCGCCGGTGGTCTTCGTCTTGTAGTACGGACAGCCCGAACAGTAGTTGCTCATCTTGTCCACGTAGTTCGCCGACGAGGCGTAGGGTTTGGTGGCGAACACGCCCGCGCCGTACAGCCCCATCTCGACGACGTTCGGGGTCGTCACCCAGTGGAAGGCGTCGACGTAGCCGGCGTGGAACCAGCGGTTCAGTTGTGCCGGTTCAACGCCGTAGATGAGCCCGAAATTCGCGAGAATCATCAGCCGCTCGATGTGGTGTGAATACCCTCGTTCCCGGACTCCGTCCACCACGTCGGAGAGACAGGCCATGTCGGTGTCGCCGTCCCAGTAGAGGTCGGGCAAGGCCTCACCAGCGCCGAGCTGGTTCGCCTCAGCTAAATCCGGCATCTCCCGGCGGTAGACGTGCCGAAGGAACTCGCGCCAGCCGAGCACCTGCCGGATGAACCCTTCGACGCTGTTCAGCGGCGCGTCGCCGTCCTCGTAGGCGGCGATAGCGCGCTCGATGACCTCCGCAGGGCCGAGGAGTCCCAGATTCAGCGACGTGGAAAGCAGGCTGTGGCTCATCGCCCACTCGTCGTCCAGCATCGCGTCCTGATACGGCCCGAACTCCGTCAGCCGGTCCATAACGAAGTGGTCCAGCGCACGGACGGCCTGCCGGCGAGTGACAGGCCAGCGGAACGGTTCGGGGTCGGCCCAGTCGCCGCCGTACGGCCGCTCGTCGTAGCTTCCCTCGAACGTCGAATCGACCCACTCGATAACGTCCTCGGTCACGGCGTCGGGCTCGAACCGCGGTGGCTCCGGTGGTGTCCACTCGTCGGGTGGCGTCTCACGGTTCTGGTCGTCGTAGTTCCACTCGCCGCCAACTGGGTCGCCGTCCGCCATCAGGTAGCCCGTCTCCCGGCGCATGAACCGGTAGAAGTCCTCGTGGCGGTAGCGGCCGTCGCCGCGCCACTCGTCGAACTGGGACGGTGCGCAGAGGAACCGTTCGTCGGCGACAAACTCGACGGCTCCGCCTGCCTCGGCGACCAGCGATTCGAGACGTGCCCGTGCGGACTCAGTCTGCGGTCGGTGAGTCACGAGCGTGTCGTCAGGGTTGGCCTCAAAGTGTGCCGCCAGTCCGTCCTCGAAGGTCTCTGTCTGGCGGTACTGGACCGTCCGACCGTTGTCTCGGAGGTCGTCGCGAAAATGCCGCATTGCGCTAAACAGCAGAATCAGCTTGTGTGGGTGGTACGGCAGTTTGCGGGCAAACGACTCCGCCTCTATCAGAAGCACCGGTTCGTCGGGTCGGTTGTCGACGGGGCCGGACCGGCGGAGGAGGTGGTCGCCACGAAGCCAGACGGTCATCTGCGAACAGACACTCCCATTGGCTATATCGTGGGCCCGTATCCGCATCAATCCCCGTCCGAACTGTGTTGGTATCGCCACACCGCAGGGCGGTACAATCCTCAATTATTGTTCCCGTCTAAACGACAGAAACGACTTGCTTATAAGTGCAGAGTCATAACTCTAGTTGCATGACAGACGACCTCGACAGGCGGACGTTCATCCGCACGACGGCAGCCGTATCAGGCGCTGGACTCCTTGCTGGCTGTGGCGGGTCCGGCGGCGATGGTGGCAGCGGCGAAACGGAAGCCACCGAAGCAGAGGAGATGGCGACCACTGAAGCCGAGGAGATGGACACCGAGAGCAGCGGTGGGATGGAAACCGTCGAAGCGTCAAGCGAAGTGGCGGACTACGTCGGCGAGTCGTCCAACTTCGACGGCAACACGGTCGTGATGACTGATCAGGACGAGGTCTCCGTTGCAGTCGGCGCTGAGGGGAACGGCGGCGCGTTCGCCTTCGATCCGCCCGCGATCAAAGTCTCGACCGGAACGACGGTCGTCTGGGAGTGGACCGGTGAAGGTGCCGGCCACAACGTCAAGTCCGAAGGCGACGGCCCGCTCGACTCGGGTTCGGCTGTCTCAGAGGAAGGAAACACCTACGAGTACACGTTCGAGGAAACCGGCACCTACCTCTACAACTGTGTCCCGCACAAGGCGCTGGGGATGGTCGGCGCAGTCGTCGTCGAGTAACGCGACAGTCGACGAGCCGTTTTTATCGTTTTACTAGCGCGGAGCGACTGGTGACGTACAGCGAATACGCGATGACCGCGAAACCGACCGCAGTGAGCGCGTTTTCGAAGATCAGTGCAGCGTTGGTACTCAGACCGAACAGTTGGTCCGCGACACCGGCGGTGAGCGACCCGACAGTAATGGTCGCGAATCCAACGGCGAGATAGGTGAGTCCGGTGGCCCTCGTTTTCAACGCTGCGCGAGCGGCAAAGTAAGTAATGAGCCCGCCAAGCAACACTGTCACAGTCTTGAATCCGATGACGATGAGTGGGATGTCTCCGTTCATAGTTCCTCGCTGACGCGCGACCACAGGAGTGCGAGCCGTTCGCTCGGCCGCTCCTCGGCCGGCAGAACGTCGATCTCGAACGCGCCGTCGGCGTCGACGCCAACGAACACGCCGCCACAGTCCCGGACGTACGCCGTCGCGTGATGGCCGTCGGGACGCACCTCCGTCTCCTCGGCGACCAGTTCGGCCTCGCTCAACTGTTCGAGCTTCCGGTACGTGCTTGTCTGGGGGAGGTCACAGACCGAGGCGACCTCCTTGGCTGGCAGCGGCTCGTCGAGCACCCTGAGTATGTCGCGACAGTCAGGGTCAGCGAGGGCGTCGAACAGCGCCTGTGTCTTGCTCGCGTCGTTGTGTGCCACGGCGGACCCTTCAGGGGACGGGTGGAGGTGGTTCTGCGCGCGGTTCGATTTCGATATGACGGGGCAGCGACGTGAAACCTGTGGGATACTGCGATCACAGTGTCCCGCGGTCCTCCGGTAGCAGCCCCCGGCCAGTGTCGGAAATATAAAACACCCTCAGATAAAGGGCGACCGTTTGTTTCCAGAATCTGGAAAGGACACACCGCCTTTTCTATCATCCAATAACAACGATTAGCCTGCTATGCAACGGCCCTCCACTCGCAGACAGTTTCTTGCAGGCACAGGGTTGACAGCGCTTGCCGTCACCGCCGGGTGCGTTTCCACGGGGAGTAGTTCGGAACCAGCCCCGGAAACCGGCACCGAGACCACGACTGCAACCGAAACCGCTACAGCGACCGAAACTGCAACGCCTGAATCGACGCCCGAGTCCCTCGACGACTGGCTCGACGACGCCAACGGCTACGACGGCGAGCCCCGCACGTACGGTCCACGCTCACAGCCAGTAATCATGGTCGGTGAGGGAACTGATGGGGGCCTGGCATTCGATCCGCCAGTCATCGAAGTATCGCCGATGACAAACGTCACATGGGACTGGACTTCCCACGGTGGTCAACGGAACGTCGTCGCGCTTGATGGGACCTTCGACAGTGGCCGGACGAACGCTCAGTTGGGGACGAGCTACCACTACATCTTTGACGAGGTCGGCGAGTACCGCTACGTCTCCGAGCCCCACCGCGATGAGGGAATGAAAGGGGCAGTCATCGTCAAGGAACGGGAATCTTCAGGATATCCAGCCATCGACCAGTGGCTCGGAGCGACGGGTAATTTCGATGGGTCCATTACTGACCGAACCGGGAGGTCCGAAGCTACGGTTGCCGTGGGCGCAGAAGGCAACGGCGGTCAGTACGCGTTCGACCCGCCCGCCATCAAGATATCAACCGGAACGACGGTTACCTGGGAGTGGACCGGCGTTGGCGCAGCACACAACGTATTCTCGACTGACGGAAGTCAGATGGCGTCGGATAGCGTCATTTCGACCGACGGTAGCCCACTTGATTCAGAACTCGTCTCAGAGGAAGGCAGTACCTACAAGCACACCTTCGAGGAAACCGGGGTATCTCTGTACACCTGTCAACCGCACCAAGGCCTCGGTATGAAAGGTGCGGTCGTCGTCGAATAGCGCAGCAATCGGTGACTCATTTCCAGAATCTGGAAAGGGCACACCCACTTTTCTATCACCGAATAACAACAACTAGCTTGCTATGCAACGGCCCTCCACTCGCAGACAGTTTCTCACAGGCACAGGATTGACAGCGCTTGCCGTTACCGCCGGGTGCGTGTCCTCGGGAAGTAGTTCAGAACCAGCGGCCGAAACCGGAACCGAAACCGCGACGGCAACTGAAACTGCGACACCAACCGAAACACCTGAATCGACGCCCGAGTCGCTTGACGACTGGCTTGATGATGCCAACGGCTACGACGGCGAGACCCACAGATACGGCCCGCAGTCCCGACCAACAATTATGCTTGGCGAGGAGACGGACGGTGGACTGGCGTTCAGCCCACCGGCCATCGAAGTTCCGCCGATGACGAACGTTCGGTGGGACTGGACGGGCCACGGCGGTCAGCAGAACGTCGTCGCGCTCGACGGCACCTTCGACAGCGGCCGGACGAACGCCCAGTCCGGGACGATGTATCACTACTTCTTCGAGGAGCCCGGCGAGTACCGCTACGTCTCCGAACCGCATCGCGATGAGGGCATGAAGGGTGCGATTATTGTGAAGGAACCGCCGAGTTCAGGCAACACAAAAGTCGACGAGTGGCTCGCAGCGGCGAGTAACTTCGAGGGCACCATTGTCGACCGCACCGACACTGACACCGCAACTGTTACGGCCGGTGCGGAAGGCAACGGTGGAAAGTTCGCGTTCGACCCCCCAGCGCTGAAAATCTCGACCGAGACGACCGTCCGCTGGGAGTGGACCGGCGACGGTGGGCCACACAACATCGTCTCAAAAGGCGATGGCCCGCTCGACTCGGAACTCGTCGCCGAAGAAGGGAACACCTACGAACACACCTTCGAGGAGACCGGGACCTACCTGTACTCGTGTATGCCACACAAAAGTCTCGGGATGAGAGGCGCAATCGTTGTCGAGTAGCGATCGCCGTGGAATAGTGTCCGAACTGACCGGCTGCCGGCCTATGGTATCTTGACGCTGTGTTTGAGCGTCCCGATTCCTTCGATTTCGACTTCGACCTCGTCGCCGTCTTCCATCGGGCCGACCCCTTCGGGCGTCCCCGTAGCGATGACATCGCCGGGTTCGAGCGTCATATACGAGGTTATCTCCGCGATCAGTTCGGGGACTGAGAAGATGAGGTGCTCACGGGAGGAGGACTGCTTCGTCTCGCCGTTGAGACGGAGTTCGATACTGGCGTCTTCCGGGACGTGCTCCGGTGTGGCCACGAGCGGGCCGATGGGGCAGGCGTTGTCGAAGGCCTTCCCGCGGACCCAGTTCTGTTCCCGCCGCTGGTCGTCGCGGTTAGAGATGTCGTTGACACAGGTGTAGCCCGCGACGACGTCCATCGCGCCCGATTCGCTGACGTTCCGGCACTGCTCGCCGATGACGACCCCGAGCTCGGCCTCGTAGTCGATGCGCTCCTTCCCGGAGGGCATCGTGAGGTGCTTGCCGTGGGACGCGACGGCGTTCGGGGCTTTGAGAAACAGCATCGGCCTGTCGGGGAGCTCCGAGTCCATCTCCTCGGCGTGGTCGGCGTAGTTGCGCCCGATACAGACGACTTTCGTCGGCTCGCAGGGCGGGAGGATATCTACCTCGTCGGGGTCGTAGGACTCGTCGCCGAACGCAATACGGCCGTACGGTCCGGCGGCGGCGGTGACGACGGGCTCGCCGTCCTCGACGGTCCAGCGACCGCCGCGAACGTTCCCCCCAGTATCACGGAATCGAACGCGCTTCATGTCACCGTTCTCTCAGGGCCGACAGATAAGCGTTTAGGAGGGGGAAACCGGACTACAGCGGGCTGTTCGACGGTTGTCTACCCGGCCATCGTCACCTGCGGTGTCGCGGCGAGCAGGCGTGTGACCGAACGGCTTTTGAGACGGGACGGGCTACGCTGGGCCGATGAACGTCCTCGTCGTTGGCGCCGGCGCGATGGGCCAGTGGTTCGCACACACGGTCCGGACCCACGCCGACGCGACCGTTGCCTTCACGGACCTCGACCAGTCGGCCGCCGAAGCCGCTGCCGACGCGGTCGGCGGGCGCGCTGTCGCCAGCGACGCGGCCGAGACTTTCGATGTCGTCTGTATCGCAGTGCCGATGCCCGTCGCCGAGACGGCTATCGACGAGTTCGCGCCGTGTGCTACGGACGCAATCGTTGACGTAACGGGGAGCATGGCAGGCCCCGTCGCAGCGATGCGGGACGCGATGCCCAATGGCCAACGACTCAGCCTGCACCCACTGTTTGCCCCCGAGAACGCGCCTGGGAACGTCGCCGTCGTCGCTGACGGGTCGGGGCCCGAAACCGAAGCCGTCGTCGACGCAATCGCTGCAGCCGGAAACAACTGCTTCGAGACGACGGTGTCGGAACACGACGAAGCCATGGAAACGGTCCAGGCCAGCGCTCACGCCGCCGTACTCGCGTTCGCGATGGCCGCCGCCGACGTGCCCGAGCAGTTTCAGACGCCGATTTCGGCCGGCCTGTTCGACCTCGTCGGGCAGGTCACCGGCGGCGACTCGCGGGTGTATGCCGATATTCAGCGGACATTCGACGGCGCGGACGCGGTCGCCGACGCCGCCAGGGAACTCGCCGACGCCGACGCAGAGACGTTCGAGCAGCTCTACGAGCAACTCTCATGAACCAGGACACACGCCAGCAGATACGCGACAACGCCCAGTACCTCCGGAACGTCCGACCGCTGGACCCCGAGGAGCTACACGAATACGTCGAGGGCCAGCCCCACCCCGCCGTCGTCAAGCAGGTGCTCCGAGAGGAAGCGTTCGACCTTGGCATCGTCGAGCAGGATGACGGGACCTTCGTGCCGGCACCGGAGGGTCGCCTGTCGGTAACGTTCGACGGCGTCGAACGGTTCCCCGACAGCTACGAACAGCAGGTCATCGACCTGCTGACGGAGTGGGGCGGACTGGAGTGGCACAGCGGTGACAGCGGTGACGAACTCCGTGAGCGTATCCGCGACATCAAGGAGCGGTACCTCCAGGGCAAGGCCGTCGAATACGACGAACTGACCGCGCTGGGCTATGCCGTCTACCACCTGCCGGACTACTACGCCGTGGCGAAATACGTCCTCGCGGACCTCGCCGCTGACGGCCTGCTTCCGTCACAGCTTCGAGTGCTTGACGTGGGGGCCGGCGTCGGTGGCCCTGCACTCGCCCTGCGCGACCTACTCCCCGACGACGCCCTGCTGGATTACCACGCCGTCGAGCCGAGCGCTGCCGCGGATGTGCTGGAGAGCCTACTGGCAGATAGCGGCCAGAATGTCCGCTGGGAGATCCACCGGTCGCTCGCCGAGGAATTCGACCCGGCGTCGCCGCTTGCTGGCGACGACAGCGGTGGAGCGGGTGGTGGCGATGGCGACGACAGCGAGGGATACGACCTCATCATCTTCGGCAACGTCCTCAGCGAACTCGACGACGCGGCGGCGACCCTCTACCGGTACGTCGAGGCGCTTGCCGACGACGGGACGTTGCTGGCGCTGGCTCCGGCCGACCGGAACACAGCCATACAGCTCCGAACAGTCGAGCGCGAGGTGGCCGATGGCGGCCCGGCGACGGTGTATGGGCCGACGGTGCGGCTCTGGCCCCACCAGTCTCCCGACAGCGAGTCGTGGTCGTTCGACCGCAAACCGGATATCGAGGTGCCAACCATGCAACAGCGCCTCGACGACCCTGCCGGCGGAACGGGCGAGTTCGTCAACACGGACGTGCAGTTCGCCTACAGCGTCTTGCGAACCGACGGCAAGCGGATGCACGATGTAACACCGGACCGGGGCATCCACGCGCCGATGGCCGACGCCGAGAACTACGTCACCGACCGGGTGAACTTCCTCGGGGTCAAACTCAGCCACGACCTCGCCGAACGGGAGGGTTCGAACCCGCTGTACTTGCTCGGCGATGGGAGTCAGAAGGTCGACCACTTCGCCGTGCTCACCGAAGCGTCGATACTGAACGAGGACATCCGGAAAGCCGACTACGGCGACCTGCTGTCCTTCGAGAACGCCCTGGTCCTGTGGAACGACGACGAGGAGGCGTACAACGTCGTCGTCGACGGCGAGACGGTCGTCGATCGAGCGCGCTAGCGGTGGGCTTTTCTCACAGACGGCCCCACGAGGCGTATGGACGAGCCGACGATTTTGCTGACGAACGACGACGGCATCGAGAGCGCCGGCCTCCGGGCGGTGTACGACGGTCTCTCGACAGTCGGCGACGTGACTGCGGTCGCCCCGGCAGAGGACCAGAGCGCGGTCGGTCGGGCTATTTCACACGAAGTGACCGTCCACGAGCACGAACTTGGCTACGCTGTCGAAGGGACTCCTTCGGACTGCGTCGTGGCGGGGCTGGAAGCGCTCGTCACCGACACCGACCTCGTCGTCGCGGGCTGTAACCGCGGGGCGAACCTCGGCGCGTACGTTCTCGGGCGCTCGGGGACCGTCAGCGCCGCCGTCGAGGCCACTTTCTTCGACGTGCCGGCGATAGCCGTCTCGATGTACATCCCGGTCCGTGAGGACGCCGCCTTCGCCGACATCGAGGCCAACGGCGACAGCTACCGCGAGGCAGCGAAAGCAACGACCTATCTGGCCGACCACGCCGTCGACGCCGGTGTGTTCGAGCAGTGCGACTACCTGAATATCAACGCCCCCGTTGCCGAGTGGGGCGACGCACAGATGACGGTCACACGGCCGTCTCACCTCTACGAGATGGATGCTGTGCAGGATGGTGACGCTGTAACGCTCCACGACCGGATCTGGGAACACATGGCCGAGGGCGACATTCCCGACCCCGAGGGGACCGACCGTCGCGCCGTCGTCGACGGAAAGGTCAGCGTTTCGCCGCTGACTGCGCCGCACACGACGGAGCACCACGAAGCACTGGACGCCATCGCAGAGACGTACGAGCCGGGCGACAGCGGCGAGGCGGCCGACTGAGCGGACAATGCGGTTCCGCAACGCCATCCTCTTCGTCGCGCTCGCAATCGCCTGGGGCAGCGCCTTCACCGCGATCAAAGCCGGGCTAGAGTATTTCCCGCCGATCCTGTTTGCGGCGTTCCGGTACGACCTCGCTGGGCTGTTGATGCTCGGCTACGCGGTGTACGCTACCGACCAGTGGGTCCCGAAGGGTCGAACCGACTGGATCGTTGTGGGTATCAGTGGCACACTCATGATCGCCGCGTACCACATCTTCCTGTTCGTCGGCGAGCAGGGAACCACCAGTGCCGCCGCCGCTATCGTCGTGAGCCTCTCGCCGATTCTTACGACCGGGTTCGCGCGTGCGCTCCTCCCGGACGAGCGTCTCACGACGCTAGGAATCGTCGGTCTGCTCGTCGGGTTCGTCGGTGTCGGCGTCCTCAGCAACCCCGACCCGGGGAACCTGCTCGACCCCCGAACCATCTCGCTAGTGCTGGTGTTCCTCGCGGCCACGTCCTTCGCCCTCGGGAGCGTGCTGACCCGTCGGTTCGAGGACAACCTAGAGATAGAGACGATGGAAGCGTGGTCGATGCTGCTCGGTGCGGTGCTCATGCACGGCATCAGTTTCGGTGTCTCCGAATCGGTTGCCAATGTTCAGTGGACTGCTGAAGCCGTGCTGGCTCTGCTGTATCTGGTTGTCGTCGCCAGCGCGCTCGGATTCCTCATTTACTTCGACCTGCTGGAGCGACTCGGGCCGATCGAGATCAACCTCGTCTCCTACGCCGCGCCTGTCGTCGCTGCCGCCACTGGACTGCTGTTCCTCGGCGAGACGCCGACGGTTTACACGGGTGTCGGATTCTCCTGTATTCTCGTCGGGTTCGGGCTGTTGAAGCGGGACGCGCTGCGAAACGAGGTCGCACGGTTCAGCGGGACGCCGAATCGGGGCGATTGAGTCAGTCGCCGTGGTCTGTCGCCTCTGATACATCCCGGAGGAACGCAACGATTTCGTCCCCGTCAGCACCGAGTCCACCGCCCTGAGCAACTGTCGGTCGCCCGCCGCCGCCGCCACCGAACTCTGTAGTCACCTGATCGACCACCTCGCCGGCGTCGACGCCGCCGGTCGTCGCGACACCCAGATACTGCCCATCGGCGTCGACCAGTGCAGCCACGTCGATCTCGTCGCCGACGGCGGACTCCGCCCGGTCAGCGAGCGCGTTCGCGTCGAGGCCGGCCACGGTGCCGACGAGCCATTGCTGCTCGTCCACTTCGATGGCGTTGTCACGCAGTTCCGCGAGACGGGAATCGACCAGACGCTCCTGAAGGTCCGATACCGTGTCTCGGAGGTCGTCGCGCTCCGACTGGAGTCCGTCGACAGCATCCGGGAGTTCGGCAACGTTCGTATCCAGCGACTGGGCGGCAGCCATCGACCGCTCGTGCTCGGTCGCGCGCTGGCGGATTGCTCGCGGACCGACGGCGAACTCGACGCGAGTCAGGCCCTCGCCGGGGTTGGACCGACCGAGCACGGTCACTGGCCCGATCTCCCGCGTGTTCCCGACGTGTGTCCCACCACAGGCTGCCACGTCCCAGTCTTCGATGGTGACGACACGGACCGTCTCACCCTCGATTCCCTCTTCGGTCTTCGTGTTGAACGCGATGTCGTCGCGGTCCAGTGCCTCGTCCCGCGGAATTTCTTCCCAAGTCACGTCGTAGGATTCCCAGACGGCGCGGTTGGCCAGCCGCTCAAGTTCGGTGAGTGTCTCGTCGTCGATTTCGGTCGTCGTTTCGAAATCTACACGCACCTTCCCGGAGATAGCCGGTCCGAAGTCGTCGTCGGCGTTGTCAGGGACCGTCGCGCTGATGTCAAAGCCCCCGTAGCCGAGATTCGACAGCAGCCGGCGACCAGCGCCATAGAGGACGTGGCTGGCCGTGTGGGCACGCATACAGTACGTCCGAAACGCCGTGTCAATCTGGCCTTCGACTGTCTCGCCCGGCTCGAACGCCGGCGGTTCGGCCAGTTCGTGGATGATTTCGCCGTTTCGATGCTGGACATCAACGACTTCGGTGCCACCGAGAGTTCCTCGGTCCGCCGGCTGTCCGCCGCCTTCGGCGTAGAAGTACGTCTCCGTTAGCACGACAGCGGTCGTATCGATACGGTCGACGGTCGACGTGAAGGTCGTCACAGTGGGCTCGGACGCGGCTATTCCCGTCATCGGGCGTGGCTACGTCGGCGTGAACAAAAACGTCTGGGCGGCCCGGGACAGACGAGTGTCGGGACTGAACGGCCGACAGGAGCGCAGTCTTCGTGCGTGCCGAGTCAGTAGGGGCGGTGTAGGGGGTTACCGACGCCGGTGTCACGGTTATCCGAGGTATAATCCACTTGTGTCACTGTATCCGTTCCCGATACAGTGCTACTAATTAAGTACCGATAGTGACGCTTACAGCCCATGCTCTGGAGTGGAGTCCAATCGATACTGCTCTGGCTGGTGGTGGTCTGGCTGTTCGCAGTTGGGCTGTTTCTGGCACTTCTGTACGCGTCCGGCAAGCGGGACCGGCGAGAGCAGACCCGCGCGTAACTGTCGTGACTGGCGTCCCGGATGGCGTGATAGTGCTGTCTGTCGTCCGGCTGACGGCCCATCGGAATCGACCCTCTGTCTTGCGGTTTTCACTTTCACTGTGGATTACCCGGTTATATACGGCCTGGCTCCCTGCCTGGCAATATGATCGAGCGATTACGCCGTGTCGTGGGGACTCAACAGCAGTCACATCTGGAGTGTCGACGCTGTGGAACCACCATCGAAACGGATAGCTCGACCTGCCCAGTGTGTGGCTCCGGTGACATCGCGCAGTACGATCTTTAGCCGTTGTCTCTCTGTTAGTCCGTCGTCACTCCCGTACTCACGGCCCCTGACTGGGCCTGTTGCTCCTGTACGTCAAATTGGGCGACAAGGGAGAGGAGTCGCTCTGCACTGTCTGACAGCGAGTCAGCACTGGTCGCGATTTCCTGAATCGTCGCGGTCTGCTCCTCAGTCGCCGCCGATACTTCCTGTGCCTGTTCGGCTGTCTGGTCGCTAATCGATGTTACTTCGTCCAGCATCGTGACGACCTTCTGCCCGGAATCAGCCTGTTGATCGGTGGCCTGGCTGATCGACTGGATTGAGCTGCTGGCCTCCTCGACTTCGGTGACAATTCGGTTCAGTACGGTGGCTGTCTCGTCGATCGTTTCCCGCGTTTCCTCGACCTCTGACTGCGTGTCATAGATATCGTCGGCAACACTTTCCGTGGAATCCTCGATTCCCTCAATGAGCGTCTCGACTTCCTGGGTTGCGTCAGCAGTCTCACCGGCCAGCGTCTTGATCTCGGACGCCACAACGGCAAATCCTTCACCGGCTTCGCCGGCGCGTGCGGCCTCAATCGACGCGTTGAGTGCGAGCATATTCGTCTGTTCCGCGATGTCGTTTATCAGGTTCACAACCTCCTCGATTCGCTCGACAGCGTTCTGGAGGTCTGCTACCTCTGAGACAGTTTCATCAGTCCGGGCTTCAAGCGTGGCCATCTTTTCCACAGCTGTCCCAGCCGCTTCTTCGCCTTCTTGACCTAGTTCTGCGGCCTGCTGTGACTGGGTAGCGACTTCTTCAGACGAGGAGGCGATCTCCTCAATCGTCGCCGATAAGTCGCTCATCTCGCTGCTCGCTTCGTTGATTTTCTCGCTCTGTGTTTCCGTTCCGGCAGAAATCTCTTCGGTGCTCTCGGCGACTTCTGCACTGGCGGACCGGATATCCGAAGCTCCGCCTGTGACTTCTGTGCTTTCTGTGTCAACCTGCTGTGCGAATGATTGAATCTCGGCGATAACGGTCTGGAGTTCGTTCATCATCGAGTTGAACCCTGACCCGATTCTTGCCATCGCATCGTTCTGGCTATCTGCGTCTACCCGGACCGTAAGATCCCCAGCCGCTGCTCGTTCCATCGCCTGGCCGTAGGACGTGGCAGTCGATTCCAGATCTGCGGTCAACTGCTCAAGCTCCGCCTCACGTTCTTTGATCTCCGCGCGTGCCTCCTCGGATTCACGCTGTGCGTCTTTTGCCTGCTCGCGCTGTTTGTTCGCCTTCTGTTTCGCTTGCTCCGCCTCTTGTCTTTTCGTCTCTGCCTCGTCGACCAGTTCTTGCATCTCCGTGACAAGCGAGAGGGTGGCTGTCCCTCCGATAGCGAAGACGGCAACGGTTGATGTCATCAACGGCCCTGTTGCCAGATTGAACACCTCTACGTAGATGCCGGCCTTCTCCAGCATGAGGCTGAATGTCCAGACGGCCCCAAGCGTAGATGCAAAGCTGAACGTCAGCCAGAAGGCCGACTCGGCTTCAGTGTCCCGATAATTGAGCCAGCCAAGCGCCGTTGCAGCAATAAAGCCCAGCGCGCCCAGACCGTCGAAGATGGGTGTAATTCCGACCATTGTTAGCCCTCAGTTTTGATCCGGTTCTCACGACGAAAGTAGGCTGCCAGGAAGAAAGTAAGCCCAGCAACACCGATTCCAACGCCGTGCTCAACGAGATTCAGTACATCACCGAGAATGACCGCTTCGAGGTTCGTTGCGATCATGCCAACCACAAGGAGGACGTATCCGGCGGTGAACCACCGAGTCTCCTCCCGATACTGTGAGAGAACGGGTACTAAGCCGATTACTGCAACGAGCAGACCGACAACTTCCAGTGTTCCGAATGGGCCAATACCGACCATGTCTGGTCAAGCAATTCCATTTAAAAAAGTTTCTCGCCCATGGCATCAAAATCGATAATAGCAGCCCGCCTGAGTTTATATAGCTATATTTAACCATTTATAATAACGGCAGCCAATCAGTAGGCTTTCCGATGCAAGGAATGCACTACTGCTTTGTCGGTTACAGCGAGTATGAAAGCGTTCCAACGAGAGAAATAGCGATGGTGGAGGAGAAAGAGAGCAACGATTCCGCTGATTACTGTTCGACGTCCATCCACATATCAGATGTTATTTTCGCGTCCGAGTTGTCCGGATGCGTCATGGTGAGCTGGTCCCCGCCCTCGACTGCAATGAGGTCGACAGTGTTGCTCTCCGTGTGATTCCGCGTCGGGTACGTAAATGGTCGTGACCGTGTCGGAAGATCGCTGATCGACGGACACTCCGGCGGCGCAACGACATCGTCAGCGAACCCATCCGTGTGAATCGTCGACTGTGGTTTGTCTCGACCACGTCTATCAAGCCACTCAACACACCTCTCCCCAAGTGAAATGGTCTCAATGGCTGAGCGCACGCGGTACCTGACCCGGTCCAGAAGCGAGGGTGGCGGCACGTCGCCGTCGTCCGTCCTGGCCCGGGCACCCCGTGGCTCATCCATGGGTGTGAGACTCATGGGCATAGCTAGGGAAGCACGGTACAAAACCGTTGTGTCGCTCCCGCTTAGAGTTCGATTCGCTCGACGATCTGATTGCCGTCTTCTCGAGTGTTGAGCGCAACGATACGGACGTGTTCTTCCAGTCCAGAGTGCTTGAGTTTGGCTTTTAGAAGATTATCGACCTGATAGACGCCGGCCGCGTTGTTCATCGCGATTTCGACGAGGACGGGATAGTCGTCGCCCGGACTCAGCGTCACCGTCTCGATAGCCTGGCTGGAGACGGTGTCGATACCGCGGCCGCCGCGCTTGTACGGAATGCGTGACCGACCGCGCTCCATGTCCAGCGCGTCGGCGACGCGAACGACGCCGGCTTCCAGCGTCAGCGGGTTTTCTTCGGTGTGATGACAGAGAATCGCGTGTAACACCTCGCCTTTTACCTGAACCGCCTGTCGAACGTCGTAGAACTCATCGAGCAGGTCATCGAGGAGGTCGGCTGCCAGTGGGATCGAATAATACGGGTGTGAATCGCGGTGGACGACGTGGCCGATGTCGTGCAGCGTCGTCGCAAGTGCGATGATGACGGCCTCGTCAGCCTCGTCGAGGCCGTGGTCGGCCGCACCGTTGAACTCGACGCCGCCCTGTTTGAGGAGGTCATACAGGCACAGCGCTCGGTTCCGAACGATACCGATGTGTTTCGCGCCGTGGTCGTTGTACTGTTTGCGCGCGACGGGGTTGATGTTCTGGGCTTCGAGATACGCCTGGATCTCCTCGTCAGCCGTGATGGTGTCGAGAACTGCGTTCAGTCGCTCGTCCGGGAACGCATGGTCCGCCTCGGGGTCGTAGATACGGCCGCTGGTATCGTCGCTATCAACGCTCATACCACAACCCAGACGATCCACCGCGAAAAATCCCCCACCGGCGCGATCAGGTGGCGGCGTCGATAACCTCGTCGTAGTCCGGTTCGACGCCAGGGTCGTCACTGACCCAGGCGTACGTGACTTCTTGATTTTCATCGATAACGAAGACGGCCCGCTTGGCTACGTTCGGAACGCCGAGTGCCTCGAAGTCCATCGAGATGTCGTAGTCATCGACGATCTCACGCCCCGAGTCGCTGACGAGGTCGAACTCGAGTCCCAGTTCGTCCCGGAACGCGTTCTGTGAGAACGGTGTGTCGATGCTGACACCGTACAACGTCGCCCCCGCTTCAGTGAGTTCGTCGAGTCGGTCCTGAAATGAGTTCATCTCGTGACTGCAAACGCTGGTGAATGCGCCCGGGAAGAACGCGAGCACGACAGGCCCGTCGTCGAGCGTCTCGGACAGCGTTATTTCGTCAACGTCGCCGTTTGCGATCGGTGCCGTGAAATCGGGTGCAGTGTCTCCGACTGATACCATACTGCCGAGTTGACCCAGGCGAGTAAAACCCTTTCCGACCTGACCGAGTCCGGGCGTGCTCAGAACTGTGCAAACTTCGCCGTGACCTCATCGATCCACTCCGGCAGGTCGCGGTCCGCAAGTGTCCCGTCAGCGTCACGGGTCGTGACGACATCAGCGATTTCGCCCTCACGCGTGATATCGAGTCGCCACACCCCGTCAGCCTCGATATCGACTCGAACGACGTCCTCCCCGACGGGCTTGATCGGTCGGATCGTTACCTCTTCTCCGCTCCTGACTTCCATTGTGTGACTATCGGCCGTCATCTGGTATCTTTGAGCGCCCGACAGTAGTTATATCTCCGGGCGGAGAGTGTGCCCGTCCTGCGCTATGGCTGGTGAGCAGTGGCTTAACAAGAATATAATAAATTGACACAAGCGCGTAGCCGGTACTGCGGGTGCGAACCCGCACGCAGGCAGACCATGTATGCCAGACATGGCCACGGAAATCGTGTCACCTGAACAGCCCCAGCTATCGACACAGTCCCGTGGACATACTGCAGTCTACCCATCGACGTGCCAACCCAAGCCAGCGACACCGGGAAGTCAGAGATCCAGTGCCTCGTGTTACCGCTTCCGAGCCACACCCATTGCCCACGTTCCCTGTGTCAGGCCTCGCCGTCGGTTCCCGGCGAGGCCGTTTCGACAGACAGAGCGGCCACGGCTCAGTTGTGACTACCGGTCGGTCTGCTGCCCACGCCAGCCAGTACTGGAGAGTCGGTCTCGACAGCAGTGACTCGCCTGCCAAGCCGTCCTGAGCAAAAAGGTTATAATAGCAACCACGTAACCTTCGGATACAATGTTAGGGACATCCGGAGTACTGTTCCCGGGGATGCCCGGGACGACGGAGATGATGGTCATCCTCCTCATCGCCGTCCTGCTGTTCGGCGCGAACAAGATTCCGAAACTAGCGCGGTCGACTGGCGAAGCCATGGGCGAGTTCCAGAAGGGGCGCGAAGAAGTCGAGCAAGAACTCGAAGAAATGCGCGATGGCGCTGCAGAAGGGACCGATGCGTCCACCGTGGACTCGGCCGAGTCGACCGAAACGGCGACGGAAACCGAGACGTAATCTCGACCACTTCTCCGTTTTCAGCGGGCCACAGTGATAACGAAAGGATTTTTCACCGCTCAATCGACCACCCGGTAGGGCGTGTGGCCTAGTGGACCAGGGCGAGGGGTTCCTAACCCCTAGAACGCGGGTTCGAATCCCGCCACGCCCGTGAAGCGAACGCAGTGAGCGAACCGGCATGGCGGGATTCTAATCAGGGAGGTCGTGCGCAGCGAAGCGAGCACGTCCGACCGTGGTTCGAATCCCGCCACGCCCGCTTCGTGGTTTCTCGCGTCCGCTCGAAACACACTCGCGGCCGTGGCGACCTTCGCGAAACCTGCGGTTTCGCTCAGTCCCGCCACGCCCGTGCAGCGACCGAAGAGAGCGAGCCGGTATGCCGGGGTTCTAATCAGGGGGGTCGCACGCAGCAAAGTGAACACGTCCGACCGTACTGTCGCGCGGAGAAGGCCCGAGACGACTGGGTGGCGACGTAGTCGCCGCACACAGCACCTGAGATGCCAACGTATAAGTTTAGGCTGACCTAACTCCTGCTGAAATGGACCGGGAGCCGTCCGAGCGGGCGGATGTCTGTGTCATCGGGGCCGGGCCGGCAGGGGCACTTATCGCGAGCCGGCTCGCCAGCGACGGACAAAGGGTGGTCGTGCTAGAGGCCGGGCCGCGGTTCGACAGGTCGAAGCGAGAGCAGCAGATGGAAGAAGCGATCCGGCCCGGCGACCACGGGTCCGTCTGGGAGATGGGCGGCGACCGCGACGCGTTCAGTGCGAGCGGCGAGCGGTACTACCCGCTGAACATCTCACGAGTGAAAGGCGTCGGCGGGTCGACGCTGCACTGGCAGGGGATGGTGATGCGGCTGCACCCCTCGGATTTCGACGGCAGCCACGACACCGACGACCCAGCGTGGCCGATCAACTACGAGGACCTGCGGCCGTACTACGCCGACGCCGAGCGGGCGCTGGGTGTCGCCGGTGACGCAGACAACCCGTTCGCACCGCCGCGAGACAGCGCGTATCCGTTGCCCGGATTCCCGCCGTCGTACAGCGACTCGTTGTTCGCCGAGGCCTGTGAGCGCCTGGGCATCACGATGCACTCCGTTCCTAACGCTCGCAACTCCGAACCGTACGATGGGCGGGGGCCGTGTGTGGGCTACGGGACCTGCCAGCCGGTCTGTCCCTCTGGCGCAAAGTATGACGCAAGCGTCCACATCGAGGACGCCGAAGCCGAGGGAGCCAGCGTGATCGACCGCGCGCCGGTCCAGCGCCTCGTTACCGACGCCGACGGACGCATCGAGGCGGCCGTCTACGCAACGCCGGACGGGACCGAACACCGCCAGACAGCCCGTGAGTTCGTCATCGCAGCGGGTGGCGTCGAGACGCCGCGACTCCTTCTCCTGTCAGCGAGCGACGACCACCCGGACGGGCTGGCGAACAGTTCGGGACTGGTGGGGCACTACTTCATGGACCACCTGTTCGCCGGGGCAGGCGGCACGCTCGACCGTGAAACGCGCCAGAACCACGTCGGCTTTCTCACGAGCGAGTGCCACCAGTTCTACGACGACCCCGGGCAGGCAGTCGAGCATATCGCGGACGGCGAAACGGTCGTTGCGGCGACCGACGAGACGCTGTCGCCGCTGAAACTGGAGTTCCTGAACTACGCCGGTCCGTCGCCGGTCGAACTCGCGCTCTCCGGCGAGGAGTGGGGCGATACGCTGCTGTCGAGCCTCCGCGAGAGTTACGGAAACAGCATTGCGATGGGCGGACTGGTCGGCCAACCGCCACGGAAGGAAAACCGCGTAACGCTGGACACGTCAACGACAGATGACCACGGGAATCCGGTGCCGGACATCAAATGGTCGTGGGGTGACCGGATAGAGCGATCGCTGGCTCGCGCGAACGAGATACAACGCGCCGTGCTATCGGAGCTGGGCGTCGACATCTCGTGGACGGTCGGGCCGGCCGACACCGGGCCGGCGTACCACCACATGGGTACGACGCGGATGGGAACGGATTCCGACAAGAGCGTAGTCAACCCACAGTTGCAGACCCACGACGTGGCGAACCTCTCGATTGCGTCCTCGTCGGTGTTCGTCACTGCCGGGTCGATGAACCCGACGCTGACCATCGCCGCGCTCGCGTTAAAATGCGCTGACCACGTTTCTGAACGACTCTAGTCTGCAGAGTCTGTGAACACTGCTTTGCTCCGCCGGGTGACCGACCGAAGCCCGGGCGCGCCGTGGGCGAGCCATACGGCGACAGCGAGGCCGAACAGTCCGAACTGAAACAGGACGTACGGGTCGAACGAGAGCGCAACCAAGTGTTCGGCGAAAGAGGCATCATTGGCGTACGGCGGCGGCGGCTGGAGCGGCCAGACGAGAAAGCGAAGCCACTGGAACTGTGTCAGGTCACCGCCGAGCAGCCCTGCCACCGCCGTCGGGCTCATATCCGTCAGCGTGTGCACGAACGCACCGAGCGTGAACGCTGTCGAGAGGTCCGTTCGGCGATATCGAACTGCGAGTCGGTGCAGGACCACGGCGAGAACGAGGAGTGTGAACAGCGAATGAGCGAGCGACCGCCCGGACGGCAGGACGCCAAACGTCCAGGCGAACGGCTTGTCGATCAGGTCCGGAAACTGTGACCCTACTGCCAGCGCGGTCAGCGTGGCCGCTGTCTGGCGACGGGTCGGGTCAAACCGGGTGTACACAACGTAGACGAGGTAGGCGGCGGCGAGATGTCCCCACGGCCACATTGTGTGCTGATATGCCGGATAGTGATTTGTATCTGCTGATACAGGTATGCGTGAGGAGTAAGCGGTAACTGATGTCTCGGCCGTTCAGTACAGACCGAGAATGGCGCCAGCGTCGAGCAGCAGGAGGATTGACACAAGAGACGCCCCCAGCAGGAACGGCCGTGCGTTCCGCGCGGGTTCGCGCACCTTCTGCTGGTCGAAACCGTCGCTGAGCTTCGACGCGCCGACCTCGACGAGGCCGGCCAGGATGAACCACAGGACGATCATCGTGATGACGAGGTGCCCGCGACCGGTTCCCGTCAGCGATTCGGCAGTGTAGCGGGTCGCTGCCAGATGCCCACCCGTCAGGAACAGGAGCGTTGCACTCGCCCGGGACACCGTCTTGAGCTTCCCGGTAATCGCCGACAGCGGTCCCGGCGAGGAATCGCCGTTCATCGCCGTCGGGAGCACGGCGTAGGTCATGAACAACACGGTTCCAGCCCACAGCGCGGCGAATATCAGGTGCACCCCGAAGACAGCCGCGTTTACGACACTCATATGCGGCGGTTGGACGCGACCCCCTTCAACGTCGTGGGTTCGGTACAGTTACTCCGAAGAATCAAAGGCATCGAGGGCGTCCGCATCACCCGACATATCGAGCTCTTTGACCGCGTCGGTGTCGGCAGAGATGTGCGTCTCGCGGTCGGTGTCGTAGTCCAGTTGGTCGATGAGATGGACGAACGAGCCGGGGTCGGGGATGAGGAAGATGCGGAGCGAGAACGCGACATCGCTCTCCTTGATGTCGACGAGCGAGTCGAGTACGATAGTCAGCGAGTCCCGGCGGACGTGCGAGAGGGCTTTGTCGGCAATCTCGGTCGCGTCGTCCTGTACGACCGTCGGCGTCCCCATATTGATTGTCGCGTTCAGCGTGTTCGCGATGCCGTCAATGAAGCCTGAGGTGAGGATATTACACATCTCCTGCAGCGCGGATTCGTGGAGCTGTGTGAACCCGTCGTCAACGCTGGAGCCGGTCATCAGCTCCGCGATCTCCGCGGCCGTCTCCGTCTCGAACGTCATCAGGAAGACGCCGTACGGTGGCTCTGTTAACCGAACGCGAGCGCTGTAGATGTTTCCGCCGCCCATCTCGGTGGCGATGTCCTCCGGCTGGACAAACGAGAGACTCTTGATCTCGACGGCGGCGTCGACGCCGGCCAGCGTCGCCAGCGAATCGGCGACCTGCTCGGCTCCATCCTGAATGAGTCTGGTGATGAGCGTGAGTTTCCGAATATCGATGAGAAGCGGCATTGCACACTATCAGGACCTATGGTGTGTTACCGTTTTCGGTGGCTACAGCTGTCGGCGACTGGACAGTGGCCCACCGTAACGCTCATTACCACTGACTGACAGGGCTTCGGTGGGGAGCGTGCTATTCCGTGCCTTACCCGTCATCGACGGGTTTCTCACGGGAAGCCGCCATCGAATTTCTGTGCGATGCTCGCTGGGGAGCCACGGCCACGCCCGATGTGAGCACGCTTAAGCCGCCCCGTCCGTTTTGCACAGCCATGGAACCACGGGACCTCTCCGCTCACACTGTCTATCGGGCAGGTCGCGGTATCGAGGAGGTCGCCCGGGAACTCGGTCTCGACCCGGACGACATGGTGAAGCTGGCGTCAAACGAGAATATGTTCGGACCGAGCCCGGACGCCGTCGAGGCGATTCGCGGGTCTGCCGAGCGGATGCACTCCTATCCGAAGGCCTCCCACGCCGACCTTGTTGAGAAACTGGCGGCACTGTGGGACGTAACGCCTGAACAGGTGTGGCTGAGCAACGGCGGCGACGGCGCGCTGGACTGCCTCGCCCGGGCGATGCTCGACCCCGACCAAGACGTGCTCGTCCCGTCGCCGGGCTTCGCGTACTACGCGATGAGTGCCCGCTATCACCACGGCGAGGTCAATGAATACACGCTCTCGAAGGCCGACGACTTCGCTCAGACCGCCGACACCGTCCTGAAAGATTACGACGGCGAGCGAATCGTCTACCTCACCAGCCCGCACAACCCGACCGGGGCGGAGTTCACGACCGACGCGGTCCGGACTATCGCCGAGGAAACCGACGAGCAGACCCTCGTCGTCGTCGACGAAGCCTACGGTGAGTTCACTGAAAAGCCGAGCAAACGGCCGTTACTTTCCGACCGCGACGACGTTGCGCTCCTGCGAACGTTCTCGAAGGCGTACGGACTCGCGGGGATTCGACTCGGCTACGCGGTCGTTCCCGAGGACTGGGCCGACGCGTACGCCCGCATCAACACGCCGTTCTCGGCCAGCGAACTCGCCTGCCGGGCCGGACTGGCGGCGCTCGACGACGACGAGCACGTCGAGCGGTCGGTCGACACCGCCGCGTGGGCCCGGGAGTACCTCTCCGAGGAACTCGACGCGCCGACCTGGGACAGCGCGGGGAACTTCATCCTCGCGGAGGTCGGCGACGCGTCGGCCATCGCGGATGCCGCCCAAGAGCGCGGCGTCATCATCCGCGACTGTTCCTCGTTCGGGCTCCCTGAATGCATCCGTATCACCTGCGGAACGCGCGAGGACACGGAACGCGCCGTCTCGGTACTGAACGAGGTTATCGAGGAGGTCAAGGCGTGAGAGTCGCCGTTACCGGGACGCCGGGGACGGGCAAGACCACGGCAGCGGAACACCTCGACACAGACCTCGAAGTTCTCCATCTCAACGACGTCATCAAGGACGAGGGATTCTCGACGGGTATCGACGAGGATCGCGGGAGCCTCGTGGCCGACCTCGACAGGCTGTCCGAGTGGCTCGACGGCCGCGACGACGTGCTGTTCGAATCCCACCTCGCACATCACTTCGACGCTGACCGGGTGATCGTGTTGCGAGCACATCCTGAAACCGTCGTCGAACGGCTCCGTGAACGTGGCGACGACGATTCGAAGGCCTACGAGAACGCGGAGTCGGAAGCGCTCGATGTCATCCTCGGGGAAGCCGTCGAGGAGCACGGCATGGAGTCGGTGTACGAGATCGAGACGACGGATCGAGATCCTGACGAGGTAGCACAGGAGATTCAAGCCGTCGTGGACGGCGAGCGAGAGCCGAGCGCGGGGACTGTCTCCTACATCGACTGGCTATGACGCTCGACAAGTTCCGCCCGCTGGCCGACCGTGCGCTCGGCCCATTCGTCAGCGCCGCCAAGGTGGCCGGCCTCTCACCCAACGGCGTCAGCGTCATCGCGTTCCTGCTGGCACTCGGTGCGGGCGGGGTGTACGCTGTCGCGGCGCAGGAACCCCTGCTGTATCTCGGCGGCGCCGTCCTCGTCTTTCTGAACGGCTGGCTCGACCTCGTGGACGGGGCGCTCGCGCGGGAACTCAACGTCGCGTCATCGGGCGGTGATCTGCTGGACCACGTACTGGACCGCTACGCCGACATCGGCATCATCGTCGGCCTCGCCGCCGGCGTGAGCCAGTGGGAACTGGGCATCGCCGCCGTCACCGGCGTCCTGATGACCTCCTATCTCGGGACGCAGGCGCAGGCGGTCGGTCTCGACCGCGTGTACGGTGGCTTGCTCGGTCGCGCCGACCGGCTCGCACTCGTCGGTGTCGTGACGGGCGTCGCAGCGTTCGTCCCGACCGCGCTGGCCGGCTTGACGCTGGTCGGCTGGCTACTGGTCGTGTTCGCCGTTGTCGGCCACGTTACCGCCGCCCAGCGGTTCTATCACGCGATGGGCGCTTTGGATTAGCAGGAGTGTGTTTTGGAGTAGCTCTGCCTTCGACCAGCCAGAAAGCCCCCGTGCTATCGGACTCCCGCGACTCGTTGCGCGCTTCCTCGCTCCCGCCGTTCGCTCGTCCAGTGCTTACTTCGCCGAAGTTCGCCGATAGCACGGCCCCTTTCAGTCCCACCCAGCATAGATTGAGCAACTGGCTACGGGTGGGGCCGAAAGGGCAGTTGGCTCTCCACGAAGTCGTCAAAAACACTGATAACAACAGGAGGCGGCCAGCGCACCATTTATACCGCGCCCCGTCCAAGCCGTCGGTATGGTTCAGTGCGAGATGTGCGGAACGGAGGTTTCGTCTCCGAACCGCGTCAAAATCGAGGGAGCCGAACTCGACGTCTGTGACGAGTGTACCGACTTCGGCACGGAGGTCAAGACGGAGGAGACGTCGTCCACGTCGACGAAGTACTCGACGTCGTCCTCCTCGTCATCGTCGTCGAGTTCGTCCTCCTCGTCGAGTTCCTCGGGTGGTGGCGGGTCCGGTGGCCGCCGTCGGGATATGTTCGACGAGATGGACGAGATCGCACAGGATTACCACGACCGTATCCGCAAGGGTCGGGAATCCCAGGGTCTCAGTCAGGAGGAACTCGCCAAGCAACTCAACGAGAAGGCGAGCCTGATCCGGAAGCTCGAACAGGGCAACTCGCTACCCAGCGACGACGTCCAGAAGAAACTCGAAAGCGCGCTTGAGATTTCCCTGAGCGCTGGCGGTAGCGCCGACGAGACGGAGTGGTCCGGCGGGAGCAGCGACGGGGAATACACGCTTGGCGATGTCGTGAAACGGAAAGACTAGGTTACAACTGGAGGTCGTCTTTCTCTACGTCGAGTTCGTCCGCGAGCGACTCGACGTTCGACGAGATACGCTCGATCTCGTCCTGGAGTTCCTGATACCGGTCGCTGTCCTGTAGCTCCCGGTCGGTCTTCTCGACGCGGAGGACGTTGCGCTTGAGCTTTTTCGACGTGAGTGTCCGGAGTCTGTCGTTGTACTCCCGGATCTTGTACAATCGGTCGACGACCTCCTGAAGGTCGTCGCGAGTGACGGGTTTGACGAGGTAGTCGTCGACGCGCATTTCGATGATGTCGAAGTCGGGGTCGATGGCGGTGACCATCGCGACGCGGCATCGAAGGCCCTTCTCCTCGATCTGTGCGAGCACTTCGTTGCCGGAGACGACCGGCATCCGGCGGTCGAGCAGCACCACGTCGATGTCGGGCGACAGCAGTTCCAGTCCTTCCTCGCCGCTGTAGGCCGTCTGGACGTGATACTGGTCGGATAAATAATCGGTGTACAGATCGGCCAGATGTTGCTCGTCTTCAACTATCAGAACGGTCGGTGTGTCGTCATCCCCTGCTGTCACGGCTTGTCTCGTTTCTTGTCTCGGCCGAAGCGTAATAATTGTCATCCCCGAGCGCCGGACCGAGATGGATCGACGGCACAGGGGTAAGGACGCCAAACGGCGGCTTCGCAACCTATTTCCCCACAGCAGCCGGTGCGTTTCGTATGTTCGTCCTTGTCAATCTGAAGGCGTACCCGTGTGATCCAGTGGAAGTAGCGACCGCCGCTGCTGACGTGAGCGACGACTCCGGCGTTCGTGTCGCCGTCGCGCCACAGGCCGCACAGATCAGCGCTGTGGCGGAGACCGGCGTCGAGACGTGGGCCCAGCACGTCAGCGCCGTCGAGCACGGCAGTCACACCGGCAGTACCCTCGCCGAGGCCGCTGCGGACGCCGGTGCCGTCGGGACGCTGCTGAACCACTCCGAGAACCGACTCAAGCTCGCGGACATCGACGGTGCGCTTGACGCCGCTGACCGCGCAGACCTCGAAACGATCGTCTGTGCGAACAACCCCGCACAGATCGGCGCTGCCGCCGCGCTCGACCCCGACGGCGTCGCCGTCGAGCCGCCGGAACTCATTGGGACCGGGACACCCGTCAGCAAGGCTGACCCAGATATCGTGACCGGCGCAGTCGACGCCGCCGCTCGCGTTAACGGCGACGTGGACGTGCTCTGTGGTGCTGGCATCTCGACCGGCGAAGACCTCGTCTCGGCGAGCGACCTCGGCGCGAGCGGCGTCCTGCTGGCCAGCGGCGTTGCGAAGGCTGACGACCCGCGCGCGGCGCTCGAAGACCTCGTCGAACCGCTGCTGTAAAATCGCCGGTATCGCACTACGAGTTTTTACTCGCTGTCCCCGTCCAGAAACGCCGATTCGAGTCGGGAGACAACTGACTCGACCTCGTCGTCGTCGAGTCGGCGGTTGCTCTCCTCCTGAACCAGCGCCGCCAGCCGCGTGTCGTACTTTCCACGGCCGACGTGTTCGACCAGGCCGCGGAGCCGGAGCTCCCTGTTTCGCGCGTAAGCCGCCGTCCGGTCGCCGGAGCCACCGGCCGAGAAATGGGCGTTCAGCGGCGTCCCGGGACCCTGCTCGCGGTAGTACGCGAGCATCCGGCAGGTCTTTCGGTCCAGTTCTTCGATGTCGGCTCGAAGGTCGGCGTAGACAGCGGGGCCATCAGCATCGGACGACATCTCGTCTTCGGCGGCTTCAGTTGCCCCGTCCGACTGCTCAGCTTCGACAGCCTCGGCGATAGCCGCTCTCAGATCTTCGTCATCAGTCTCAGCAGTGTCTGTCTCAGCCTGGCCGTTGGCTGGCACGGCCGCCGCACTGTTGTCTGGGCTGGCCCCGTTCGTCGCCACAGCACCGTTCTCAGCGTGACCGTTCGACGCCGGTTCGGCGTCCACACTGCTGGCATCCGACTCAGGTTCAACGTCCGGGCTGCTACCATTCGCGTCTGCGCTGCCACTGGCGCTGCCGCCGTTCATCGCAGCTCCGTCCTCGGCAAAGGCGCTGAACGCGTCGCCGAACCCGCCGCCGGACGTGGCATCAGCGGTCTCGTCCGGTTCCGGGGGCTGTTCGTCGCGGGGATCGTCGGCGTCCGCCTCACTGTCGGCATCTGCGTCGCTGTCCGACGAAGATTGATCGGCGAACCGTTCGCGCTGGCGGCGCATCTTCTCCTGTTCTGTCCGACCGGGGTTGTAGTCCTCGGCCTGATCCAGCATCGCTTCGGTGAACTGCTCGGCCATCCGAGAGAGGTCCCGAGCGTCCTGCAGTTCCGCCTCCAGTTCAGCGATGCGGGAGTTCTTCTTGTCCAGTTCCTCGCGAAGTTCCTTGATTCGGTTCTCCGTCTCTTGCTGGTCCTCGCTGATGGTCTCCAGTTCGGAGACGAGGTCGTCGCTGACGGACTTGAGTTCCGGGCGCTCGAAATCGTCGAGGCCCGGCGTCGCGCCGGCGTCGAACGTCTGCTTGCGGTGGAACTGGACCCGGCTGACCTGCTCGGCCCAGTCGTTCATCATGAACGCCTCGCCGTCGTCCAGGTCTTCGACGGCGTCAGCGTACTTGTTGTCGAGAATGCGCCCGACGACTTTCGTGTCGTTGTTCCAGGTCAGGCGATGCCAGACCAGCCAGTCACACTGGGTGATGTAGTCCTTCTTTACGTCGGCCGGGCGCTGGCTGATGCCGACGATGCCAAGCCCGTGTTTCCGGCCGCGTTTCCCGATCTTGATGAGCATCTTCCCGACCTCGCCCATCGACCCCTTCTCCGGCATCCACTCGTGGCACTCCTCGACGAGCATCAGGAAGGGCTGTTTCTGTTTTTTCGCCTTCGCGAACAGTTGCTTGGCGACCTCGGTCAGGAGCGTCTCTGCTTCCGCCTCGTCAAGGAACGACGAGATGTCGAGAATGATGGGGACGTTCTGCTCCAGCGCCAGCGAAGCGATCTTGCCGGCATGGTCCTCCGTGACCTGAATGTCACACTCCTCATCGCCACCGACGTGGAGTATCTCGTACTCCTCTTTTAGACCGTAGTACTCGCCGTCGATATCGACGATAAGCAGTCCGAACCCGTTGTCCAGCAGCTTCTCGGCGATAACGCTCGCCGTGTTCGATTTCCCAGACCCGCTCTTGCCGGTAATAAACCCCCGACCAGTCAGCAGTTCCACCACCGGGAGATTGACAGTCTCTCCCGGCTCTCCGGTCCCACCCGGCCCCGCGCTCGTCGTCGCGACAGTTATCTGTTCGGTCTCTGCCATGCGTTTCTGTCAGAACGGAGACGCGCAGGCCCCATAACTCTCCGTCAGACGACCGTCAACTGTGGTACAAGTCTGGGACAGGGGAGAACCGCTCGGAACGACGCGGGGGCTTTGCTCGGTCGGCTTCGCGAGTTCGTGTCCTTTCGGCGAGGGTTCTCTCACTGAATCCGTTATGACTGCGTTTCGGGTGTCCGACTGGGGTCCCACTCATCGTGGTGGACCAGTTCCGCTCTGTCGATACGACTGCGCCAGCCTTCCTGTTGTAGTACCGGTTCGGAAGGGAAGCCGTCTTCGGGATAGCCGACACAGAGGTAGGCTACGGGTTGGACGTGGTGTGGGATATTTAACACATTACGGAGTTCGTGGGGATACAGAAACGAGACCCAGCCGACACCGATACCCTCGGCACGGGCGGCGAGCCAGAGGTTTTGGACGGCAAGGCACGTCGAATAAACGTCCATTCGCTGCATCGTGTTCCGGCCGAGAACGTGTGGCGCATCACGAGTGGGGTCACAGGTAACACAGATATTCACCGGCGCATCGGTTATCCCCTCCAGTTTCAATTGGCCGAAATCTGATTTGCGCGGCTCCTCGTAGCCTTCGCGTGCGGCGGCTATCGCCCGTTCGGCAATCGCTGCGACCGCTGATTTCGTCTGCTCGTCCTCGATCACGACGAAATCCCACGGTTGCGAGAACCCGACGCTGGGCGCGTTGTGGGCGGCATCTAAGATTCGTCCCAACACCTCTTCGGGAACTGGGTCGCCAGCAAACTGTCTGATGTCCCGTCGCGAATAGATGGATTTGTACACTGCTTCGCGGTCGCGGGGGCCGAACTCAGTCATATATTCCGTGACAGACGACAGTTGTATACCGGTTGTGCTGGCCAGCGGACTCTCAGGTGCAGTGAGATACGAACACGAAACAGACGGCGAGTGTTGCCAGCCAGTCTGAGACGGGGTAACGGCTATTGCGGTGGGACACGTTGACATCCTTGTTCGGCTGGGGCTGGCCATGGACAGATACGAGACGTTCGTCGAGGACGGAACGGTGTACGTCGGGAGCGACGACGGCCCGCTCGAAGTGGCCCCGTTGGAGGACATCGTCGCGGCCGCCGGCGGGCCGGCCTGGACGATCACCTACACCGAGGCGGAGAAAGAACGCTACGCTGGGATGAACACCAGCGACGAGGGGCTGGTGGTCGACGTGGTCGATATGTTGCACGCAATGACCCACAGCCAGCGGTTCGTCGACACGCTGGCCGCACACCCGACGGACGTGCCGGCTGACGACACTATCTCCCCGCGAGCCGGACTGTTCGTCGGGAAACTACTGGAGAATCTGGAACACGGTGTCGCCTGAGAACGCCTAGAAATCTGCGAGCGTGGTCTGACCGGGCGGGAGTGAGATATGCGTCTCGCTGGCGTCTGTTCCCTCGCCCGCCGTGTCTTCGGCAGCCTCAGTATCCCTGTCGTTCGCAACGAACGTCCCGAGTCCGACCTGCCCGTCGTCGTCTAACTCGTCGGCCGCCGCTGGGGTACTGTTGGTGCGGGAACTACCGGACGCCTCCTCAGAACCATTGTCGCCGCCGAACCCGTCCAGATTGGCCTGTTCGCCGGCAGAGAAGTCCAGGTTCGAAACACGGACGCCGACCTTCCGAACCGGGTCGTCAACGAACTCGCCGAGCAGGTCCAGCGCGATGCGTCTGACCAGTTCGGGTTCTTCAACTGGACCGGGGAGCGACCGGGCCCGCGTATTCACATCGAACGGCGGCGTCACGACCTTGATGCCGATGGTCTGGTAGCGCGCGCCTTTTCGTTCGGCGCGGTCAGCGACGGCATCGGCGAGGGTGCGGACCTGTCGACACTTGGCTTCTATATCGGTCGTCTCGTCAGTGAACGCGGACTCCCGCGAGAGGCTCTTGGGGTCGCCTTTCGGCGTCACCGAGCGCTCGTCCTCGCCGCGGGCGTAACGGCGTATTTCACGACCGCGCTCGCCGAAGCGTTCGGCCAACAGTTCCGGGTCAGCGGCCGCGAGGTCCCCCGCCGTTTCGATATCGAGTGCGGCGAGTTCTCTGGCGGTGACCGGACCGACGCCGTGGACGTCCTCGACGGGCAGATCGGCGAAGAAGTCCCGGACGGCCCCCGGTTCAACGATGACCAGCCCGTCCGGCTTGTCGCGGTCGCTAGCCACCTTCGCGGCGCTCATCGTCGGCGCGACACCGACGCTCGCGACCACGCCGACCGCTGATTCGATTGTGTCTTTCAGATCTCTTGCCCACGACTCGACAGTCTCCCACGAGACCCGCTCAGTTACATCCAGATACGCCTCGTCGATGCTCACCTCGCGGACGACGTCCGCTTCCGTGTGGAGGATGTCCCGGACATCCGCAGCGACGGACTCGTAGAAATCCATGTCGACTGGGCGGTAGAGGCCGGCGTCTTCGACATCGAGGTCCGGGTCCTCGACGGCCTTGACCTTGCGTGGAAGGCGTTCCAGTGCCTCGGAGATAGCCATCGCTGATTCGACACCGTACTCTCGGGCCTCGTAGCTCGCTGTCGCCACGGCCCCGTGGGTCGCGCCATTCTCGTAGCCCATCCCCACGACGAGCGGCTCATCTCTGAGTGCCGGCTCCCGACGCTGTTCGCAGGCGGCGTAGAAACAGTCCATGTCGACGTGCGCGACTATCTGCTCGGGGCCGCTGGTCCCGGGGAGCCGCGCAGCGTCCATACCCGACGCTACGCGTACTGGCAGAAAACCCCACCGGCCCTCGCCGGCCCTATCAGGACAACGTACGGACTGCTGTATCGGAGACACCTCGAAAAACGGGAGCAGGGAAAGTGGTGGGGGTGGGGGTGAGGTGTCAGCTGCTCCGTCTGCCGTTGGTTTCAAAGCGATACGTGACCGGTGGAGTGGCCAGCCTCCACCGGCGATGATCGTCCGCCGATGCCAATCCCGGATGGTACGACGGTCGTTCCCGCCGGGAGCGTAGGAAGCTCCATGTTAACAAAAGTCATGATAGTACTTCAATGTTGGCCGACGTTATGTTTGTCTCACACTTTGGAGTTCCATGACCGCATCCCGCTCGAAACGCTTTCAATCCTCTCTCCACGACGGCGACGTAATGACCGAACTGACGGACTCGCTGCCGGACAGACCGCTCTCGACGAGCGAAATCTCGACCCTCGAAGCCCAGCACAAGGACTATGGATTCGCGCCAGTCGGGTTCTTCCCTGACCTCGATGTAGTGGCCGCGTTCGTCGTCATCATCAACGGCGACCGTGGCTACAGTCTCGGCTACGACCGCAACGGCGACGGTTGGGTCGTCGTCGAGTCCTTCGAGGACGGCGAGGACTTCGCCGGGGTCACCGACCGCCTGCAGGAGTGGATGGGCGACGACTGGGAGGAGTTCGAGCAGGCCGCCGTCGAACCGGAGTGAAAGTGCCGACAGCTACGGAGTCGGACAGAGGACGAACGCGGCGAGTTTCAAACGCTTCGGCTGGTCGTCAGTGTCTGTGGCACAGTACGGCGACTGGGGTTTGAACTCGGCTGCAAATCCTCGCTGTCGCTCGGATTTCCGTCGTTCAAATCTCCCGATGAAGCATTTGCTGCTCGCGGATGTACTCGCAGGAAAGTGCGGCGACCGGGATTTGAACCCGGGCCATGAGCTTGGAAGGCTCAGGTCCTACCACTAGACCACCGCCGCTCATCGCTTCGCGTCTTCGCGGCGTGCCTCGCGATTCCGTTGGAATCGCTCGCCACCGCCGCACGCTCACTTCGTTCGCGCGCGGCGTCGTTCGCAAATCCATCGGATTTGCTCACCACCGCCGCTCACTCGCGCAGAGATGCAGTCCCGAGTGGGACTGTTCCGCCCGAGTGCGAACGTATACCCTCATAGATGGAAGGCAATTAAGTGCGTTTCCCTTCTGGCTCGACAACCCCGTAACAGTTGCCGCTTGACAGCTCCATCGAGACGAGTCGGAGGTCGCTGTCGGCCACATCACGCTCGAACTCGGTCGGCGCGTAGATGTGATAGAACCGCGGGACCGTCTCGCCGCCAGGGAGCGTCCAGTCGACGGTCGTGTCGAACCCCTCGTCTGCCTCGGGGTCGGCGTCGAAGCTGTCGTGCGCCGTGCTCCACGCGCTGACGAGCGCCCGAGCGTCCGGCGCGAGGACGCGGGCCAGTTCGTCCAGACTGGCGCGGCGGGCGGCCTGCGACGGGAGGTGGTGCAACGTCGCGACGTACACCGCGAGGTCGACGGACCCGGCTGTGAGCGGGAGCCGCGTTGCATCGCCCTGCAGCAGCGCGACGCTGTCGCCGACGCGGTCGGTCGCCGCTCGCAGGAGCGCATGGCTGGCGTCGAGGCCGACGACGCGGTCAGCGACCCCCGCGAGCAGTTCCGCGTGGCGGCCGTTGCCACAGCCGACATCGAGTGCGGTTCCAGCACTGCCAAACTCGTCGACGAACGATTCGACCTCCGGCCAGGCGTACTCGCGGGTCTTCGAGAAGTGGTCACCGATGTCCTCGTAGGTCCGGCGGACGGCGGCCCGCGAACGCGCCGGGTCGTCACTGTCGCCGCTCGAATCGGAGGGTGGCATCGGTCGACCGCGTCACTCCGCGCCGTACTTTTCGGGGTAGGCCTCGGCGAGCAGCTCGTCTTCGTCGGCCAGTCGCTCCCGAACCGGGTCGATAACGTCCGAGATGGCGCTGGCGGCCGAGGGCTTCAGGTCGGCGGGGTGGAGTTCGCCGCTGACGAAGTCCGATTCGACCTCGTCGTAGCTCTCGTAGGTCAGGTCGCCGCCGTACTCCTCCGGGCGCTCGACGACGAAGGAGTCGCCGCGAACGTCCAGCACCGGAAAGACGAGGTGCTGGAGGTATTCCAGCACGCCGTTCTCCTCGACCTCGCCGGCCGGGCAGTAGGCCTGGTTGATCTTCTCGTCGACCTCGTCGGGGCTGTCGGTGAGGTTGACCTTCGACGCTTCGTCCGAGGCGCTCATCTTGCCACCGGAGAGGCCCGACAGCAGCGGCGCGAACAGACAGATCGGCGATTCGCCGCCGTGGTCCGGCAGAATCTCACGCGAGAGCATATAGATGCCGCGCTGGTCGACACCGCCGTAGGCGATGTCAGCGTCCAGTGCCTTCACGTCAAGCGTCTGCATCAGCGGGTAGATGAGTCCGCCAAGGTTCGGGCTCTCAGATTCACGGACGACCTCACTGGCCGCGCGCTGTGTGCGCGAGATGGTCGTCTCGGCGGCCATCCGGTACATCTCCAGCGTGTACTCCTCGTCGAGCTGGAAGTCGGTCCCGCGGACGAAGGTCACGTCCTCGGGGTCCGCGCCGGCCGCTTCAATCATGCCCTCGATGGCCGTCTCGTAGTAGGTCGAGCGGGCATCCAGCAGGTCGAAGGGCGACTTGTTGTCGTCGAGGTGGGCGTGCAGGTCCGCGATGAGGACCGTCACGTCGACGCCGGCCCGCAGGAAGTCCGCGAGCTTTCGCATCGTCGTGAAGTGCCCGATGTGCATCTCGCCGGTCGGCGCGTAGCCGATGTACGCCGACGGGTCGCTCTCCTCGAACAGCGTCCGCAGTTCATCCTCGGTGACGACCTCTGTGGTGTGTCGCGTCACCAGATCGAGTCGCTCGGCGGTATCCATACCGCAGTGTGGCCGGTCCGGCGATTAAAACGTTCCTGTCCGGTGTGACGGGCTGTCGAGGTGGGCCGTACTGTTTTATGACAGCAGGGCACAGTCGGGGGTAGATGTCCCTCCTGTTCGACCACGTCATCGGGTCCTTCGACCTTGACGACGCGTCGCTGTGTGTCCCCGACGACGACGCCCTCGACGACCACGGCGATGTCGTCCCCGCGCGGCCGGTCGCCGAGTTCGCGGGCCATCACGACGAACTTGCCCATCCCAAGGAGGACTGGGTCTGTATCCCGTTGCACGAACCGGACTCGGCGCGGGTCACCGACGAGTTCGTCGCCTTCACCGACCACTCCCTGCACGGACAGATCTTCGTCTTCAAGCGCGACGGCGAGCGGGACTTCGTCGATGCGGACGCCTTCAGAGCCACAGGACTGGCCGACCGGATCCGCTTCTGGCACTCCGACTACGTCCCGGAAACGTACCCGCCCTCCTACGACTCACCGATAGACGACAGCGAACCGCCCCGAAATCCGATCCCGTCGGCGGAACTGCTCGACGGCTTGCGTTCTCACGTCGAACGCGAACGCGAGGCGACTCGCCAGCAGAACCGAGAGCGCGCCGAGGGGCGCACACCTGACGAGGTGTACGAGGCCGGTGGCGACGCAGTCCCCGAACTCCACGCGCGGGGCCGAGACGACGGAATGTATCGGTTCCGCGTCGACCCGCCCGCTGACGTCGCCGCAAGGCAGGACGGTGACTGGGCATTCGTCGTGGAATCCGTGTTCGGTATCCACGAGGGAAACGAGGTGCTGGTTCACGACGTGGACGGGACCCGAGGAGACGGCCCGCTTCCGGTCCCGGCGACAGTCGAGCGCATCCGCGGACGGTCGGTCTGGCTCGCGGTGAACTGGGCCGATATCGATGGTGCGACGACGCTCGAAAGCGCACTCACCGACGGTGACGCCACCTACGGGCTCACAGCATTGCTCAATCCCGTTCCGTTCGACCGCGAACGGGAGGCGGTCGAGCCGCTGGCTGACCACCGCTTCCGGGACGTGCTCGCCGGCGACCGGCCGATAACCTTCTCGAATGGGGCGGCCGCCCGGAGCGACCAGTTTGACGCGGAACTGAATCAGGAGCAGCAACTGGCTGTCGAGCACGCGCTGCTGGCCGACGACCTGTTCTGTATTCACGGACCGCCGGGGACCGGGAAGACGCGGACGCTGGTCGAAATCGTCCGCCGGGCCGCACAGGCCGGTGAGGACGTGCTGGTGTGTGCGGACTCGAATCAGGCCGTCGACAACCTCGTGGCGGGGTCGTCGACGGGCGACGCGGCGGACCCGCAGTCACTGCACGCCTACGGCCAGCACGGCGACCGCGATTACACGCTCGACCGCGTGAACGCGAGCCAGTCGGCAAACGACGTTGTGCGGCGCGCCTACAGCGACGTGCCCGGGCGGGCCGACGTAGTGGCAGTAACGAACAACAGCGCCGCCACGCTCGCCCGTGAGTTCGACCTGGTGGTGCTCGACGAAGCGACCCAGTCCACCTGTGCGGCGTCGTGTATCCCGCTAGTCCGGGCCGACCGCGCCGTGCTCGCAGGCGACCACCGGCAGCTCCCGCCCTACAGCGCCAGCGACGAACCGCCGAAGTCGAGCTACGGCCACTCGCTGTTCGAGCATCTCTACGCCAACGGCGGCGTCTACGATGGTGTTGGCCTCCAGCTACAGACCCAGTACCGCATGCACCGGGACATCGCGTACTTCCCGAATCGGCGGTTCTACGACCGGACGCTGCGGAACGGGCGGGCCGTCGACCCGCTTCCAGACCGACCAGCGATAGAGGGGTACAACGTCGGCGGCCGGGTCGAAACCGTCGGGCACTCCAAGTCCAATCCCACCGAAGCCCGACTGGTCGCGCATCTCGTTGAGGACCTGCTGTCGGACGTGCCCGCCGAGGAAATCGGCGTCATCACACCGTACAGCGCGCAGGTGTCGAAGATACGGGAGATACTCGCCGAGCGTACTGACGCCGCTGACGGCGTCACCGTCGACACCATCGACTCGTTTCAGGGCGGCGAACGGACGGCTATCGTCCTGTCGCTCGTCCGGAGCAACGCCGAGGGGAACGTCGGGTTCCTCGGGCGACCGGTCGACGGCCCTCGTCGGTTGAATGTCGCACTCACCCGAGCGAAGCGGTACTGCGCCGTCATCGCTGACTGGCACACGCTCCGCTACGACGCGGACGGGAAGTGTACGGACCTCTACAGCGACTTCTATCAGTTCGTCTCGAACACCGACCGCCTGAACGACGTGGACCCCGAGTTCATTCCGGTGTAGGTAGCTACCGTCCGGCTGCGATGGGTCCAAATACGTCCGACCCAACTGTCTCACATGTACACGGGGAAAACGGAGAAAGCCTGCTGTCTGTGCGGGAATCCCGACACGAAGACCCGTCTGGACCTGCCGCCACGGGCGGTCCCGTTGCTCAAGCACGCCGACCCTATCGCCTGGCAGGACATCGTCGGCGAGGTGTCCATCTACTTCTGTGGCTCCGACTGGGAGACGGTGCGGGACCTCGTGTTGGAGACTGGAATGAGCCCGCTGTCCCGGTGTAACGCCGCCCGCGCCTCCTTCGATCTCCGAGAGGACTTCGAGGCGCTGCTGAACGACATCCGGGACGAGCCAGACCACACGGAAATCGAGGCAGAGATGCGCGCCGAGGCCGAGGAGGCGCTGGCGAATCGCGACGACCCCTATGTCGAAGAGCGGGACCTCGTCGAGGCCCGCGTCATCGAATGGGTGTTCGAAGACACTGCAGACGAGTAACCCTGCGAGGGCGGCGGTATGGCTTCGTATCCAAACTGTTTTGACCACCCGTAGCCGTGTGTCAAGCGATGACTGTACGCGTAGGTGTGCTCGGTGCGACTGGCGCAGTCGGGCAGCGACTTATCCAACTGCTTGACCCCCACCCCGAGTTCGAGATCGCAGCACTGACCGCCAGCGACGCAAGCGTTGGCGAGACATACAAGGACGCCGCCAAGTGGCGCGTCGACTCCCCGATTCCCGAGGACGTAGCCGGGTCAGAGGTCCGCGCCACCGACCCGGATTCGGTGCCCGACGACGTCGATCTCATCTTCTCCTCGCTCCCGTCGAGCGTCGGCGCGGAGGTCGAACCTGAGTTCTGCGAGGCCGGCTACACTGTCTCCTCGAACTCCTCGAATGCCCGGATGGACGAGGACGTGCCCCTCATCATCCCCGAGGTCAACGCCGATCACGTCGACCTTCTTGAAGTCCAGCGCGACGAGCGCGGCTGGGATGGCGCGCTCCTAAAGAACCCGAACTGCTCGACGATTACGATGGTCCCGCCGCTTGCTGGCCTCGACCGCGAGTTCGACCTGACCGACGTGCGCGTCTCGACCCTGCAGGCCGTCTCCGGCGCGGGCTACTCCGGCGTTACGTCGATGGAGATCATCGACAACGCAATCCCACACATTGGCGGCGAAGAGCAGAAGATGGAGAGCGAATCACGCAAGCTACTGGGCTCGTTCGACGGCGCGGAAGTCCAGCTCAACGAGATGGACGTGGCCGCCTCCTGTAACCGCATTCCGACGCTCGACGGCCACCTCGAAAACGTCTGGGCCGACACGGCCGAGGACATCTCCACGGCCGACGCTGAGGCCGCGATGGAGTCCGTGACCGGTATCGACCTGCCGTCCTCGCCGGAGAAACTCGTCACGGTGTTCGAGGAACCGGACCGCCCACAGCCCCGCCTCGACCGCAACGTCGAGGACGGCATGGGCGTCGCGGTCGGCGGGTTCCGCGAAACGAACGACGGCGTCCAGTTCAACTGTCTGGCGCACAACACGATGCGCGGTGCCGCCGGTGCGAGCGTGCTGAACGGCGAACTGCTGAACAAACGCGGCTATCTGTAAGGACTGTCGAGTCTCGGTTCAACGTAGCACTCACAGCTCGATCTGGTTCCTGAGCCCGTCCCACTCGCCGGTTCGCTCGGCCTGCCGAACGTTCTCAGCGACGATATCAGCAAGCCGTTCGTAGTAGCTCGGCGTGTGGCCGGCGTTGTGTGGCGTGATGAGGACGTTCTCGAAGTCCCACAGCGGATGGCCGCTGGGCAGCGGTTCGGGGTCGGTCACGTCCAGGGCCGCGCCGCCGATGTGGTTGCGCTGGAGCGCACTGACCAGCGCGTCGGTATCGACAACTGGGCCGCGGGCCACGTTGGTGAGCACGGCGTCGGGATGCATCGTCCGGAACACCTCCGCGTCGATAAGATGGCGCGTCGCGTCGGTGAGCGGGCAGGCAAGCCCGACGTACTCCGTATCGGTGACCGCCTCGTGGATCTCGTCGAAGCCGTACACCTCGTCGGTCGGGCCACCCTTCTCCGGCGAGTAGCGGACGCCAACGGTCTCCACGTCGAATCCCTGCACGCGGTCGGCGATGGCCTCGCCGATCTCGCCGAGGCCGACGATGCAGACACGGCTGCCGGCGAAGTCGTCGGTGTGGAACGACTGCCAGACGTGGTCGCGCTGGTGGCGACGGGCAGTGAAGAAGCCCCGGGCGAAGGCGAGCCATGACCCGACGACGTTCTCGGCGACGTTCGGGCCGTGGACACCGGAGGCCGTCGTGAGCGCGATGTCACGGTCCGCCAGGTCCGAGAGTGGGAGGTGGTCGTATCCAGCGTATGTCCCTGCAAACAGCTGCAGCGAGTCGGCAGTGTCGACCAGTTCTGGCGAGACATCATTCCCAGTCAGGACTGTCGCATCCGCAATCAAGTCCCGCTCGGCTTCGGGCGTCTCTGCGACGGCGACATCCCACTCCGGCAGTCGTTCCCGGAGCGCTGTCACGTACTGGTCGACTGGCATTCCGTGAACACCGTAACGCGTCACGACGATGTTGGCCATTGAACCTCTCCTGTGGCGTGCGGAGCCATACCGTCTGCTCCACGCGGGGGCCTCAAAACGGTGCCGGCAGTCTGTTGATGGTCCGCCAGAGATAGTGTTACTATTTCTATAGTTAGAGAACGGTAGAAATACCAGCCTGAATTAGTAAAATTTGTAGTAATAGTATGCCGATATCTTAGCATATTTGTAGGATGGCCAGCGTACGAGTTTCAAGGAATGGGGAAATCGACGAGCGTTGCGGTAATCGATGACGACGAAGACTTTAGACAGCTCTACAAGCTCTGGCTTCCGGAGGAATACGAGGTTATAGAGGCTGGTGACGGTCGTACGGGGTTACAGCAAATCGACGGCTCAATAGATGCAGTACTGCTGGACCGGCAGATGCCGGAACTGAGCGGCGAAACGGTCGCCGAAAGGCTCCGACAGCGGTCAGTTACCCCCGCTGTCGTTATGATCAGTAGCGTCAAGCCGGACGTGGATATTCTGGATATTCCCGTCGATTCGTATCTCAGAAAGCCCGCTGACCGGGATACCCTGTTGTCGGTGCTCTCGACAGTTCGTGCTCGATGCGAGTACGAGACGCAACGCCGGGAGCTCCTGGGACTTGCCGACCGCCGGGCAACAGTTGCCGACGCTGTACGGGCCACAGCGCTCGCGGAGAGCGACGCGTACCAGCGGGCCGTCGAACGGCTGGAACAACACGACGTATCACTCGCCGACACAGTGTCCGAACCGTAGCGCACAGTGCGTTCCAGTTCAGTCAGGTGAGCGCGTCAGACCCCAGTTTCGATGCAAGACAATAGGTTTTAGCGGGCGCGGGACACCGTAGCGGGTATGGAACACGTAGACGTCGCCATTGTGGGTGGTGGCCCGGCCGGGTCGTCGGCGGCCGAGGCTGCAGCCGACCACGGGGCCGACGCCGTCCTCCTCGAAAAGGGGGTCCCCAGAGCCGACCGCGAGGGGACGGGGCCGGACTCGACGGACGCCGCCGGGCTGCTCGATTACTGGTTCGACATCATGGGTATTCCGCGGTCAGAGTTCCCCGAAGACGTGGTGCTGAGCGAACTCGACGGGGCGAAGTTCTACGGCCCCTCGACGGAGATGACGCTTACCGAGACCGGTATCAGTTCCAGCGCTGACGGCTTCGGCATCACCTTCCACCGGGCGCGGTTCGACGACTGGCTTCGTGAGCGGGCGACGGACGCGGGCGCGGACTACCGCATCGGCGTCAGCGTCACCGGCGTCGAGACAGACCTTCGGAGTTCGCCGCGACACACCGTTCGGCTGGCCAACGGCGAGGATATCGCCGCCGAGTACGTGATCCTCGCCGACGGCCCACAGCGGACTATCACCGGCGGCACGCTCGACCAGTTCCTTCCGGCCGGACAGACGATGGCCGATATCATGCCCTCGAACGAGGTCAACCACATCGCCTATCAGGAACACCGCCGGATGCCAGAGGAGCTGTTCACACCGGAGTTCATCGAGTTTTGGTGGGGCATCATGCCCGGCCACACGGCGTACCCGTGGATTTTCCCGAACGACGCCCCCGTCGCCCGCATCGGTCTGACGATGCCCATCGGGCTGGATATCGACGCCTACGACAGCAGCGAGTGGGACCTCCTCAACGCGAGCGACGACAGCATCCCGCAGGGCCGGCAGTACATCGAGCGACTGCTCGAACGGGAGTTTCAGGCGTACGATCTCGACGACTTCCCGCTCGTCGAAGACCGCGGGAAATCGAAGGGGACGGAGACGTACCCTATCTCCTCGACCCGGCCGATAGAGTCCCCGGTGGGTGCCGGCATCGCTGTGGCCGGTGGGGCAATGGGGACCACCTCGGCGTTCCACGAGGGTGGCGACCACGTCGCCGTTCGCACCGGGAAAATCGCCGGCCGCCTCGCCGCGAACGACCGCCTCGAACGGTACAACGACGCCTGGCACGACGCCATCGGCGACGAAATCCTCCGGAACGTTACCTTCGCGGACATGGTTCGGGACTGGCGACCCGGCGACTGGGACCGGGCCTTTAGGACCGCCAACGACCTGATGGACGCCCGCGGAATCAAAGCCGATGCGGCGCTTCGTGGCGGCTACAACGGTATCAAGATGGTTCTGGCTTACAAATGGGGGAAGTTCTCCTCCCGCAACGGCAAGTACGTCCAGCTGCGCGAAGACGACTACGCCGTCTGAACGTCACCCTTAGGTGTGCGACCGGCTAACTACGGCTGCGTGCCTTTAATCCCCGACTGAGACCCGTCACCGGGACAATGACGACCCGGAGAACCCGGGCACGCGACATGACCGCGGTTCACACCGCATCTGGTCGTCATTCGACGACCCGCCAGACGGTTGCACCGTCTGGGCGTTCGGTGATTACGCCGTAATCACCCGCGCTCGCGGCTGACGCCGCTTGCGCATTTGGTCGTTATTCAACGACCCGCCCGGCACGAGGGTTTGCCGGCTGACGTGGCACACCGCCGAGGATGATGCCGGACGTTAGTGTTCCGGGCGTACATTTTAAGTATAATACGAAGATCCCCCTCAAATAACATATGTGGATTTGGTTGTAGCCTACTGTTGAGACAGGTTATCCCCACTGAGCCCAATCCTCGTCGCGTTCTCGGGGAACAGTCGATGATGACGAGCCTAGAACGATGTCTGACGATGGTGTAGCATATCTGGCTGGTTTGAATGTCCGTACAGAATACACAGCGCGAGTCTCGCATTGAGTTAGGGTCGGACGGAAACATTCAGACCGGTAGATACAGTGGTTGTATCTACCGGCAGGATGCCTCCCCAGTCGAGATCGACAGGCAGCATACATAGATAGCTGGCTCCCCTCTGGTTTCTCATGAGCGTCATCTTGGAGTTCACCGTAGACAACGACCAGTTCAGGCTCGGGCAAGTGCTATCGGGACCACCAGCCATGGACATCGAGCTTGAGCGAATTGTTCCGACGGGCGACGCCGTGATGCCGTTTCTGTGGGTCAACGGAGACGAGTACGAGTCCTTTGAACGGAAGGTACTCGCGGCGGACAGCGTCGATGACCTCGTTGCACTCGACAAGGTCGATGACGGGATTCTCTATCGCATTACGTGGCGAGGCGACCACAATGATATAATTCGAGGTATCACCGAGGCAGAAGGCACAGTTCTGGAGGCGTTCAACAGTGACGGTAGCTGGGAGTTCCACATTCGATTTAACGACCATGATCGGCTCTCGCAGTTCTACAACTACTGTACAGACCAGAATATCAGCATTCATATCAACCGAACCTACACGCTGACCGAGCGGACTGAGAGCGTCAAGCAGTTTGGCCTCTCCAACGAACAGCGGGAAGCCCTCATACTGGCCCTTCATCAAGGTTACTTCGACACACCAAGTCAGGTAAGCCTGAGTGAACTCGCTGACGAACTGAGCATCACCCAACAGGCCATGTCGAACCGAATTCGTCGGGGGAACAAGCAAGTCCTTACCGAAACCCTCCTCACGTCGGCGACGAACATAGAGTAATCTTCCTCTATTTAAATGAGTTGTTCGAACAATAGAGAGGGCTTTGGCCGTTTGTTGCTTCGTCACATCCAACGATGGAGACCACTACTCTTGAGGTTGAGTTCGAACCAGAGACAGTCGACCAGATACTGTCGGCACTCGCTCACAAACACAATCGGGGCGTCCTGAACTACTTCCGCGAATCGTCCGAGTCGGTTGCTACGTTGAGCGAACTTGCTGACTACGTCGCCACCGAAGGAACCAGCAGTGGTTTCGAATCGTTGGAGCAGGTCACTGTCCATCTCCATCACGCTGGACTACCGAAAATGGCAGACGCAGGTATTCTCGATTACTACCCACAGACGAAGACCGTTCGAAGTCGAGACCATCCGCTGCTGGAGTTCAGTGAACCGCTTGAGGCCGCATAATGGAGATGGTGATGTGTTTGTCTTGTGGAGGTTTTACACAGGCCATGATGGAAGACAGCAAGCGAGTCCCAATAAATGAGGAGTGCTCACAGTGCGGAGAAATGGAGTTCAAGGATATTCACGAGGACAGCATCATCAAGGCCGACGACGACTAGCTTGCCCGTGGAATCGCCGGTCTGTGGGGGTGACAGACTGCTTCAATGCTAGTCCCCGAATCGGACCTCTTCCCCAGCCCCTACTCTTCTCGTTCAGTGACCACGGATCCCCCCTCGTTATTGATACGCACTCGTACTTTATAGCTGATTCAGAGTCGTATTTGTCTATAGAATACACCCACCATGCTGAACTTTTGTATTCAGCAGCCCCGTTCTAACGGAATCTCGATAGAACATCATGTGACAGGTCATAGTTCACCTGAACTCAGTCCTCTCACAGAGACCTACCGGTAATATCGGATTCACACCAGTATGACGTCTTTTCGATGCATGGGTCCCAGACCATTCCCTTTCAGTTCCACCGAGCCCACTAGTAGATTCTCGGCCGATAGTGTTCCGGGCGTACATTTCGAATATGCCATTAGAATTATTTGCAAATAATACACGTAACTCTGACTGTAGCCGACTGTTGAGACAGAGTATCCGCTGCTGAGCCACATTCTCGTCGTATTCTCGGGAAGACAGTCGGTGATGACGAGCATGGAATGGTGTCTAGCAGGAGGAAACTATATCTGAGAAGTTCGCGTGGCTATGCTGCATACACAGCGCGTATGTGGCACCTCTTGGTTGGTCGATAGGAGTCGTTTACCAGAAAGAAACGGACAATCATATTTTATGTGTCGGCAAGAAATAAGCTTTTAGCTTGTCTCGCAACCGGACTCTCGGCCTGTTCCTTCTCGTCACGCTCCTGTTCGGGACAGCCTTCCCGGCAGTGAAGACTGGCTTGTCATTCATCCTGCCATTGCTGTTCGCAGCAGCCCGGAGCTACTTGGCGCCGCTCTCCTATTAGTCTACGCTGGCGGACGATGGAGTACTGGTATCCTCGTTCTCGACGGGACGTGACAGCGGTGTTCGCCGGGGGCGTGTTTCTGGTCGGTGGGACGGGTATCGGGTTCATCGCCCAGCAATTCATTACCGCCGGCGTCGCTGCGATCATCTTCAGTCTTGCCCACATCGTCACGGCAGTGCTCGCGTGGCCGCTGCTCCCGGAAGAGCGGCTTAGCGGCCGCGACTACGCCGGTGTTCTCTTGGGTTTCGTCGGAATCGCCGTCGTCATCCGTCCGGATCCGGCGAGCCTTCTTGACTCGGAACTCGGAGCCGTCCTTGTCCGACGTAGCCGGACTTCCATGCCAATCCCAACGCTCATCGGCTGGGCGATGGTGCTTGAGGGGACCGTCCACGTCGTGTTCGCAATTGCAGTCGGCGAATCGATTGCGAGCATTCAACCGACACCGCTGGCAGTGGCGATGGTAGTCCATCTCAGCGTTTTCACCGGGGTGTTCGGGCTCGTGATGTACCTCGCACTGATGGGCGAGGTGGGTCCGTTGAAAGCAAACCTGACGACGTATCTTACCCCTATCGTCGCCCTGGCGATTGGGTGGGTACTACTGGGCGAGCGCATCCAGCCCCTGACGCTTGTCGGCTTCGGGATCATCGTCGCCGGGTTCGCACTACTGGAGAGTCGAGAGATTACTGCCAAACTTATCAAGTACCGCAGCCTGTACCGGTGAAACTGTTGTCCGTGGTCGACGCTCCGAGAGATTCAACCTCTGTATTCAATAGACTGGTTTTGACGGAGTCTCAGCAGAACATCATACGGTAGGTCACAGCTCACCTAAACCCAGTCCCTCACAGAGGCCTATCTGCAATATCGGGTTCAGACTATAGTGGTGCATGTTCGATGTAATGGATCTAAACCGTTCGATTTCAGGTCCACCAAGCCGACTAGTAGAGTCTCGCCCGGAACGCTACCAGGCGAGGCTAATAATATTATAGATGGTCTTTGAAGTTTGAGACGATAATACGGTACACGAGCTAGAAAACGAACCTACAAAGCCGAATGGTTCGTCTCTGCTTCGGTCGGCCCGGTGAAATGAAGCCAGCAAGAAAGAGGTGGTGAGTTCATCAAGACCAAGATGGGGTCTCGTCCGTAAGGGTGATGAGTCGCAGTGGAGCGAGGGACTCTGTAAACTAATCGCACTTGGCATGAACGCTTGGTGCTAGGGGCAGGTGGAGCGTGGAACTTAGTGTCATCCGAGCGCGTTGAGAAGCTGGAGGAACGGACACAGGAACAGCGCGAGAGGATCGCGGATTACAACATCAACTTACCAAGGGTGACGACGGCCGAATGGACGCTGTTGATGAAGTGCACCAGATCGAAGCGTCGATAATTAAACCCCATATTCTGTATGACCTTCAACAGGATCTATTCTCAAATTGATTATATCTTGGCACAAATAGAGTATATTTTCCAGCGGATTGTTGTATAAAGTACTTATTTTCGAATAATGACGGGGAGAAACGCAATTGATCGCCGGTTGAGCCCCTAGGAAAATCATCTAAACCAATGTACATTCTGTACGCTCCATTGTTGGATTCTAATAGGATATAGTCGATTCTATCATATGGGGCCGCTCGAAATAATGAAAATGCTTCACAGCCAGATGTAGCGCTTGATATTTGCCGTAAGTAACTTATTCGATCAGAGAACTGTCCATTCGGATGGCTATAGTATGCCTTATATGATACGTAGCTGTAGACAGGGTAGTACGAAAAAATCTCGTGGTTTGCTAAGAAGACTGAATTTGTGGTGTTGAGGCTGCTCATTGTCTGTTCAAGCTCCGGTGACGGGTTGTCTTCATACAATGATTCTTTATAATTGGGGTTGTCGATAATCCCAATCATTGATGTCTGCATGACGGCAAATATTATTATTGTGCTAGCCAAAATTTTGATTATCGTATCTTTTTCCACGATATTTTCAATATCGGGGCGTACTGTTCCAACGGAGATACTAAGTATGACTAATATGAGGAGATCCGCTCTTACGTGCATTAGAGGCCGACCGATGGCTATACCAATATATCCGACCAGATACCACACATAACATGATAAGATAAGAACCAATAGAGACTGGTGTAAATCTTTCCGAGTATTGATCAAGAGATTATAGACGCCTAGTAAAAACAGAGAGCTGATTATGAGTGTTGCTTTGGTTTCTGGATCTGGAATAAATGGGAGCGGTATATTAATGAATTGTTGTTTCAAAAATCGACTATGTTGAACAGTTGATGGTTTGGTCAAGAGATTCCAAAGTAGTGGGGACCAGAATGGAGAAGCGAAAATTGCGGTTATCAGAAGCATTGGAACTGATTTTTTAATTTGGTCAACTGAACGAGTGTAGATGCTATATATGATGAGAGATACACCCCCAATTAAAAAAGGATAGTAGTCAATTAAGAATACTATTGATCCGACTATGGCACCGATGATATAGAAGGTGAGACTTCTACGATTGTTGCGTACATTAATTCCATTTACGTAATAGATCCACCAAGGAACGAATATGACATAACTTAGTACTGTATATGTATTTGGTATAAGATTGAGGAATAAAGTTGGCGTAAGGAAAATAACATACGTAATCTTTGCCGCATCCCAGCCATTAGCAATGAATCTCCAAAAGTGATAGTTTGCAATTGGAAGTGACCATGCCGCGAATATGGCACCCCACTTCATCATATGGTACGGCTCTAATCCGAAAACCCACGCAAATTTCCCAAGAATATAAAAATATCCTGGAGAATAAAAGGAAGGCAGGTCTTTGTAATAATAGTCTATAAGCCCCCATTTTTCAGAGAATTTCGTGATGTATGCCGTGTGGAAGGCAGCATCCCCGGAAATGCCACCCATTCCAAATTCTGTAGTTGCAAATAAATAGATGAGCGTGCAAGTTACGAACGAGCTAAATAATATAACCGAATTATATGAGAAACTATTGGAAAGATGATGACTAAACCGGTATGTTGCCAATATGCTAATGATAAATAACACCAAACCAAAATTCACAAAGATGCGTCGTGCTGGATACACCCAAGCAGATGGTGGTAGTAATTGAGATATTCCATAGTACGTGATTATGAAAACTATTGACGCGAATAGAAACCATCTATTTTTAACATATTTTAGCATTTTAGTTATTATAGTTCACACAACTGCAATAGTCACACTATATTAAATCTTATCATATATCAAACCGTCTAGAGTGCATATTTTATTCTTCGGAAATTAATCTGATTCTAAGCAATTTGATGCCCACTTTGTCATCCCTCTCATCCAACGGCTTCAAGTCAAGTACTGTGACATCCTTGCCGTGGCCAGTGAAGTACTATAATACGTGTAGAGATCAAAACGTTCTGTCTCACTCGTGTGACAACAGAGTCATACTGGCCTTCCCTCGGAGTCTGTTCTGACATAATCATTGTGGCACAGACTTTCCCTCACCATACTTATTCCTCCCTCTTTCGACTCTCAACATGAGCAATTGGTTACGTCCCTACACACAGTACTTCCCGACTAACGTAAACAGCGGAATTGGATCATTGAGTTGACCGCGAGAAAGTGTATGGATTTGAATGTGTTCTGCGTGGGTAGCTTTGCTAATTAATACATAAAAACAGCAGGGAGAAGCCAAGAACGATCATAGCATGAGGTTTTCTATCTATTCTTTTATATGAGTGTTATTTTATCTGGTCATATCAAATAATTTTGGAAAATACTTTATGGGTCTTAATGCGCCCTGATCCCAGGCAACTCGGGGTCCCTTCCAGTTTCAGACTGGGTATCTTCGTAGTTTTCTAAGTACCACTGATATGTATCTACTAACGCCTCTTTGTTCGAATATTTAGGCTCCCAGCCCAACTCACGGAGCTTCTCAACTGAAACATATGAGTCTTCGTGTGCTGTTTCGTAGACCCATGATACAGCGGCAAGAGACTGAACTCATTTAGTACACGCAACGCGAACCGCGTGAGGGGGGGCCGGAGTCCCGATTACACGTTTGCCCGTCCCGGCCGCATTAATTGGTGCTTGGAAGTCTTCTTTCATTGTCCCGTACTTCGTCGCACCCACATTGAAGCTGTCATTCACGTCAGTTTTGTCTAAGGTGAACATCATTTCGATAGCTCGAACGAGATCTTGAACGTGAAGTAATTGGTGCTCATTGTTCCCACTTCCGACCGTCGGGATGTTCGCCCCATCCTCAATCCAATCGAACAAGACCTGGAACACGCCAAGCCTCTGTGGCCCGATGAACGTCTTTGGGCGAATAATAGGTACACACATCCCCATCCGTCGGAAGTCTCTACAAACATTCTCGGCTTCGATCTTTGCGTCCCCTACGGTCCAACACCGTCTAACGGAGATTCCTCGGTGATTGGATGTGTATCGTGTGTGCCATAGACAGCCGTGGACGAAATATAGACCACTCGTTCAACGTCGTGCTCTTTTGCGGCCCACAACACCGAACGAGTTCCCTCAACTGTTACCTCCCAGATCTCGTCGTCGTCCCACAGAGGAAGTGCCGCCGCACTGTGGACGATCACATCTGCGTCTGCTTCCTCGATTGCCTCGGACACTCTTTCTTCGTCACGCACGTCTCCTTCTATGTATTCGATGTCGTCTGTATCGTCTTCCTCGTTGAACGGTTTAAGATCAACCGCCGTTACGTCCAAGTCTTGCTCAGCAAAGTACTGGCACGTGTGAAGTCCCAGGAAGCCAGTCCCACCAGTGACAACAACAGAATCATACTGGCTATCCGTGGATTCCATCTGTTCAGTCTACCCATAATGTCGGGAAGATTAGCGTACTGTATTTATACTTCCTATTCTGGCATATCGATAAGCTTCGACAGCTGTTATTCAGTTCACTGGCTAAGCAGATCTAACCCAATCTTACGGAGACCAGAAGATCAGTAAAACACAACTACTGGTGAAAGCTATGACTATACTAGGACTAGCATGATACACTAGTGAGTACTTAGTCCTCGTCACGACCGTTACATCTATACGCATACCCTTATGCATCTCGCCGCGGATATGCGAACCAGAGACGCCTATATTAGCCAACGAATAGGTTCGTGCTCCGCAACGACACAACTTAACAGTATTTATTTATTATCCTGTTGTTCGCTGTATTAGGAACTGAATGGTCGGCTCATCGGAGACACTTAATCCAGTAGCCACACTCACTGGACTGCTTTGGGAGATTCGTCCGTGGCAATGGTACAAGCAGGGTGTAATGCTCCTCGGAATCGTCTTTTCTCAGAACCTTCTGAATTGGGACGCCTGGCTTAGTCTTTTGATTGGTATTGCAGCGTTCACAGGAGTTACCGGCGCTACATACATTTTCAACGACATTAGTGATCTGGGAGAAGACCGTCATCACCCCGAAAAACAGCACCGACCGATTGCAAGTGGACAAGTTTCCGTCACGGTCGCCGTGGTTTTCGGCCTCTTCTTAGCTGGTATCGGACTCGGAGCCGCCTACAGTCTCGGCCCACTCTTTCTCGCAATCCTACTCACCTATCTCGCACAGAACGTCCTGTATTCACTCGTTCTAAAACAGTTCGTCTTCGTTGATGTACTGGTCGTCGCTATCGGGTTCGTGCTCCGCGCTATCGCGGGAGTCATCGCTATCAACGTGTTCTTGAGCCCGTGGTTAATCGTGTGCACATTTCTCCTTGCGTTGGTACTCGCATTTGGAAAGCGCCGCAATGAACTTGAGATAGCGGCTAATCCACAGGAAACACGGGCTGTCTTGCGTGAATATTCGGTGAATGATATTGATCAACTCTTGGTGATGGTGATGGCCACTCTGCTGATGTCGTACTCACTATACACGTTCTCGCGAACGGACCCGGCGATGATGGCCACCCTCCTGTTTGCGTTCTTTGCCGTCTTCCGCTATCACCATCTCGTCCATACAACGAACATTGCTGGTCAGCCCGAATATCTCCTTACGGATCGCCCCTCAGTAGTGAATCTTATTCTCTGGGGTATCGTCGCTATTGCTGTCCTCTACAACATCCCAGAGATGGCTGTTGAGGTGGTTCAGTGAAGCGATACGATCTTCAAGTCCATACCGACGCCTCACCATGCTCACGAGCCTCCCCCGCTGACGTCGTTGATGCGGCTGTTGATGCGGGATTAGATGGAATTGCCATCACGAACCACGATACGTTGGAGGGATATGATTCGGTCGACGATCTTGCGCCTACTGACCTAACTGTGATCCCCGGTGTAGAAGTAACGACGACAGAGGGCCATCTTCTTGCTTTGTATGTCAAAGATGAACCACCCCAAGCCGATCCAGTAACGGTCATTGAACACGTCCACGAACAAGATGGGATTGCAATCCTCTCGCATCCATTTGACCGGTTTCGAGAGTATTTCGACACCGATCTCGAAATGATTGCCTCACGCGTTGATGCCGTCGAAGTTCAAAATTCACGCTGTCTGCTCCCCCGGTTCAACCGTCGCGCTCGGGAGTATGCCACCCAGCACGACTTAGCAATCACGGGCGGAAGCGATGCCCACTTTCCGATGGAGGTGGGCCGGTCTACGACAGTTTGTGGTTCGCCACTTCGGGAGGCAATCGAATCTACAGCAACCCGGACGGCCGGACGAGGCGGTTATCTCTCGGGTCATACGGCAACGAAGCTGAATGACGCACTTAGGATGGTGAATCTCTAGTGAGCATCCTCTCGACAGTCCAACGAGCGATCCACCAACATGGGCTCTGGATCACGGCACTCCTGACGGTTGCCGTATTCTTTGGGCTGTTCGTCGTCGGTGACGCCTCGAAAGTTGTTTCCTCCCTCCTTGCGGTTGATCTCTGGCGGGTCAGCGTCGTGTTCCTCCTTGCGACGATCAGTTACGCTGTACGGTTTCTCAAGTGGGAGTACTATCTCCGCCACTTAGACATTAATATTCCACTCAAGACGAGTCTGATCGTGTTTTTCAGTGGCCTGATGATGGTTGTGACTCCTGGGAAAGCAGGAGAGGTCTGGAAGGCATGGTTCCTCCGTGACCTCCGTGATATACCAGTCAGTCAGACAGCGTCCGTGGTCGGTGCTGAGAGAGTGACCGATCTGGTTGCACTTTCGGCATTCGCATTTCTAGGGCTACTAATCTATCAGCGGTCATCCGTCGTGTTGATCGGCGTGGTTCTCCTGTTTCTTTTTGCCATCAGTCTGCTTCAGTGGCGGACGTTTTGTCTGCGTGTTTTGGGTTGGTTGGAAACGCTCCCGATTGTCGGGTCGTACGCAACTGAATTAGAGGAGTTCTACGAAAACACGTACACGCTGTTTCAGGTACGACCACTCAGTATCGCGTTTCTCATTAGCCTCGTGGCGTGGGGCTTAGAGGGAGTTGCGCTGTGGGTGGTGCTGAGTGGATTTAGCACAGAGGCGACTCTCCTCGCCGCGTTGTTCGTGTTCGGGCTAGGATCAGTAATTGGTGCGGCCAGCCTCCTTCCAGGTGGATTAGCGGCCGCGGAAGCGAGTATGGTCGGGATGCTCGTCGTATTGGGATACACCCAGACAATTGCGGTGAGTGCGACAGTAATTATCCGGGTTGGCACGCTCTGGTATGGAGCAATCTTGGGGACATTTGTTTTCGTTGTCTACCGGTTTGTGAGAAATCAGGCTCAGGTCACAAGCCTTAGCAACTGATTCAAACTGATTCGTCCTCGCTTTCACATATATATCGGTAGATGGGTCGTGCTAACAGAAGCAACGCAACGCTACTGACGACCAGCAGGAACTCTACATTGACCGTCTGAGCCGAGTCTGACGAAAAACCCCGGAGTGACTGTCCGATGGTGAGATAAAAGACGGCCCAAGGTAGTTCACCGATGAGAGTCCCGAGCGCAAAGTTCCAACTGGAAACACCGACCAAGCCAGCGCCGATAGAGATGCTATCTGCGGGTGCTGGTGATAGCCGAGCGGCAACCATTCCCCGAAGTTCGCCCGTCGTGGTCACAATTGATTGACCAGTCGCGGAGATTTGTGATACGTAACCATTCATGTCATGAAAGTAGTCCGCCAGAAGGAACGGCGGTAAACACGTGACCATTGTTCCGGCCAAGACGAACGGCAACCCGCTTGGGAATCCGACGAGATACCCTATGAAGACAGATGCGAGGGTCAGCGGCCAGAGTACGAAAGGACGAATTAAATAAAAGATAGTAAGTCCAACAACAATGGGCATCCATCCACGTTCATCAAGCCCTTCAAATATGATTGCTGGCGAATACAACCAGTGAACGCCGATGACGAAGACAAGGCCGAGTAGTGGTAGGATCTGGAGTGTACGCCTTCGCCAAGTTGGCATCAAAACACACTGCGAGCGAAACTGAATAAAGAGCATCGTTTTGATTGACCAAGAACTCGGATCAGTGTTGAAATTGATCTCCTGTGTGGCGAAGAATCACTGGGCGATACAAGATGAATACAAGCGAACCCCGCCGTCAAAACCGTCCGACCCGCCCGTCGGAATATTTCATCAGAGTCAGCATGGGCAACTGGCAAACTTGCCTCGCAATACCCGCTGTTGAGATATAGAATAGCGAGTGTTCCGAAGGAGTTGTTAGGTAAGTTTGGTTAAGAGCTTCCGGGGCAAGGTGCGCTTGATTTGGTCCAGATCCATCTACAGCCATTGAGACCACTTAGTTCGACGGAGACGACTTTCTGCTATTAGTATTATAACGGTAGTAACTTCGCATTCCTCGATTTAAGTGTATATCGCTACTAACACTCCGTTAGGAACCATCGACTATCTTGACGGCGCTGTGGGAGGTCGCACTCGCCGAGGCCGTCTCCGACATCCCAGTACCCGGTCTGGTCGGCACAGGGGTCGCACTCCCGGTTGGGCTCTACCACCTATATCGAACAGACGTGGAGAGTCTGCTCTGGATCGGGAGGATCTTTGCGGTAGAGTTCCTCTATATCGAGCGGAGCTCGTTTACGCCCGAAATAGACAGTAGGGAAACAGAATGACCGAAGCGATAACATTCCAAAATGACGAAACGATCTCGCTGGGACTCGTCCACCGGGTCGCTAGTGCCGTCCGTGACCAACATCATAATGATTCGGACATTCTCGATGGTAGTGTTTAGTTTGGAGCATTGTGCCAGCGAGCGAAACTCTGGAGCCAATTTTCGGCTGTTTCCGGTTCGACGTGGCTGAAGCAGTTCGAAAACGAGGAAGTTCGGCGTTTCAGTTCTCGAAAAATCCGCTCGACAGCGTTCCGATTTCCGTGGCGACACATCTGAAATCGGAGTCCAGTTCGTTGAAGTGCAGTTTGGAGGTGTTGAGCGCCATCAACAAGAAAAACGGCGGTTTCGACATCGTGCTTTTGCTGAAGTTCGCGCAGGAAAATTTCCGTGAGAGCGGTCGTAGTTGTCGTAAACAACCGGACGTGAAGCAATTCGTTCGACTGCGGATCGGCGGCGTTCACAAGAGCACAGCTCTTGTGCAGCCCATCAGAATGGCTCTGCCATTCTGAGGACGGCGTACAGCCAGAACTGCTCGTCGTTGATCCGAATCACTGTTTCGTCGAGCGCGATCTGATTCGGTGATTTCCCGGATTCAGGCTGTAAATCGGCTTTCTGCACCCAATCATGGATTGCTTTTCGACTTCGTTGGACACCCAGCGAATCGAGTAATTCGACGGTATTCGACAGCGACAGCCCCGCAACGTACGATTGAATACCCAGTGCCATCGCTGGCTCGGGTGTCCGCTCGCGCTCCACAAAATCCAAATCAATCCAGTCTCTATGACCGGTGAGGCGGGCGATTTCTGCCATAGACCAGCAAGAAATTCTCCCGCCTCACCTTTCACGCTTAACTAAACACGACCTTCTCGATACGGAGTAACTACGATGTGTCCCCTCCTTCTGTAGAGAATACCGCTCACTTCTACCGACGGTACTAGTAGAGTCTCATTCGGTAGTGTCCTGAGCGTACATTTCCAGTACCATTGAATACCGTTAAAATAATACAGACACTGTCCACATTGGCTCTACTGTGTCATTGAGACAGGTCCCTCCGTAGTTGCACCCTGTTGGCCGGGTCTTCGGGATTGATTGATCGCGGCGCTCCCAAGACCGGGGCTGTCGAGTGGACACTCATCGCCCATTTTTACAGTCTCGATAATGGTGCTGAGTGGTCACTCTTGCCCGAGGTTTGAAGATTCGGTCGGGGCTGCGTTGTATGTTTCCGCAGCCGATGTCAGTATGACAAAAATATTTGCAGTAACATTTAAATATAGGTTGGTTGACACCATAGTTGTAGCTTAACTAATGTTCAGAAACGATCAAGATGGTTCGATTTCCGAGCGGCGTAGCTTCTTGAAAATGGTAGGTACAGCTGGCCTAGCAGGCCTCACTGGCTGTAGTGGGGACGGCAGTAGTGGCGGCAGCGGTGGCGGCGAGGGTAGTGGCGGGGATAGCGGTGGTAGTGGCGACAGTGATGGTAGTGATGGTAGTGATGGCAGTGCAAATTGGACAATTGGGACGTCGGGGCCGGAGACAGCGACTCACGCGTCGGGGGTAGCGATGGCACAGCTGCTCTCCGAAAAGTCCGACGACATCAGCATGAGCGCACAGACGACCGGCGGGACTGCCGCAAACCCTCGGTTGATCGCCCAAGGAGACATCGATATTGCCCAGAGTACCGACTGGGCAGTCGCGCGCTCAAACAGCGGGGGAGACCCTTACGGGGAACCGGTCGGGAAGACGATGACGCAGGTGTTACCGTTCATGACCCTGGAGTACTACCTCGTCAGGCGGACTGACGACGCACTCGAAGGCATTGAGTCGGTGTCGGACATTCCGCAGGACGGGTCGGTCTCGATGGCGTTCGGCCAGCGCGGCGGGACGAACTACTTCGCGGGCCTTGACGGGTTCCGACTGTCCGGTATCGACAATGTCGAGGACAAGTACGACCTCCAGTCGATGAGCTGGGGAGATCAGGGGGCGCAGTTTGCTGACGGTCGTCTCGATATGATGATGGTCTACGGGGTCAGTCGCGAGGTCCTGACCGGATGGGCGCAGGAGGCCAGCGCACAGGCCGACGTCGCGGTCGTCAACTGGGAGTTCGACGAGTCAGATTTGGCCAACTCCGATCTGCCCTACACGTACATCGAAACGCCGGCCAGCCTCTGGGACGGCCAGGATATTCGAATGGACTCCATTCCGGCGGTCGGTGTCGGCTACGAGACGATCTTCCCGGCCGACGTATCTGAGGAACTGGGCTACGAGTTCGTACGTACCGTCATGGAAGACATTGATGCGGTCCGTGAGGCGAGCTCAGTGCTCTCGCGCGCCGGCCCGGACTTCGCGCAGGAGTTCTTACTTCCCTCGGCGAACGCACCCGTCCATCCCGGTGCGGAGAAGTACTACAAGGAACAGGATCTGTGGAAGGACGGACTAACCACACTTGAGGAGTATGAGGGGTAGTTCGAGCTCTCCGTACACCGTCCGGCCACCCCATCAACGCCAGCCATGACGGGGGAACACACAACCGGCAGCTGGGTCGACCCGTCCCGGGTACGCATGGCCAAGTACGGGTTCCTGATCGCCTTGGGAGTCGCCTCGACAGTCTATCATCTCTGGTTCACCCAGCTGTTCCCGTTCGAACAGGACCAGCACAAGATCGCCCACCTCGGATTCATGCTCGTCGGGGCGGCTGTCCTCGCGTATAACCCCGAACCCGAGACGCGCCGGGAGCGGTTCGGAAACTACGCGACGTTACTTGAGGCCGCTCTCTCGGCTGTCGTCGCCGTTTACCTCTTTACGGCCTTCAACCGCATCGTCTACGAGCAACTCGGAATATACACCGACCTCGATTTGTTCATGGGGCTGTTGATCATTCTGCTGTTGTTGGATGTCTGCCGGCGGGTCTACGGTCCGATGCTGTCCTTGGTCGGTGTAGTTGGCCTTGCATATGCACTGTACGGCCCATACTTTCCAGGGATTTTGAACCACAACGGGGTTCAGGCCGAACGACTGGTGCAGGGTCTGACAGTTGAGTTCGGCAGCGGCGTCTTCGGCGTCATTGTCGAGGTTTCAGGGACGTTCATTATTATCTTCATGATCCTTGCGGGACTGCTGGAAGCGTATGGTGCGCTGGAGTATTTTGTCCAGGTTGGAACGTTGATCGGCAAGCGGGTCCGGTCCGGGTTAGCGCAGATGACAACGGTCGCAAGCATGGGCATGGGGTCAGTCAATGGCAGCGCGGCCGCCAACGCGGCGACGACGGGCGCGTTTACCATCCCGTTGCTCAAGCGTCACGGACTCGATAGAGATACCGCAGCGGCCTACGAGGCGGTGGCTTCCAGCGGCGGCCAGATTATGCCACCGATCATGGGTGCAGCGGCATTCATAATGGCCGAGATCACCGGGACGAGCTACCTGAAGATCATCGTCGTTGGGTTCCTGCCGGCACTCCTGTTCTACGGAACGGTCGCTATCGGCGTCCATCTGACAACCATCAAAGAAGGGCTCACGAGCGAGATTGACGAGGAAGAACTGACCGACGTCGAGACGGTCGACAGGGATCGGAAAAACGCACTCAATAGGATCTTCGGTCGGACAACAACCGCTGTTTCGTTCGGACAGATATCAGTTCGTAACCTAATCGTTGAAGGACTCGCGCTGTGGGTCCCGCTGAGCGTTCTCCTGTACGCACTGGTCGTCCTCATGTACGACCCGCTGTACGCAGGGTTTCTCTCGATAATGTCCGCGTTCCCGGCTGCGTTCGTCCAGGGGATCTTTTTCCGCGATGGCTACGGGAGCCGCGACTTTTTCGTGGACACTATGGATGGCCTGGGTCGCGGGATGGAAAACGCGGCCCCGATTGCGGTATCGCTGGGCGTGATGAACATCTTTGTCGGTGTGTTGAACCTCACCGGATTCACGCAGGTGTTCGCCTCCAGCCTCGTTGAACTCTCGGGGGGCGTGCTCGCGCTGTTGCTCATGTTCGCGATGGTCGCCGCACTTCTCTTTGGTCTCGGGATGCCGACCGTCGCAGCCTACATCACGGCCGTGCTGCTGATCGCACCGGCACTGACCGAGGCCGGTATCGACCTGCTTGCTGCCCACTTCTTTGTGTTCTACTTCGCAATTCTCTCGGCGCTGACGCCGCCGGTTGCCATCGCTTGCCTCGTCACGGCACGGGTCGCAGGCGGGAACTTCTGGCGGACCGCCGGAAAGTCGCTCGTGCTCGGAGCGCCGCTGTTTGTTCTCCCGTACATTTTCGTCGTCAACGATAGTCTGTTGTTCTGGTCGGTTCCGGCAACACCGATTACGTTCGTCGTCGTTGGTGTTGCTCTCGTCGCCACCGTGACAGCCATTGTCAACTATTTCTCAGGCCAACTCAGGCTGCCGAATCGCGCCGGGCTACTGGTGGCTGCGGGAGCAGCGATGTTCGCTCCACTGGTGCCGATGACCGTTGCCGTGCAGGCCGTCGCAACACTCACGATCTTGGCATTGCTGTACATAGAGGTGAGATACGGTTCCGAGTCCGAAACCGGACAGCCCGAACAGGCCGCAGTCGATGACTGACCTGCCCGCGATCAATCAGGCCGTACGTCAGCACGATCCGTAGCCCAACGGGTTCATCTCCAGATTTTCACGTCTTCAGGGGCCACTGGATCTGTCCATCACGTCGGCTCAGTTCGTATTTGAGCCAGCGGGTGAGTAGTTCGACGAAGGCCTGTTCGTCCTGTCTAAACTGGCCCGACCGGGAGTCACGGGCAACGAAACAGACCGTCCCGAACAGCTCACCGTCGACTTCGACTTTCGCACCGAGGTAACAGCCGATCCCATACTGCTGGTATGCGAGGTCATCATCCAGACCCTGCTGCTCGGCGTTGTAGACCGAAAGCATACCGTCGGATTCGATAGTTCGCCGGCAGTAGGTCTCGGAGAGCGACCTGATGTCGCCGGGAGTGGTGAGAGACGGTTCGCCGCTGGTAGCGATTATTTCATGTGTTCCCGCCTTGGGATCGATTGCGACGAGATGGCCCTGATCGACGTCAAGATACTCGACACCGAGTTCCAGTACATCGACTAACCGCTGTTCGAACCGTCGGTCCGTATCGTTCGTGATCTCGTAGAGTTTCTCTCGGTAGCGTTCGGCCGTCGCCTGTAGCCGCTCCCGTTCGATTTCCTCCGTGATGTCCTTGATCACTTTCGCAAAGCCGCGGGCGTCGCCGTTTTCCCGGAGTTCAGTGATGACCACATCTGCCCAGAACGTGCTCCCGTCCTTCCGAACCCGGAGGCCGCGGTCGGTGGCCTTACCGCACTCACCGGCTTCTTGCAGCAGTTGCTCGGGGATGCCATCGGCTATCTGTTTCTCGGTGTGAAACGCCGAGAAATGCTCGCCGAGGATATCAGATTCCTCGTACTGGGTGAGCTGTTTCGCACCGGCGTTCCACGACTGGATGAGACCGTCGGGGTCGAGCAGGAACATCGCGTAATTCTCGACTGCATCGACAAGCAGCCGGAACCGCTCGCGCTCGTGTCGCAGTTGTTTGTCGAGTTCTTCGCGGTCAGTCCGGTCACGGACCACGCAGACAGCGCCGTCATTTTCGAGACTCGCAACGGTGTGTTCGCCGATGAACTGTGTCCCGTCGGCGCGTTCGAGCAGTGTCTCACCCGTCCACGTCCCGTTTTCGTTGACAGTCGGGAGGGTTTCATCGTCAACCGTTTTGAGGCTCTCTGCCGAGTGGATTTTCTGCCAGTGTTCGCCCAGAAGCTCGTCGCGCTCGTAGCCGAACGTGGCCGCGTAGGCATCGTTCAGATAGGTGAACCGACCCTCGTTGTCCAGTGTGCTGATGCCGTCCCAGGCCGCGTTCATTGCGCGATGCCCACGCGTGACTTGCAGTTCGTCTCTGCGGGCTTCGACGGCGTTTTGCACCCGGTTCGCTAGCACCGTGTACTGAGACGTTCCCGGTTCCTTCTGAATATAGTCCGTGACACCTGCGGAGATTGCCTCGGCCGCGATCTCTTCGCTGCCCTTCCCGGTGTAGAGGATGAACGGAAGCTTCGGTGCGTCCTCGCGAATCCGTTCGAGGAACTCCAGCCCGTTCATTCCAGGCATCTCGTAGTCGCTGATAATACAGTCATACGTGTCCTGCGGGCGGTCCGTGATGACCTCGTCGGCCCGCACCGCGGTGTCGACATCGAAACAATCCATGGCCCTCTCGAGATATTCTGACGTTATATCGGCAAATCCTGGTTCATCATCGACATGCAAAACGCGAATTGAGACAACCATCTGTTTATACAGTGAATAAAACGGTAATAAGACGCTTGTCATTTTAAAGTAGTATAACCAACGCATATTCTAGCACTATTTAAAAATGATGGTGTGCGATAGAGACTAGAATGACAGTTAGGTGGTGTATAAGTGCGGAAAATGCTCTTTTAGAAATCGCCAGGATGTATAGCTGTCAACTTCCCCTGCCTATACAAGTATGTCTGACCGGTCGCATTATTTACAAACGTGCTATATCGCGGACCTGGTGGGACAGTGGTCGATCAGAACCCGCTGCTACTGAGGACGCCCGCAGCGGACGAGAGTTCACCACTGAATTTGACAGTGACATACAGGCCAGTAAACAGCGTGGCGTTGTACGCGCCGTGGATGAGTGACGGGACGACGATGTTGTCCGTGTACTCGTAGGTTGTGCCGAGGATGAGTGACGGAATGAGGAGGCCACCTACCCCGACGAGTTTCCCCGTGACCGACCCACCGCTGAGGGCGGGGTAGTGAATGCCGGCGAAGATGACACTCGCGATGGTGACGCCCGAAATCGGGCCGAAGTAGTCCCGAATGCGGCCCTGAACGACGCCGCGGAACAGCAGTTCCTCGCCAGGGCCGATGAGGAGGAACGAGGCTGGAATCAATAGGAGGAGGACATCGGGGTTCTCCATTCCGATCTCAGCCGCCTGATTGCTCGCCGTTTCTATCCCGAACATCGAGACGAGCCTAGTGATGATTGCGGCCACTACCACGAGCCCGACCATCGCGCTCGCGTAGCCCAACACGACGATGCCGGCCTCACGGAGGCTCGGCACAGAAATGCCGATACTGAATGCACCGGTGTCTGGCGCATACGAGAACACCTCGCGGAGCTTCGCTTTGATTACCGGCCTGAGTTTGATGTACGTGTACGCGATGGCCGGGCAGCCGATTCCCTGAATCGTTATCAGCCCAAGAACCAGCGTCTGTACTTCGGTAATCTGTACTCCTGCGCCGAGTGACAGCGAAAAAGCGATGGTGAGGAGCAGGACCGAGCCGAACCCGAGTCCTATCACGCCCAGCGAAAGGGCCGAGAAAAGCGTAAACCCGTACTGGAAGGCCTGCAAAATCGGACGGTCGCGGGTCGCCGTTGCCATACACTGCCTTGGTCGTGGTGATGTGTAAACAATTCGTTTGGTGTTGGTGTCATGACTGCCAGCAAAGACGCCTCAGTCTATCCGTTCCCCGGCCGTCACCGCGGTTTCGAGCCAGTTTGACTCCGGCGGGAGCGGACAGGAGAAGGTGTCGCTGTAGGCGCAGAACGGCGAGTACGCGAGGTTGAAATCCAGCGTAATCTCGTCGCCGTCGCTCAGGTCGCGGTCGGGTTCCAGCTCCATGTATCGGCCGCCGTCGTAGCTCTGTTGCCCGGTCGTCTTGTCCCGGAACGGAACAAAGAGCGTCCGTGACTCATCGGCGGCCTGCCGGAACGCATGGAGTTCGCGGGACTCGTCGTCGAGGTCGAACGAGAGCGTTGCGACGTGGAGATAGCGCACCGTTCGGTCGTCGCTCGTCTCCAGATCGACCGATTCCGGTGTCTCGTGGACCGTAACCGTTGCTTCGACCCGATAGTCGGGGTCCGGGTCGAAGTAGCTGAGTCCGTCGAAATCGTCGCGTTCCTCCGGCGGAATCGGTGATTGGCGGTGCTCCGCAAAGAAGCGGTCTTTCTCGTCTCGGTTGGCCTGCAACTGTGTCTCCCAGTCCTCGGTGTCTTCGTCCATACGGAGACGGTGGTGGCCACGCAGTTTCAGTCCGGCGACTCGGCGACAGACGCGCGATATCGTGGCGTGAGGGAGTGAATACCTTATTATACGCCTAGTCCAACTGGATAAATACACAGGGGTGTGTATGGAAGCGACGTTCTACGGTATTCTGGGGGTGGACCCAGATGCCACCGAAGAGACGATAGTCCGCGCCTACCGGGAGCAGACGAAAACGCATCACCCGGACGTGAGTGACGACCCTGCCGCCGGAGAACGGTTCAAGCGACTCACGCAGGCGAAGAACGTGCTCACAGACGAGGCCGAGCGAGCGCGATACGACCGGCTCGGTCACGACGCATACGTCAACAGGCACGTCGACGGCGGCGCGGGCGGAGGAACAGCCACAGGTGGTGTCAGTGACATCGCACAGCAGTACGTTGACCAGCGGGTCGACGCAGAAACGACGGACGAGGCAACGGCGAAAGCGACACAGCGGCCCACCCAGACCCGTGGAGGAAGCACGGGCTACGGGACTGCCGCGGAGTACTACCGGCCTGGCCAGCGAGTCCGGCCGACGCAGTCGTCGGGAGTCGAGACGCTGCTCGGTTCACTGCGACGTGTCGGCCCGTGGCTGTTCGTCCATCTGGCACTGCTGGTCTGTACTATCATTGCCGCCGTACTACTCGCAGTCGGTGGCCTCACTGGGAACTTCTCACCGGTCGTCGCCAGTGTCATGGCTGTCTCGATGGTGACGATTTCGCTGGTCGTCTCCGCAACCCACGTCCTCACACACGTGTCGGGCTGACCGACGAGGACGGTTTCGAGCGATAGCAGTTTCGAACAGCACCGGACACATGACTGCCCGAACAGCCCTACCCTCACGATAGCGGCCGGAACCAGACAGCGGTAACGAGGACGGCCAACAGGAGATACGACCCGCGAATCAAAAGCATCGTCGCAGTTTCGGGGTCACCTCGCTGGGCAATAGCCGCGACCGCCCCGAAAACGAGCGCGGCCGCCGCAGCACTCGGCGGGATGCCGGGCAATGCCACGGACAGCCCGACGATTCCGAGGAGGCCTGCTCCGAACAGGCCGAACGCGAGCCGCCGGGCACGTTGGTGGCCCAGGACGACGGCGACGGTCCGTTTCTGTATCGACCGGTCGTAGTCGTAGTCTTGCTCGTCGTCAATGATCTTGATGCCGGTCAGCAACAGGAGGAACACGGCCGCGAGACCGACGGCACGCGGCGTCAGCGTCGTCACCTGCGCGTAGTAGCCGCCCAGCAGCGCCAGCGCGATACCCGTCGGGTAGCCCATCGTCGCACCAATGGGATTCATATCCAGTTGCGGCGCGTGGGTGTACCCAATAACCCAGGTCGGAAGCGTCAGCAGCGCCGCGTCGGGACCGACCAGCAGCCAGATGGCCGCCGTACAGAGCGCGAAGCCGACACCAGCACCGACTAGCGCCATGCGACAGCCAGCACCAGTGAGGGGATGGTCGTCGTCCTCGCCTCGCACGTGGAAATCGATGTAGCCGTCCTTGACGTGGGCCGTGTAGACGGCGAAGAACATCGCGCCCGCGTGGAGCGCTGCCACTGGAGGACAGAACCCGCCGGAGAGCAACCCCCCGAACAGCGAGGTCGCAAGCGGTGGCAGCATAAACACCGGGTGAACCTGCGAGGCCAGGGCACTCACGGTCGCGAACGGACCGCTCTCGTGTCGGGCGACTGCCATACGAACTCAAGGCGCGGCTGTGGGAAAAATCCCCATCCGCGTTGTTTCGGTACTATCGCCAGTTCGACCGGTCCAGCACGAACCCCGAGATGTGCGAGGCCAGTTCTCTGGCAGCCTGTTCGGTGTCCGCGTGGAGTTCGCCGGACACCGGGCCGGCCTCGCCGCCGACGCCCTCGGTCTCCGAGATCGGGTCCGTGGTCGTCGGGTACGGTCGGCGGGACCGGACACGGTCACGAAGCGCCTGCACGGTAGTGTCCGAGAGTTCGTAGGACAGGTGCTGGAGGTCGTACCGGACGATGCACCCCCGCGTCGCGTCTCTGACAGCGAGGACTGGCTGTCCCCGGTCCCGACACCGCTCCCAGATCTCGCGCTGGTGGTCCCGCGTGGCGTACACCGGCACGTTCGACGGTGCGAGGTGTTCCATTGCCCGTTTGTACGGGCTGGAGGTGTATTATCTTTCGGCAGTGACCGTCGGTCTACCCGCGGTATCCCGGTGCCACGCTGGTGAGTCACTGGTTTTCGCGCCCGCCGGCAGAAATGCCATGCAGGAACTGTTTAGGGGGAGGGCTGTGTCCACAGGAGTGCTATGGCAGATATCGAAGTCGAGAGCACATGCGAGGAAGGTTACACGGTAGAGAGCGTCATCAACGGCGAATGGGAGCTCATCGTCGACGCACTGAGCGAGAACGGTCCGTCGCCGAACGAGGTGCTGGCCGCCGACTACGCCTCCTGTTACATTCCGGCACTGCGCGTCGCCGCCGACAAGTACGGGCACGAGGACATCGGCAGTGTCGACGTCGAAGTCGCGGCGGGTCTCGACGAGGACGACGACCTGGAGTACATCGACTTCCACGTCGAGGTCGAGGAATCGCTTGCCGACGAGGAACAGGACATCGTCGAACTCGCCGAGGACATCTGTCACGTCCACTCGGCGCTGCAGGACGAACTGCACGCCGAAATCACCATCGAGTCCGGCGTCTGAGCAGGCAGGAACAGGAGGCGACGTTTATTTTTCGCTGGTAGCAGGCCTGTCGTCGTCACTCCGGGAACAGCAGTATGACTGAGGACGTGTTGTGATAGCCCGTGTAATCCTCGTCGGCCGAACAGACTTCGCCGTAGGTTTCGAAGCCGGCGAAGGGCGCGTCGATAGCGCTGTGAATCGTTTCGACGGCCTCATCGAAATCCTCGCCGAGTATCATCGCACGGCAGGCGCAGTCGTACACGAACCCACCCGCGACGTTTCCGCCGCGGAGTTCGTTGACAGCGTTGGTTGCGGCGTTCCGGACAGCATACACCTGGTCGGATTTATTGCTATGTGTCACCACCACTTCCGTTCCTTCGGAGACGGCGACAGCGAAATCCAGCGGCCCCTCGGTGTCGGTTGTATGACCCGGCCACCGGATGTTGTACCCCTTCGTTGAGATGAGTTTGCTCTCGATGAAGGTCTTGATCCGGGAGGCGAGTCCGTCTGCATCCGCGTCCGGTTCCGACTCGATACCGAGTTCGTAGCGGCCGAGCAACATGACGAGGTCCTCGGACCCTGCTTCCAGCTCGTCGACATCGATATCGTATGTCTCCATCGCATCCTCTCGAATCGCGTCCCGCCAGGCCTCGAAGGCCGGTCTACCGTCGAGTTCGTACACGGTGCTTCCCTCCGCTCGGGTTACCGTCATCGCCTCGGATATCGGCTCGTGGCCGTGGTTGACTGTCACCGGAAGTGGATCCTCTGAGGCAATGAGCACGAGGACGACGGCATCCGTCTCCACGCGGTCGTTCCGGAAGACGTGGGTCTGCTGTAACTGGAGGTCGTCACCCGCAGACCCCCCGACGACAGGCGTCTCCTCGTCGTCGAGGTACTGCTCGGTGAGTCGCGTGACCTTGTTTCCGATTCCGGCCATGCCGTCGTGGAGGTTGATGATCGTCCGATGCGGATACCCATCGACAGCAGGGTCCTCGCTCGCAGGGAGGTCATGAACCGCTTCGAACAGACAGCGCTCGGGATCAGCGCTGAGTTCAGTCGAAAGGCTGGAGAAGAACCGCATCGAGTCCGACGAGACGACGCCGACTGTAACAGTCCCGTTCCCCGAGCCGGTTTCAGTGAACTCTCCGGAAGACGAACAGCCCACGATTTCGGTATCTGAACCGACAACACTTCGCGCACCCCATAGCACCGCATCGTAATCATATGCCGGGGAGCAGAAGATCTGACAGAAGTCCGGTTCGCTGGCCGAGATGTCGGCCATAGCTTCCCGTATGGCGTCCATCGCTGCTGCATCTCCCGAATCCCCCGTCGCCTGCCCTGTCCCAAACTCAGTACTCATTGAGATACAAGTATATCGTGAGCTAACTTAACATATTGGAACCGTTTTGAAGACAATAAAACGTAGCGGTCGCGGCAGCCGGTGGCGTGACAGTCAGCCCAGAAATGGTACGTTTTACTGTAGAACACCACACGGAGCGGGAAACGCTCATACCGCCGGCCCGCAAACACCAGTTTATGAGCGATTCAAACTGGACCGACCGCATCGCCGGCGAACGGATGGCGGTCGACCAGCGGTTCAACGAACAGGTCAAAGCGTCGTCGTTCTCAAGCCAGCAGTGGGGGCTGGTGATGACTGCCGTCGAGTTCGAGATCGAGAACCCGGGTGACCCGGACGCCGCTCGGATCGTCGCCGATACGTCGAAGCTCTCTAGCGTCATGCCAGAGATGGAACGGGTCGCCAATCAAGGGCCGATGGGCGGTCCCGGCGGTGACCAGTCCGGAGGCTCAGGTGGCGGCCTCCTCTCAGGTGTCAAGGACGCCCTTGGACTAGGTGGGTCCGGTGGCGGGAACAAACAACAGGAGGAAGAGGCAGCACGGCTCGCACAGGCGTACGCTGAGCAACTGCAGGAGAAACTGGAGTCGAACGGGCGCTGGAAGTCCGTCTGCGAGCAGGCCCAGGGTTAGTCGCCGCTGTGAAACAGTGTTAGCTCCTCAGCCTCGTAAATGTTGATGAGTTCCGTCACGATGTCGTCGTACGACTCGTCCTCGACACGAAGGTCGTCAAGACGCTCCACTGTTTCGGCGTCCAGTTCAACGGATGGCATAGCCGAACCTTTCACTGGAACACACTTAATTCCCGCCCTCGCTCAAAAACAAACGCGAACAGTAGTAACAAATCAGAACCGAAAACGGTTAATGGTCGTTCTGGGTAGAAACACGACATATGCGACCACTGGGTGACTCACCGCTCGTACGGAACGACAAGACGCTCGTGCTGGCTCACGACCACGGGCTAGAACACGGTCCCAAGCAGTTCAGCGGCGTCGAGGAGCGCCTCGACCCGCATGAGGTGTTCGAGATGGCGACCCACGACGCCGTGACGGCGCTGGCTGTCGGGAAGGGCCTCGCCGAAACGTACTACCCGAGCTACGAAGACGACGTGAACCTGCTGGCGAAGCTCAACGGCGGCTCGGACCTCTGGATGGGCGATCCGTACTCGCCCCAGAACTGGTCAGTCGACTACGCGGCTGAACTCGGTGCTGACGCCATCGGCTACACCGTCTACCCGGGTGTCAACCGTGAGACCGATATGTTCGAGGACTTCCGCCCGGTGCAGGAGAACGCCCGCGACCACGACCTGCCGATTGCGATGTGGTCGTACCCGCGCGGACAGGCCATCAAGGAGCACCGCAGTCCGTCGACCATCGCCTACGCGGCCCGCATCGGGCTCGAACTCGGCGCTGACTTCACGAAGGTCAAGTACCCGCGCGACAAGGAAGCGATGGCCCACGCCGTCCGCTCAGCCGCTGACAACCGCGTCCTGCTCTCCGGCGGGTCGAAGACCTCGGACCGCGACTTCCTCGAACTCGTTGAGGACTGCATGGACGTCGGCGTCGCCGGCCTCGCGGTCGGCCGCAACGTCTGGCAGCGCGATGACCCCTACGACATTCTGGACAAGCTCGAAGGCGTCATCTTCGAAGACGCGACAGCCGACGACGTCCTGTAGGCCATGGACGAGGAGACGCGCCGAGCCGTCGCCACAGCGGACGAGGCGTTGCCACCCGGCGACGCGCTTCCCGACGCTATCGATACCGGGCGGGTCGTCTTTGGTTTCGACGGCTACCTCGACCGCGTCCGGGAGGTCGTCGCTGACCGCATCGACCCCGAGAGCCACGAGCGCCTTGCCACGCTGGAAGGGTTTGGTGACCGCATCGACCGCTCCGTCGCCGCCGACAGCTCCCTCTCCTTCGAGTGGCTCCAGCAGGGCAGTCGAACCGGCGGCCACACCAGCCACCTCGCACGGGCGTTCGGCGGCTGGTCGTTCGACCCCGTGATGGTCGGGATGTACGGCGACCCAGTCCACGACGCCTTCGAGACGGAGTTCGGCGAGTACGAACTCCATTCGCTGGGTGAACCCGGAGTCACCGACGCCGTCGAGTTCGACGACGGAAAGCTCATGCTCACGGAAATCGGTGACACGATGGCGCTTGACTGGGCCGAACTCGACGCGGCCTTCGGCCACGACCGACTGGCCGAGAAACTCGACGGCGCGAGCCTGTTAGGAACTGGCTACTGGTCAGAGACGCCAGACCTACCGACGGTTTTCGACGGCCTCTGTACCCTGTGGGATGATATCGACGCCCCGCCTGAGACCGTGCTGGTCGACCCCGGCGACGTGCGAAAGCTCGACGCCGACCGCCTGCACGCCGGTCGGGAGGCAATCGGCCGGCTGGACGAGGTGACAGATGTAGTGGTCACCGCGAACCGCGCCGAGACGGGCGTCCTCGCGGACGCCTACGCCGGCGACGGCGAGCGCTCGTTTGCCGAGGACGCCGAGGCGGTGTTCGCGGCGCTGGAACCGACCTGGTTCGTCGGTCACGGCGTCGAGCGTTCGGTCGTCGTCACTGCGGACGGCACCGACAGCGTGGCTGTCCCCGCGGTCTCGGACCCGGAACTGACGACCAGTTCCGGGGACCACTTCAACGCCGGACTGGGGCTGGCCCGCATTGCCGACCTCCCGCCCACCGCTGCCGTCGTCGTCGGCAACGCCGTCGCCGGCTACTTCGTTCGGACCGCGGACCAGCCGTCGCTGGCCGACGTACATGCGTTCGTCGACGACTACCTGGAAAAGTTCTGAGTTGCTGTCTCCGCTTTCTACGACTCTTTTTGCCCGCTACAGCTGTCGGACCGTCACGCCATCCCGGAGTGAGTCGATGTCGTTCAGGTCGGGAACGGCCGTGCCGGCCCGCTGGACGACCTGCGAGGAGACGGCCACACCGGTCCGGAGCGCCGTCTCGTCGTCCGCGCCGGCTTCCCAGGCGCTCAGAACGCCCGAGAGAAGCGCGTCACCGGCCCCGACGGTGTCGATAACATCGATGTCGAGCGCCTCCGCGTACAGTCGGCCTGTGTCGCCGACAAGGACCGCGCCGTCCCCGCCGAGGGAAGCCAGCACGCGGTCGAAGCCCCGGTCCCGGAACGCGTCCGCCGCGTCCGCACACCCCTCGACGGTAGAGACGTCGGCCCCGGTCGCGTCACCGAGTTCGGCGCGGTTCGGCTTACAGAGCCCATACTGCGCGTCAAGTTCTCGAAGAACGTCGCCGCCGGTGTCGACGATGGTCTCCCAGTCGCCGCCGGCCGCGATGCGGTCGATAGCATCGGGGGACAGCCCCGGCGGCAGGCTCCCACCGATGAGTATGCGGTCGGGGGACTGCGCTCGCACCTGTTCGAGCAGTGAGTCGACGACCGACTCGTCGACGGCTGGTCCGGCCTGGTTCAGCTTGTATTCCTCCGCGGCTGCGATGGCAGTGGTGTTGAGCCGGGTCGTTCCGTCCACGTCGACAAAGGCCGTCTCGACGCCGTCGTCCTGCAGCGTCTCTCTGATGAACGAGCCGGTGAACCCACCCAACAGGCCCGTCGCGACGCAGGGCCGGTCCATCGCGGTGAGGAACTGCGCGGCGTTGATGCCTTTCCCGCCGGCGTCAAACTGCGCTTTGTCGGCCCGCATGACACGCTCGGGAGCCATCTGCTCGTCGAACTGGATCGTCTGGTCGACCGCGGGGTTGTAGGTGACGGTGACGATCATGTGCTGACCTCCTCGACAGTCACGTCGGCGTCCGCAAGTGCCGTAGCGAGCGCCCCTGACGGGCTGGCGTCAGTGACCAGCAGGTCGACCTGCTCCAGATCGGCAAAGCTGACGAAACTCCGGTCGCCGAACTTCGACGCGTCAGCGACCAGCACGACTCGGCGGGCGCGCTCGACCATCATTTCCTTGACGGCCGCCTCGTCTTCATTTGGCGTCGACAGCCCGGCGGCACTGTCGAGGGCGTTCGTCCCCAGAAACAGCAGATCAAAGTTCATTCGTCCGATGGCTCGCTCGGCCATCGGTCCGACGAGCGCCCGGGTCCGCGGTCGGAGACTCCCGCCGGTGAGCTTCGCGTCGACGTCTCGCTCGGCCACTTCAGTGGCGAGTTCCGGCATATTCGTTGCCGCGACGTAGTCAGTATCCGGAATCGCGCGAGCGACTTCCATCGTCGTCGAGCCCGCATCGAAGCAGATCACATGGCCCTCACGGACTTCCTGTGCAGCCCGCTCGCCGATGGCCTGTTTCTCCGCGTAGTGGTCAACCTCGCGCTGGCCGTACGGTCGTTCTGTCCCGGCGGAGGACGCCGGTACTGCACCGCCGTGGGACCGCTTGATGCGGCCTTGCGACTCCAGGTCTCGGAGGTCACGGCGTATCGTCGCCTTCGAGAACTCGAGTTCCGCGGCCAGCTCCGACACTGAACAGCCGTCTCGCTCTGTCACCAACTGGACGATAGTGCGCTTTCGCTCGGCCGGGAGCATTCTCTCGGCTGTGATTGTTTCGCTTCGGTTTTACCTCTTTCTATTGGGCCGTGCTTGTTTCTGCCCAGATAGGACGCGAGAAAACCGTCTACAGTTCGTCGATAACCGCGGCAGTCACGTCCTCAGTGGATGCGTCGCCGCCCAGATCCGGCGTTCGAGGCCCGGAGTCGAGTACGGACTCGACGGCTGTTCGAACTGCATCGCCCTGTTCGTCGTAGCCGAGGTGGTCGAGCAACATCGCTGCGGAGAGAATCATCGCCGAGGGGTTGGCGATGCCTTCGCCGGCGATGTCCGGGGCAGAGCCGTGGACCGGCTCGAATAGCGCGTTCTCCTCGCCGATGTTGGCCGACGGCAGCAGACCGAGGCCGCCGACGAGGCCCGCGGCGAGATCCGACAGCATATCGCCGGCGAGGTTCGGACAGATGACGACGCCGTAGTCCTGTGGGTTCATGACCAGATGCATCGCAAGCGCGTCCATGAGCGCCGTATCGTAGGACGTGTCGCGGTCCTCTCCGACCGCCGATGCCGCATCGAGGAACAACCCGTCCGTAGTGCGCATGACGTTGGCTTTGTGGGCAATCGTCACGTCGTCGTAGCCGTTCTGCTTCGCGTAGCTGAACCCGTATTCGGCGATTTTCTCAGAGGCGTCTTCGGTGATGACCCGTGTGCAGGTAGTGACGCCCTCTGAAATCTCGCTCTCGATGCCCTTGTAGACACCCTCGGTGTTCTCCCGGATGAACACGATGTCCGTGTCGGGCTGGACGGCGTCGAGCCCCGGATACGAGCGGGCCGGGCGGACGTTGGCGAAGGAACCGACGACTTGCCGGAGGGGCAGGATGACATCGGCCGCTGTCTCACCAGCCGCGCCGAACAGCGTCGCGTCGGCGTCGGCCGCCAGTTCGCGTGTCTCCTCTGGGAGCGCGTCGCCGGTTTCTTCCTTCACTGCGTCGCCGGCCTCACCCTCGACGAAGTCGAAGTCGACGGCGTCGATGGCCTCCAGCACTTCGACCGCGGCGGGCGTGACCTCCTGTCCGATTCCATCGCCCGGAATAACGGCTATCTCGTGTGTCATAGCGGGAGGCACGTAGCCGGCTGGTGAAAGTGGTTCGGTTCGCTGGTTCCATAGGCTACTCGGGAGGTATCGGGGTCCGGCAATCGGTTATTGCTGGAGCCGACTCGGGTCCAAGGCAGCGCCATGCTCGTACAGTGCGTCAGCGGTGGACCGTCCCGACCCGGCGAGCCGGAGGACGGCTCCGGGTCGAGACAGGGATGGCAGCGCGGTGGCACGGCTCCCCAGCGAGCGCATCGAACTGGTGGAGGGCCGAAGCGACGGGAACAGCGCGTCGCCGGGGACCGTGCGCACCCGAGTATTGTGGTGGTTCATATGTATTTACTACCTCAATACTATCAATACTATAGATACTACAGATGGTGATTTTACTATCTATACTATTCGTCCATCGAGTATTGCCGCCGCCGAAGTAGTGACAGCGAGACCGACACCCGTTTCAGAGCTTGTGTCGGAAGGCGTGGAGGACATTCTCGCCGGTTTCAGTCAGTTCGATCTGTTTTGTCCGGCCGACATCGCTGACCGCGATGTAGCCGTCCTCAACCAGCGGGTCGACGATGTTGGCGTTCAACAGCGCGAACTTCGCCTTCTCGTTTGTCGGGTCGGCATCGGTGATAAACGAAAGGTCGGCGTCCTCGGCAAACCCGATGAGGTCCGACTTTTTTGCGGTGTAGGTGTCCGTGTTTGTCCGCTTGAGATAGTCCAGCACCGCAACTTGGTCACGAGAAATAGCTTCAATAGGATACGACGGGAGGACCTCCGCGCGCTCCATCCCTTGGGTGAGTGGCTCCGCAGAGACCGATGGGACGTGTTCCTCGGGATGGACGTAGTATGCCGTCGCCGCCGTCGCCATACACGCAATTGCGCTTCCGATAGCCGCCACCTTCGGCCCGCTCGAGACGTTGACGCGCACGATGTCTTCCGGATGGTCGGCTGTCAGCGTCGTGACCTCGGCCAGCACGTCGTAGAGGTCGTGTAAATCCGCTCGATGTAGTTCGACGTTGACGCCGTTGGCGTCCAGTTCCTCGACGAGTGCCTGCTGGTACGGCGTCAACCGTGACGGCTCTGTGGTCGCTGTGAGGAGGTACACGTCGTCAGCGTTGTGCTGGTGAATCGGCTCGGCGATTCGGTCACGCTCGTGCCCCAGCGGCGCGATGTGTATCTCCCGAATCTGGTCCATGCAGGAAGAACGCGCCCCGCATAGCTATTGGTCTTGCCATCTCCGAGACAGAAACTCCGTTCGCACAAACCGAGGTCGCGAAGCGACCTCGCGTCAATCGTCCGCTTCGATATCCGACCGCGTCTGATCGAGATAGGGCAACTCCGAGGCCGTCTCCTCGATAGCGTTCTGGTTGGCCTTCATCAGCGCCGTCGTGTCCCAGTTGCCCTCGACGAGGGCCTCGCGCTGGGCGCGGTCGACGCTGACATTGATTTCGTTGTCGCCGTAGGTGACAGTCTCCGCCCGTACGTCGACCTCAATCTCGCCGTCGGGGTTGTCATCGACCCACTGCTGGAGCGCGTTGATCGTCTCGTGGTCGGCGGTAACCGTCGGGATGCCAAGCGCCAGACAGTTCCCGGCGAAAATCTCGGCGAAGCCCTCGCCGATGATAGCGTCGATGCCCCAGCGCATCAGGGCCTGTGGCGCGTGTTCGCGGGACGAGCCACAGCCGAAGTTGTTGTTGACGACCATCACGTTCGAGTCCTGGAACTGCTCTTCGTTGAATGGATGGTCCTTCTCGTTGTCCTCGTCGTCGAACCGCAGGTCGAAGAAGGCGAACTCGCCCAGCCCGTCGAAGGTGACGACCTTCATGAACCGCGCGGGGATTATCTGGTCCGTGTCAATGTCGTTCCCGCGGATCGGGATACCAGACCCCTCAACGTAGTCGACTTCGGGGATGTCTTCAGTCGCGTCGCTCATGCTAGGGTCACCTCCTTCAGGTCGCGCACGTCAGAGACTTCGCCGGTGATCGCCGCGGCGGCCACCATCCGAGGGTTCATCAGAACGGTTCGACCGTCCTTGCTGCCCTGCCGGCCAACGAAGTTCCGGTTCGAAGAAGAGGCACAGGCTTCGTCGCCTTCCAGCTGGTCCTCGTTCATGCCCAGACACATCGAACAGCCGGCGTTGCGCCACTCGAAGCCGGCCTCCTCGAAGATGTCCTTCAGGCCTTCCTCCTCGGCGGCGCGCTGAACGCGCTGGCTACCGGGGACGACGAACGCTCGCACGTCGTCAGCGACCTCGCGGCCCTTGACGATGCGGGCCGCACGGCGGAGGTCAGGCAGCCGAGCGTTGGTACAGGAGCCAAGGAAGGCAACGTCGATGTCGTACCCTTCCATCGTCTCGCCGGGCTCGACGCGCATGTGCTCCTGAGCACGGCGGGCAGTGTCGACCTTGTCGTCGGCCAGATCCTCTGGGGCCGGAATCGGGTCGTCGATGCCGATGCCCTGGCCGGGCGTGGTCCCCCACGTGACGACGGGGTCCAGTTCGCTGGCGTCGATTTCGACCACGTCGTCGTACTCGGCGTCGTCGTCCGAGCGGATGGACTCCCAGTACGGCTTGAGTTCCTCGAATTTCTCGGGGTGCTCCTGGAAGTAGTCCGTCTCTTCGAGCCACTCGTAGGTGGTCTCGTCGGGGTTGACATAGCCCGCACGAGCGCCGCCCTCGATGGACATGTTACAGATGGACATCCGACCTTCCATGTCGAGGTTCTCGATGGTCTCGCCGGCGTACTCGTACACGTAGCCGACACCACCCTCGGTCCCGAGCCGACGGATGATTTCGAGGATGATGTCCTTGGCCTCGACGCCCTCGTCGAGTTCGCCGGTGACCTCGATCTTTCGGACCTTCTGTTTCTCCATCGCGATAGTCTGAGTCGCCAGCACGTCGCGGATCTGGCTCGTCCCGATACCGAACGCGAGCGCGCCGAACGCGCCGTGGGTAGAGGTGTGGCTGTCACCACAGACGATGGTCTTGCCGGGCTGGGTGATGCCCTGCTCCGGGCCGATGACGTGGACGATACCCTGGTCGCCCGTCGTCGGGTCAGAGAACTGGATACCGGCGTCACGGACGTTCTCTTCGAGTTCGGCCATCATCGTCTCGGCCGCGTCGTCACTGTAGGGCCGGTCCTGATTGGCGGTCGGGACGATGTGGTCGACCGTTGCGTGAGTCAGGTCAGGGCGCGCAACCTCAAGGCCGCGCTCCTTGAGCATCCCGAACGCCTGCGGACTGGTGACCTCGTGGATGAGGTGCAGCCCGACGAACAGCTGGTCCTGGCCGTTCGGCAGAGTCGTGACTTTGTGCTGGTCCCATACCTTGTCGTACAGCGTTCCCGAACTCATACTGACTCGTCCCGTCCTTCCGTTCCACGCTCGTACGCGCGGGTGACACCTTCGTCGGGCGCTTCGTGGTCGATGTCCTCCATCTTCTCGTCAGTCTCCTCCCCCTCCTCTGCGTCGCGTTCGCCGCCATCAGCGGCCACAACTGGGCCGCGGCGGAACACCGCGCCGAAGGTTCCGTTCGTCTCGGGGTGCGTGTGCTCAATGCTCCCCATCGTTGTGCGTGAGTCGCTCTGTTCGCCGTCCGTTGGATTTGTACGTTCGTTAGTCATCTGCTGGGGCTTCTGTCTTCTCTGCGTCGGCGTCCTCGCCCCACGCGAACAGGTCGCGCAGGTTCTCACCGACGGCTTCGATCTGGTGGTTCTGTTCAGCGTCGCGGTACTGCTTGTAGGCGGGCCGGTTGGCCTGGTTCTCGTTGATCCACTCGCGAGCGAACTCGCCGTTCTGGACCTCCTCGAGGATTTTCTCCATGCCCTCGCGGTCGATGACATCCTCACCGCGGGTCAGCCCGCCGTACTCGGCGGTGTCAGAGACGGAGTTCCACATCCCCATGTGGCCGCCCTCGTACATCAGGTCGACAATGAGCTTGAGTTCGTTCAGGCACTCGAAGTAGGCCATCTCCGGCGCGTAGCCGGCGTCGACCAGCGTCTCGAAGCCGGCTTTGACCATCTCGGTAACGCCGCCACAGAGGACGGCCTGCTCGCCGAAGAGGTCCGTCTCGACCTCTTCCTGGAAGGAAGTCTCGATGACGCCAGCGCGGGTACAGCCGACGCCCTTCGCGTAGGCCAGCGACTCCTGCTTGGCGTTGCCGGTCGCGTCCTGATACACCGCGATGAGGCCTGGCGTCCCCTCGCCGCGCTCGTAGGTCCGGCGCACGAGGTGGCCGGGCGATTTGGGCGCGACCATCGTCACGTCGACGTCTTCCGGCGGTTCAATCTGGCCGTAGTGGATGTTGAAGCCGTGTGCGAACTGGAGCGTGTCGCCGGCGTCCAGTTTGTCCTCGATGGCCTCGTAGACCGCGGGCTGGATCGTGTCAGGGACGAGCATCACGACGCGGTCCGCCTCACCGGCGGCCACGTCGGGCGTCTCGACACGGAGGCCCGCGTCCTCGGCGTCGGCCCACGACGAAGAGTCCTCGCGGAGGCCGACGATTACGTCGACGCCGGACTCGTGAAGGTTCAGCGCGTGGGCGTGGCCCTGCGACCCGTAGCCCAGCACGGCTACGGTCTCGTCGTCGATGGTCGATACGTCAGCGTCTTCGTCGTAGTAGACTGTTGTGGTAAGTTCGTCAGACATCTTTCTCTAGTGTTTTCGGGCCGCGTTCCAGTGCGGCGGCACCAGTTCGCACAATTTCCTGCACATCGAACTGCTTGAACGCCTCGATGGCGGCGTCGATCTTCTGCTTGCTACCCGTGATTTCGACGGTGACCGAGTCGGTCGACGCGTCGACGGCCTGGCCGTCGTACATATCAGCGACAGCGTTGACGTCGTCGGGCTTCTCGCCGCTGACTTTCACCAGCGCGAGCTCCCGACGGACGGCCTCGCCTTCGAGTTCCCTGACCGAAACGACGGGCACGAGCTTCCGCAGTTGCTTTTTCGCCTGATCGATCCCCGGTTCCGGCTCCTCGATGAGAATCGTCATCCGGGCTGTGTCGTCGTCGACTGTCGGCCCGACGGTCAGACTTTCGATGTTGAACTGCCGTCGGCTGAACAGCGCCGACACTTCCGACAGCACGCCCGGCCGGTGTTTGACCAGCGCGGACAGCACCGCCTGTCGCGGTTCGTGGGTCACTTCGGCCTCGGGGTCGACGCGGATTCCCTGCGTGTTGCGTCGGCCCTTCGGGCGCATCCGTTCGTCCGGCGCGGGGCCTGGCATTCCTCCAGTCATTGTTAGATCATGTCCAGATGGTCTTCGTTGAGCGCGAACTGGCCGTTGTCACCGCCGCTGGGGACCATCGGGAAGACGTTCTCCCCGGGGTCGATGTGGGCGTCGATGACGCTTGGGCCGTCGTACTCGCGTGCTTCCTGTATCGTCTCCTCGACGTTGTCGTAGGATTCGAGCGTGAACCCGCGTGCGCCGAAGGCCTCGGCGAGCTTGTCGAACTGCGGGATCCACGGGTACTCGGAGGCCATCCGGCGGCCCTCGTAGAAGCCGTCCTGCCACTGGCGGACCATCCCGACCGCCTCGTTGTTCAGGACGACGTAGGTGATATCGAGTTGCTCGCGCACCGCGACTGACAGTCCCTGCACGGTCATCAGGAACGAGCCGTCACCGTCGAAACAGACGACTTCCTGGTCCGGTGCGGCAAGTTTCGCGCCGATGGCAGCGGGCACGCCGTACCCCATCGTCCCGAGACCGTGGGAAGACACCCATGTCCGGGGCTCGGTGTACTCCCAGAACTGGGAGGCCCACATCTGGTGTTGGCCGACGCCGGTACAGACGATAGTGTCGTCCGGCGTCATCTCAGAGAACTGCTCGACGACGTACTGTGGCTTCAGCGGCTCGTCGTCGGGCGTGTCGTAGTCCATCGGGTACTCGTCTTTCCAGGTCTGGCACTGGTCGCGCCACTCGTCGGCGTCCGGCGCGCGCGGCATCGCGTCGAACAGCTGCCGGAGCACTTCCCGGGCATCCCCGATGAGCGGGTAGTCAGCGTAGACGTTCTTGCTGATTTCGGCGGGGTCGATGTCGATGTGGATGACCTCCGCATCGGGGGCGAAGGAGTCGACGCCGCCGGTCAGGCGGTCGTCGAAGCGCGTCCCGATGGCCAGCATGCAGTCGGTGTTGCTAATCGCCATGTTGGCGTAGCCGGTGCCGTGCATCCCGGCCCACTCGAGCGAGAGTTCGTGGTCCTCGGGGAAGCTTCCGATGCCGGGCATCGTCGTGATGACCGGAATCTCGTACTCCTTCGCAAACTCACGGAGCGCGTTTGAGGCGTCTGCCTTGATGACGCCGCCGCCCGAGAGAATGACCGGGCGGTCGGCTTCGGCTAGAGCTTCTGCGGCCTCCTGGACGTTTTCGTCGTCGGCCTCCTCCGGCACCTCATAGGTCTCCGGCGTCTCAGAGGAGCCAGGTTCGACCTCGGTTTCGCCCTGGGTCACGTCCTTTGGCAGGTCGACCAGCGTTGGTCCCTGCCGGCCGGCATCAGCGAGCGCGAACGCTTCGCTGACATCGTCGCCGACGGTGTCTGAGTCGGCGGCGAAGTAGCTCTCCTTTGTGATTGGCTGGGTGATGCCCACCGTGTCCGTCTCCTGAAACGCGTCGTTGCCGACGAACTCTGTCGGGACCTGCCCGGTCAGTGCGATGACCGGGTCCGAGTCCATGTTGGCGTCGGCGATGCCGGTCACGAGGTTCGTCGCGCCGGGGCCGGACGTGGCGAAACAGACGCCGGGGTCGCCGGTGACGACGCCGTACGCGTCCGCCGCGTGTGAGGCCCCCTGTTCGTGGGCCATCGTGACGTGGTTGATGTCGGAGTCGTACAGCGCGTCGTAGACGGGCATGATCGCGCCGCCCTGAACGCCGAAGACGTAGTCGGTCCCGGCGTTTTCAAGCGCTCGGATGACCGACTGCGCGCCCGTCGTAACGGGCTCCTGTTCGGTTTCTGGCTCCGCTTCTTCCTCTTCCTTGGGGACGGATGCGCGTTCGCTCATCGTGTCATCCCTCCGTCTGTTCGTGTTCGGGGTCGATACCGCGGTGATGTGTGTGCTGCGTGCATGACTGATGACTCTGTGGTGGTATGACGAATCGATTCGGCCGGGGGTGAAAAGGTAAAGAGAGGGGCTATAGTGCCCCTACAATACGCACGCCGAGAATAGCGGTCGCGGTGCTGGCGGAGGTTCGAACCTGACGCCCAGCAGCCGCGGTCATCACATCCGAATGCAGTTCGTCCCGAATAATAAACGTTCTGTGATAGTTGTTGGCGGGCAGCCGTTCGAAACCGGGTACTCACCGGTGGCTGCTCACTCGTAGTGACGGCCGGAAGCGAGGTCATTGGCCTACGCCCGGACCTCCTCGCTCTCCTCGGTCACGCCGATCTCCTCGGCGAACCGTTCAAGCACCGACATGGTGACCTGCTCCTCCGCGCCGTACTCCTTGACGCGGCGAGTCACTTCGCGGACCTCCGCCTCGGTCGGGTCGTAGCCGGCATCGACGAGCCGTTCCCGAACCGAGTGGGCCCCGGTGTGCTTGCCGAGCACAAGCTCACGCGTGGCGCCGACCATCTCGGGAGTCATGACGCCCGGCTCGAACGTGTCGGAGTTCTCGATGACACCGGCAGCGTGGATGCCGCTCTCGTGGGAGAAGGCGTTACGCCCGACGACGGGCTTATTCGCCGGCACCCCGATGTCGGACTTCTCCTCGACGATCCGCGATAGCTCCGTGATGCGGGTGGTGTCGATTCCGGTGTCAACGTCGTAGAGCGACTCCAGCGCCATCACGACCTCTTCGTAGGCCGCGTTGCCGGCGCGTTCGCCGATGCCGTTGACCGACACTTGCGCCTGGCTGGCTCCGGCCTCAAAGCCGGAGATGGCGTTGGCCGACGCCAGTCCGAAGTCGTCGTGCGTGTGCACGTCGATATAGGCGTCGGTGCAGTCGTCGACGATCTCGATGAGGTCGTAGAACCGCCGCGGCGTGGCGACCCCACACGTGTCCGGAATGTTGATCCAGTCCGCCCCCGCCGCGGACGTGGCCTCGATGACTTCGACGAGGAAGTCCTCGTCAGTCCTCGTGGCGTCCATCGGCGAGAACATGCATTCGACGCCCGCATCTTTGATCATCTCGACACAGTCGACGGCAGTGTCGAGTGCCTCCTGACGGGTCGCGTGCATGGAATCCTGCAACTGTACGTCCGACGTCGAGACGAAGGTGTGGACCATGTCCACACCAGAATCCAAGGCCGCCTCGATGTCTTTCTCGACCACACGCGCCAGTCCGCAGGTCGTCACTCGCGTGGACTCGGCGATGTCGCGCACTGCCTCGAACTCCGCGTCGGAGTTGACGGGGAACCCGGCCTCGATGACGTGGGTGCCCATCTCGTCGAGCAGCGCGGCTATTTCGCGTTTGTCCTCGTAGTTGAACGACGTACGTGGTGACTGCTCACCATCGCGCAGCGTGGTGTCGAAAATCCGTGCGTCTGTTATCTCAGACGTGGAATCCAGTGTGCCCTGGAAGAACTCGATCCGCCGGAGATTCCGACGTGCCCTCGTTGTTGGACATAAGCACCCGTAACTGGATGCTTCCACTATTTATACTTGTTCATAAGGCGGTGATGCGTGCACACGGCACACAGGAACAACCGCGGCCAGCGTGACTGCCGCGCGTCAGACGGCTTGGGGAGGATTTTTGCTCCATCCGCGCGTGTGTGTGTCCATGAGTGATTTCGAGGGCCTTGACCTGCAGGCCGTGGAGGACCAGATGGATGAGGACCGTGATGGGGCCGGTAGCAACCGCGTCGTGCTCGGCGTCCTTGACGGGTCGGAATCGCCCGACCAGTGGATCGATACCATCGAAAACGGGTCCGTACTGGTCCTCAATGTCGAAGGTGACCTGAACGAACTCGCCGCCGGGTTCGCCCGACCGGTCCGGGAGGCCGGCGGCGAGCTGATGCACTTCCGCGGGTTCCTGATTGTGACGCCGCCGGGGGTCAGTATCGACTCCGAGCGGCTAGAGTGAGACAGCGGCCGCCCACTTGGTGGCGAGACGCGCTGTGCAGACTGTGACGTTGCCAGCTACGTATGGGAGTCATTCCTCGCCGACGACTGTCCGGTACACGGCGGGATACTGTTTGAGCTTCGCTCGACCGAGAAGCGCATAGAGGTACGCATCGAGTCGCTCGCGCCACATCGGCTGTTCGTAGCTGCCTGCAAATCCGACGACAGCGACCTGCAGGTCCTCGATGGCCCGGGCCGCCTGGCGGGTAAGTAAGGGTGGCGGGTTCGAGCCGATGACCTGCTCGTGGACGCGGCGGGCGCGACGCTTCTCGGCGAGGGCGTGCCCCGAATCGAACCCCTCGTCGCCCTGCTCCACGACGAGGTGATCCACCGCGAACTCGTGGGCCCGAATCCGGGCGACACCTTTCGAGAGCCCCACAGCAGTGCTGACGAGCAGTTCGTCGTCGACATCGATGGTCCACGGAATCGGGACGCCGGAGTCAAAGCACCATCTAGCGAGGTCCCTGTGGGCGACCTCGTACGGACCGACCGACTCCGGGTCGCTGACCCCGTATCGGGACTCTACTTCCTGGGTTGTCGGTGTGCCCTCAAGTTGGGTCCGGAACTGGTCTGCCGCTGTTTTCAGTTGCTCTGCATAGGGGGTGGCGGACCCGCTACGCGTCTCGGCCAGCAGGCCCCGGAACCGCTCGGCGGTCCGAACGTAGACCTGTGCCCTCCGGACGTTGGCCATGAGGGTGCCGTACTCGCGCGGCTTGAAGCTCCCGGCGTTGTTGTTCTCGACGCCCTTAGCCACGGGCTCCATACCGTCCCAGGTCGCCAGGTGCTTACCCATCATGGCCTCCTGTTCGATACGTAGATACCACGCCAGGTCAGTTCCCGGGTCGTCGACGAGGTACGGCGTGATGTCACTTACCACCTTTTGGCTCCGGTCTCGGAGGGCAATCGCCTGGGCCGCACGCGCCTGGAGGTCAGCGTTCCCAAGTTTGGCCCGGGCCTCGCCGAGGCCTTCTGCCGCGAACTGGAGTCCATACGTTGCGTCGAAGAGCGCTTCGTTCGTGTTGCCGTCCCGGAGTGCTTGGCGTGCGTCCTCCAGCCACCCCCCAGCACCGCTGAAATACTGGTTCGTGTCGAGTTGCGACCAGAGCTGTTCAGCCTCTTCGGTGGTTTCTGCGAGCAGGTCAATGGCTTCCTGTGCGTGGGACTCAGTCACCGTCGGCTGCCAGTGGGCGGACACTTCCGGCGGCGTCGGGTAGTGTTTCGTCGCCTCATCGGTCAGGACATCCGGCAGTGCTGCCGGCTTTGTGAGGCCGACGGCGACTGTACCCGCCGCAGCACAGAGGCTCCCGAGACCACCTAGTAGTCGCCGTCGGCTAAGCGTTGGAGGAGCGGGGACCATCTGGACAGTCAGGCTGTAGCCAACTCCGGCCGATAAAAGTATCTAACATCCGACCTTTTGCCGGGCAACGACAAATAGACAGACCGTTCAGCACAATAGACGCGGTCTGGACGGTCCACCTATGATTCGACTACGGTGAGAGAAGTCGCTGCAACAGTCCGTTCCACACGCGAATGCCGTGGTTCCACGCTTGCCAGTAGGTGTCGAAGAACTGGGGTGAACCACTGTCAGTGTGGCGCGGTCGGGTCGTAATCTGCGTGTGGCACTCCGGGCAGCGGTAGTGCGTGCTACCACGCCGTTCGACCACAGCCCAGTCACCGTCGTACCTGCTCTGGTGCCCACAGTCCGGACAGAACAGCGTCGCCTTCGCGGGGACATCGTGTTCAGTCCGGGAGTCAGTCGGGGACATCCTCGACTCAAACGTGGCTCTCGATACGAAAAGAACCTACCTATGAGGGCCCTATACGGCTACTAGTACAGGGGATGGTCATTATATTCGCACCCAGCGAGTGCATCCCCGAGTATCACTGGGCGGCCACGCCGACACCAGCGGCCGCCTACGCTGACACCAGCGTCAGGTAGTGGCCGTCCGGGTCCCTAATTCGGACCCCCTCTTCGACCGATGTGACCGAGAGCGCGTCGTCAGCGACCTCTCTGGCCGTCGATTTCGGGTCCTCGGCGACGAGGCCGAAGTCGACGTGGACGCCGCCGCGGGCGTCGGCGATACCGAGCCGTGGTGACCACAGTTCCAGGTCGAGGTCGCCGGTCGACAGCCTGACCCGGCCTTCGTCACGGCTGTCATCAACCAGTTCGAACCCCAGCGTGGTGTAGAACTCCACCGCCGAGGACAGCCCCTCGACTTCGAGGACAAGTTCGAACAGGCCAGTGACGCCAGCGCCGTCGACCGCCCGCTCGCCGAGTTCCACGCAGTTGCCCTGCGGGTCATAGAAGTATAGCGACCGCGCGTCCCCGAAGGTGTGTTCGACTAGGTCGAAACGCTCGTCCAGCCGGTCGGACCAGTCGTCGTACTCCCGCTCGGGAATCGTGAGCGCATAGTGGGTGTGGAGCCCGCCGCGTGGAACTGTTCCCGGCGCGCGGAGCCTGAGTTCGGTGTCGCCGGCCGCGAGCACGGCCTCGTCTGGCGTCGCTGAAACGACGTCGAGTTCCAGAAAGGCCTCGTAGAACGCCGTCGCACGGTCTGGGTACTTCACCTCTAGCGTGAGCCAGGCGGGCGATGAGAGCATATCGGCGCTTCGACCGCCACCGACAAAGCCGCTGTGGAGGCTGGTACACAGGCAAAACAATCCCAGCTCGCGTGTTTCCCGTTCTCAACCATTTATTCGCGTCAGGCTCGTACAGAGGCGTATGCCACTCAAAGATCAGGACGAAACCGCAGGCTGGATGGAGACGAACCGCTGGGAGCGCGGTGTGAGCTACATACCCTATCCCGACGAGATGATGGTCCGGGCGAGTCACGTTCTCAAGACGGATGCCGGCGTGTTCGTCGCCGACCCGATAGACGTCGACGGTATCGACGACCTGTTCGCGGAGTTCGGCGAGGTGGCTGGCGTCGTCATTCTGTTAGACCGGCACAAACGCGACAGCGCCGCCGTTGCGAATCGACACGACGTGCCGGTGTATATCCCTGACTGGATGTCGGGTGTCGAAGAAGATATCGACGCACCGGTCGAACGTATGCATCAACAACTACCGGGCACGGACTACGGCGTCCACAAGATTATCGACAACACGTTCTGGCAAGAGGCCGCGCTGTACGGCGACGAGGACGACACGCTGGTCGTCCCCGAAGCGGTCGGGGCGGCGGACTACTTCCTCGCCGGTGACGAACGCCTCGGCGTCCACCCGATGTTGCGCCTGTTCCCACCCAAGAAACTCACGCGGCTTGACCCCGAGCGAGTGCTGGTCGGGCACGGAGAAGGTGTGATGGAAGACGCCGCCGAGGCCATCGCTTATGCGCTTCGCGGGTCCCGCGGCCGAACGCCGGGGCTGTACGCGAAGAACCTCAAGTCGCTCGTGCTCGGCTGAATCGGGTCAAACGACGCCGTTTTACCCAGGCCGTGCGAAAGCATAGCGTGGTCTACGTCACACGCGGACTCGTCGAAACGCTGTTACGGCTCGCCAGCGAGGCCGAACCTGACGAGGTGACGATTTCGCTGGCCGTCACGCCTGCAGAGGAGCTTCCTGATGCGGATCTACCGGACGAGACGCCGGTATTCACTGATTTTTATCTCCCGTCAGCGGGGGCCTCAGTGAATGCAGTGTTTGGCGTCGATCTGGGGACGCCGGCCGGCCAGACGCAGGGTCGGTTCGTCTCTCATCCCGACGGATACATGGGTGTTAGCAAGACCGACGACCTGCACGAGGTGGTCTTCGTCGGCATCCCGCCGTGGGACATCGACGCCTTCGGGGCCTTCGACAGAGCCGGGCAAGCGCAGGAGGTCACGGTTCTCGACATCGAGCCGCCCGAGAAGTATCCGCAATAGCGACCGAACTACTCCAGATAGCCCAGGTCCCGCAGCTGGTCGGTGATATCCTGAAACTGCGCTTCGGTCAGTTCTCCTTCCCGCTGGTGTTCAACGACGATACTCCGGAGCAGGAACCGGACGAGGTCGGACGTACTGGAGAAACTCGTCCCTTCGATGGTCTCTTCGACGCGCTCCGCGAGGTCCTTCGGAATCGATACTGTGGTGTAATCAGCCATATCGACACGGAGGTTTGCCTGCGGGATATGCGTTGTGTCCCAGTTTAGCGCGGGTCCCTGGCCTCAGTGTCGAACTGGCCCATCGTGGCGTGATTGGTCGGCGAGAACATTTTCGGCGCGCGGCGGGACTTGCTCTCCGCGTTGTCAAAGGGCAGCGTGGTTGTCGGGTACGAGTCCTCGTTTCGGGGGGTCGTGATTCGTGTTGTCATCCTGGGGGTCGTGTCGGCCGGCGTCTGTGGTTCGTGGGCAGTGCAGTGTGGGGGTCGCGTGCAGGGCGTACGTCGGATACAAGCATTGAGTACCATCACCTTTCGACCCATTCATAATAAATGTTCATGATGGAGTTGCGGAAAATACAGGTGCATGGTAACAAGTATCTTGACAAAGGCAGTCATAGCTTGAAACGGTGGCCAGAATGAAACTGCTACCCAGACTTTCGGGACTATTCGACACGGACAGCGGCGATTCGACTCGCATGCGCTATGAGTGTACGCTCTGTGGGACCCGGACCGAGGACGCCAAAGCGGCCTGTCCGTCCTGTGGCGGCCAGATGGAACGGCTCTAAAACGGCGGGCTCAGACGATTAGCTGGATCTCGTACTCGGTCAGGTTTTCGTAGCCGTCGGCAGTGACGACGGCGATGTCCTCGATTCGGACCCCGCCAACATCGGGGTCGTAGAGGCCGGGCTCGATAGTGACGATGTGCCCCGGTTCGAGTTCGCTGCCGTTCGGTGCCAGCCGTGGAAGCTCGTGGACGTCCAGCCCGACGCCGTGGCCTGTGCTGTGGATGAATCCCGTCTCCGTTCGGTCGTCGTCACGCAGCGTCGGTTCGCCGGCATCCTCGTACACGTCACAGACCGCGTCGTGTACGTCCGCGCCGGTCGCGCCGGGTTCCAGCGCGTCGAACGCGGCTTCCATCGCACGCTCAGTGAGGTCGTACCACTCACGCACCGTCTCGCTTGGTTCGCCTTTCACGAACGTCCGCGTCATGTCGGCGTGGTACTTCGTCGCCTTGTCCTGCGGGAAGATGTCGATGATAACCGGCTCGTGAGCGACGAGCGGCCCGCTCCCAGAGTCGTGAGGGTCCGCAGCGTCCGCGCCACAGGCGACGATGGTCTCGTCCAGCGAGCAGCCGTGCCGGAGCAGCGTCACCTCGATCTCCTCTTTCACCCGCTCGCTCGTCAGCGTCTCGCCGTCGACTTCGAGCGTGTCGTCTTCGGCGATATCCGACGCTTCGAGCAGCGATTCAGCGGCCTCCATCGCCGCTTCGTTGGCCCGCTGTGCCGTCCGGACGTGGTCGACTTCTGTCTCAGTCTTGGTTGCCCGGATCTCCGTGACGATACCGTCGGTGTCTGCCGACACGTCGACACCACGTTCGCGCAGGCTGTCTGCGGTCCGGAGCGGGAACCGCGGCGGGACGGCCACGCTGTCTACGTCATAGGCCGCGAGGAAGTCCGCGAGAACGTGTGAAACGGCCTCGTCAGGGCCGTACTCCTCGACTTTGCTCTGGTGGTCGAAATCGACGTAGCGTTCGACGGTCTCGGCCCGCGACTCGCGCTTGGCTCGGCCGAATTCCAGACTCCGCGGGAAGAGCAGATGTGTGTCACCGTCGTACAGCGTGATGAACGGGTCCGGCGCGTCGAAACCGGAGAGGTAGTACTGGTCTGACACCTCAGAATCCGCATCGAGGAGGTAGCCGTCGACGCCGGCGTCATCGAGATATGCGTCCAGTGCTGAGAGATCAGGTTCCATACGTGTCAGTCTGTTCCCCATCCCCATATACGTCTCCCACTGAGCCGCTCGATGTCCCGGTATATGACCACGAATGTCATACCGATGCAGTTTGGCCGCTCATTTATTGACGTTCCAGCCCCTCAATACTAGTAATGAGTGACTTGTCCGGTGAAGACGTGACTGTCGTCGGTGGCGGCATCGGTGGGCTCTCCGCTGCGTGCTACCTGGCGGACGCAGATGCGAACGTTTCGTTACTGGAGAAAAACGAGCAGCTTGGGGGCCGCGCCTCCCGGCTAGAGGTGGATGGGTTCCGGTTCGACATGGGTCCGTCGTGGTATCTGATGCCCGACGTGTTCGAGCGGTTCTTCGCGTACTTCGGGAAGGAGCCACGCGATTACTACGACCTCCAGCGGCTCGACCCGCACTACCGCATCTTCTTCAAGGACGGCGACCAGATCGACGTGACCGGCGACAACGACGAGATGGCCCAGAAATTTGAGGAGTACGAACCCGGTGCGGGCGAGGCGTTCGAAGAATATCTGTCGACCAGCGAACGCCACTACGAGACAGCAATGAACAAGTTCGTCTACGAGGACCGCTCGGAGCTGCGCGACTGGGTCGACCTCGACGTCATGACTGCCGCGCCGGTTGGCCTCCAACTCATCGGCACGATGCAGAGCCACGTTGAGGACTACTTCGAGCACCCGAAGCTCCAGCAGATCATGCAGTACACGCTGGTCTTCCTCGGTGGCTCTCCGCGGACGACGCCAGCGCTGTACAACATGATGAGCCACGTCGATTTCAACCTCGGCGTCTACTACCCCGACGGCGGCGTCGGCGCGGTCGTCGATGGCCTCGTCGAACTCGGCGACGAACTCGGTGTTACCTACGAAACCGATGCCGAGGTCGACGAGATTTCCCGGCGGAAGGATGGATTCCTCGTCGAGACGGTCCACGGCGACACGACCCACCCCGACGAAGTGGTCGTCAACGCCGACTACGGCCACGCCGAACGGGAACTCCTTCCGGACCATGAGCGCCAGTACGACGACGACTACTGGGAGGACAAGACGTACGCACCGTCGGCCTTCCTCATGTACATGGGCGTCGAGGGCGACGTGGAGCCACTGAAACACCACACGCTCGTCCTGCCGACGGACTGGGACCCCCACTTCGACGATATCTTCGACGAGCCCGCGTGGCCCGACGACCCGGCGTACTACCTCTGTGTGCCCTCGAAGACCGACGACACCGTCGCCCCAGACGGGCACTCGAACCTGTTCGTTCTGGTCCCTATCGCGCCGGGCCTGCACGACGGCGACGAAATCCGCGAGGAGTACCGCGAGAAAGTGCTTGCCGACATCGCTGACAACACCGGCGTCGACCTGCGCGACCGCATCGTCTACGAGAAGCAGTTCGCCGTCTCCGACTTCGGCGAGCGGTACAACGCCACGGAGGGCACAGCACTCGGGCTGGCACACACGCTCCGCCAGACCGCCCTGTTGCGGCCCAACAACCGCTCGTCGGCCGTCGACGGGCTCTACTTCACGGGGTCGTTCACGACGCCCGGAATCGGCGTGCCGATGTGTCTCATCAGCGGCGAACACACCGCAGAGGCGCTCATCGAGGATATCGCCTGAGTAATGCCCGAACTCCCGACCGACCGCATTACCGCCGTCATTCCGCCGGAGGAGACGCTTGTGGGCTACCTGCTGCGGCTCTCCCGGCCGCGATTCTGGCTCTACCTCGGCGGCCCGGTCATCGTCGGTGTCAGCTACGCGGCTGACGGCCCGGGAGAACTGTTCTCGCTGCTGGCTATCGCGCTGTTTCTGTACTTCACCATCCCTGGGAACGTGTTCCTCTATGGCGTCAACGACATCTTCGACGCCGACATCGACGAGCACAATCCCAAGAAAGACGACGGCCGGGAAGTCAGCTACCGTGGGGACAGCGCTATCACGGCCATCGTCGTCGCCAGCGGCGCGCTCGCGTTACTGTTCGTCCTCGGACTGCCGACGCTCGGGGTCGTGGCCTTGCTCGCCTGGATTGGGCTATCTATCGAGTACTCGGCCCCGCCGCTCCGGTTCAAGACGACGCCGTTTCTGGACTCCATCTCGAACGGCCTGTACATCCTGCCCGGTGTCATCGGCTACGCCGCTATCGAAGGGGTGGCCCCGCCAGCGACAGCGGTCGCCGGCGCGTGGCTCTGGGCGATGGGGATGCACACCTTCTCGGCGATTCCCGATATCGAACCCGACCGCGAGGCTGGCATCCAGACGACGGCAACGTTTCTGGGCGAGTCAAACACGTACTACTACTGCGTGATGTGCTGGCTCATGGCCGCGTTCGTATTCACGTACACACACTGGGTGTTCGGCCTGATACTGCTCATCTATCCCGGCCTCGTCTTCGGGATTCTCGGCATCGGCGTCGACATCGACGAGGCGTACTGGTGGTATCCCGCGATCAACACCGTTGTCGGGATGGTTTTCACGCTCATCGCGCTGTGGGTGATGCTGTATGGGTAGTGGCGAAGACAGAACGCTGGCGGGCTGGACGCTCCCGGAGACAAAAACCGACGCGACCGCGCAGTTCGACCAGTTCGTCACCGAGAACCGATTTACCATCGCCGTCGTCTTTCCGCTCGTCGGCGCGGTGACCCTGCTCGCGAGTGCCGAGGGACTCCTGCCGGACCCGCTCGCGTTCAATCCCTACTTCGTCCTCTTTGGCACGTTCGTGATGCGACTCCCGCTAGTCGCCGGCGTCTTTCCGCTTGTGGACCGCCGGGCCGGGCTGGCGCTAGTCGCGTTGACGCTCTACTCGTACGGCATCGAACTCATTGGCGTCCAGACCGGCTGGCCCTACGGCGAGTTCAGCTATGGCGTCGACCTCGGCCCAATGCTGCTCGGTGCGGTACCGTTCGGGCTCCCGGTTTTCTTCTTCCCACTAGTCCTGAATGCCTACCTGCTCGTCCTGCTGTTACTTGGCAACAGGGCGGCGTCAACCGCGGTTCGGCTGCTGGCGACGCTGGCGACGGTCATGCTCGTCGACCTCGTGCTCGATCCGGGGGCCGTGGCAATCGGCTTCTGGATTTACGAGATGCCACAGTTCTACGGCGTCCCGTGGCAGAACTACGCCGGGTGGCTCCTGTCGGGGTCAGTCGCTGTCCTGCTGTTTGACCTCGGGTTCGACCGTGCAGGGCTCCGCCAGCGACTCCGGGACTGCCCGTTCATGCTCGATGACCTGGTGAGTTTCGTCCTGCTGTGGGGTGGTATCAACCTCTTTTACGCGAACTGGGTGCCGGTCGGCCTGGCTGCGCTGCTGGGGGCTGGCCTCCTCTGGACGGACCGCTTTGACTTCGACCTCTCGGAAACCCGGCTCGGCCGTGCTGTCCGGTGGTGACTTCGTGGCTTGCTGTTGCCCGCCTGTCACGACCGCCGAAACAGGCCAAGCGTTTAAGCAACCGCGTAGGTAGGTGGACGTATGGATCGAATCCCGTTTGGAATCCGCCAGCTTGACTCCATCATCAACGGTGGAGCGCCTGCGGGGAGCGTCGTCCTGCTCTCCGGCGAGGCCGGCGCTGGCTCCCGGGAGTTCATGCATACGAGCGCACTCATCAACGGGCTCGAACAGGTAGACACGGAGCTGCACGACCTCTACTACGGCGACCGCTCGCCCGACGCTGTCGCCCCGGACGAGGTCCACTACATTTCGTTTACGACAAACGAATCGCAACTGGTCAGCGAGATGCGGCTAGCGATGGACGACGATGTGGTCGACAAGGGGAGCCGGGCGGTCGAGTTCCACGACCTCTCAGAGCGATATTTCCACATCAGCCCAGTGCCACGGGAATGGTACGCCAGCGAAACCGCATCGATTACCGACCTCCGGGCGCGGCACGAGCGAGAGGACCTGCTCGGGACGCTCGGCATGGTGCTGAACGAGGTGGCGGCGAACAACCTCGTCGTCATCGACTCGCTATCGGATCTTGTCAGCGCCATGGGTGAGGAAATCGAGTGGTCGGACATCAGCTCACTCGTTCAGGGGCTTCAGAAGGCGGCCCATCAGTGGGGCTGTCTGCTCCTCTTGCACATTAATCCTGAGACGCTGTCGACGGTGCGACACGGGCAACTCGTTGACGCCTCCCACGGCACGATGGAGTTCGCGTGGGAATCCGGCGGCTCCACCCGCGCCCGAACCCTCGTCGTCCAGCAGTTCCGTGGCGTCCTCTCACAGATCGAGGACGAGGACATCGTTCAGTTCGAGACTGAACTGGGCGATGCCGGCTTCGACATCAGCGATGTGCGCAAGATTCGATAGCGATAGTCGGCGGAACAACTGGCTGTAGCTGTCGACACAGAACAACGAGAGGGCTGCTGCGTGGTCGCTTCCACTCTCGGTATCTGAAATCGGCGGTAAACCCTTATCAGTGTTGTTCGTCAAGGATGTCGTAATGTCCTCCGAGTCGACTGATGACGGGGGAGTGTACGTCGAGCTATCTGCAGATCTAGACGAGTGGCTGACCGAGCAAGCCGAGGCACTCGGCGTGCCTCGCGACGCCGTCATGGAGCAACTGCTGGCCGCATACATGACAACAGCCGATTCGGACGGCGAAATGAGCGACCACCTCCAGCCGTCGTCGGACGAACTGGATGCCGTCGTCGCCGCAACCGTGGACGAGAAGCTGAACGGCTCAGTCGAAGCGGCGACCAAGAGCGCTGTGAGTGCCCAGGTCCCCGATATCGTCGACACGGTGGAACGCCAGCTTGCCGATCGGTTCGATGCGCTCGAAGCGGACTTTCAGACGAAAATCGACGACGTTCGCGAGCGCGTTGTGCAGGTCAAACGAGAGACTGACGAGAAAGCACCGGCCGACCACAGCCACGAGGAGTTCGACCGCATCGATGCACTCTCACAGGAGATTGACGCGATGGAGGCGGAACTCACCGCGCTTCAAGATGACCTGAGCGAATCGCTCGAAACGCAGGACGAACGAGTCGCCGATATCGACGCCCGTCTCGACGATGTCGAAGACAAACTCACCCGCGTCGCCTGGGTCGTCAGCGACCTCCGCGACGACCAGGGCGGCCGGGACCAGAACCAGAAAGCAGTCGACCGACTGAAACGCGCCGCGGCACAGGAGAATATCTCGACGGCACGGTGTTCAAACTGTGACGAGCAGGTCGATATCGGGCTCCTGACCGAACCCCAGTGTCCGCACTGCAACACGACGGTGTCAGACGTGCGACCCGAGGGCGGCATTATCCGCTCGAAGGCGCGGCTGGTGGCCGCAGCACAGCTTGAACCGGGCGAGACCAATGAGTGACGACGAACGAGACCCCTTCGAAGAACTCGATTCCGGCGACGACCGCGAGGGCGACCCGTTCGAGCGCCTCGATGCGGGGCCTGACGACGCGGACGACTCGACAGACGCACGCCAGCCACCCGACGATGGCTGGACCGACATCGAATCGAGCGACGAATCGACCGACGAGGCGTCCGAGACGGGTCCCAGTGCAACCGATGGTGATGATGACGACCTGCTCTCGGCCGTCGACACCGAAGAGTTTCGTTCAGATTCGGCAACTAACTCTGACAGGCCGCTTTCTGGGTCGTCACCCAACCCGGACGACCCCTTCTCGGGAATGGACGAGCGCGGCGAGGACCCCTTCGGAAGCGGCGAGAGCGCGTTCGAGCGGGTCGATGTCGACCACATCGACGCGGATAAGGTGTGGGCGGAAATCGCTGCGGACGACGATAGCGAAACCACGCCAGAGAGCCGATACGCGGAGGTGTCGAAACACCGCTACTGCGAGCAGTGTGAGCACTTCTCCGCACCGCCGAACGCACACTGCACGAACGACGGGACCGAAATCATGGAGTTCATCGACATGGAGACGGTCCGACTGCTGGACTGTCCGGTCGTCGCCGAGCAACACGAAATCGAGGACGAGCAGTAACGGCTTTTTGTTTCGGTGTCCGACGAGCGTGTATGCAGTTCTGCGACGACTGTGGTTCGATGATGCACGCCGATGGTGACGAGATGGTCTGTCAGTCCTGTGGCGCGCGGGTCGCGAAAGACGAGGACCGCGCGGCGGCGTTCGTCAGCACGGACGAACAGAGCGGCGACGAACTGATAGAGACCGAAGAAGGGTCAAACTTCGAGGGGAAGCCCACGGCCGACGACGTGACCTGTGAGGAATGCGGACACGGAAAAGCGTGGTACACGATCAAACAGACCGGGTCAGCCGACGAACCGCCGACGCGGTTCTTCAAATGTCAAGAATGTGGCCACCGATGGCGAGAGTACAACTGAACCTCTCCTCAGATATGTCTTAGTAGTGAATCCAGAATTCAGAGCGTTAGATTCCGCGATATACAAAGAGGGCGAATAGGACGCCCAGTGTCAAAGAGATAGCTAATCCGTATAGATCCTCAGTGAATATTTGAATTATTAATGAAGAAGAAATTGTAACAAACGCCCATACTACAAGAGCCAGCTTGATACGTAGATACTCACCACCTATTTTATCAAATCCATCAACCATATGACCACTCCTGCTCTGTGAGTATTAAAACAGGACTGTTTCAACGCAACTTTCGCTACCCAGACGGTGTGTAGAGAGCCTGGTATGTAGCAGTGTGAGGGCATGATTTGCGGTAACACGGCTTTTCAAGTACTAAGAGTCGGCCACCGGTGGCGAGAGTACAACTAGAGCAGCGAATCCAGAATCCGGAGCTCTTCCTCTTCGGATATTTTGTCGGAGTCCATACACGCGTGGACGACCTTGTGGACAAGCTCCGGGTCCTGAAACGGCTGTGGAGAGCCGCCGCCGTCGGTGACGGTTTCGACCTGACCTTCAAGTTCGGCCAGCTGTGCGGAGAGGTCCTCGACAGTCGACTGGAACGTAGTCAGCGTGGTGTTCACCTCGCCGGCCGCTGTCTCGACCTCCCTTGGCGAGCGGTTGCCGTCGTCGGGCGCAGTATCAGGGCCTGCTTGACTGTCAGCTCCGTCGGGGTTGTCTGTTGACTCCGGCGATTGGGTATCGGGTACCTGGGTTGCTGTCTCGTCCGATATCGTCGCTGATTCGGCTTCTCCATCGCTGAACACGGCGTTTGCGAACGCTTCTCGGTTCGCCCAGTCGAACCCGTCGATCCCGTTGACGCGGTTGCTCACCGTCGAGGCAGTGACGCCGAGCTTCTCCGCGAGGTCCCGCTGGGACGCAGTGGGGTGGTGCTGAATCGCCCGGATCGTCTCACGTTCTGTCGACGAGAGGTCCGCAGGGGCTGGATATGACTGTGATTCTGTCGACGGTTCACTCTGTGACTGGTCGGCTGTTTCCGTCTCGTCGGCCTCAGCTGGGTCGCCGTGTTCCTCAAGAACTCGCTCGACCAGTTCCGCTGTCGCACTCGGTACCTCGGCCGCAAGCTCTGCGATAGACGCTTCAGGGTTCTCAGCCGCTACATCGAGTATTTGCTTGTGACGCATCGATTTGGGGGCCGTTCGGCCGTTCGTTGATTTGCTCATTGATATCACCACGGAGGGAAGGTCCCGCCACCCGATCCCCCAACCTGATACACATTTGACTGAAACCAACGGAATTGTCAAAAGCTTTTGGTTAGCCACAAACATTAATTAAGATGTTATTTAACCTGACGTCGCCTGCTCCATCAGCGACACAGACGACCCAGAGCGAGGAGACACGTCTATTCCGGACCGGACTGGAAACGGTCGGTCAAAACTGAACCCAACCCTTCTGAAAGCATTTATCCGGGGCAGGGCAACGCAGAGCCATGTACCGCCGTCGCGTTCTGGCACTCTGCGGACTGGCTATCACCGGTGCAGGGTGTCAGGGTGAGACCGAGGACACCGGGACAGTGACGCCGGTGCCGTCACCAGAAGTCAGCGAAACCGACACTGGGTCGCCGCCCGATGTGGCCGTCACGAACGCCGTAGTGGTACCGGGCGTCGTGATTCCCCGCACTGACTCTATCAGCGTTGAACCGACAGCCGGCCAGTTCCTCGTCCTCACGACGACCGTCAAGGACTCGGGCGTAGACCGGGGCGCGTTCTCGCTCAGATTCAATGGGTCGACGTACAGCCCCGAGACGTTCAGGAACGGTCTGTATCGCGACGGCGAGTGGGGCCGACAGTTCACCGAGGCCGGTGGGCCGCTGGTCTTCGATCTCCCGGAAACCGGCTCAGCCAGCGACGCCAGACTGTCCTGGCCGGGCGGAGAGTGGACGCCGCCGGAGGCAGTTCAGAACAGGCTCAAAGCGCCGTTACCGTCATTCGACGTGACTCTCGACGGCCCGGAGCGCGTTACTGAGCCCGCCATGCCGACGCTCGAAATAACGGTCACGAACACGGGCGACACCGCTGGGCGGTACGTCATCGCACTCAACCGAGCCGGCCCGCGCGTCGCCTACGCGCCCGTCGGTCGGTTTGATGGGGAACTGAAGCCGGGAGAAACAGATACTATCACGCGCGAAGGTAAAACACCGTACGTCGACGATACAGAGCCGCGTGAAGTCACGTACCATCTCCGGGCCCCCGAAGATCACAACAACGCGACACACCGAATCAAGCCGGTCGACGAGGAAACTGTGACCGAGTCGTAGCGGCCCATCGGTTCGAACGCCGTCTTTTCGTCGCAGAAAGTCACCGAGCAGCCGTGCGTTGGCGCAGGAGTGCCGCCTCAGACCCCTTCGAGGTCGGACCGGTACTCGTTGATGGCGTCGTCGGCGTCTTCGATAGCACCAGTCACGTCTTCGGCGTCACCGCTACTGAGGTCGTTGAGCGCCGACTGGATGCGGGCGAGTCGACCGTGGTCCGGGCCGCGTTCGTCAGTCGCAAGACTGTCAAGCTGGTCGGCGAGTTCGGCGAGGCGTTCGCTCGCCTCATCGCTGCCAGTGTCTTCGGCCGCCGATTCGAGCAGTTCACTCGCGGACGCGAGTTCTTCGCGTGTCATACGTGGCAATTTACAGATGGGGACTAAAACGATTCGGCTTACCAGAGCGAGTTCATTTAAACAGACCAGTGAGTATTGAGCAGGCGGCGTGGCAACTCTGTGGACGACGCTCACCACGGTACGGACAGACTGCCTGCATTATCTTGCACCGCGCTCTTTGGCACGCGCCGAACGTGGAGCTTTATGTGTGTAACACATACGCATGGGTGACGAATGGACGCACAAACTGAACGGTCGCCGCTACACGTCTCGCACACCGACCACGACGACGGCTGGACGGTCGCCGTCGACCTCGACTCGCTTCAGGTCAGCGACGACCACGTGACAGTCGATATCATCGGGACGGAAGCCATCGTTGCCGTCGATGCCCCGCACCTCCAGACGGAGTTCGACATCGACCTGCCGGCCGCTGGCGCAGTCCAGACACTCAGGAACGGCGTGCTCACGCTATCACAGCGGAGCTAACGCTGTCGCTGACTGCCTGTCCAGCCCTTGTTCCGCCGTTGTGATGATTTCATGACACGACGCAACTCCACAAGGGATTTCAGCGTGATACTGGAAGCGTTCAGTGATGACTACCCATCCTGACCGAGACTCGAGCGACCTGCCAACGATTCGGGGCTCGGTGCCGCCGCTCCGTGCGTGGATTCGAACGTTTCTCATCGGCCTCTGTATGGGCAGTGCCGACGGCGTCCCTGGCGTCTCTGGCGGGACGATCGCGCTTATCGCCGGAGTCTACGAGCGACTTATCGCCGCAATTACCGCCTTCACGCCGGGACGGATACTTCGGTTTTTACGCGCACTCGCTCCCGTAGACGGCGGTGTCGACATCCGTGGTGCGTTTTCCGAACTTCTCGAAGTAGATATCTGGTTCCTCCTCGCGCTGGTCGCTGGCGTCGCCACCGCCGTTGTCATCGTGTCGCGAATCGTCACCATCGCCAGCAAGGAGACGCCGGCACTCCTCTTCGGGTTCTTCTTCGGGCTCATCGCCGCCTCAGCGGTAGTGCTACTCCGCAGTCTCACTGTTGAATCCCCGTTCCAGGTCGGGGCCGGCGTCGTTGGCTTTCTGATCGCGTTCTTCGTGTCCGGTGTGTCGACATCCGCCACAGCTGGTGGCAGTCTCCCACTGGTCTTCTTCGCCGGTATGATCGCTGTCAGCGCAATGATTCTGCCCGGCATCTCGGGGTCGCTGTTGCTCATCATCCTCGGCCAGTACACCCCTATGACGAAGGCCCTCAAGGAGTTCGTCGACGCACTCATCGCGCTCGTTACTGGCGGCCCAACCGAAGACGTGACCACGACCGCCGTGCCGGTCGTGACGTTCATTGTCGGCGGGCTCGTCGGGTTGTTCACCATCGCGCGCGTCGTCCGTCGGGCGCTCGATTACAACCGCCGGGCCACGCTGGCCTTCCTCGTCGCGCTCGTCGTCGGTGCGCTGCGCGCCCCCGTCGTGGAAGTGCAGGACAAAGTGGGTTTTTCGACGGATGTGCTCATCGCGTTCGTCGCCGCTGGTGCCGTCGGCGCGGTCTTCCTGCTCGTGCTCGACTGGTACGCCGTCGACCTCGACCTCGATAAGGTCTAAGCCAATTAGAAGCCCCATGCGCGGCGGTACTGCGGCGGCCCCTCTATTTCGTCGGTCGCGTCGAGTTCTTTTGCAGCAGTCATCGCGAAGTACGGGTCCCGCAGGTGTTCGCGGCCGACGATAGCCATATCGGCGCGGTCGTTAGCGATAATGGCCTCGGCCTGTTCGGGCGTCGTGATGCCGCCGACAGCGCCGACGGCGATGTCAGACTCGGTTTCCGCTCGAATCTGCTCGGCGTACTGGAGTTGGTAGTTCGGGCCGGCGTAGTCGGGGCGGGATTCGGGGTGGATGCCGCCGCCGCTCACGTCGATGAAGTCCGCACCGATGTCGGCGAGTCGGTCCGACAGGCGAACGGAGTCCTCGACAGTCCATGCGTCGCAGTCGGGGAGCCAGTCCGTCGCCGAGATACGGACGAACACCGGCTTGTCGTCGGGCCAGACCTCCCGGACGGCAGCAGTGACCTCCCGTGTCAGCCGCGTGCGACCCTCAAAGTCGCCGCCGTAGTCGTCCTCGCGGTGGTTCGTCACTGGCGAGAGGAACTGATGCAGGAGATAGCCGTGGGCAGTGTGGACCTCTGCAACCTCGAAGCCGGCGTCGAGTGCACGCTCGGCGGCGGTGCGGAACGAATCGATGACAGCCTCGATACCGTCCTGGTCGAGCGCCGTCGTCGGTGGGGCCTCGTCGTCTTCGTACGGCCACGGGTCGTCACTCGGGCCGACGACTTCCCAGCCCCCGTCGTCGGGCTGGAGCGGGTCGTGCCCATCCCACGGTCGTTCAACGGAAGCTTTCCGGCCGGCGTGGGCCATCTGAATGCCCGGTACGCTGCCCTGTTCGCTGATGAACTCCGTAATCGGCTCCAGCGCCGCCGCGTGCTCGTGGCTCCAGATACCCAGGTCTTCCGGGGAGATGCGACCGCGAGCTTCGACGGCGGTCGCTTCGGTCATGACCAGCCCCGCGCCGCCAACGGCACGGGAGCCGAGGTGGGTGCGGTGCCAGTCGGTGGCGAGGCCATCGCGGGCGTCACAGGAATACTGGCACATCGGTGAGACCATGACGCGATTCGGGACTGTCGTCTCGCGGAGTTCTAGCGGTGAGAACAGTGCAGTCATCGACGGGGGTTTGCTGGCAAGACGGATAACCGCACTGGCGGCTGCAAGAGTCGTCGCTTGTGCCGGTGACTTATACTGAACGGCCCCGCCGCAAGGCACCCTATTCAGTCAGCGACGCACCAGTGTTCCGGGGCGCAACGACACGAACCGTTCCGTCGACATCGGCCGCATCGAGTGCCAGCACACCCGCGTCACGGGCCTCCGATTCGTAGTCCGCTGTCGTCAGTCCCCAGACAGTCGGCCCCCAGGAACTCTGGCCGGCCCCGGAGATGACCGGGGCGCTCGCCAGTGAATCGACGAGTGCGCCGGCGGGCGGGCGATAGACCCCGCCCTGTTCGTCGGCGTACCACGCACCGTTGAGTCGGCCCAGCCGCGCCGCGGCCTGTCCGAAGTCGTCGTGGTCTCTGGTCGCAATCGCGGGAAGGACCCGACGAGTCAGTAACGTCGAAATCTCGTCGGCAATGCCTGGGTCGGCGCGCTCGACGGCTTGCCGCATACTCTGGTCTTCCGCGGTCCCGCTCTGGCCGGGGTCGGTGTCCGGGACAACGATAACAAAACGCCAGTGTGCGGGCACGTCGTGATGCGCCAGCACTGGCGGCACGTCCCAGTCACCTTCCGCTGGGGGTTCGGCAGTGAACCGCTCCGTCGGGTGCCCGCCGTCGACGATGAACCCGCCCGACTCGAACGCGGCGACGCCGACGCCGCTCCGGCCACCCCGTCCCAGTTGCGGCGCGTAGGTCCGTGCGTCAGCGGTCCGGTCGTAGGCTCGAACGACGGCGATGAGCGTCGCCAGCGAGAGCTGTGTGCCGCTCCCGAGGCCGACGTGTCGCGGGAACCGCTCTTCGACAGAGACAGCAGCGCCGGGCACGTCGAGCGCGTCAACGACGCGCCGAACGTACGGCTCAGTCGCCGGGTCATCACACTGCACCGTGTCGGCCCGTGTCGCCTCGACGGTCAGCCGCGGCTCGTCGAGGGCAAGCCCGACGCCCCCATAAAGGCGCTCGTGGGCGAGCGAGAGGTTCTGAAACCCGAAGTGGAGTCGCGCAGCGGTCGTGACCGTCGGCATACCGCGGCGGAAGTTCCCGACGGAAAAGAACCTGCTGTCACCGGTGGGTTTCGCCGTGCTCTCATGTTGGACGTTAGCGTGAGTACAAGTTATTTAAGGTTGCCCATGGCTTCGGTGAAATATGAGCAATCAGGAGCGGCAAGAACGTCCGGAAAAAGACCCGGACCTGCGGAGTACCGAGGTAACGGAGGGGTACGAGAAGGCCCCCCACCGCGCGATGTTCCGTGCGATGGGCTACGACGACGAGGATCTCTCCTCGCCGATGATCGGCGTTGCGAACCCCGCTGCCGACATCACGCCGTGTAACGTCCATCTCGACGACGTGGCCGACGCCGCCTACGACGGCATCGACGACACCGAAGGGATGCCAATCGAGTTCGGGACTATCACCATCTCCGACGCCATCTCGATGGGGACCGAGGGGATGAAGGCGTCGCTCATCTCCCGCGAGATAATCGCCGACTCGGTCGAACTCGTCACCTTCGGCGAGCGCATGGACGGCATCGTCACCATCGGCGGCTGTGACAAGAACATGCCCGGGATGATGATGGCCGCCATCCGGACGGACCTGCCAAGCGTCTTCCTCTATGGCGGCTCCATCATGCCCGGCGAGCATGACGGGCGTGAGGTCACTATCCAGAACGTCTTCGAGGGCGTCGGTGCGGTCGCCGACGGGGAGATGAGCGAAGGCGAGCTCGACGAGATGGAACGCCACGCCTGCCCCGGTGCGGGCTCCTGTGGCGGGATGTTCACCGCCAACACGATGGCGTCTATCTCTGAGGCGCTCGGCTTCGCGCCGCTCGGGTCGGCCTCGCCGCCGGCTGAACACGAATCCCGCTACGAGGAGGCTCGCCGGGCCGGCGAACTCGCTGTCGAGGTGGTGCAGGAACGCCGTAGCCCCTCGGACTTCCTCACCCGCGAGTCCTTCGAGAACGCCATCGCTCTGCAGGTCGCAGTCGGCGGTTCGACCAACGCCGTCCTTCACCTGCTCGCGCTCGCGGCGGAGGCCGGCATCGACCTCGACATCGAGACGTTCAACGAAATCAGCGCCCGGACGCCCAAAATCGCCGACCTCCAGCCCGGCGGCGAGCGGGTCATGAACGACCTCCACGAGGTCGGCGGTGTCCCGGTCGTGTTGCGCGCCCTGAACGACGCCGGCCTGCTTCACGGTGACGCGCTCACGGTCACGGGCAACACAATCGCAGAGGAACTCGAACAGATCGACCCGCCAACGGTCGAGGACCTCGATGTGGACTATCTCAACACTGTCGAGGACCCGATTCACGAGCGCGGTGCAATCCGTATCCTCTCGGGCAACCTCGCGCCCGACGGCGCTGTCATCAAGATTACCGGCGAGGACCACCTTCACCACGAGGGGCCGGTCCGCGTGTTCGAACAGGAAGAAGGGGCGATGGAGTACGTGCAGGAAGGCCACGTCGAGTCCGGCGACGTGATCTGTATCCGCAACGAGGGGCCACAGGGCGGCCCCGGGATGCGAGAGATGCTGGGCGTGACCTCGGCCGTCGCCGGCCAGGGCCACGCCGAGGACGTGGCGCTGTTTACCGACGGCCGCTTCTCCGGCGCGACCCGCGGCTTCTCTATCGGCCACGTCGCCCCAGAGGCGTTTGTCGGCGGCCCAATCGCCGCGCTGGAGGACGGTGACACCATCACCATCGACATCGACGACCACGAACTGTCGGTCGACCTCACTGAGGACGAGATGGAACAGCGCCTCGAAGACTACGATCCAGAACCGACGTACGACAGCGGCGTGCTGGCCAAGTATCACAACGACTTCGGCTCCGCAGCCAATGGTGCGGTGACGAACCCCGGCGCGAAGTGGAAGTGAGAAACCGACAATAATCGGACGTTTCACCGGACCGAACGGAGTGAGGGCCGGTTTTTTCGCCCACGTTTTTCGAGGACCCCTCCCGCAGCGCCGATGGCGCGAGGAAGGGGGACGCTGAAAAAGGTGGGTGGCTAGCGGTGCGGTGACGAATCCTGGTGCGAAGTGGGACTGAGAGCCAAACGAGAGTCAGAGTTTTCACCGGACCGAACGGAGCCGTCAGCCCGGCAGTACAGACTTATTTCCGTGTGACCGTAATGAGGCCCTCTTTGAGCGCCGCTTCGAACCGCTCGTCCAGTGTCATCTGGTCCCAGCCGTCAGGCCGATTCTCCGTGGCGATTGCAGAGAGCGACTCGACCAGCGACCTGTGGAGGAACCGCCCGTTCTCGCCGCACTCGCTGCAGGTCCTGATGATCGACCGAACCTCGAAGTTCCGCTCGACGGCGTCCTGACATCGGGCGCACACGTACGTTTCGGACACACCTAGCTATACGCTGTCCGGATACTCGGTTGTTGTGAATCCTTTCACTTGAGTATCATTACTGGCTATCGGTTGTCCCGTCGACGGCCCTTCCTCTCGGCAATCACCACACAGTTCTCTAGTCTGGAGACAGCCATCGGAATACGAGAGGGCCGTATAGCGACCAGCCAGCCCAGTTAGCGGGCCAACACAGAAGACGACCGGTCACTGCGGATGGCGCTAGTCAGTATTGGTCACAGGGGCTCGTCCCGTTGTCGGTTCCTGTCGCATTGTTATCATGACTACTAAACATATTTACAATCCCAGTACAAATCGTGGGCGTGTTGATGTCCCCGCCGACTGTCCTCCTCGTCGCTGCCGAGACTGCTGCCGGAGAGCAGTTACAGGCGGCACTTGAACAGGCAGCAATCGACGCCACCGTCGATACGGCTGAGCCCGAATGCGTCGATACGACACTGCTACGTACTGCGGTGGACTGCCTTGTCGTCCCGGTGACGTGTGAGGGGATGGCGGGCGGACACCTGGCGGAGGCGGCTACCGGCCTCTATCCGGACCTCCCAGTGATCATGTACGGCAGTGAGGCGGACCGCGGAGACCATATTCAGACGGTTGCTGCCGACGATCTGGGCTCGCCGGAGCTGGCAGCCGCAGTCGGCGAGGCACTCGAAAGCAGTGAGACAATGGCTGCACGCCCGGCTTCCCGGCCGGAGACGATCCTCGCCACGATGTTCGAACGGAACTCCGAACACCTGTACGTGAAAGACACTGACAGGCACTATCTGTTGCTCAACGATTCTTCGTACGCACCCCCGGAACTGCTTGGCCGGCGAGACGAAGACGGGCTCCCCGCCGGGGCGACGTATCTGGATGCAGCACGCGGCGACGACTTACAGGTCATCAACGACGGGACCGACATCCTCGATGTCCACGAGTTCTCGCCGTCGATGGGGAAACACCTCCGAACGTCGAAGGTTCCCTGGTACGACGAAACCGACGAGCTGGCCGGCCTTATTGGCATTACGCAGGATGTCACCGACCAGAAGGAACACGAACGCCTTCTCAGACAGCAGAACGAACGCCTCCGGAAGGTGGCGTTGCTGGCCGCACACGAACTCCGAAACGAACTTCAGGTATCGACCGGCCATCTCTCCCAAATCGAGGCCGATGACGAGCACGTCGACGCAGTCGAGCGTTCTATCGACCAACTCTCCGGGATTGTTGATAAAGTCGTCTCGCTGGCCTCGAGCGACTCGCCGACGTTCGAGCCCGAACAACAGTGGCTCTCGACGGTTGTCTGGGACGTATGGAGTTCGCTGTCGCTCGAAGCCGCGTCGCTCGAAGTAACATCTGACAGGCGACTGCTGGCGGACGCGGAGTCGATGCGCCTGTTTGTTGAGATCCTGCTCTCGAACGCCGTCGAACATGGCGGCGCCGACGTTGCGATACGCGTCGGTGCCACGTCGTCTGGGTTCTTCGTCGCGGATGATGGGCCCGGTGTTAATGTCTCGCCACCGGAGCGGGTGTTCGAGGCGGGGTACGCATCAGAGAAACAAAACAGCGGGTTCGGACTCTACATCGCCAACCGGATCGCAAAAGAACACGGGTGGTCGCTGTCGGTCGGTGACAGCGAGAACGGCGGCGCACGGTTTACCGTGACCGACGTGGAACGACCGGATTAAAGCTCGAAGGTCTCGTCGCCGTCAAGGATGTGAACGTCGGCGTCGCTTCCGGTGCCTTTGACCTCGTTCACGAAGTCTTGCGTCTCGATTTCGATGGGCGGGAACGTGTCGTAGTGCATCGGGAACGCGTGGTCGACGTCCAGCCAGTCGACGGCGACGGCGGCCTGCATCGGCCCCATCGTGAAGTGGTCGCCGACCGGCACCGCCGCGGCGTCCGGTTCAAGGAACGGGCCGATGACGTCGCGCATCTCCGTCATGAGACCGGTGTCGCCGGCGTGGTAGAACGTCGTCGACTCCGCGTCGCTGACCTGCGTCGGCTTCGTATCGGAGATGATGAACCCGCCCGGCATCCCGCCGCTCGCGCCGTAGCTGGTTTCCATGCCGTTCGTGTGGTCAGCCCGGTGCATCGTGACGAACGCGTCGCCGATTTCGACGGTGCCGCCGAGGTTCATCCCCATGCCGCCGACGGCGTCGAACTCGCCGAAGTTGTCCTCGCAGTACTCCACGACTTCCGGCGTCGCCACGAGCCCACAGCCCTCGTAGCGGTCCACGTCGCCGATGTGGTCGGCGTGGCCGTGGGTCAGCAACACGTAGTCCGGGTCCAGTTCCTCGGGGTCGGTGTCTGTGTGTGGGTTATCGAAGAACGGGTCGATGAGCAACTCAGTGTCGTCAACTGTCACGTGCCACGTCGAATGGCCGTACCATGTGAGTTCCATACCGGATACACGCTACTCGTGGCGTCTACTTAATATTACAGTGGACGACCCTCCTGGTGTTCAATCGAGAGACCGCTCCCCACCAATCACCGCTGGCAGCAATCAGTCATGATGGGTATCCGAAGGGTCTTTCAGCGTGTTTCCTGTCTGTCCGTTTGACTGCACTGGCCCCACCGGTAGCCACGCTTTGATGGGACGTTCTAGCGGACGGGAACCGAAGCCGTTTTATAATTTTTAGGCTAGCCTAAAATCATGCCAGGTAATTCAAATGACCAGTCAGGGCTGACACGGCGCGAATACGTCGCCTGCAGCGGCACAGTCATCGCTGGTGGACTGCTGTCCGGATGCACGGGAAGCAGCGGCTCAGACCCGCCGAATTCACCGGACTCAGAGACTACCACGGGAACGGCCACAACAACAGCAACGGAGTCCAAACCGGCGGAGACGGCGGCCACGGACAAGCCCTACCGCGTCACCGTCGAACCAGTGGGGGAGGTGTCATTCGAGACAGTGCCACAGACGTGGATCGCAGAAAACGCCAGTTGGGCCGATATGGGCGTCGCACTCGGCCTGACCAAACCCAGTGCAGTCGTTCTCACTGGGGAGTACCGCACGTGGCATTACGAGGACGTGCCGGGACTTTCACCGTCGAAAGAGGACATGGTTTCACTCTGGCAGGACGGTATCTCGAAGGAACTGCTACTCGAAATCGACGCCGGTGTTCACTTCATCGACCCCAACTACATGGTGAATCTCATCCCGAACTGGGACCGGTCGGATGTCGAGGAGATGCACGAACGCATCGGCCCGTTCTGTGGGAACACCAGTTTCTCGACGTACTCCTGGCACGAGGACTATCCGTACTACAGCCTGTACGAAGCGACCGAGAAGGTAGCCGCAGTGTTCCAGCGACAGGACCGGTTCCGGGCACTCTCAAGCCTCCACGAAGGGTTCCTCGACCGATTGCAGGAACGGCTCCCCCCGGAGGACCAGCGCCCGGAGATCGCGCTCCTCTCGCCAGGGTCGACCGAGCCGGAGACGTTCTATCCGTACCGGCTCGGGGACCGGACGGCGTACAAGCACTGGCGCGACCTGGGTGTGAGCGACGCGCTTGCCGGAAGCGAGATCCAGAGTTTCACGTCCGACCGAGGGACGATCGATTACGAGCTGCTCCTCGAAATCGATCCGGAGGTGTTGTTGCTGTACACGGACACCCATCTCCCGGATACGGCGTTCGAGGATACGTACCGCTCGTTTCTGCAGGACCACGACACAGCGAGCCAGCTCACTGCCGTGCAGAACGGTGCTGTGTACCCGGCCGGCGGGATGTACCAGGGACCGATTATCAACCTCTCGAAGACAGAGCGCGCCGCAAAACAGCTGTTCCCGGACGAGTTCGACGAGGAAGAGACGCTGTATGACCGCCAGCGAATCGCGGACATTCGCGCCGGCGATATCTAACCGTCGCCGCTCTCCGGCCGGACTCGTGAAAGCCGCATCGCGTTCCCGGTCACGGCCGTTGTCATGCCGGCATCGCCGGCCAGCACGGCAGCCCAGATGGGAACGACGCCGAACGGCACAGCGAGCACGAGGCCGGCCTTGACCGCCAGGCTGGCCCAGATATTCTGCCGGATGACACCGTTCGCGTCGTTCGCCAGTTCGTACAGGTACGGGAGCTTCGAGATGTCGTCACTCATCAGGGCGATGTCGGCCGTTTCCAGTGCCGTGTCCGTGCCGGCGGCTCCCATCGCGACGCCCACGGTCGCGCTCGCCAGCGCCGGCGCGTCGTTGATACCGTCTCCGACCATCGCAACGTCTTCGTACTCGGCGACAAGGTCATCGATAGCGGCGACTTTCTCGTCGGGCAGGAGTTCGGCCTGGTAGTCGTCGACGCCGACCTCTCGGGCGATAGCCCCCGCAGTGCGTTCGTTGTCACCGGTAAGCATCACCGTCCGCTCGACGCCCAGATCCCGGAGCCGTGAGACGGTGGCTTTCGCCTCCGGGCGCACCTCGTCGGCGACGGCGATGATGCCCTCTATCTCTTCGTCCGTACCCACGATGACGACCGTCTTCCCTTCGGCCTGAAGCTCGGGCACGGCGTCTTCCAGCAAGTCCAGACAGTTGTTGCGCTCACAGAGCTGCTGGGCCGTTTTTGTGACGACACCGCCATCGGTGGTCGCGTGGACGTGTGAGAGGTCGAAGCCGAGGTCCTCGAACAGCCCCGGCTTCCCGGCGTAGTGGGGCGTCCCGTCGAGGTCCGCCCGGACGCCCTTGCCGGTGATACTCTCGAAGTCATCGACGTCGGCGCTTTCGACGCCGGTCGTTCCCGCCTCCGCGACGATGGCCTCGCCAATGGGGTGTTCGCTCCGTTGTTCGAGCCCGCGGGCACACTGCAAGACCTCCTCTTCGGTGTTCCCGTGCAGCGGAAGCACGTCGGTGACGGTCAGTTCGCCTTTCGTCAGCGTCCCCGTCTTGTCGAATGCGACCACGTCGACCGCGCCCATCGCTTCGAGGTGGTTGCCACCCTTGATGAGCACGCCGTTCTTCGCGGCGCTGGTGATACCTGAGACGACCGACACGGGCGTCGAGATGACGAACGCACAGGGACAGGCCAGCACTAGCAGCGTCAGCCCGTGGACGACGGCGGTCGACCACGTTACCCCGAATACAGCGGGGGACGAAAGCGTCACGAGGACGGCGAAGGCGACGACGACCGGTGTGTAGTACGCCGAGAAGCGCTCGACGAACTGCTCGCGCTCGGTCTTGTTGGACTGGGCGTCCTCGACCATCTGGACGATGCGCGAGAGGGTGTTGTCGCTGGCCGCCGCCGTGACCTGCACTTCCAGATACCCCTCCTCGTTGATTGTCCCGGCGTACACCTCGTCACCCTCGGTCTTGTCGACCGGGACGCTCTCGCCGGTAATCGGGGCCTGATTCACCGCGCTGGTTCCGTCGATGACCTCGCCGTCCATCGGAATCTTCTCGCCAGGCCTGATGACGACGACATCGCCGACCTGTACGTCATCGACAGGCAGGACCTCCTCTTCCCCGTCGCGTTTGACCGTCGCGTCGTCGGGCGAGAGGTCCATCAGTTCCGCAAGCGAATTCCGCGCACGGTCCATCGAGTAGCGTTCCAGCAGCTCTGCGATGCTGAACAGGAACGCCAGCGTCGCGGCCTCGAAGTACAGCGCCTCGCCGAAGGCCAGACTGGCGGTGAGCGCGCCCAGAATAGCGATAGACATCAGCAGGTCGATGTCCAGATTCCGATTTTTCAGGGAGTAGTAGCCGCCACGTAGGATTTCCTGGCCGCCGGTCGCTACCGCGATGAGAAACAGCACGTCGTCGACGTACAGCGGCGTCCCCAGAACGCGTCCGACCTGCGCGTTCGCACCGGGCAACAAGAACTCCAGAAAGAAAACGAGGCCCAAGGCAACGAACACGCCGCTGACCCACGTCTTCAGCGCCCGTGAGCTGGTCCAGATTGAGTCGTTCTCGTCGGACTGTCCGGTCCCCATGTCGTCCTCGCCCGCCGTCTCCGTGACCTCGTAGCCGGCGCTCTCGATAGCCGCCACGAGGTCTCCTTCCGTCGTCGTGTTCCGGTCATACGTGACAACGACCGTCCCGGTGGTTGGGCGTGTTTCGGCGCTTCTGATGCCGTCGACCCCACCGAGCGCGCTTTCGACCTTCCCAGCGCAGGAGGCACAGTCCATCTCCGGAACGCTGAACCGTAGCGTCTCGCCGTCGTCTGCGACGGTGTAGCCCGCCGCTTCGACGCGCGCCGCTATCGCGTCCACGTTCGTCTCGGTCTCGTCGTACTCAACGGCGAGTCGACCCGTCGCTACCTGCGGGTCAACGGCCTTGATGCCAGACAGTTCACGGACGCTCGACTCCACCTTTCCCGCACAGGAGGGACAGTCCATCTCCGGGACGGACAGCTGTGCGACGTGGGCCCCATCGTGCGAGTGCGTTGCTGTAGGGGGACCGTCGGCACTCGCGCCGCCACACGCACCGCCATCCGAACAACCGCCGGACTCTGTCATTACCGGCGCTAGGCTACCCTGTCTTATTAATTCGGCTGCTAAAAACGGGGCCAACAGTGCGATAAGTTAATAAGATACCTCAGATGAGTTGTTAAATTGGGCAGTATCGACTCTACATCTGGCCGGGACGGTCGTCACCCTCAGTCAAACGGCGTCGTCCGCGTCGGTTTCCCCTGTGCGTACCGGATCCAGCGCCGCATATGCCGGCCGACTGCCCAGAACAGTACCACTGTCATCGCCAGTAGCGCCGACAGGAAGACGATTCCCAGCCGTATCGGTTCCTCGGTTGGGAGGCCAATGAGCAGGACGATCGTCCCGACGAGTGCCATCTCGACACCACATCGCAGTCCGGGCAACACGAACCCCGGTGTCGGCGTGTTCGTTCCCGATGAATCCTCTGCCATGCGCCCCCGTATGCTATCGGGACGATTGTAGTTTGTGCCCGCTTGCGGGGCCGAATTGAAAGCCAGCGCGCACGGCAATCAGGCACTCTGGTTGCGGTAAAGAGTTCTGACCGTGCCTTTTTCGCGGCTCAGACCCACGCCCCAGTATGAAACAGTCTCTCACTCGCCGGGCGATGTTAGGGGCCCTTGGGACAGCCGTCGCGACCACGGCTGGCTGTCAGAGTCCCGGGACCGGCAGCGACTCGGGTGGTGACACCGGAGCACAGTCGGAGTCAGCCGACGCGGTCGCACAGTCCGATAGCGTCTACACCAACGTGTATCAGAAGGTAGCCGATGCCGTCGTCTCGATTAGAGTGTACGCCGAAGACTCCCGTGGTGGGCAGGGGAGCGGCTTCCTCATCAACGACGAGCACATCGTCACGAACGAACACGTCGTCGAGGGCGGGGACGAATACTACGTCCGCTTTGCTGACACCGGCTGGCGCGCTGCCTCCGTCGTCGGCGCAGACGTGTACAGCGACCTGGCGGTCCTCCAAATTGGCGCGACGCCGGACGTGACACCACTGTCGTTTGTCGAGACCGAGCCGACAGTCGGGACCGAAGTCGTCGCCATCGGGAACCCGTTTGGCCTCTCCGGCTCGGTATCTGCAGGCATCGTCAGCGGCGTCGACCGCACGCTTCAGAGCGCCAACAACTTCTCCATCGCCGATGCGGTCCAGACCGACGCGCCGGTCAATCCGGGCAACAGCGGCGGCCCGCTCGTCACGCTTGAGGGTGACGTGGTCGGCATCATCAATTCGGGCGGCGGCGACAACGTCGCATTCGCCATCTCGGCCCCGCTCGCACAGCGCGTCGTGCCGTCGCTCATCCAGACCGGCGACTACGACCACCCGTACATGGGTGTTGGACTCCGGAGCGTGTCGCCGCGAGTCGCCGAGGCGAACAATCTGGACCCCGGGTCGGGAGTGTATATCACTCGTGTGGTCAGTGATGGTCCGGCGGCGGGCGTTCTGCAGGGAAGCGACGGGGAGACGACGATTTCGGGGACAGCAATTTCCACTGGCGGTGACGTGGTCAGACAGATGAACGACACTCCGACGCCGACGCGGCAGGCGCTGGGGAGCTTTCTTGCACTGGAGACCAGCCCCGGCGAGACGGTCGACGTACTGGTCGAGCGCGACGGCGCACAGGAAACAGTCGAACTCACGCTCGGGACCAGACCGGAGCCGTAACGAACGTCGGCAGCCGAATCTGCTGCCCAGACCGCGGTTACTGCGTCTGGACCTCACCCTGTTCGCTACGGCTGCCACCGGCCACGAGGTAGCCGACGGCGGCGGCAAGCGGCAGTGTCACTGGGAGCCCCGCAATAAGCAGGCTGATACCGAGACTCCTACCGAGGACCACGTAGAGCCCAACGCCGGCCGCGGTGACCGTGACGAAGTCCGCAATGGTCGCCAGCGCTGCCAGCCGAAGGCGAACCGCACGCTCGGGGACCGTACCCGCCGCCGCTCGGTCGCGATGCCACAGCAGGACGTAGCCGGCGAACAGCGCGGTCAGGCCGGCTGACACGCCCACGGGAAGACCAATAAGCAGCGAGAACTCTATCTGTGGCTCGAAGCCAGCGGTTACCGCGACCGTCGTGACAGCAAATACGAGTACACCGAGAAGCAGCGCGACGACGATGCGGACGTGCGTGTTCATACGTATCAACTGAACGACTGTATATAAATAGTCCATCGCTGCCGCAGAACAGAGTGTCGAGGGACACTTCGCACAGCGGCCCGTTCCAGCCCGTTGCGTGAGCTTATTCTAGGGGCTCGGCGGCGTCCTGTTCGACCAGCGGGTCGGCGTTGTCGGCCGGCAGGGTCACCACGTCATCGGTCGAGAGGTCGTACTCGCGCTGGTCGACGCCGAATATCTCGCCCACGTCGTCCGTGATGCGAACCGTCCGCCGGTCTACGTCGGCGGCCCCGGCCGTGCCAGCACTGGCTGGTGACTGCGTACCGCCGTCAGCCTGCGTCGGGTCCGCCACCGGGCCGGAGGTCGACTCAGCACTCTGTTCGGCTGGTGGGACAGGAACATCATCGCCGGGCGGCACGTCCGCCGGCTCGGACTGGCCGTCGACTGTGGGATTGTTGCCTGTGTCCAGCTCGGGCGGCGGCGTTGGTGCGTCAGAGTCCGGCGCGGGCGGGGACTGGTCCCCACCGCTGCCCATCATGTCAGCCGCGTCAACGCCGGTGTCCGGCGTCGACTGCTCGGGCTCACCGGCTGTCGCGTCGTTCGCTGCTTGGCGTGGGTCCGGGTCGGGGGCCTGTCGCTCGCCCGAGTTCGGCTCGTCGCCGACCGCGCCGGTCGGAGCCTCGCCCGCAATCACATCGAGGACGTGGCCCCGATTGGATTCGATGGCCTCAACCATCGTCTCGAACAGGTCTCGTTCCTCCTGTGTGAGACCGTCGTCCTCGGTCGGCATATCCGCCGCAGCCAGCGACGCCATCTTCACGATTTTGCCGACGCGCCGCTCGTACACAGCCTCCACGGTCTGCTCGGCGGTCTTGATGTCGTCTGTCAGGCGATTGACCTCGGGCGAGTCGAACGGGTCCTCAGCGCGCTCGGCCGCGCGGTCGCGCTCCGACCGGAGCTGTTGAATGAACTGTCCGGCGTCCTCGTAGAACGTCTCGCGCAGCTGCTGGAGCTGGTCGGTCTGGCGTTCCCGCGATTGGACGGATTGGAGCTCGTCTACGTTCATTCCTTCCCCTTCTCGGCACGCCCGCGGGCCATGAGAAATACGCCCACGTGCTCTGGTACAGTCTGATTACCCGCCTCCAGTGTAAAGCTATCGCCATCCAGTTCGACGAGGCCGCCGTCGGCCACCTCAACGGTGATATCGTGGCCCCGGAACGTCTCCGGGACAGGGTCGACCAGCGGGTCGAACGCATCGAGGTCGTCGCGGTCGATACGCTGGACTTCAAGCCCGCTGCCGCCGTGGAGCGAACCGGGCAGGCGAATGAGCCGGTTCGTGTCCGTCGTCACCGGTTCGTCGATCGGTGCGTTGTCCGCCGCGACGACCTCGTGGAGAAGAATCTTCGCCAGCTGGTAGAACGCCGGATGCACGTCGATGTTACCGGCCTCTAGCTGCTCGTAGTTCGACCGGGCGGCGTTCAGTGCCGCCGTCGCCTTCCCCTCACCGATGCCGTCGTACTCCTGCAGTCGGTCGAGCGCGTCCGCCTCCTCCATCGCGAGCAGGTCGTCGACGACGGCGAGCATATGGCGGTGTGCGCGGGCGCTCCAGCCGCCTTCCGTTGAGAGCGTCCGCTTCTGTGCCGGACTGGACCGGCCGGCCGTGCCGGCGACGGACTCCTCGTCGACGAGTTCGTCGAACTCCAGACCGATGCCGCGGACGTAGTCGACGACCTCCCGGCGCGCGTCCCGCTCCAGATGGCGGATACGCTCGTCACGGACGTGGACGTGGTAGCCCCGGCCACCGGAGAAGACGACGGTCAGGTCCTCGAAGCCGAAATCGTCTTCCAGAAAGTCGAGCAGCCTGCGCAACGCGTCCTTGCACTTTGCGAGCATCTCGGCGTAGCTGTCCTCGCCCAGCACTACGGAGGGTAGGTGGTCAGCGTCGAGGTCGAACACGAGGTCAGAGGAGCGCCAGCCCTTGTCCGACATCGTGGAGGCGCTTGGTTCGTCGTAGCGGCCCGCGGAGAAGTAGACGTGGCGGGGCTTCCGGCGGCCGAGGAAGTCCTCGATCTCGCCGAGGTCCAGCAGCGATCGATGACGGACCATCGTCTCGCCGGGGCCTTCGGTCCACGGGATGAACCCCCATTCACGTTCGTTCGCGGCCGGCGGCGGCGTTACGGATGCCTGTCGGTAGTGGTCGCCGAACCGGCCACGGAGGTACGCGCGGGTCCGCTCTTCCATCGGCTACCTCGTTGGGGAGGTCCCTTGAAAAGCGTTCGCTTAGCCGCGCAGGAACTTCGACAGTTTGTCGGTAATCGAGTCTTCGCCGAGCTTGAGGTAGTAGGCGTCGCCGCCGTCCTCGTAGTAGTTGTCGATGCGACGCGTAATCTCGAAGCCGATGTGTTTGTAGAAGCCGATGGCCTCCCGATTCGTCGCCCGAGCGTGGCAGGTCACGCTGCCGTAGTCCTCGGCGACGCGGGCGACGAGTCGCTTGCCGAAGCCGTGGCCCCTGTACTCGTCACCGACTGCGAGAAAGAGAATGTAGCCGTCGCGTCGAACCGCGGCGAAGCCGATGAGGCGGTCTTTGGAGCGGTCGATGTAGAGATAGGTGGTCGACCGTCGGTAGGCGTCGCGAAAGAACCCCCGTCGCTGCCGAAGAACGCCGTCGGACTCCCGGATGTCTTCCTTGAGCCGCCACGCCGCGTCGACGTGTTCGTCGTCCCCGCGTTCGACGATCTGTGTCTCGATGTTGACGCTCACTGCCGTATAAGTAGTGGAGGCGTGGATATAATTCCACCGCCTACAGAGAGGGGTGTCTAAGCGTCCAGTTCCACGGACCGGACGAACAGGATTAGGTAGATAGCGCACGAATTCTCAGGTATGGACACGCGTATCCCGAGTCTCGCCGGAACTATCGCGCTCGTTCTCACTCTCTTTCCGCGACCCGCGGCGGCACACGTCGACTACGTGACCGAGGGGCCGGGCGAGGCCCTCGACGCGGTGGCGTTTGCGATATCCGTGCTGTCGAACCCGGTGAACGCGGCCGTTTTCGGTATCTCGGGAGTGGCCGTGACCGTCGGCCTCGCCACGTACCTCTGGGTTCGGCCGACGATTACGGACATCGTCATCCTTCGGGACGTACTCGTTGGCTACTCGGACCTCGTCCCGTGGATGCTCCGGCTCAGCGTGGGGCTACCACTCGTCGGTGCCGGATTTCAGGGATACCTGTTCGCCCCGACAGTGACGTTTGACCCGACCACGAACCCGCTCGTCCGTGCCCTGTTTATCGGGCTGGGGTTCACGCTCCTGTTCGGACTTGCGACCCGTATCGTCACGACGATTGGGCTGGTGACCTACGGATGGGCACTGACCATCGATCCAAGCGTCGTTCTCGCTATGGAGTACGTGCCGGCGTTTCTGGCACTGTTGATTCTGGGTGGTGGCCGCCCGAGCGCGGACCATATGCTTCAGCAGGTCGCCAGCACCGACGGGACCTACTACGGCCGTGTCGACCCGGTCCACTATCTCAAGGGATTTCTCGACTCGGCGACGGCACCGTACCGCGAGTACGTCCCGGTCATCGTCCGGGTCGGCATGGGCGTGACGTTCATTTACCTCGGACTGTTCCAGAAGCTCGCCGAACCCGGCCAGGCGCTCCTGGTCGTCGAAAAGTACAACCTCACCGCCGTCGTCCCCGTGGACCCTGGGATGTGGGTGCTCGGGGCCGGCCTGACCGAGATGCTGGTCGGGCTGGTGTTGATCTTTGGCTTCATGACTCGCGGGGCTGCAGCCGTCTCCTTTGTCCTGTTTACCACGACGCTGTTCGGCCTGCCGGACGACCCGGTACTCGCGCACATCACGCTGTTCGGAATGGCCTCGGCGGTGTTCACGATGGGTGCCGGACCGCTCTCGTTCGATAACTGGTTCGGTCGGCCGGCACAGAGCAACCGGGAGACCGTCGCTTCGGTGGACTGAGCAGTCTTACAGGTCAGTTCGCGCCGTCCCACTGATCCAGCTGGGTCCGGTTCCCACTCGCGTTGTGGTATATCGTGATTGTATCCCGGGCGCCTACGCGCCGTTGGTAGGCGTTACCGCTGCTCAACTGTGCGATATCGCCAGGGCCGATCATCGCGTCGGGCTCGCGGTTCGCCAGCTGCGCCCAGGTGACCGTTCTGCTCGGCCCTTCGAATTCGACGTTCCCAGCTTCGAACTCGTCGCCGCGAGCGTGTGTGACGATGAGCAGTTCGTTGTCCTCGACGTAGTCGTAGCTGAAGTTCGCCTGCGGGCCACCACCGTCGTCGTCCTCGATGACGAGGACGTTCAGCCCGACGATAGCCGTCACGAGTAGCGTTAGCCCGACGAGTACGGCGACGCCGATGCCCTCTGTCATCCCGACCGTCTCAGTCCTGAACCGTCCCATAGCCGTCTATCAGCCCTAATGTGAGACGGCGTTAAATGCTGTTCGACGGCGAGGGGAAGACACATATCGGTTCAACTCACAGCCACCGGTATGATAGACGAGACTGTCGAGGAGATCTCGGAGATGCAGACTCACAGTTCCTCCGTGGTCGCAGTCAAAGCCGCTCAGGCGCTCCGGGACCTGACTGACAGGGAGTACCCGACGGTTGAGGATTACCTCCGCTCGCTCGACCGGAACAGCAGCGCCCTCCGGCGGGCGAACCCCTCCCATGCCTCCCTCCATACGACCCAGCACCGGATCGTGAACGCCGTCTCGGACGCGGAGCCAGACGACGTGGCGACCGCCAAGGACCTGACTAACGAGGCTATCGACGACGTTATCGACTCGGTGGAGTCGTCAAAAGACCGCGCCGCTGCCCGCGCCGTGTCGGAGATCGCTGATGACGACGTGCTGTTGACACATGACTTCTCATCGACAGTCCTTGCAGCCATCGACGATGCCATCGAGGCCGGCCACAGCTTCGAGGTGTACGTGACGGAGTCCCGACCACGCTTCCTCGGCCGAAAGATGACGCGCCACCTCTCCGACCGGGACGGGGTCGACGTGACGCTCATCGTCGACAGCGCCGCCGGCCACTTCATGCCAGAGGTCGACCGCGTGCTCGTCGGCATGGACTGCATCGTCGACGACACGCTGTACAACCGCATCGGCACGTATCCGATTGCGACGGCGGCGGCGGACAACGACGTTCCGGTGACGGTCGTCGGGGCCGCCGCGAAATACGTCGACGGGGCTTTCGCCTTCGAAAACGAGATTCGCTCACCGTCGGAGGTCCTCCGGGAGCCGGCAGACGGATTCGAAGTCGCGAACCCAGCCTACGACGCCACGCCGACGCACCTGCTGGATACGGTTGTCACTGACGACGGTGTCCACGAGTACTGAGACGAACCGCTGTACGTTCGTTCCGGTATCACTGTCCAGCAAGACGAGTCCCGGTAACGGAACGCGGGCTCGAAGATTCTTGTTGCTGGCCGTAAAGAAGCCAGATATGGACGACACCGCCCTCCTTCGTCAAACCATCCGCCGGTGTACCGCCGTACTCGTTGCAACGCTTGCCACTGTTGGTGTGAGTCTGCAGAGTCCTTCAGAAGCGAGTTTCTTGCTCATACTGGCCACCGCCTCAGTGGTGTATCTCGCCGTGGGGTTCATCAAAGTGAAGCCGCCTGCTGAAAACCCTGAAAGTTCCGCGTCTACAGAGGACGAGAGGTAAATACGTACTCTACCGCTGTTGGACGACGGTGTCACACTTGGGACACCGGAGCTGTAAACTGTTCTCGGTTGCTTCAGTGGTCCAGTCGCCCGTGACTGCACTCTCGTGACCGCAGTCGGGACAAAACAGTGATGTCTTGGACCGCGCCTGTGGTGGTGGATCTGAATCGACCGCGCTGGTCGTGTAGATTTCGGTGGAGGTCATCAAAGAAAAGAACGTGCTGTAGGCTCAAAAATGTGTCGGCAGAATGTTTGATTGTTCACGCACAATGTGGAATTAGTATAGTTTTAATTCCCGAAAATGTGGATGAGTGTCCCCATTATTAGGAATTATATGTACATTCGATCATCCAGAAGTGAGTCGGTATCGGCAGCGTCCATCCGTTCTGCGAGCGCCTGATAGTGGGCCTCGATGTTTGCGGCGAAGGCCTCCAGCGGGCCGGTGTCGATCTGGATCGCATGGGTCGCTTTCAGCGCAGTGAGCAGTCTGATCGCGGCTGCGGCGTCGGGCGCTTGCGGATGTGTCGGTGTCGTCAAGATACGCTTCCTGATACGCTGGCGTTGCGATGTAGAACGGGGCGTGGTCGTCCGGGCCGTGCGCGATGGGGACGCCGGTGAGCATCGTAATGTTCGAAACGTCCAGTTCTCTCCCGGCGGTCCCGGCGTCCGCAGATGGCCGATTTCGCGCATCGACTCCTGGTCGGCCAGATAATCGACGGGCGTGAGGCCGGCCAGGTCGTACTCAGAGACACCGACTGCCAGCGTATCGACCGGTGGTCGGTCGTCCGAGAGGACCACCGAGATGTCATCGGAAGAGATATTTTTCGGACGGGACGCGAGGGCTAAGTGGTTCGGGAGGGGAACCCTTTTCTCGCGGCGGTGTCGAATCCATGTCATGCGTTTTGGCCTCGTCTGGCCCTTGCAGACACCCACACCGACACCGACCGAAACTGCGACCGAAGTGGCAACCGACATCGGCGGGCTGTTGCCCTTCGATATCCCGATGTGGGTGGTAAACATCGGGGAATCCCTGATCGTCATCGGGCTGGCAATCGTCGTTTCCCGCGTTCTCGTTCGTCTTCTGGGTCGGCGCGTCGCTCAGCAGTTCCGGCGGCCAAGTCTCACTCGAACAGCCCTTCGCGGCATCCGTGCCGGTGTGTACATCTTCGCGTTGCTAACCATTCTGGGCATTTACGGTCTGCAACTAGGCGATATCGCACTCTCCGTCACGGTGTTTTCTGCCGTGGTTGGTGTCGTGCTAGCCCCGATTCTCGGGGGTCTGATCTCTGGCGTCTTCTTGCTGGCTGACCAGCCATACGAGATCGGAGATATGATTGAACTCGTCGACACCGGCCAGCGAGGGTTCGTCGAGGACATCACGCTCAGACACACAAAGATATTCACCCTCGACAATACGTTTCTCGTCATCCCCAACGGGGAGATTCGCCAGCGAGATGTCGTCAACTACTCGGCGGAGGACTCACGGACGCGGCTGTCGCTCGACGTAATGGTCACCTACGAGAGTGACATCGCCGTCGCGCGGAGCCTCACCGAAGCGGCGGCCCGAGAAGTGGATAACGTCATCTCCGGCGGGCCGGACATCCGCGTCGGTGCAGCCCGGTATCCCGCTTCGCCGACGGTGTATATCAACAATTTCGCCGACCACGGCGTGTTGCTGACACTCCGGTACTGGGTGACCGAACCGTACAAACTGCTCGCTGCCCGCTCGAGAGTCCAGACGAACGTCTGGCGACGGCTCGAGGACGCAAACGTCGAGATCGCGTACCCCCACTCGCATCTGTACTTCGACGACACCAGCGGGGAGATGAACGTCTCACTCAACGACGGACTGAGCGGACTGAACAACGGTGGCCGGAGCCACGCAGCCACCGGTGACTCGCCCGTCCCGCCGCGTCAGGATCCTGATGAACTCGGCGACGAGTGACGGCTGGACTGGGCATCCGGCTGGGCGGTGACGATTTCGCAGTCGAGTTCCTCGCGAAGGAACTGTTCGACATCGGGGTCGTCGACCAGCCGACGGATCATCTGCCGCCAGCGACTCGCCTGTTTGCTCCCGATGACGACGATATCGGCGTCCTGTGCGGCGACCTCGTCGAGGATCGTCTCTTCGACGAGCATCCCCGACCGGACGACGTACCGCGTCCGCGGGACGTGACCGAACGACTGCTCGACGGCACGTTTGAGTTCCGTCCGGTCGACCCGGTGGCTGTTCTGATAGAGGTTCACGTGGAGGACGGTGAGGTCCGCGTCCTCCTCGTCGGCGATCTGAATGGCCTCCGCAAGCGTGGCTCGGGAGTTCTCCGAGAGCGGGTATCTGACTGGGACGACGACCTGTGGCATCGGCGAGATGTACCGTGCCGAGGTTTAAATCGCTAGCGGCGAGTGAGTCGTCCATCGACCGCCGGGGCGATCTCCGTCTGGCGGACGTAGTCGGCCAGCGCCTCGTACTGCACGTCGGCGACACTGACCCGGTGAGACTCGGTCAGAACCGGGAACTCCCGCTCAGTGTAGTAGAGGTAGTTGCTCGTCGCGAGCGTGTACGTCTCGGTGTCGCGTACCGGTCGCCCATCGACCCGTAGCCGCTCGATGGTCTGTGTATCATCGTTCCAGACCAGTTCGACGCCGCTGAAGTGGGCGTGCCACCAGTCCGACTCTCCGAACGCGACCTGTTGCCCGCTCCCCTGTCGACACAGCGTCCGGAGCTCCGCGCCCGTCAGTTCGGCGACGGTCAGTGGCTCCTCGAAGGGGACGACAGAAACCATATCGGCGACTGTCAGCGCGCCGTCGAGCGGGACCGTGTCATTCCGGAGGCCGCCGCTGTTCTGGAGGCCCACGTCCGCGCCTGTCGCCCACCGGTACGCGTCCGCGACGAGGTTGCCGAGGCGGCACTCGCCGCCGTAGGTCGTCTCCCGGCTCCGGTCCAGCGGCTCGTTTACGTGCCCGACGACCTCGTCGAGTCCCGCAGCCGAGAGTCTGTCCTCGAGAGCCCCTGCAACGCGGTCGTCGACGGGGCCGTCGGCTGTCTCGCGGAACTCCGCGGTCGGTTCCGGCCCGCCAAGATCGACCTCGACGACGGTCTTGCCGTTGGCTCCCGGTCTGGTGAGCAGTGTGCCGGCAACGCGGTCGATGCGGCGCTCGTGGACGTGCCCGCCGAGGATGACGTCCACGTTGCAGGTGCGGGCCAGTTCCTCGTCAGTACGCCCCAGGTGTGAGAGCACGACAATAACGTCGGCCCCGTCCGCTCGAAGCGCGGTGGCCGCCTCGCTGACAGCCTCGAACGGATCCGTGAACGTCAGCGTCGTCGCCTGTGGGTTGGCCGACGCGGTATCGGGGTCGGTCACACCGACAAATCCGACCTGCACCCCGTCGACGGTCCGACTCGCCCACGGCCGGGTCAGTCGTCGGGCGAACCGCTCGCCGTCCTGTTCGACGTTCGCAGTCAGCCACGTCTGTGGGGACCTGGCGATGATGTCCCGCGTCGCGTCGAGGCCGTGGTCGAAGTCGTGGTTCCCCAGCGTCTCAAACGCGGGCGTCAGCGCGGTGAAGAGGTCGAGCGACTGCTCGCCGTCGGTGACCAGCGACAGCACCCCCGGCCCGGTGTTGTCCCCGGTGCCGACCACCAGCGCATCCGGGCCGTCAGCGGCGGCCACTGTCCCCGCAAACCGCCCGATTCGCTCAGGTGTATCGTACGCTTTCTCCACGTCGGAGTACTGAATTATCCGGGGACTCACACCCGCAGTTCAGGGGGACCAGCGACTAATGGTTTCCGCAGTGATTTAGCCGCTGGCGCGTCATGCGTCCGTATGGACGCACTCGACGGTCCCGACGGAGAGACGCTGTACGTCGACCGGAGCGACGGCGACACCGGTACCAAAGGCGCGTTTTACGTCGTCTACCGCGACGCCGACCGCGAGCGTCGCTGGGGCTACTTCTGTAGCAACTGCGAGACGTTCAACAACGCGATGGACTCGATGGGCCGAATCCGCTGTAACGACTGTTCGAACCTCCGTAAGGCCGAGGAGTGGGACGCGGCCCACGAGTAACAGTCCGATCCGGGTGACAGACCCGCGCTGTTCTGCGTGTTTCGACGGCTGTGTCGCCGGCCGAACTGTCAGCCACATAGCTAGTGGGAACGTTTATCAGATAGCCGGTGGTACTGACTCTCAGATGGGGGCCGTTACCACATCACTCGACGAGCAGGCCCGGTCGATATTCGACGACCTCGGATACACCGTGTCGCGCACTGGCACCGAACTGCGAGCGGAACGCGACTGGCGCGTCGTCACTGTCTCAGTGCTCGACTCGCAGGACCCAATACCTGACGGCGGCGATTTGCGCTGTTTCGTCACACGTACGGGCGACGCGACGCATCTCAGCCGCCGTCTCAATCGGCTCGACGTATCCTATGACTGGGCCGTCATCGGGATCACCGAAGACGGCGACTACGAGGTGGTCCGTCACCCCGGCGACACAGCCATGTCGGCTGACGCCAACACTTAGGGGCCTCTCCCTTCACCATCCGGCGTGCAAGTCGGTGTCATCAATCAAGCGCTCGAACAGCTAGTTACGAACGTTGTTGACGCACTTCCGCGCCTCATAACCGCGTTCGTCTTTCTTGCGATCGCTGCGGTAGGCATCAAGGCTATCATGTTCGTCGTCCGGGCCGTTCTGAAACGGTCGCTGCCCGGCGAATCCCCCGTGTACCGACAGTTTCTGTCCGTGATCGTACTCGTGTTCCTGTGGTTCGGCGTGGCGCTGTCGTTCCTCTCTATCGTCGGCCTGACCGCCATCGCCGCGTCTCTCGGAACTGCGACCGGATTTCTCGCGCTTGGCGTCTCATACGCGCTCTCGGAGATGATCAAGGACGCTGTTGCCGGCGTCTACCTCCTCCGTGACCCCGATTTCAACCCCGGCGATACCGTCAAAGCCGGCGACACCACCGGCGAGGTAGTCGCAATCGAACTCCGGAAGACGCGGTTCCGTGTCGGCGGTGACACCGTTGTCAGGGCCAACGCGGCCATCGAAGAACGCTGGACGAAAGTCGAATCCGAGTCCTGAGCGAGGTCGAGGCCCGCGCTACCCGTTCACACGTGGTGTTTAAGCCTATCGCCATCATATTCGAGGTATGTTCGTCGGGCACGCGCTGCTTGCGTTCGCCCTCGGAGCCCTCGCCGCGTGGTGGCTTGGGCTCTCCCGCGAGCGAGCGGTCCAGTTGGGCGTCATCGCCGGCCTGTTCGCCGCAGTTCCCGACGTTGATATCGTCTATGCCCCCTTCGGGCTGCTCGTCGGGGCCGCCGAGAACCTGACGGCGGACGGCTTCTGGGAAACCGCGAACGTCGTCCACCGCGGGCCGACGCACTCACTCCTGTTAGGGGCAGCACTCGCCGCCGCGGCCGGCCTCTGGGCCAGTAATTCGCGGGCTACTCGAATCGGGTCGCTGTCCATCGGCGCCGTACTGACTGTTCTCACGGGCGCAGTCAGCGGTCCCATCGCAGGACTCGTGATGCTCGTGTTCGTTCTGGCCGTGCTGAGTGTCGCCACAGTCGCACAGTCCCGCGATATCAGCCCCCGGACGGTGACCGGGCTGGCGCTACTGGGACTCCTGTCCCACCCGTTCGGTGACCTCTTCACCGGCGGCCCACCCCCGTTTTTCTACCCCTTCGACGTGACCCTCGTCGCCGAGCGGGTGATGCTCCACCCCGACCCGACGACGCATCTTCTGGCGGCGTTCGCTATCGAACTTGCGACGGTGTGGCTCGCCGTGTGGACGTACGTCCACCTTCGTGGGTACACGCTAACGGGACTCGTCCGCCCCCGAGCAGCGCTGGGACTGGGGTATGCAGCAGCCGTCCTGTTCATGCCTGCACCGACGCTCGAACAGTCAGCGCACTTCGTGTTCAGCGTCCTCGCACTGGGCGTCGTCGGCGCGCCGACCCGGCCGTTCAGTGACGGCGTCGACTGGCTGGAGACAGTCGTGACGGGGCTGGCGGCAGTGACCATCGCTGCGCTCGCGTACGCTATGGCGTATGGGGCTATCTGAACAGTCCATCCCATCGGTCGATAGGGTTTTTCGAGTCGCGGCTCACCTGCCACTATGAGCCGAGACGTAGCGCGGTTGCTCCGGGACAGGCGCATCAACGCCCTCACGGCGTGGTGTATCGTCGCTATGCTCGCCGCTGTCTCTATAACGAGTGCCGTTCAGGCCGACCTGCTGTGGGCCGGATTCGCGGCGGCCGTTGCGGCGTTGGCGCTGTTTCCGCCAGTTCTATTGCGCAACCGTGACGCCATGCTGCCCTGGGAAATCCTCTTGCTGGCGGCGTCGCCAGTTGTCGGCCGCCTGTTTGCGACGCTCTCGATGACCGGTAATCTCGCGACGTATCTCTCGGTTGCCGCCATCGCGCTCATTCTCGCCGTCGAACTCCAGCTCTTTACCCCTGTCCGGATGACGCCCCGGTTCGCCGTCGTCTTTGTGGCCATCACCACGATGGCTACCGCCGGCGTCTGGGCCGTCGTCCGCTGGGTAGCCGACCAGTTTCTCGGGACCACCTTCATCCTCGATCCGACGGTGTCCGAACACGTCATCGAGGAAGCGGTGATGTGGGAGTTCGTCGCGTCGACTATCGCCGGCATCGGTGCTGGCGTGGTTTTCGCGTACTACGTCCGCCGGCAGGCCGGGACCAGCCGCGTCCCCGAGGAGGTCCAGCCTGACGTATGAGGGTCCGTGACCGCTTCAGCATCAGCACGGCGACCCAGCAACGGCTCTCCCGAAGTCTGTCACTTGCTCTCATCGGCCTATTCGCGGTTGGTATCGAGCGGGGCAACGTCGGTATCATCGTCAATTCGGCCGTCGCCATCCTCGTCACGCAACTCCCGGCGCTGCTGGAACGGGACTACGGCATTGCACTCGACCCCGCGCTGACACTGTGGATTACCTCGGCGGCGTTCTTTCACGCGCTCGGAACTGTTGGCCTCCCGGGTGCCGAGGAGAACTTCTACGTCACCATCTGGTGGTGGGACCACTTCACCCACGCCCTCTCGTCGTCAGTCGTCGCCGCGGTCGGGTACACGACGGTTCGCGCGCTCGACGAGCACACTGACGAGATCTCGATTCCCTCGCGGTTCATGTTTGTGTTCCTCCTCCTGTTCGTGATGGCCTTCGGCGTGTTCTGGGAGGTCATCGAGTTCTCGATTACCCTTGCCGCGTCAGCAACCGGGAACGACACGATTCTGACACAGTTCGGTCTCAGCGACACGATGCTCGATCTCGTGTTCGACGCTATCGGTGCGATTATCGTGGCGATCTGGGGGACTGCACACCTCACCGGCGTGGTCGGTCACGTCGAGACGTTGCTCAACCGACAGTCTCAGTGACCTGTCCGTACTTTTATATCATGGCCGTGTGAACAAGTCTCACGCAAATGGTTTTCAAGAAAATCACGCTCATCGGAACCAGTCCGGAAAGCTTCGACAAAGCCGCCGACGACGCCATCGAACGCGCGGAGGCGACACTTGACAATCTCAAGTGGGTCGAAGTGGAGGAACTCGGCGTCGAGATCGCCGGCGTCGAGGGCCGCGAGTACCAGGCTGAGGTAGTCGTGGCGTTCGAACTCGAAGAGTAGCTACGTCCGGAAGGACTCGCCACAGCCGCATTCGCTGACCACGTTCGGGTTCTTGACGTGGAACCCGGCTCCCTGCAGGCCGCCCTCGTAGTCGAGTACTGACCCCTCGATATAGTCGATGCTGGCGTCGTCGACGAACACGCGGAGCCCGTTGCGCTCGAACACCTCATCGTCTTCCTCGGGTGCGTGTTCGAACCGCATCCCGTAGGAGAGTCCGGCACAGCCGCCCTGCTGGACATACAGGCGGAGTCCGGATTCGTCGACGTCCATTCCCTCGCTTTCGAGGAGGTCCAGTGCTTCTCCCGCTGCCTGCTCGGTGACGGCGACGTCCTCGCCCCCGAGGTTCGGATCGCCGTCGTCCGCTGTGCTGCTCATACAGTTACGTGGACGCCCGAACGTGTTAACAGTGACGCCGGTGGGACAGTTCGGAAAAATACGTCTGCGTTGCTCAGCAGGAAAGCCCCGGAGACCGCATTACTCCTCGAATCGCTTACGGACACTCTCGGCGTGAGCCTCCAGCCCTTCGGCTTCAGCGAGGGTCGTGATCGTGTCCGAAATATCGTCCAGCGAGTCCTCGGAGAGGCGCTGGACCGTCGTCGACCGGACGAACGTATCCACGGAGAGACCGCCGGAGACCCGCGCGCTGCCGCCGGTCGGCAGGACGTGGTTCGTCCCGGTCGCGTAGTCGCCGGCCGCAACGGGGCTGTACGGGCCAAGGAACACGGACCCAGCAGAGGGAATCCGTTCGAGAAGTGATTCGTCGTCAGCGGCCTGAATCGAGAGGTGTTCGGCGGCGTACTCCTCGGCAAAGAGGACGGCCTCGCTCATCGAGCGTGCGAGGAGAACGCCGGACGCATCGTTGTCCAGTGCGGCGCGGATGACTGCCTCGCGCTCCCGGCCGTCGGCCTGCTCGTCAACGGAATCGACGACCTGCTCGGCGAGGTCCACGTCGTCGGTGACGGCGACGACAGAGGCGTTCTCGTCGTGCTCGGCCTGTGCAACGAGGTCAGCCGCGACCAGTTCCGGGTCCGCGTCGCCGTCGGCGACGACCATAACTTCGGAGGGACCGGCTAGGAAGTCGATAGCCACGTCGCCACGGACCTCGGCCTTCGCCGCCGTGACCCAGCGGTTGCCGGGGCCAACAACGATGTCCGTCGCGCTGACGGTTTCGGTCCCGTAGGCCAGTGCTGCGATGGCCTGTGCGCCGCCGACCTGATAGACGGCGTCGGCCCCGGCCACGTGGATGGCAGCCAGCGTGACGGGGTTGACCTCATCGGCCGGTGGGGTGGCGACGGCGACGTGCTCGACGCCAGCGACCTTCGCCGGGATGACGCCCATCAGCACGCTGGAGGGGTAGGCTGCTGTACCACCGGGAGCGTACACGCCAGCGCTGTCGAGCGGGCGGAACCGGCGGCCCAGTTCGCGCCCATCGAAATCGTCACGCCAGTCCTCTGGGACCTGTCGCTCGTGGAACGCGCGGATGTTCGCCGCGGCGTCCTCGATGGCCTCGCACACGTCGTCGTCGATTTCCTCGTAGGCCCGCTCGGCGGCGTCGGTGATGTCGATGTTGCCCACCGACACACCGTCGAACTCCTCAGCGAAGCGCCGCAGCGCCACGTCGCCCTCCTCGTGGACCTGCGCGACAATATCGCGGACATCGTCTCTGACTGCGTCGACACCGGCGTCGCGGTCGAAGAAGGCGGCCCGTTCGTCGGGACCAAGGTCGGCTATCGTCCGTACGTTCATACGCCTGGTTCGGGACGGGGCAAAAAACGGGTTTCCCTTCGTCGGCCGATAACGGCGATAAAGCGGAGTGCGTGAGAGAGGGACCGATTCGTCGGGCAAGAGTGACTTCAGAATTAGAGGCTGTCGGGACGCACATGCCTGTCGCGAATGTTCGACTCACTGTCAGTCGCTCTCTCGTCACCGTTTTCCGGTACTCGGGCCTACACAGAGTATGGCTTCAGTCGACGATCATCGTCGCCGGACAACCGACCTCCCCCCGGCGACGACCGAATATTTCGCCCCCGAACTAGCGACTATTGATAGCTATCTTGAAACGGTCCCGCCGACCATCGACACGGCGGCCGGGGACGCCGCAGTCGGCCCGATACAAACGCTTCCGTGGTTCTACGTGGCCGACCTGACCGGCTGGCGCGGGACCACGCTCGCCCGACTGCTGGCCGCAGAGCAGGGCGCGGCCTGCTACGAACTCTCGGCCGGCGCTGCGGACGCGCTTCCGGCCCTGTGGTCCCTCATCGACGAGAGCGGGGACGGCCCCGTCGTACTCCATCTGGACCTACAGGGCGAAGGCGGACGGATTCAACGAACGCTCCGGGAGGCGCTCCGACGCGGCTACACGCACACTCCCGACGGCTGGGACGAGCCGGTACGCGGCGAACCAGCAAACCTCCACGTCGTCTTCACCGATACGAACCCCTCGAAGCGCCTGGCCGTGCCACTACCCGCTGCAACCACGCCCACCACTGGTGCTGTCCTCTCGTATGCGCCGCGCCGGAGTATGCTCCCGGAACGGCCCGACGGGACGACCGTGCTTTCGGACCCGCCGGCGCTCCACGACCGGGAGGCCGAACTGGAGCAGTTCCTGCTGGCGGCGCTGGCTGGCTACGGTGACGACGACGCCAGACAGCAGTACGTCGGCAACGCCGTCGAAATTCTGTCGATAACCCACTCGCTCATCGGGAAGCGCGACCTGCTGTTTGACGTGTCGCCGCGGCTGGCGCTGAAATACGGGTCGCTCTTGGACAGGCTTTCAGTCGGTGCGGCGACGGAGCGACTCGGTCAAGACGTGCTCGGGCAAGTGCCACAGAGTCCCGGAAGCGAGGATATACGGGCGACGCTTCGGGACCTGCTTCCGGAGTAGGTGCCGAGAAAGCGGTCGTAACGCCGTTCGCACGGACTCAGTTCACGTCGCTCACGATTTTGATGACCGCTCCTTCCTCCAGTTCCGTCTCATCGCTGATGCGCCGGTTCTCACGGGCGTCGACGGCGTGAATGTAGCCGTCGCCGATGTCCGAGTGGACGGCGTAGGCGAGGTCTTTCGGAGTTGCTCCCTGCCGTAGCAAGAACGCGTCAGGGAGGACGTTCTCTTGCCCGTCGGTCCAGTGCGTTTCGTTCTGGACAGGGTAGGCCGTCAGATGGTCAAGCAGGTCGTAAACAGCAGTGTCAAGCGAGCCCTGAACGCCGGTGCCGCCCCACTCGTCCATCACGTCGCGGATGCGGTTCAGCCCCTCGCGTTGCTGGTCGCTCACGTCGCCGACGATGTCAAAGTCCGGGTCGCCCGGGTCGTAGTCGATGACCCCCGCCTGCGCCGCGTTGCGCAGTGCGAGTTCGCCGTCGGCCGTCGCGGGCACGACCACGTCAGCAGCCCCCTGCAGGGCCTCGATGTTCCCCTCTGGGGCGATATCGGCCTTGTTCGCAACGACGACGAGCGGCTTCGTCCGCTGGCGGATCTCCGTCGCCAGCGCCTCGCGGTGCTCGTCGGTCCAGGCGATGGGGTCCTCGGGATACTCCAAGTCCCGCAGCGTCCGCGCCACGTCGAGTTCGGAGGCTCCGACGCCGGCCAGCATGTCCACGAGCGATTCGTCGAGTTTGAAATCCGGCGAGCGGGACTGGCGTTCGATTGACTCCCAGTTGCGCTCGACGATGCTGGCGATCCACAGGTCCATCTCCTCTTCGATGAAGTGGACATCCTCGACAGGGTCGTGCTCGCCGACCTCGACCGGCTCACCTTCGGCGTCGGTCCCGCCGGAGGCGTCGACGACATTGAGGATCACATCGGCGGTCGACAGCTCGTCGAGGAACTGGTTCCCGAGGCCTCGGCCTTCGTGTGCGCCGGGAACGAGGCCGGCCACGTCGATGAGCTCCACCGGGACGTAGCGCTTACCATCCCGGCAGTTGTCGTCACCACAGCGTTCCTCCCGGTCGAGACAGGGGCACTCCGTTCGGACGTGGCTGACTCCGCGGTTGGCATCGATGGTCGTGAACGGGTAGTTCCCCACGTCCACGTCGGCCATCGTCGCCGCCTTGTAGAAAGTAGACTTGCCGGCGTTCGGTTTCCCGGCCAGCGCGATAGAGAGCATGGCAGGACCTACCAGTGGCCACCGAAAGGGGGTTTCGGTTCGCGGCCCTACAGGCTGACCCACTCGCCGCGGTCGTCGCTTCGCTCGATAGCGTCGAGGACTTGCTGTGCGGCGAGTCCGTCGGCGAAAGATGGCTCCTGTTGCCCACCGTCGGCCACGGCCGAGAGGAACTCGTAATTCTCGTGGACGAACGTGTGCTCCCAGCCGATGACATGGCCGGGGGGCCACCAGTGGTCGACGTAGGGGTCGTCTTCATCGGTAATGAGCACCTGCTGGAAGCCCCGGTCGCCCTCGGTGAGCACCTGCAGTTCGTTCAGCCGTTCGAGGTCGAACTTGATTGCGCCCTTCGACCCCTCGATTTCGATAGTGTGAGCGTTCTTGTGGCCGTTGGCGACCCGTGACGCTTCGAGCGTGCCCATTGCGCCGCTGTCGAACGCCACCTGGGCGCTGTAGGCGTCGTCGACAGTCACCGGGCGCGTCTCGTCGCTGCCCTCCACAGGGCGCTCCTCGGTGAACGTTCGGAGGTGACCGCTCACGTCGGTTATCTCGCCGGCAGTGTCGCCAAGCAGGAACCGGGCTAGGTCAATCGTGTGCGACCCGAGGTCGCCGAGCGCCCCGCTGCCAGCCATCTCCTCGTCGTTACGCCACGACCACGGGGCCTCTGGGTCGACCAGCCAATCTTGCAGGTACTGGCCGCGGAAGTGGTGAATCTCGCCAAGCACGCCGTCGTCGATGAGTCCCTTCGCGTACTGGATGGCCGGGACGAACCGATAGTTGAACGCCGCGCCTGCGGGCACGTCAGCGTCAGCAGCGGCCTCGGCCATTTCCTCAGCCGTATCGAGCGTCGGTGCGAGTGGCTTCTCGCAGAACGTCGGCGTACCGGCCTCTAGCGCCGCGATGGACGGCTCGGCGTGGACGTGGTTCGGGCCAAGGTTGTAGAACACGTCAACCTCGTCGACGATATCCCGCCAGTCCGTTGCGGTCCGGTCAAAGCCGAACTGGTCGGCTGCGTCGGCCAGCGCGTCCTCGTCGCGGCCGACGAGCACGTCCTTGTTGACGGCGGGCGCTTCGGGGAAGAACATGGGCAGGCGGTCCAGCGCGTTTGCGTGAGCCTTGCCCATAAACCGATAGCCGAGCATGCCGATATCGAGGGTCATAGCCGGCTGTTCACTCGGAGCCGAAATAACGCTCATGGTGACGGCAGGGCGGCGGGCCGCCCCGAGGGAAAAGCCAAAACCGGATGCCCGTGTTGACACTGCATGGCCACTGAAACGACCGTCCGTATTGAGGACATCATGTCGACGCCGTTAGAGACGATTTCTGCCGACGAAACCGTCAAAGCGGCCGCGACGCAGATGCAAGCGCAGAACATCAACGGTATCTTCGTGCCGGGGGCACAGGCGGGCATTATCACGACCACGGACATCGTTGATGCCGTCGCAAGCGGGAAGGACCTCTCGTCGGCGACCGTCGGCGACGTGATGACGTCGCCGGTCGAGCGGGTGACGACCTCGCTCGAACTGGGCGAGGCCGCCGCGATGATGACGACCTACGACATCAAGCACCTCCCAGTCATCGACGAGCATCAGGACTACGTCGGCATGGTGTCGTCGACGGACATCACGCAAGCGCTCTCCTGAGGGGAGTTGTTCTCCGGCGGGCTTTCGACAGTCAGATGAAGTCGTCTATGCCGGTTGAGTTACCGTCGTTGTCACCTGTTCCGGGCAGCGCGTCCGCGATAGCCGAGGTGAACGAGGCGAGGCCGCGCGTCTGGTACCAGACCGTCCCGGGGCCGGTGAAGTCCATTACGAGGCCCTCACCGCTGAGTAGCGTCGACTTCAGCCCGCCAACGCGGCGGGCGTCAAAGTTGACCGACCCTTCCCAGGCGACGACGTGGTCGTTGTCAACGGTGTAGGACTCGCCGGCGTCGAGGTCGACGGTCTCCAGTCCGCCGAACGCCTCGATGAGGACGTTCCCGGTCCCTTTTAGCGCCAGCGGCGTGATACTCGCGCCGGCCAGCAGCGACTTGATACCGCCGAACTCGGAGTCGATGTCGATGCCGGGGTCGGACGCGAGGAACGCCCCGTCGACGGCGTACAGCGTCTCGCCGGTGAGTTCGTGATGATGAACGTCGCCCGGCGTCGGCGGCGCGAGGGTCACGGTTCCGGAGCCGCCCTTGGCGGTGAACTCGTTTGCGAGCAGCGATTCACCGCCGAGCATCGACTTCGCAGAGCTGAGGAGGCCGTCCCGGCTGGTCGTCGTTTCGATTTCGATAGTCGGTGAGTGGCTGACCATCGCGCCGGGTTCGGCGAGTATCGATTCGCCGCTGTCGAGGGCCGCGCGGACGAGCGTGTACGAGGGCTTGTGTGTGAGTTCGATGTCCATAACTGTCACTGGATGGAATAATCCAGTCGTAGTATCTCACAGACACTATATAAGCTTAAGTGTCGGAAAAGGCCGCTTCGCTGGTTCTATTGCTTACTCAGCCCAGTAGGCGTCGCCGGGCTGGGTCTCGAAAACAGCGCGGTCGAGCACGTCGACGGCCTTCTCCAGCCCCTCGCGGGCGCTGGTGAGCGAGTCCTCGTGTTCGATAGAGAGCGCGCCGTCGTAGCCGACCATCCGCAGCGTCGACACCACGTCCTTCCAGTGGGACTCGTCGTGGCCATAGCCAATGGAGCGGAACAGCCACGACCGGTCCGCCTCGTCCGTGTACGGCGCAGTGTCCAGCACGCCCTTCTCGCGGGCGTTTGACTCGTACACTTTCGTATCCTTGGCGTGGACGTGGTGGATGGCGTCGTGGTCGCCAAGCAGTCGGATGGCCTCTGTCACGTCGATACCCTGCCAGTACAGATGCGACGGGTCGAAGTTCGCGCCGATGCGGTCGTTCGTCCGGCGGCGCAACTCCAGTAGCCCGCGGGGTTCGTACACCAGCATGTTGGGATGCATCTCGATGGCGACATCTACGTCATGTGCGCCCGCATGGGCCGCGAGGTCCGACCAGTATTCGTCGGCGACGCGCCACTGATACTCGTGGGCGTCGGCGTGCTCGGTCGGCCACGGGGCGGTAATCCAGTTCGGGACCTCGTCGTTCGGGCCACCCGCGGGCAAGCCTGAGAACCCTGTGACAGTGTTCACGTCGAGCTGGTCGGCCAGCCGAATCGTCTCCCGGAGTTCCCGGTCGGCCTCAGCGGCGCGCTCGTCGTCGGGGTGGAGCGGGTTGTTGTGTGTCGCCAGCGCGCTCACCCGGAGGTCGTGTTTGTCGAGAAGCGCCTCAAGTTCGGCCTGTTTCTCCTCGTTGTCGAGATACGTCTGCCGGTTGAGGTGGTCGTCGCCAGGGAAGCCGCCGCACCCCAGTTCGACCGCATCAACGCCTAGACCGCTGATATACGCCAGCGCCTCGTCAAGTGACTGCCCACCCAAAGGGACCGTCAGTACACCAATGTCCATGCTCTGCGGTACAGCCGGTGTCGAAAAAAGCGTACTGCCGTCGCTTCGGTCTCGCCGTCCAGCCCACAAGCGGTACAGGGCGGAGAGGGCAGACCGCGGCGTAAAGGATTAACGCCGGGAGTGCGGTGGTACTGTCATGATTGTGGCCGTACTCGGAACCGGGCAGCGGGGGCGGGATGTCGCACAGCGATGTGTCCGTGCGGGCCACGAAGTGCGTCTTCGGGGAACGGATGCGTCGGACGTGATGGACCGGGTCGACGAGATTCGGCGCGCACTCAACGGGGACCTCTCGGCCGGTATCGACGGAACCACAGGACTCGAAAGCGCCGTCAGCGGCAGCGATATCGTTATCGATGCAACCGCTGGCGGGATGGAGAGCCATCGGGAGGTGGTCGCCGAAACTGAGACGATGGTCGAGGACGAGACGCTCATCGCCGTCAGCGACACGTCACTGTCGGTGACTGCCGTCGCTACTGGTCTGCGGAGTCCGGACCGTGCCGTCGGCCTCAACCTCGTCGACCCGCCAGACGGCGCTATCGTCGAGGTCGTCATCGCCGAGCAGACGACGGCAGCGACCCGCGACCGCGTCACTGACTTCGTCGAGAGTCTGGACGCGTCGCCGGTCGTCGTGCGGGACACGCCAGGGTTCGCCGCGCTCCGCCTCGAACTCGCTACCATCGCCGAAGCGATCCGGATGGTCGAGGATGGTGTCGCCGGTGTTCGTGACATCGACCGGACGTTCGAGCGTGGCGCGTCGGACCGTGACGGGCCGCTCGTCCGCGCCGACCGCCACGGGCTGGAAACGGTGCTCACAGCACTCGAAGGCCTCGCCAAGCGGCTCGATGAACGGTTCGAGCCCCCCGCGCTGCTCCGACAGAAGGTCGCAGACGGGCAACGCGGCGCAGTCACCGGCGAGGGGTTCTACGTCTGGGAAGACGGCACACCGACGACCGGTGCCGACCCCGACCCGGACGTGCCAACGCGAGATAGCGAGCCCGACCTCAGATGAGCACGCAGGAGGACCCCCCGGCCGAACCGGATAGGGAGGACGACGAGTTCGCGACGCTGTTCGACGAACTGCAAGAGCTAGAGCAGCTCGTCGACTCCGAAGACGAGCGACGGCAGGTCCGGGATGCAATGCGTGCGGCCGCCGATTCACAGGACCACGAGCCTGCGACCTTTGGTCGGGTCGTCTGGGGCTTCGGGCGGTCCGACCTCGCGGAAGCGCTGCTTGGCTCGCTGTTGTTCGGGATTCCGATGGCCGTCGAAGGCGGGACGGTCGATGCTGGACTGCATATCGCCCAGCACCCGCTGTATCTCGTCGCGACAGTCGCCATCGCCATCGCGTTGGTCATCTCGATTCTGTACGTCGCCGACTTTCAGGATGTTCGAGTGGCCAACCGGATACTGGGGATCGTGCCGCGGCGGCTTGTCGGCGTCACCGGAACGGCACTTGTCGTTTCCGTCGCGCTCCTTACCGGGTGGGGGCTCGTCGAGTGGTCGACCGACCCCGCGGTCGTCTACGAATCGGCCTGCATCTGTGCCGTGGCGTTCGTTCCGATGGCGATCGGCGCTGCGCTCGGGGACATTCTGCCCGGGAACTAGGGCCATGGCAGTCACTCGCGGTGACGGTCGCGTTTGGCAATCGTTAAAAGCCGCGGTCGGATACGGAGTGGTATGAGCGAGAGCCAACAGAAACAGGCGCGCAAGTGCGTCTCGTGTGGCATCAACATCGCCGGCACGAACGCCGCCGCGTTCAAGTGCCCGGACTGTGGCCAGCAGATCTACCGCTGTGCCACCTGCCGGAAGCAGAGCAACCTCTACAAATGCCCGGACTGCGGCTTCATGGGGCCATAACAATGGGGAAAGTAGCAGCCAAGATCAAGGTCATGCCGGAGAGTCCCGAAGTCGACCTCGACGACCTGCAGGAGCGTCTCGAGGGCGTGCTTCCCGAAGGAACGAAGATCAACGGGTTCGAGCGCGAGGATGTCGCCTTCGGCCTCGTCGCGCTGACGCCGACAGTCATCGTCCCTGATGACACTGGTGGCACGGAAGCCGTCGAAGAGGCCTTTGCGAACGTCGATGACGTCGAGTCGGTCTCCATCGAGAGCACCGGTCGCCTGTAATCGACTCGTCGCTATCGTTTTGTACTCGGCTCCGTAGCAACTGCAAACGCGTGGCTGGCGACAGTCACGGAACGCACGTTTTATTAGGGCGACCGGATTAGCGGAGAGCAAGAATGCCTAGTTCAAACGGACCTCTCGAAGGAACACGAGACAAGCTCAAGAACAAGCCCCGCGACCGCGGCACCTCACCGCCTCAGCGCGCCGTCGAAGAGTTCGACGACGGCGAAAAAGTCCACCTCAAGATCGACCCGTCCGTGCCGAACGGGCGCTTCCACCCGCGGTTCGACGGCCAGACCGGAACCGTCGAGGGGAAACAGGGTGACGCGTACAAGGTCGATATCGTCGACGGTGGCAAAGAGAAGACCATCATCGTCACCGCTGCGCACCTGCGCCGGCAAGAATGACGATATTCAAAGAGAAGGTCAGTGAGGAGTTCCTGACGGTCGCGGAGACCAAGGAGATACTCGAAGACCTCGAGATGGAGCGGGCTGCCGAGGAGGACCGCGAGATGCGCTACGAGCTCAAGCGGGCGATTGAGCACGTCAACCGCTTCGCCCTCCTCGACCCCGAGGAGTCGCTGCAGCTGGTCGAAGACCTCGAAGAACTCGAAAAGGTCGACACGCCGACGGCCTACAAGATCGCGAACCTGCGGCCGCTGGACCGCGACGAGCTCCGCGCCGTGTTCGCTCAGGAGCGGTACACGCTCGACGGCGACGAACTCGACGATATTCTCAATATCGTCAAGCAGTACGCGTAGCGAGGACAATCATCAGTTCGGCTCTTCGCCGCTCTATCCCTACTTTCACCGACGACCAGCTACGCGATCGAGAGTCACCTTTTGCTGTCGCTGGACCGGAAGCGAAGATAGCGACGGCGCTCCGTGTCGCGGTTCGGGGCATCCACCGGCATTAAGTGTGCTGTGCTCGTACTGCCAGACATGACTGAATCGGAGAGCGGCGGCGACTCTATGATGGCGGCTGTCCTCGATGTCCTCCCACACGGGCGGCCCGGAGACGACCGGCCACAGCACCAGAAGGAGCCGCTCGCGTATGCGCTCGACATCGATGAGTTCTACATTTATGAGCTCCAGCTCGACGACAAGGACGTTGACATCGCGTTCGGCGACCGCGTGGATCTGACGGAGTTCGGCCGCGTGACGGAAGTCGAGTTCGAGGATATCCCGAGCGGCGCCCGTTCGGAACTCGACTACGCCGTCGAGGAGATCGTCGAAGCGAACGAACAGCGGTTCGTCGACTTCTACAACGACGCCCAGCCGATCACGCTGCGGCTCCACCAGCTGAACCTCCTGCCGGGCATCGGGAAGAAGCTCCGGAACACGCTTCTCGACGAGCGAAAGCGAAAACCCTTCCAGAGCTTCGAGGACCTCGAAGAGCGCGTCAGCGGCCTCCACAGCCCCAAGGAGACGCTTGTTGAGCGGATACTCGAAGAACTACAGGACGACGACCTGAAGTACCGGCTGTTCGTCCGGCGCGAGGAGCAGTCCTCGTAGCACTGTCGGCTGCAAAGCGAAGCTGACAGCCACCAGTATAAGGCGACCCTTTTCTACCGCGACCCGCTACGGCTCGCTAATGACTACGACCGAGACAGGGAGTCGGGACCCCGACGCGCTCGTCCGGCGGGCCGGCAAACGGGCCGACACCCGAAAGGACCAGCACTTCCTCGTCGACGACCGGGTGCTCGACAGGATTCCGCAGTACGCGACCGATTCCGACATTGACCTCTCACACGTTCTGGAGATCGGCGCAGGCCCGGGTGCGCTGACCGACCGCCTGCTCACGGTGGCCGAGCGCGTGACTGCAGTCGAGCGCGACCCGGACTTTGCGGCCCATCTCCGTGAGGAGTTTGCCGAGGAAGTCGCGGCGGACCGGCTCACTATCGTCGAGGGTGACGCGCTCGAAGTCGACTTGCCCGAGTTCACCGCCAGCATCTCGAATCTGCCCTACGGCGCATCCTCGGAGATCGCGTTTCGGTTGCTGCCGGAACAGCGCCCGCTTCTGTTGATGTTCCAGCAAGAGTTCGCCGAGCGGATGGCCGCCGACCCGGCAACGGACGACTACGGGCGGCTGTCGGTTACAGCGGGCCACTACGCCGACGTGGAGGTCGTTGAGACGGTGCCGCCGGAAGCGTTCGACCCCCAGCCTCGCGTGACGAGCGCGCTCGTCCGGACGACGCCGAGGCAACCCGACTACACCGTCCCCAGCGACGAGTTCTTCATGGACTTCCTGAAGGCGGTGTTCACCCAGCGCCGGAAGACGATGCGCAACGCCGTCCGCAACACCGCCCACATCTCCGGGCTGGGCGACCCCGATGCGGTGGTCGAGGCTGCCGACGAGGACCTCATGAGCGCCCGCGCCGGGAAGCTCACGCCGGCCGACTTCGCCACGCTGGCGACACTCGCGTACGAGGTCGGTCAGCCGGAGGCCTGAGATGAGTGACGGTGAAGACCGCCCCTCGCTGGCCGACCAGCGGGGCGTCGAGTCGGTCTACCAGCCGGCGGAGGATTCGGACCTACTTGCCCGGACGGCCCGGGAGCGAGTCGGGGTAGACGACACCGTCCTCGACGTGGGGACGGGCTCCGGGTACGTCGCCGCGACGCTCGCCGACGCCGGGGCACGGGCGGTGGGCGTCGACGTGAGCCCGCTGGCCTGTCGAGAGGCAGCCGACAACGGCGTCCCGGTCGTCCGCGGCGACCTCGTCGAGCCGTTTCAGACAGCGGCCTTCGACCTTGTAGCGTTCAATCCGCCCTATTTGCCGACTCCGCCTGAGCAGGAATGGGACGACTGGATGGAACACGCGCTGTCGGGCGGCGACGACGGACGGCGACTCGTCGACCCGTTTCTCGAAACCGTCGACCGCGTGCTGGCCCCGGGCGGCGAAGCGCTCATGCTCGTCAGCAGTCTCACGGACCCGGCTGCAGTGCGAGCGTACGCGAGCGAACACGGGCTGGCGAGCGAGCAGCTTGCGAGTGAAAAGCACCCATACGAGGCCCTCGTCGTCCTGCGGTTCTATCGAGTTTAATTACTGTTAAGCATTTTAGTGAATAGGAAATATTAAAGCCCGTCATTGACTACTCCTTGGCAATGACACAGGTAATCGCCACGACCCCTGGGCTCTTTCCGCTCCCGGACTGGGCCAAGGACGAACTGGCAGATCTGAAGGGCCATCAGAAGACCGACCTCATCTCGGGCGACGAATCCGGTGAGGTTGTCGCGGCCTACGACAAGGCCCGCGAGGACGTCATCGCCGTCCAGCAGGACGCCGGACTCGACCGCGTCGTCGAGGGTCAACTCCGCTGGGACGACATGCTCGCACACCCGCTCGCGGTCCACGACAGCGTGGAGACGAAAGGCATCGTCCGCTACTACGACAACAACAACTTCTACCGAGACCCGGTCGTGCAGGGCGACCTCTCCGCCGACGGCGGCGACGTTGCCGCGGACCTCAATGCCGCGGCTGACCACGTCGACGACGGCCTTCAGGCCGTGCTCCCTGGCCCGTACTCGCTTGCGGACCTCGCGACGGACGAGCACTACGGCGACGACGCCGCGTTCCTCGACGCCATCGCCGACTTCCTCGTCGAGGAAGTGAACGCGTTCCCGGATGTCGAGACGCTGTTCCTGCTTGAGCCGTCGCTGGTCGAGAACGCACCCGCCGATGGCGAGGACGAGCGCGCCGCGGAAGCAATCGACGCCGTCGCCTCAGCCGCCGACGCCGAGGTCGTCGCCCACACCTACTGGGGCGCAATCGAGGAGAAGGCCTACGCGCACCTGATGGACGCCGACGTGGACGCCATCGGCTTCGACCTCGTGGCGAACCACGACCAGACAGTCTACAACGTGCAGGAGTACGGCACCAAGGACGACGTGGCACTGGGCGTCGTCGACGGCCAGAACACGCTCGTCGAGTCACCCGAAACGATTCGGGACCGCATCGACTGGTTCGAACAGCAAACCAACACCGCTTACGACACCGTCTACGCGACAGCGAACACGGAAACGTTCTATCTCCCGGTGAACAAGTTCGAAGACAAGCTCGAAGCACTCGCAAACGCCGCTGACCTGGAGGCGGCGGAGGCATAAACGATGACAGGACCACGAGACCAGTTCAAACCGGCGGACCACCCGAACGACCACTTCCTGCTGACGACCGTCGTCGGCTCCTACCCCAAGCCCAAATGGCACGACCGTGCCCGAGAGCTGTTCGAGGACGAGGACGCTGACTTCGGCGAGGACGAGTGGGAGGAATCGAAAGACGACGCCTCACGGCTCATTACCCACGAGCACGAGCGTGCAGGCCTCGATGTCATCTGTGACGGCGAGATGCGCCGCAACGAGATGGTGGAGTACTTCGCTCACCGCATCGACGGCTACGAGTTCAACGGCCGCGTGAAGGTGTGGGGTCACAACTACTTCGACAAGCCGAGCGTCGCCGACGAGGTCGAGTACGGCGAGCAGTGGCTCGTCGAGGAGTTCGAGTTTACCGACGAGGTCGCCGAGCGACCTGTCAAGGTCCCGATTACGGGGCCGTACACGCTCGCCAACTGGTCGTTCAACGAAGTGTACGACAGCGAGGAGCAGCTAGCCTACGAACTGGCGGACCTCGTCAACGAGGAAATCGAGGCACTGGTCGAGGCTGGCGCTCGCTACATCCAGATCGACGAGCCGGCACTGGCCACGACGCCGGACGACCACGCCATCGTCGGCGAGTGTCTGGAACGCATCGTCGACGAGATTCCCGACGACGTGCGTCTGGGCCTGCACGTCTGTTACGGCGACTACTCGCGCATCTACCCCGAAATTCTGGACTACCCGGTCCACGAGTACGACCTGGAACTCGCCAACGGCGACTACGACCAGCTCGACGTGTTCAAAGAGCACGAGTTCACGAAGGACTTCGCAATGGGCGTGCTGGACGCCCACACCGCGGAGGTCGAATCCGTTGCGGAAATCAAGGAGAACATCAAGAAGGGGCTGGAAGTCGTGCCCCCGGAGCGACTCACCGTTTCGCCGGACTGTGGCGTGAAGCTCCTGCCTCGTGAGGTCGCCCGCGGGAAGATGGAGAACATGGTGCAGGCCGCCCGGGAAATCGAAGAGGAGCTGGATGCCGGCGAGATTGACGTTGTTGCGAGTGGTGCGGAAGCGCACGCAGACGATTGAATCGGTGAGCAGTCTCGGCTGCAAACTGTCAAGCGTCTGTGTAGCGGACGATTGAATCAGCGAGCAGTCTCGGCTGCGAACTATCAGCCGTTTTTGTAGCGGACGAGTAGCGAGCACCTGAAGCCGTGCACGGAGCGCCCAGCGAGCAGCGCGATGTGAGTGACCGACAGGAGTCTGCTCACGGTGCACGGTTGACTGTATTTCGACGAAGGTGGGCTACGATTTCGGCAGCTATCGAATATTCTCGCACGCGGCGGTCCCTGAACCGGCAAATGTAGCAGACACATCTGGCGACCATATCGGGTGCGGGGGTCGACCGAGAACTGTGGAGCCCCGACCAGCGCGATCTCGAACTGTCCGTCACGGGAACGCTTGAGCACCAAGGCTCCCGACAGACAACTATTTACTTTCTTATAAATTTGTAAATTTGCCGTCTAAACTGGTAGAGACACACCGTACGTTTGTTCGACAGATATCGAAACTAACATCGACCCAAGAGGAATATAATTGTTGATGTACTAATAGTATAAGGGTGTTCTATATTCAGGTGAATACTCTATATTATGGATATAGAGCCCCTCAAACCAATGATTCTCGAATGTAGATTCGTGCCGTGTGTTAGCACATAAGTCTGGGAAAGAGTTTTGAGGGTCTCTGGAGAAGCTAGCGATGAGAAAGCTATGACAGGGGACACACATCTTCGGGCAGAACTGTATCTTCGTGGAGATACGTACGGCACGTTCGACGCACAACAGCAGGTGCTCAATCGGGTGAAGCGACTGGAGGCCAACGGCGTGTTCAGCGAGTCAATGCTGGCCGGTGAGTGGCAGCGGATCAGGACGATGGCGGAAGACAAGCGGTCGGAAGCCATCCGGACCTACGAGGAGTTCACAGACTGGGCAGGCCAGAACGGCCACTCGCTCGAACCGGCGTTCGAGCGGCGGAACCGAAGCTACGTCGGGATGGACCGTGTCGACGACGTGGTCGTGTTCCCGGTCGTCTCGCTGGCGATCTACGACAGTGACGACCTAGAAGGCGTGTTCCCGTGCTCGGACACGGAACGGACCTACACTGTCGGTGACGCGCTGGAGGCCTTCGAGCGCGGCGACGAGGATTGGCTCGCGCAGTTCGACTCCCTGTCGGTCGACCGGACCGACCCGCTGCTGGAACCGGGCGTCAACGCGACGATTTAACCGCGTAGCGCGTCGACTGGCTCTTCGCTCGCCGCCTTCCAAGCCGGATACAGCCCGCTAACAATACTCGTCAGCACCCCAAAGGCGAACGCCGCACCAACGTACCAGGCGTTCGGTAGCCTGAAGACGGCCATCGCGTCACCGACGGCGTAGTGGTTTATCGCCAGCCCGGCACCGAGACTCAGAATGACACCAGCGATGCCGCCGAGGAACCCGAGCAGCGTCGCTTCCATCAACATCACTTTGAGGACATCCCGCTTCTGGTAGCCGACAGCTCTGAGGACGCCGATTTCTTCCCGGCGTTCGACAGTGGACATCAGCATGACGTTGAGAATCGAGATGCCGGCCACGAGCAGCGAAATAGATGCGATGCCGGCGAGGACAGTGTTGATGATCTGGAACTGCTCCTCGATGGTATCGACGAGAGAGCCCAGTTCCTGAACGAAGACTCGCTCCTCGCGGTCGTTGAGGGAGTTGCGTATCCCCATGGCCGTTTCGTTGGCCTGCGTCCCGGTGGACTCGATAACGTACACTTCCGAGTAGCCACGCTGGCTGAACGACGTGGCCGGCATGATAACTCGGTTGTCGGGGTTCGTCGAGGAGAACGGGTCACCTTCTTCGAGCACGGCCCGGATACGGACACTGGTCCCGTTGACAGTGATCTGGCTCCCCGGATGCAGGTCGTGCTCCTCCGCGACGTTCGAGCCGACAAGCGCACCGGATCGGAACGGCGATACCCGTCCCTCCTTGGCCTCGTACAACTCCGCCGGGTTCTCAACGCCGTATATTGTTTCCCTAACTGCGTCCTCGCGGTTGTACGACACCGGCTCCACGCGAGTCTTTACCGGCGAGACAGTTGCTGTCGGACTGGCCTCTCTGCGGATCGTACGGATATCGCGTTCGGTGAGTTCAGTGATGTTTTCGCCGGAGTTCGGGTACACCGTGAGCTGGTTTCCGACGTTGCCGAGGTTCTGGGTAAACGAGTACTGGAGCGCGACGCCGAACATCCCCAGCGAAGCGATGGCAACGACACCGATGACAATACCCAGCGACGCCAGCAACGACCGCATCTTCGTTCGCGTGAGGTTGCGCCGCGCCATCAGTGCGGCCGGGAAGAACCTACCTGCCATTTTTTCGTTCCCTCCCGATGGTGCCGTCAACCAGATGGACGGTCCGGTCAACGTATTCGTTGACCAGGTCGTCGTGGGTGACTGCGACGATTGCTACGTCGTCTTCGTCGGCGATACGTTGGAACTCGTCGAGTATCTGCCGCCCGGTTTCGCTGTCGAGGTTACCCGTCGGTTCGTCGGCGAGAACGACCTTCGGGCTGTTGATGAGCGAGCGGGCGATAGCGACGCGTTGTTTCTGGCCGCCGGAGAGTTCGTCGGGCTTGTGGCCCAGTCGGTCACCGAGCCCAAGCCGCTCTAAGAGCGTTCTGGCCCGCTTTTTGACTTGCGGGTCACTGTCCAACAGCAGTGGTACTTCGACGTTCTCGACGGCAGTCAACGTCGGCAGGAGATAGAAATGCTGGAACACGAACCCGATCGTTTGCTTGCGGAGCGCGGTCCGCTTGCTGTCGCCGAGTCCAGTCACGTCCTGCCCCTCAAGCAGGACGGTCCCCTCCGTCGGCGTATCCAGCAGTCCAAGGATATTCAGCAGGGTTGTCTTGCCACTGCCGCTGGGGCCCATAATCGAGACGAACTCGCCGGCTTCGAGGGCGAAGTCGATACCCGCCAGTGCGTAGAGGGTCTGGCCGCCGGTGCGGTAGCGCTTGACCAGTCCCTGTGCGTCGATGACCGTCATACCTCGATATCGTCGTCACCGCGGCGGTAGCGACGCACGAGGACACCGACGACGACCAGTAGCGCCAGTCCGCCGGCGATGAACACCGGTAACATACTGTTCTGGTCACCGGCCTCGCTGTCGTCGTTCTGGTCCGCCTGCTGTGCCGAACCACCCAGCCGGTCGATATCGACGTCGAACGTCTGTCGCTTCCGCGTGTCGTCGACGAGGTAGGTCACCTCCAGTGGCACCGACGTGACGTTCCCCGTCGTTCGGGCGTACACGTCGAAGGAGACGAAGTCGCTGGCTGGGACCGTGCCGACGAAGTAATCGCGATTCGGGGTCGCCGGAGTGACGCTTTCGGTATTGACGACGCTGACGAGGACGCTGTCCGCATCCGTCGACCCGACGTTGCTTGCACTCCCTGAAATCTGGAGGCGTCCCCCCTGTCGGATTACGTCCAGACCGGTGAGGTCTATGGTTCCCGGGACGGATCGGAGCGTCGTTTCGGTCGTCATCTGCTCCGTTTCGGTCCCGAGTTCGTAGTTAGCCGTGACGGTGACATCCGCGCGGGGTTCGTCCATCGTGGCGTTCAGTCGCACCTGCCGGGTCGTACTGGCTGAGATGTTCTCAAGCAGGACACGCTGGAACGACGCGTTCTCCGACGTTGCACTGATCATGACATCCGAGAGCGGAGCGTTGGCCCCGTTCGAAACCGCGACCCGCAACGCGCGGTCAGTGCCGCTGCCGACCGCAGTCGTATCGAGTTCCACGCTGTTCCGGAGCGGGTCAGAATCGATGACTGTCGTCCGCGTCGTACTACGGGTAGTGTCTCCGTCAACCGTGTAGCTGATTGTTGCGGTCAGCGAGTGTTCGCCGGCGGATTCGGGTCGGAACCGGAACGGGGCTGTAATCGAGCCGTTCTCTGCGACGCTTGATCTGACTGTCCGACTCTTTGTCATTTTGACGCCATCGCCTTCGACGACAACCTCAACGTTCGTTATCTGGGTGTCAAGCCCGTTTGCGACGGTGACGTCGCCGGTCGACTCAACGCCGGCGACGGAGTCGTTGGCCGTGATATCCATCTGCGGGTGACGCTCCTGAACGTTCAACTGGACCGGATATTTGAGTTCGACGTTGTCGCCGGTCCCGCGGTCACGACCATACACAATGACGCGGAGGTCCTTGCTTCCGGCCGAATCAAACGAGGCAGTCAGCGGTACTTCCAGTGTGCTACCCGGCGAAATCGAGCCAAGGTCCGAGACGCGTTCGTACTCTGTGATGCCTCTGCCGCCCGACTTCCGGATTGCAATATCGTTGATTTCGAGCGGGGCATCGCTACTCTCAAGATTCCGGACAGTCGTGTCGAACGTAACAGTTTCGCCCGGTGCTGGCGATGACGGCGACACATCGACGTTCGAGATTGACGCGTTGACGCTCGCGCCGGCGACTGACAGCGGAAGCGAGCCGACGACGACCAAGCAGGCGAGGACAGCCACACCGTGACGCATCACGCAGTCACCTCTGGCTGTAGTAATCGTATGCCGGTCCGACAACTCATCGGGAGGACGCTATCGGGGACCGTTGCCATGTGCGCCGGTCCGTTCCGGTCAGTGTTAAACATGCTGCATATATCCCAGTGGGAAACTGCTATCACACCGCCCCACCCAGCCGTGGATATGCGCGTCATCTGTGCCGGCCACGTCAACTGGGACGTGACGCTCCACGTCGACCACCTTCCGGAGCCCGACGGCGAGGGGCGCATCACTGACCGGTCACAGTCTAGCGGGGGGAGCGCATCGAACGCGGCCGTCGCACTGGCTGGACTTGATGCGGACCCGCTGGTCCTCGGTAGCGTCGGCCGGGACGACCACGGCACCATGGCCCGGCGCGAACTGGCAGCCACCGGCGTCGAGACGTTGCTGGTCGAGTCGGACGAGTCGACGGCCGTGAAATACCTCATTGTGGACGAAAACGGCGACGTCGCCGTGCTTGGAAACGACGGGGCCAACGAGGCGTTCAACGCGTCGGACCTCCCGGCCGAGACCCTGGCCGAGGCCGACCACCTCCACCTGACCGGCCAGGATCCCGCGACGGCTGCGACGCTTGCACGCGACGCCGCGGCCGCGGACGTTCCGGTGAGCTTCGACCCCGGTCGCCGGCTCCCGTACCGCGATTACTCGGCGGTGCTCTCACACGCGGATATCTTGTTTTGCAACGACCGGGAGGCCGACCACGCCGAGGACAGCGGCCTTTTCGACACAGTGCCGACAGTCGTCGTCAAACACGGGGACCGCGGCGCGACGGCCTATGTCGACGACCGGACAGTCACGAACGCCGGGTATCCCATAGAATCTGTGGACACCGCAGGCGCGGGGGACGCGTTCGCGGCAGGGTACCTTCTCGCCAACGCACAGGCGGCCGACCCGGAGCGTGCGCTCGCAGTCGCCAACGCCTGTGGTGCACTCGCAGCGCAGTCACCCGGCGCACAGACGACACTCGACTGGGAGTCCGTGTGGGAGCTTGTCGACAGCGGCCAACCGCCCGAAACGGCCTAATTCGTCTGTATCTCCTCGACGAGCCGCTCGAACTGCTGGCGGTACTGGGCTTCAGCCCGAGCGGCGGCGAGGCCGGACTCGTCGTCGAAGACGGCCTCAAAGCCGGCCATCCGCCACAGGAGCGTCGAGAGTTGGTAGAGGGGCCGTCGCTGCTCGTACCCCTCGTCAAACTCCATTGGGCGCATCTCCTGATAGCCCTCGTGGAACACTGTTCGGAGCGATTCGCGCAGTTCCGGGTCCTGAAACGACGAGTCGATGAAGAGGAACTCGGTCTGTGCGAGATTGTACTCCGGCAGCGCCGCGAGCACGTCCTGCCAGTCGAGGACAGCTGTAATCGGCGCATCCTCCGTCTGCTCGAACATCAGGTTCGCCGGCCTGAAATCGTCGTGTACCAGCCGCGGAACGCCGTCTTCGGGCACCATACTCAGGGCCGGTTCGATACAGTCCCACGCCCGGTCTGTCATGTCCTCGAAGGGCGTCCCATCAAGGTGAGTGAGGTGGGATCTGGTGAGACTTTCGAAGTACTCCCGCCAGTTGCCCATCCAGTCACTCACGATGATCCGGTCGTCGTGGAGCGTGAGGCGACCGAACGCCTCGAACCCGATCTCGGAATGCATATCGCCGAGTATCCGACCGGACTGGGCTAGCACCCGCCGTCGGTCCTCGGTCGAAAGCCCGGCGAACTCTTCGGCCAGATTTTCGCCATGGATGCGTTCGGTGACAAAATACGGCGGCACGTCGGCGTCGGGGTCGTCTTCGTAGACGAGGATACGTGGAACAGGGACGTCGGTCCGGGCGGCGACGAAGTCGTGGAGACAGGGTTCGACGGCGAACGGGACATCGCCCTGTGGCTTGAACTTCACGACCACCTCGTACGCCTCGCCGTTGTGGCGCAGTGTCACCATGTAGACATCGCTCTGGTGGCCCCCTCCCGGGGTCTCGAACTGGAACCCCTCGTAATCCGGGCCTGACTCCTTCAGCACGGCCTCGATGTCCTGTTCCGGGGTCTGCACTGACGTACCATACAGTGGGCGAGCAAATAAATCTGTCAATCCCGTCGCGGACAGCACTGGCTCCCAGTTCGGGTGCTGTCGGTCGCCGTATCCGCACTACCAGGAGTGGAAGGGTGAGACCGGTTTTGTCCCGTCAGTCACTTCGAATCGTGCGCCGCCGGCCCTGCTCTCTGTCGTCGAGATGTCCCAGCCGTGGGCGTCGGTGATCTGTGCAACGATAGACAGGCCGAGGCCGTTGTCACCGCCTGAAAAGCCGTCGACCGAGAGAACGTCGTGCAGCTTGTCGGATGGGATACCGGGTCCGTCGTCAGCGACGTAGAAGCCTGTCACGCGGCCCTCGGCTCGCTCGTCCTCACTATCTATCTCGGCTGTCCCGTCGTCGAGAATCGGACCAACCCAGACGGTCACGTCGTCGCCCGCGTGGTCCGCCGCGTTCCGAAAGAGGTTCTCGAACACCTGTTTGAGGCGGTTCTGGTCACCGAACACCGGGGCGGACCCTTCGATCTGCAACGTCGCGTCGTCCGTTCTGGCCATCTCCCAGGTCTGTTCGACAATGGTATCGAGCGAAATCGCAGTTCGGTCTTCGACCGCATACCCCTTCTTTGCGAGGGTCAGCAGGTCGTCGATGAGCGCTTCCATGCGAGCCACACCTTCCTCCGCATCTTCGAGATGGGACAGGTCACCGGTCTCGCGCACGAGTTCGAGCCGCCCCTCGACAACGTGGAGCGGATTTCTGAGATCATGGGAGACGACGCCGATGAATTGTTCCATCCGGTCGCGCTGGACGCGGAGGTCGTGTTCGCGCTCGGCTTTCTGCAGTGCCGCCTGCACGTGCGTCGCGTACATCCGGGCGAATCGAAGCGTTTCGCCGTCAAACGTAACGGGAGTAAGCGAGCCGATGTTGATAACGCCGTACTCAGCAAGCGGCAAGATGATCTCGCTGCTGACAGGCGAGTTCTCGTTGTACTGGCGCCGCTCGTCGTCGAGTTCGGAGTACGTCCGAACTTCGTCCTGCTCGAACGCCTCCCAGGAAAGACTGTTGCCGGGTCTGTAGGTAACCGGCCAGTCGAATACCTCGTCCGCCCGCTCCGTCGACGCCGCCAACTGCAGTTCCGAAGCGTCACTGTCATACAGCCACAGCGCTCCGAGTGGCACGTCGAACACGGACGAAATCCCCGACATCGCGATCTCGCATATCTCACGCTCGGACTCCGCAGCGATCAACTGCTGTGTTACGGCCTCGAACGAATCGAGATCGAATGCGACCGTTAATTCCCCACCCATCCCGTACAAATCATGCAAGGTTGTATATAAAACTCCGAGATTCGATGTCACTGATCGATAATATAGCGTCGTCGTTCCACCGATGTCGCGGGACCTTTGTATCCACAGTCCTCAGAGAGCGGTATGCGAACGGTCGAAATCGACGGCCTCCCGGTGGGCGATGGGCACCCGACACGCGTCATGAGCGTGCTGAACATGAGTTCGAACTCCGGGTACAAGCCGAGCGTGTATCTGGACCCCGCGGAGGCCGCCGAGGCTATCGAGGAGAACCTCGTCCCCGCCGGCGCGGACATCATTGATGTTGGCCTCCAGTCAGCGAACCCCAAATACGAGTCCAAGCCGGTCGAGATGGAGAAAGACCGGCTCGAAGAGGTCGCGCCGCTCGTCGACGAACTCGACGCCGACGTGCCGCTGTCGCTCGAAACGCGCTATGCCGAGGTTGCTGAGGAGGCCATCGGCCACGGTTTCGACCTCATCAACGACGTGTGTGGCTTCGCCGACCCGGACATGAAAGGCGTCATCGAAGACCACGATATGCCAGTTGTCAAGATGGCCAGTCCGCCGGACCTGGCCAGTCCCGGTGCGCTGAAAACTATCGACGACATCTTCGAGGCGCTCCAGCGAGACGGGTTCACGGACAAGACCATCATCGATCCGGCCTTCGGCGGCTGGTACGACGGCAAGGAGTTCGAGGATAACTGGGAGATGTTCCGCCGCCTCCGGGAATTCCGCGCCTTCGACCGGCCGATGCTCACCGCAACCAACCGCGAGGACTTCCTCGGCGATCTGGCCGACCAGCCCGAAACGGAGAACCAGCTCGCCGTGTCACTGGCCGCGGCGACGATGGAAGCCGAGCGCGGCGCACACATTATCCGAACACACGATACGCGTGAAACCCACGACGTGGTCAAAGTGGCCGACGCGCTCGGCGACGAGCGGACGACACGACCGGAGACCGACTCCGGTCCCACCGTAGCGGAACTGACCGACGTGACGCTGCGGGAAGTGGCGCGCCATCAGGCGCTCGGCGAGACGGTCGCCGGGGGGACCGACGACGGCGCGACGCTCACGTTCCTGCTTGGCGACGTGACCGACGACGCCCGGGCAAGCCTCCGGGCCGTCGCCGAAGTGACTGACGTAGTGGTGGTCGAGAAAGACGGCGGGAGTCTCTACGTCGGCGGCTCCGCGGCTGCGCTGAAGGTCGTCACCGACAGCCTCGCCGAAGACGGGCACCGGGAGCTTGCCGGCGAACTCCGAGCGTCGCTGTCCCGGCGCGTCTAAGTGCCGCGGCTGGTCGTACTACAGCGACGGATTTTCACGCCTCCCTGTGTCGCGTCCCGACCGCCGATGGCTATTCGTGGGACCAAGCGAATCACGCGGAGAGGTCTGGGAGAGCAGGGCTGATCACAAGTCATTAGCCGCGCATCAAGTTCAGTACCTCATCGACGACATCAGGTTCAACGGCGATAACGTAGCGTCTCCCCGGTGTCAGGGTTGTGTCTGCACGGGCGATCTTCTCACCGTTATCGTCGGACACAACGAGGGTTCCCTCGGGAAAGCGGACGTCTGTGAGTGCTTTTCCGGCAGCCGGGGCGCCGTCAGCGACGCGGACGAGCATGATGTCGAGGGTCCCAGTCACGTCGGCAAGCGTCTGGACATCGCTCCCCAGGATTTCGTTTGCTGCCACCCTCGCACCGGCCCGTTCGGGAAAGACCACCGCGTCGACAAACCGGGTGTACGTCTCACCGGCTGTGCGGTCGATACGCGCGACCGTTCGGATCTCGGGTGTTAGCTCCGCAGCAGCTAAACAGACCGCAAGGTTCAGCCCGGCTTCACCCGTGAGCGCGGCAATTGCGTCCGCTCGCTCAATGCCTGCCTGTTCGATGATGTCCGGGTCCGTCGCGTCGCCCTGGATAACCGTCGCTACCCACTGATCGGCGATATCCGAAACCATCCGCTCGTCACGTTCGATAATCGTCACATCGTGGCCGCGGTCGGCGAGTATCTCGGCTGTCTGGAAACCAACGCGCCCACCACCTGCGATGATAATCTCGAGTGTTCGGGTCATGAGTTAGTCTTCAGCCTCGGGTTTTATTTCGCTGGCGGCAGTCGCTTGCTCGCGGTCCGATTGCTGCTTTATCCGTTTGAGGGCGAAATACACGACTGCGCCGAGCAAGATCCATGCGACGCTGAGTCCCAGTGCCAGTGGATCCGTCCGGAGCAGGAACTCTATCAGCACCCCCGTCAGAATCAGATTGAGTGCGATACCGATTATCGGCGGTGCCGGGTAGAACGGCATCTCGTACGGCCGGTTCATGTTCGGTCGTTCCCTGCGGAGTCTGATGACCGCGACGTTGACGATAATGAACGAAAGCAGGAAAAACAGGCTCGACATATTGCCGGCGCTCTGCGTCGGCAATGCGACTGAGCCAAGCATCACGATGGCACTGGTGAGGATGGCAACGAACGGCGTCCCGTAGCGGTGGTGGATCTGGCCAATCGAAGGGAGTAACTGCCCTTCACGCCCCATCGAGAACGCGACGCGTGACGACGCGATGACGACGGCATTGAGAGCGGTGAGCGTCGAGAACACAGCGCCAAAGACGATGAGTGCCCCACCGTTCTGGATAATCGGTAGGCCAGTCGGCATGAACGATGTCGCTGCCGTGGCGATGCCAGCTTCGCCAGCGTCGGCAAGCCCCTCGGCCCCGAGCGTCCCGATGGCAACTGTTACAACTGCCAGATAGACCACGACAGTCACAGCGAGGCTAATAAAAATCGCTTTGGGGATATTTTCCCGCGGGTTCTGTACTTCCTCCGTGACAGTGGTGATGAGGTCGTACCCCTCGAAGGCGATGAAGGTGAGCCCCATCGCCGGCAGGACGGCAGCCGCCCCGCTCCCTTCCGGAAACAGCGGCTGGAATTCGGCCCCGGAAAACATCGGTGACGTGAGTCCGAACGCGACGAACACGACCAGAATGGAGACTTTGATGATGGTGAAAATCGTCTCGACACTACCGCTTGCAGCCGTCGAGACGGCGTTGAGCGCCACAAGGCCCAGAACCGCGATAAACGCAAGCAAGAAGGCCGGTGGGAGCCCGATATCAATGACCGGAACTGCAACAGCACCGATCTCGTCCGGTGACGGAACCACGCCGTAGACGTGCAACAGTTCGAGAAAGTTTGGCGCAAAGCCCAGCGCATACAGTGCCCCCGCAATCATGTAGGCGAACCAGAGCATCCAGCCCATGATGAACGAGGCGAAGTCGTCGAATATCTCCCGCACGAACGCGTAGCCACCGCCGCTCTTCGGGATCGAAGCGGCAAGCTCCGCGTAGGAAAGGCCTGTGAACGCTGTCACGACACCGTTCAGTGCGAAGACGAGAATCGCGGCTGGCCCAGCGATTTCGGCGGCCAGCCCTGTTAAGACGAAAATACCGGCCCCGATCATCGCCCCCATCCCGATCATCGTCGCGTCAAGTAGCCCGAGTTCAGCCTCGGGCGACCGTGTCTGGCTCTTACTCATGCATCCTGTTTGTAATTGGCACGCCGTCCATCGTACGCTGTATGTACTCCGTTCGGTCCATTTGAGTACCAGGGTAAATTCTTCTATTGTAGGAACTGTGAGGGGATTTGATAAAAGCTTCTGCTGACTGACCCCTCAGTATGGTCGACCATGTTCTCAGTCGGCTGGAACTGTCGGGGCATTGAAGATGGCACGTTCTCAACAGTACGCTAATGGCCCGGACAAAGCGATTCATCATCGCCGGCGGCGGACGCGTCGGGAAACAGACCGCCGAGAACCTCGTCGATCAGGGGCACGACGTACTGCTGATCGAGTCCGACGAGGAGCGCGTCGAGGCGCTGTCAGATGCGTATATCGGGCCGGTCATCCATGGTGACGCCACGCGACCGTCGATACTGCAACAGGCCAATCTGGCCGAGGCCGACGCTATCGCCGCACTCACTGACGAACCGGGCACGAACCTCGCCATCTGCATGGAGGCCCAACAGTACGCGCCCTCGATTCGAACCATCGCAAGAGCGGAGACGGAGGCAAATCACGAGTACGACGAAGTCGTCGATGCGACGCTGCTGCCCGAGTATCTCGGTGGCGACCACGCGGCTGATATCCTGACCGGTGAAGACATCCGGACGCTCGTTTATCCGACCGCTGACCTCGATATCATCAAGGTGACCGTCGCCCCGTCCGCTCCCGTGGCAGGGCGTCGTCTCGACGAAATCGCGCTGCCGTCCGGCAGTCTGCTGATCTCGACGGCGGACCGAACGGAACTCGCGGGAGCTGATACGGTTCTGGAGGCTGAGGAGCAGTATATTCTCGCCGTCGAAACCGATGTCGTCGACGAAGTGTTGAAGCTCATGCGCGGGTAGCAAGCCGAATTGTCAGGCTGGTCCCTCCCGTGTCTTGCTATTTATTCATATGTGAGAAAGTGGATACACACGCTTAACAGCGAGTGGCTTCACTCACCACTATGAGCAGTGAGCCCACGGACGAGGGTCTCCTCGGCCACGTAGTTCTTCCTGTCGCTACCGAAGACGATGCGTTGGCGACAGCAAAGGCGCTTGAACCGTACGAGCCGAGCAGCGTGACAGCCCTGCACGTCGTCGAAAAGGGCGGTGGCGTTCCGGACAAGACGCCGGTCGAACAATCCGAAGAACTGGCCGAAGAAGCGTACGCTGCCGTCCGATCAGTGTTCCCCAACGCCAGCGAACATACCGCGTACGGCCGGGATGTCGTGGCGAAAATATTCGAGGCCGCTGACGAAGTGGATGCCAGCGCCATTGCCTATCGGTCCCGTGGTGGGAACCGGGTCATGCAGTTTCTCTCCGGTGACATCTCCCTGAAACTGGTGACAAATGCGGACCGCCCCGTCATCGCCCTCCCCCGAGAGGATGGAACATGAGCGAGGAAGACCTTGCCAAGGACCTCGGGCCGCTGGCGGCGCTGACCATCGGCGTCGGGACAATGATCGGTGCTGGCATCTTCGTCCTGCCGGGTGAGGCCATCCTCAACGCGGGGTCGCTGGCATCAGTTGCGTTCGTTCTGGGCGGCGTCATCGCCATGTTCACGGCGCTGTCGGCCAGCGAACTCGGCACGGCGATGCCTCGTTCCGGCGGAGCCTACTACTACGTCAACCACGCGCTCGGGCCGATGTTCGGCTCGGTCGCCGGCTGGGCCAACTGGCTCGGTCTGGCCTTCGCCAGCGCCTTCTATATGGTCGGGTTCGGCCGGTACATTGCTCGCATCTTCGGCCTCTCCGGCAGTGTCGCTGTCGGCCCGGTATCGATTGCCGTCGTAAAGCTGGTCGCACTCGCCGGTGGCGCGTTCTTCGTCTTTATCAACTACGTCGGCGCAAAAGAGACCGGCCGGCTGCAGAACATCATCGTCGTCCTGCTTATCGCCATCCTCACTGTGTTCACACTCCTCGGAACGCTCCGGGCCGAGCCGTCGAACCTGCCGGCCGCTACTGACGTGGTTACCACGCTGGAGACCACGGGACTCATCTTCGTCTCCTACCTCGGCTTCGTCCAGATTACGAGCGTGGCCGAGGAGATCAAAGACCCCGGAAAGAACCTTCCGCGGGCAGTCATCGGCAGCGTCGTCATCGTGACCGTCATCTACGCGCTCGTCCTCGTGATTATGAGCGCGGCCGTCCCACAGGGGTTCATCGCGGACATCATCAGTTCCGACGCCGAGAACCCGATCGCCGTCGTCGAGGTCGGGAGCTACATTCAGGGGGCCGCAATGGGCGGTGCGCTCTTGTTCGGTGGCTTGCTCGCCACTGCCTCCAGCGCGAACGCCTCTATCCTCGCGTCCTCGCGTATCAACTTCGCTATGGGACGTGACCGGATTGTCACGCCGGCCCTCAATGAGATACATCCCCGCTACGGGACGCCGTACAGGGCGATCGGCATCACCGGCGGCCTGATTCTCCTGTTTATCGTCATCGGGGATCTGACGCTCCTCTCGGGCGCTGCGTCGGGACTGCATCTCATCATCTATGGCTTGCTCAACGTCGCACTCATCGTCATGCGGTACGTGAACCCCGAAGAGTACACGCCGGATTTCGTGGTTCCGCTGTATCCCCTGCTACCGATTCTCGGTGTTGTGCTCTCCTTCGCACTACTGGTGTTCGTCGCTACCGACGCGCTGTTGCTGTCTTTCGGTATCGCCGCTGCGGCGATACTGTGGTACGGATTCTACGCTCGTTCACGCACGGAAAAACAGGGAATTCTGTCGAAACACATCATTTCGCGGTCCGACGAAATGCCCGACGCGGCCGTTAGCGCTGCCGCCGGCGTCCAGCCCGACGGCGGGCAGTACCGCGTGATGGTGCCACTGGCCAACCCCGAACACGAACAGGACCTCATCACGCTCGCCAGCGCCATCGCCAAACAGCGCGGCGGGACCGTGATCGCGACCCACGTCGTCACCGTCCCCGACCAGACGGCGCTTTCGGCTGCCGCCGATCGATCCGATGAGATAGACAAGAACTCACAGCAACTGCTCGATAGCGCCCGCGAGGACGCCGAGACGTTCGGCGTCGATGTCGAAACACACACCATCCTCTCACACAAGTCCTACGAGGCTATCTTCGACGCTGCTCGCACACACACGGCGGACCTCGTCGTGATGGGGTGGGGGCCGGACGCACACGGCTCGCCCGGGCGGGCGGAGTCGGCCATGGACGAACTCACAGAGACGGTCCCATGTGACTTCCTCGTCCTCCGTGACCGCGGGTTCGACCCATCGCGCATCTTGCTCCCGACCGCCGGTGGGCCGGACTCTGAGCTATCAGCTGCTATTGTGAAGCTGTTGCAGTCCGAGTACGACTCCGACGTGACGCTGCTCAACGTCGACGATGACCGCGAGGCAGGCGAGCAGTTCCTCAAAGAATGGGCAGCCGAGCAGGGGCTGGAAGACGCAGAGCGCCTCGTCAAGTCCGGCGATGTCGAGACTGCTATCCGGAACGCTGCCACCGACGCGACGCTCGTCCTCATCGGCGCGACAGAGGAGGGGCTGCTCCGCCGGCTCGTCTCCAAGTCGCTCGTATTGGACGTTGTCGACGATGTGGAGTGTTCAGTCCTGCTGGCGGAGAAACGCCGCGACCGTGGCCTGATTGAGCGATTGTTCTGAGTAGCCGGCATTTTCCGTGAGACGCCTGCGACGGTATCTCCTGACGTAACCACCGAACCAGAACCGCGAGATGCCTTTTTTCCTCCTTACATCAGTTCGTCGTGAAGGTCGTGGAACGACCCGATAGTGAGGTCCGGCTCGCCGGCGAAGGCGTCCCACGGCCCGTCGTCGCGGTTGACCCAGACACCCTGCATCCCGGCGTGCATCGCCCCGTACACGTCGAAATAGCCCGCGGTGACGTGGGCGATTTCCTCGATATCGGTCGCCGTTCGCTCCGCTGCGTGACGGTACAGCGCTGCTGCTGGCTTGAACGTCTGGATCTCGTCGGCGCTGACAGTGTCTTCGAGCAAGCCGCCGATACCGGCGAAATCAACCATGGAGTCGAGCATCTCGGGGTTGCCGTTCGAGACGACATAGAGGTCGTAGCCGGCGTCGTAGAGCCTGTTCATGCCGTCGCGAACGTCGTCGAACACGTCGAGTTCGTGGTAGACCGCGAGAATCTCGTCGCGCTCCTCCGTCGTGATGTCGACGCCGTGTGCGTCCAGCGCGTACTGGAGCGCGTCGCGGTTCATCTCGTAAAACGGCTTGTAAGCGTCAATCTGGTTCGCGAGGAACGTGTACGCCAGCGAGCGGGAGCGCCAGAGCCGGGAAACCGGTTGGGGGTCGTCTACCCGGTCGGCGAGGGCTTTCTGGGCCGCTTGGACATCGACGATGGTGCTGTACGAGTCGAATGTGATCGTCGTCACGCGGTCCGGGTCGAACGGCATAGGCACCCGTAGAAGCGGATGCCTCATATAGCCGGTCGTGTACACGCCGAGGACAGCCGATATACATTTCCACTGTCGTCGCGTTGCCGAGTAGCCCCTCCCGAGGCGGTGACAACCCGGTCACCGTCCCGTGAATAAACCGCGGACAACGGGCGACACTCCCCCTCTCATGTGGCTTTATCTCCCGTGCGGCCGCACTGCGAGCCATGTCTCAGGCACATACGTTCCAGTCGCTAACAGGCGTCCAGCTACTCAGCTCTCGACGCGTGGAGGGCGACAGATGACAGCGCGAGACGTGTATCTCCCGGTTGCGGCACAGCCGTCGGTCGACACGCTGGTCGAGATGAGCCAGCAGGCCGAGGACAGTGGCTACGACCGAGTCTGGCTCCCGGAGACGTGGGGACGAGACGCGGTGACGACGCTGACTAGCATCGCCGAACACACGTCGACGGTCGGTCTCGGCTCCTCGATTCTGAACGTGTACTCGCGGTCGCCGGCGCTGCTCGGCCAGACCGCGGCGACGCTACAGGAAGTCTCAGACGGCCGTTTCCGCGCCGGCGTCGGACCATCCGGGCCAATCGTCATCGAGGGCTGGCACGGCCGTGATTTCGAGAATCCGCTCAAGTACACGCGGGAGACCGTCGACATCATGAAACTGGTGCTCTCCGGCGAGACCGTCGACTACGACGGGGACATCTTTTCGCTGTCCGGGTTCCGACTGCGCTGTGAACCGCCCGAACCCGCGCCGCCCGTGGACGCTGGCGGCCTCGGCCCGAAGTCGGTCGAACTCGCCGGCCGCTTCGCCGACGGCTGGCACGCGCTGATGCTGACCGCCGACGGCCTCCGGGACCGACTGGAAGACTTCGAGCACGGCGCAGACCTCGGCGACCGCGACCGCGCCGACCAACGAGTGACGCTGTCGCTGACGTGCTGTGCAATGGACGATCGGGAGCAGGCCCGTGAACTGGCCCGCCAGCACGTGGCCTTCTACATCGGTGGGATGGGGACGTTCTACCGCGACGCGCTGGCCCGGCAGGGGTACGAGGACACCGCCTACGAGATCGCCGAGCAGTGGGGCTCGGGCGACAAAGCGGCCGCTGTCGACGCGATCGGCGACGAACTACTGGATAGCATTGCTGTTGCCGGTACGCCCGAGGAATGTCGCGACCACATCGCACAGTTCGAGGATATCGATGGCGTGGACGCGATCAACATCTCGTTCCCCCGCGCTGCCGAACCGGACACTATCGACACGACCATCGACGTGTTAGCGCCCTGAGTCTGGGAGTCGTTTTCAGTCAGTCGCCACTGGCTCGATGTCGTCGCGTCGGCCGTCGAGCACGTCGAAGCGCTTGCCGCGGCGCTGTTCCAGCCAGCGGAGCAGGCGCTCGGCCCAGCGGAGTTTCTGTCGCTTTTCGGCAGTCACGGACGGGTCGTCGAAGTCCCAGCCGGGGAACACCAGCGAGGCAGCGCCGAAGTGGTCCGCAAGGAACGCGGCGCGGTCGCCATCGGTGAAGCCGCCGTAGTTGCGGACCGGCGGGACGGGGCTTGCCTGTGTCGTCGGCACGACGAACTCGCTGTCGTAGGCCGGAATGTGGGTTTCCAGTGCAGGGATGTTGTCACCGTGGGCGTGGGCGACGACCGGTGTCCCGGCAGCCGTCAGTTCCCGCCCGGTGTCGGCGTTTTTGTCTAGGTCCGTAACCATGCAGTCGACGGCGACACCTGCCGCCCGGAGGCGGTCGGCGGCCGTGGACGCCGCAAGGACCACGTCGGCGTCGACTGCCCGGTCTGCCTCGGCTTCCAGCGACGGGCCGGCCCCGGCGATGGCGACCGTTGCACCGTCGAGTCCAAGACTCGCCGGGTCGTACGTCCCGTCGTCACCGAGCAATTCGACAAAGCGGTCACAGGCGCGCTCGTCACCGTCACGAGGGTAGCCGAAGTCGTCGAGGATAGCCTCGTACACTGGTTCCCAGGTGCGAAATTCCATCTCTTGCCAGGCACTACGCGGTGGGCGTGTTTCTGTCTTATTCACCGAGCCAGTCACATCGCTTCCACACTACAACGCCCCACAGCGTGGCTGTCGCTACCGGATTCGTGTTCAGATAAACCGAGTTGAGCCGAAATGGCACGTCCGTGTACCCCTACCCGGGTGCCCTTTCGGCTTTCACCCCTTTCTTTCGAGGCCTCCGGTATAAGTTTTCTCTTACCGTCAGACACAGATGGCGGGCTTCACAGGCAGCAATGACTTGTTACGCTATATAGCTACACCAGCGCTCCACGACAGCCTCAAGACGGGGCAGTCCTTACGGGCGGCAAATGGGCCGGGGAGTGTCAGTAACCGCGCAAGACGGTGCCGTTCCGGACTCGCTGGTGGTCGTCTCGAACCGCGAACCGTATAGCCACGAGCGGGACGACGACGGCGAGATACGGGTCCAGTCCGCGGCGGGTGGGCTGACGAGCGCACTCGACCCGGTGATGCAGTCACGGGGTGGCACCTGGGTCGCCTGGGGCAGCGGCGACGCCGATATGGCTGTCGCCGACGAGGGTATCGTCGAAGTCCCGCCGTCTGCCCCCACATACGACCTGAAACGCGTCCCGCTCTCCGACGCGGCAGTTCAGGGCTATTACTACGGTTACGCCAACCAAGTGCTCTGGCCGCTCTGTCACGAGGACACCGGCCGGATGTGGGCGGAACCGGCCTACTGGGACCAGTACCGCGCCGTCAACGAGCAGTTCGCCGATGCCGTCGATACGGTCGCCGACGCGGGCCAGCCGGTCTGGTTCCAGGATTATCATCTCGCGCTCGCGCCCAGACTGGTCCGGGAGCGACGGCCGGGTGCGACGCTGTTACAGTTCTGGCATATCCCCTGGCCTGCGCCGTCGGTGTTTCGGCACTGCCCCCACAGCGACGCGCTGCTTGACGGATTGCTGGCCTGCGATATCATCGGCTTTCACACGGCAGGGTACGCCGAGCAGTTCCTGCACTGCGTCGACAGCGCGTTCCCCGCGGCGACCATCGACACGGACAGCGGGACAGTTACTCGCGCCGGCGACACGACACGAGTCGTCGCGAACCCGCTGGGTATCGATGTCGAAGGAGTTCGGGACCGGGCACGGACCGCCGACGTGGGCAGTATCCGTGATACCGTTCTGGGCGGGAGCCGCTCGGACGCGTCCATCCGCCTGGCGCTCGGCGTCGAGCGGCTCGACTACTCGAAAGGCATCCCCGAACGTATCGAGGCGCTGTCACACCTCTGGGACCGGCGGCCGGACCTGCGAGGCGAATTCACGTACGTGCAGAAGGCGAGCCGAACGCGAGAAGGTATCGCCGCCTACCGACGGTACCGAGCGGATGTCGTTGCTGCCATCGAACGCGTCAACGACCGGTTCGGGACCAACGACTGGCAGCCCATCGTCTACACTGAGGCCAACCTCGACAACGAAACGCTCGCGGGGCTGTACCGGGCTGCCGAGGTCGCGGTCGTGACGCCACACCGCGACGGGATGAACCTCGTCGCCCACGAGTACCCGGCAGCCTGTGTCGACGGCGACGGTTCGCTCGTGCTGAGCGAACTGGCCGGTGCGGCGACCCATCTCGACGGCGCGCTAACGGTCAATCCACACGACATCAACGCGATTGCTGATGCCATCGAGCAGGCGTTGGAACTGGACGAAGCGGAAACACGTGATCGGCTGTCGCGTCTTCAGCACGGCGTCGAGGCGCTCGACAGTTCACAGTGGGTCGCCAGACAGTTCAGCGCCGGGCAGTCGCTGTAGTTTTTGCCGCCGTTCGTCAGTTTTCTGCTTCTGACAGCCAATCCGGTTCCGCGACGGTGGTGTCGTCGACCTGCGAGACAGAGAGCGACAGCGTCACCGTCACCGGTTGGCCGTCCCGCTCGGTGGTCACGCGGTACTGGAACGACCGGACGACGCCGTCCGCATCAACAAGAACCGTTGCGCTGGCCGCGTCCGTCGTCCCATTGGCCGAGACGTTCGTCGAGACAGCGTTGTCGGCCGTGAAGCCGGTAACATTGCTCCCGGTCGCTTCGAACCGCGAGACGCTGTCACCGTCAACCGTCTCGGTTCCGGCGTAGGTCCAGTTGATGTCCGACCCGAGCGACTGGAGCAGTGAGCGGTCGATGACGCTGCTCTCGTTGACCGGCTGGACCGGCCCGTCGTACGGCGGTGACGCGGCGCGGTAGTCCGTCATCTCCTCGTCACCGCGGGTGAGGACTCGCCGCTCGGCGGTGGTCCCGTCGGCCGTATAGGTCGTCGTCACCAGCGTGTCACCGCTGGCCTGGACCAGTTCACCGCTGGCCAGCGACCGGTCGCTCTCACGGTCGATAGCGACGGTTCGGTTGATGAACACCGACCGGTTCTCGCCGTCCCGGACCGTCGAGAGCTGGAACGACAGCGAGGTGGTAAACGACGAGTTCGACAGCGTCTCAAAGTGTCCACGTTCGATGGTCCCCGCGTCGAAGCCGGACGAACCGGGTGCGGGGCCGTTGGCATCGGCCGAGGTCGGTGTCTCAGATGTGCCCGTACCTGTTCCAGAGCCGAACAGCCCGCTACAGCCAGCGGATGCTATCAATAGCACTACAAGTGCAAGCGAGAGGTGGCGGCGTTCGAGTAACATACCAGAGCCACTGTATCGGTGAACTAGTTCGTTATGGCCGCTCAGCTGTCATGTTCTCGCACCTACCGGGATTCGATACCCACCACCGACTATGCCACCAGCGCGAAACCACGGCGATGCCGTTCCCGTCTGACCCGCGTCAGACGCCCGTCATGCACGTCATGAGGGTTTAATATGAACGAAACCGCTATAGAAACCGTGCCTCTCGGCTCCGACCCGCTGTCCGAACTCGACATTCCTGACGGGACGACTGTCGAGGAACACGACCTGGTGACCGACGGTGACGTCATCGTCGGCGGCCAGTCGACCGTGGAGTTCGGGGTGCGCGGGCGGACAGTCATCGCCGACGAGCGAGTCCGCTTTGGCGGCCACATTGAAGCCGAAGGTGACTGTCGGCTCGATATGTGGTGCGATGTCGCGGACAACGTGCTGGTCGGCGAGGACGCCTACATCGGCGAACGGGTACATATCGGCGGCGAACTCCGTGTCGCGGGCGATCTGGATATCGGCGACGACGTGGACATCGAGAACGGGTTCGAGGCGAACGGCTGGATCGTCATCCGCAATCCGATGCCGACCATCGTCTTTCTGTTCGTCTACCTCTCGCAACTCCTCCGTATCGGCGAGGAAGACGCGGCCGAGGAAGTAATCGACGAGATGTTAGACGACGGGAGTGACGAGCACGACCCGGTTCTGATTCCACGCGGTGCGAGCGTCTCGGACGACGCCTGGCGCGTCTCGACGCCGGCGACAGTCGGCGACGATTGCCGACTCCACGGCAACATCCGCGCGAAGTCCCTCGAAGTCGGCCGTGACACGGTCGTCTTCGGGAGCCTGCGCGCGAAAGACGATATCGTGGTCGGCCGGGGCACGGAGATCAAAGGGGACGTAACGACCCGCAGCGGCACCGTCCGCGTCGGCCCGGGTGCGAAAATCTGGGGCGACATCTCGGGGACGACTGTCGAACTCCACGAGAACGCGACGGTCGACGGGACGATTCGCACCAGCGAGGAGATGCGGATGCACACCGAGGCCGTGCTAGACCGGCCGGACGAATCCGCTGCGGCGATGGCGGAAATGGCCGAATCGCTCGAAGCTGACACTGACACTACGGAGCCAGCCATCGAACAGAGCGATTCTGACGATACCGAGCCGGCGGCCGATACGGCCGACAACAACCCTGCCACTGTGGACAGTGCGACAACTGACGACGGAGATACAGACGGAGCGACTAGCAGCGACACGTCCGAGGACAGTCCCGACGTCGAAGAGGCAGCAGAGTCCGCAGAGTAAGCGCTCGGACGCTATTTTGCGTGTGAAATCGAGCCACGCAGCTTCAGTTCTCAGTCACCTCTGACACAGCCGCCGGCGGTGAAACGCCGTGTCCCGGCCCGTCGATATCGATACGCGGGCCGGACGACATCGATGGCGGGCACTCCTCAAACAACAGGTGCCCGTCGAGGTCGACGTAGTCGAAGGCACCGAGCCCAGCGGCAAGGTGGGCGCTCGTCGCGATCCCGGTTGCCCCTTCGAGCATACAGCCGAGCATACAATCGAGCGAGGCAGCCTCGGCGATGTTCACAATTGCTGCTGCCCCGAGGAGCCCCGACTTCCCGAGCTTGACGTTGATCACGTCGGCAGCCCCGTCCCGAACCACGGCCGTTGCGTCCGCCGGCGTGAATACGGCCTCGTCCGCGGCGACGGGGACCGAGAGTCTGTCGCGCGTCCTCGCGAGACCGCGGATATCGTCCTTCGGCGTCGGCTGTTCGACCAAGGCGAGGTCGACCCCGGCTGCGGTCACCTCGTCGACAAACTGCTCTGTGGCCTTCGGCATCCAGCCCTGATTCGCGTCCACCGTAATCGTCGCGTCGGGTGCAGCGTCCGCGACCGCAACGGTCCGAGCCACGTCGTCGTCGACCGCCCCGCCGGTCTTGACCTTGATGTGGTCGAAGCCCGCAGCCGCGGCACGCGTGGCTCGTTCGGCTGCCGCGTCGGGCGTGACTATCGGCACGGTGATATCCGTCGTAGCGGGAGTCGGCGCGCCGCCGAACAGTTCCGAGAGCGGGATGCCGCGGTCGCGACAGTAGGCGTCGAGCAGTGCCGTCTCGACAGCGAACAGTGCCGAAACCGCTCCGGGCACTGCGGCCCGCAGGTCACTGACAAGTTCGCGGTAGTCGGCGAGGGCCGCCCCCTCAAGCACCGACGTGACCGACCGAGCGGTCGCCACGGCAGCTGCCTGCGTCTCGCCAGTCACTGGCGGTAACGGGGACCCTTCCCCGTGGCCGACAATACCTGAGTCAGTCTCCACTGCAACGACCAGATTCCGTGCTTTCTCTCGGGTTCCGAGTGAGATTTCGAACGGCTCGCGGAGTTCGTGGTCAAGCGGTTCGACGGAGACGCGCTCGATACGAGTCATAGCGCCCCCAAGACGGCTCCAAGGAGTGTCTCCGGGCCGTCATCGTCGTAGATGTTCGCCGCCGGAAGCCCTGTGCTGGCGGTTTCCGCCTCCGGGTCGCCCCACGTGGAGAGGGCGGCGACTGTCGTCTCTGTGAGGTCGGTAATCGCGCGGCGTTCGGCCTCGACGCCGGCCACGGTGAGGTCGTCGAAATGGGACCGGGCCTCCCGCGAGGGGTCGTCGGCTAGCACGACTGCGTCGGGGGCCGCTCCGTGGAGCAACCCAAGCGTCACGCCACCGTATGCGGTGTGCGTGAGGGCGGCCTGCCCTTCGACGAACACGATATCGTGGTCCGCCGCGACGTCGAGCACCATGTCCTCAACGACGCCCGAGACAAAGTCGGCCGGAACCCGGTCGATGACGACCCCGCGGTCCGCGCCGACGAGAATGCCGGTCTGTCCTGTCGCGACCCAGCCGGCGTTGAGTCCGGCCTCGGTCGCCGCCCGGTACAGTTCGAAGGTCGTCGTTCGCTTCCCGACCGCACAGTCGGTACCCATCGTCAGGACGACATCTGCGTCGGCCTCGTCCCCGCGGCCGTCACCGAGCGTCAGGTCAGCGACGGCCGGCGGTTTCCGAACGTCGACGAGGTCGACACCGTGTTGCTGTGCGCGCTCGGTCCAGTCTGGGCGCTCGCTTAGGAAGACGTGCAGGCCGGAGACAACGTCACAGCCCTGTTCCATCGCGCGCTGGATAGCCTCAACCCAGGCGTCCGGGAGGTCACCGCCAGCGGGCGCGACGCCGATGACAAGGACGGCCGCGTCCGGGGCTTGATCCAGCGCTTCGGTGACGGTCTCGACGACCGGGACATCGTCGGCGTCAGGCCAATCGAGGGCCGCGCCGGCGTTGGGGCTCGGACACGTCGAGTCCACGACGGCCTGCGCGTCGAACAGCTCTCCGTGCATGACGATACCGTTGGCCGTCTTGCCTTCCGGCTGTCCGAACGCCCCCTCTGCGAGTACAACGGCGGGCGTGCCCTCGTCGTATTTTCGCCGTAAGTCCATACTGATGCACACCGCGGGCGTGACTGACAAACCAGAGCCTTACATGTGTGGCATCGTTACCGTCGGTGGAGGACGACAACCCGTAATGAGAGCGAGAACAGGCGAGCGAGACCACGTCGCAGAGCCCAGGAAGAATGGACACTGACAGCTCCGATACGACCGCTGCCCCGTCCAGCGGCGGTCTCCAGTTGACACTCGAACTGGAGCATCCCGACTGCTGGATGCGGGAAGTAACGGCGGCCACCTCGGCCAGACTGCTTGTCAATGCGGCGTATCTGGTCGACGGGAAGGTCAAGGCCCACGTCGTCGCCTACGCGGAGTCGGCGGACGCGGTCGAGGCGCTCGTTGCGGCGACCCGGGCGTCCGACCACACCCACGCAGTCACGGAAATGGATACCCGTCGTAGCTTCGGCGGAATATCGGCACCGGTAAACAAAGCGACGAGCACGCTTCTCGTCGAATACGGCCCCGAGGAGAGCATCCACGATGCGCTGGTCTCACACGGGTTCATGAACCAGGAGCCGATCCGAATCCGCGACGGGACCGAGTACTGGACGGTCGCTATCGACGAATCGCGGGCGACGATACAAGAGAAACTCGACGCCGTGTGCGCACAGAAAGACGCGACAATCACCGTGACCCAGATTACGTCCGCGACCACCGGAAGCAGGGAGCGGGACGAGCTGGCGGTCCGGCAGCTTTCCGACAGGCAGCGCGACGTGTTCGAACTGGCCCGCAAGCGCGGCTATTACGACTACCCACGGGAGGTAAGCGGGAGCGAGCTGGCCGACGAACTCGGTATCGCGAAGACAACGTTTCACGAACACCTCCGGAAAGTCGAGGCCACATTGCTCGGCCCGAGAGACGCTGACCGGAACTGACGACGGTACGGTGTCTCGGTCCGCATTGCATCTGTCGTGTCTGCTGTCGTAGACCCGGCGTCACACAGTCGTTGCCCGCCCGCGATGACAGGGCCGACCGAGCGCTACTGTACCCCGAGTTCCGACTCCAGTTCATCGACGACGTCTTGCAGCATCGACGCGAGTTCTTCGTTCGGTGGCAGCCGATACAGCGGGCCGGAGATGTCCAGTGCGCCGAGGACGCCGCCGTGTGGGGCGGTGACCGGCACGCCGACCGAGCGAAGCCCCTCGACCGCTTCCTGATCGTTTACCGAATAGCCGCGCTCGTTCGTGCGTTCGATGTCTTCCAGAAGGGTTTCGCGGTCGGTGATCGTGTACTCCGTCTCTTCGGGCAGTCCCCACCGGTCGAGGATCTCGTTGACTCGGGTTTCCGGCAACGCGGCGAGGATTGCCTTGCCGACTGCCGAGTTGTGCAGGTAGTAGTACCGCCCCACCTGGAACCCTTTCGACGGGACGTTGGCGACGACGTTGAACAGCGTTATCGCACGCCCGTACTCTTCGACAGCGAACGTGACCTCCTCACCGCAACTATCCGCGAGTTCGTGTGTTTTGCGACGGGCGACCTCGTACCACTCATTGCGGGTTCGAGCGCCCTCCCCAAGGTGGAACAGCTTCATGCCGAGTCGGTACTGCTCACCTCGTTTGACCAGATATTCCTGGTCCAGCAGTGTCTTGAGGTGAACGTGAATCGTACTCGTCGAGAGGTCTAGCCGGTCCGCAAGCTCACTCATTCGAGCCTCCCCCATCTCGTTTACCGCATCGATGATCGCAAGGGAGGTTTCGGTCGTCTGGAGACGACGACCGCTAGAGCTGTCCATACCACTGTGGACTTGATAATAGTATAAAAAGGTCCGGTCATAGTGGAACAGGCTCGGTGGATATTATAGGTATAGGTGATATCTACTGAGAGTTAATCACTCTTGGTTATATTTTATCATCTCATACCCAAAATTAGTATGTCTTCCCGGATTTTGTGCGATATATAAGGTTAGGACGCCGTCCGAGATCCAATAGAAGTGGACTTTTATATATCCACAGCGGTCGGGACGAGACAAGACTTCACCAGAGGCGGCTCCTGTGATTTGTTACCGGAGAGATAGTTATTATCATGATCTTTTGCGTGTGTATCTGACGAGGCACAGAATGCATGTCAGACACGGATAGTGGCGATGGGACAGAGATCGAGGAGATCTCTGGTCCGGACGTCGAAGCAATCGAGTTCTACGGCGGACGATGGATGAGTGTCATTCCCATAGGACTGTTCATCCTGTGGGCGATTGTCCAGAGTGGCCTGTTCGGTATCGGGGACACGACTGGACTCGTCGCGGGGATGCTCGTGGCGCTCATCGTCGGGATGTTCTTCGCCAAAGGAGACTGGAAGAACTACGCGAACACCATCTTCGATGGGATGACGAAGCGGGTCGCCGCGACAGCGGTGGTCGCGTGGCTCTGGGCAGGAATGTTCTCGAACACGCTCCAGGCAGGTGGCTTCGTCGGTGGACTCGTCTGGGCAGCGAACGCGGCCGAGGTCGGGGGCGCGCTGTTCCCCGCCGCCACCTTCATCCTCGCAGCGCTGTTCACGACCGGTATCGGGACCGGCTACGGCGCGGCAGTCGCCTTCTCGGCGCTGTTCTTCCCGGCTGGTATCCTGCTCGGTGCGAACCCGGTGTTGCTGTTCGGGGCAATTCTCTCCGGGGCCGTCTTCGGGGACAACCTCGCACCAGTCAGTGATACGACAATCGTGAGCGCGGTGACCCAAGACGCTGATATCGGCGGCGTCGTCGCCTCGCGGTTCAAATACGCCGTTGTTGCGGCGGTACTGGCGCTTGCGGCGTACGTCTTCGCCGGAAACGCGATGGCTGGGCTGGACATCTCCCAGCAAGCACAGGACCTGTTCGTTCAGAACAGTGAACCAGCGGGACTGCTGCATCTCATTTCCATGCTCGTCGTCATTGTGACGGCAGTTATGGGTCGACACATTGTCGAAGCGATCTCGTGGGGACTCATCGTTGCGGTTGTCTTCAACGTCGTGTTTGGTCTTGCGCCGCTGAGTGACGTGTTGCTGTTCAAGGTTCCCGAAACGTCAGCAGCCGCGAGCTGGGCCGGCGGACTGCCAATCGCGGAAGTCGTTGCGGCAGAGAACGCCGGCGTCACTGGCTCTATCTACAACGGTGCAGCCGGCTTCTTCCCGCTCATCGTGCTCGTGTTGCTCATCGTCGCCGGGTCAGAGATTATGATCCGTGGCGGTGGCTTCGAAGCAATACAGGAATGGCTGCTTGAAAACGTCGCAACAGGCGTCCGAAAGGCCGAGACGACGATGGTGGTCGGCACTGCCCTCGTCAACTCGATGATCACGATCAACACGGCGGCAGAAATCGCGATTGCGCCGTACATCGCCCGCATCGGCCAGCGGTACAATATCAACAGCTACCGCCGGGCGAACATCCTCGACGCGAACACCTCGGCGCTCGGATACATCTTCCCGTGGGGCGGCGGCGTCCTCATCGGCTTCGCGACGCTACAGGGCCTCCCGGGACAGTACGAGTGGTTCACCAGCGCAATGATTGTCAATCCCGTACAGGTGTGGCCGTACGTCTTCCACGGCTGGTTCCTGTTCGGTGTGTTCCTCGTCTCCGCGCTGACCGGCTTCGGGCTCGAGTACACCACTGACCGCAAATCCAAGGATGTGACCCGTCTATGAGCATGTTCAGTAAGTTCCTTACCGGGATGTCCTTCAGGTCGACCACGCCGACGTTTGAGGCGGGTGAAGAGATAGAGGTGTACGTCACCGAACTCGACGAAGAATCCGGCGAGTTGGTCGCACAGGTCGGCGAGACTCGCCTTCACTTCGAAAACGGCGAGGCGGATATCGTTGGCTGTCGTGTGCTCGCGAAGGTCGAATCGTTCGACGACGGCGAGCACCGCGGCCGTGTCACTCACAGAAAGACGCTGTCTCAGGGGTCGTTCTAGGAATGCCACAGAGAGCCGAGCAGCCACTGAATCAGTATCGCACGGTCAAATAACCCGATATAATACATTCACAACACTATGAGCAATTCACTATATTCCACAGCACGACAGGACAACCAGACGACTATCGTCCCCAGCACGGACATCGAGGCGGCCGTCGAGATGGCGGACCTCGTGCCGGCCATCGAGGCCGCGTTCGCCGCATACGAAAACGACACGGCGCAGATGCCGCCGAAGTCCTACATCGACCTGCCACAGCACAACGGGGACTTCCGGTCGATGCCGGCCTACCTCGAAACGGATGACTGGGAAGCGTCGGGCATCAAGTGGGTGAACGTGCACCCGGACAACCCCGACGAGTTCGACCTGCCGACCGTGATGGGGACGCTCGTGTACACGGACCCCGAGAGCGGCTTCCCGGTTGCCGTGATGGACGCGACGACGCTGACAATGAAGCGAACCGGTGCGGCTGCCGCCGTGGCAACGGACCACCTCGCCGTCGAGGACGCGACTTCGCTTGGTATCATCGGTGCCGGTGTCCAGTCCTACACGCAACTGGAGGCTATCTCGCAGGTGCGACCAATCGAGTCTGTCGTCGTCAGCGACCTCGACGAGGACCGCGTCCAGCGGTTCATTGACACCTTCGGCGACGAGTTCGATGTCCGAGCGGGCACGATTTCGGAGGCCGCCCAGTGTGATGTCCTGTCGACGGTCACGCCGGTCGAAGATCCTATCGTCACGCTCGACGACCTCGGGGAGCACACCCACGTCAACGCCATGGGTGCTGACGCCGAAGGCAAGCAGGAACTCCACACCGATGTCGTCCGCGAAGCGACCCTCGTCATCGACGACTTCGAGCAGACGACCCACTCCGGCGAAATAAACGTCCCATGGAGCACGGGCGAAATCGACGAGCCGGATATCGACGCCGAACTCGGCGAAATCGTCGTCGGAAACGCACCGGGTCGCGAGGACCTGTCCGGGATTACCGTCTTCGACTCGACCGGCCTCGCGATTCAGGACATTGCTGCCGCACGTATCGTGTACGAATCGCTCGGTGACGACAGCGGACACCGCCTCGAAATGGTGTAATCCCGGCGGTTCACGGCGTCGGTTGGTCGTTCTCCCGTCGCTATCGAGTGCCACAGTGCCGATGTGGCACACAGTTGCGGCCTGGGACATTTGTATAGGCCCTGCGATGAGCGGGTATGCGACGCGTCATCATTGATACGGACACGGCGGGCGACGACACACAGGCGATTCTCCTTTCCTGTCTCAGTGACCGAGTTACCGTCGAAGCGGTCACGGTCGTCGCCGGCAACGTGCCCTTCGACAGAGAGGTCGAGAACGCGAAGTACACGCTCGATATCGCCGATTCCCTCGACATACCCGTCTACGAAGGGGCGAGGCAGCCGCTTCTCAAGGAGTTCGAACACGCGGCGTATATCCACGGCGAGGACGGCCTCGGCGGGGACCTGTTTCCCGAAACGGACATCGAATCAGCGACGGGCTTTGGCCCCAATGAGATCGTCGACCGCTGTCGAGCGGCCCCAGGTGAAATCACGCTGCTCTGCATCGGCCCGCTGACCAACATAGCACTGGCGTACGCCCACGAGCCAGACCTTCCGGAGCTTGTTGATGAGGTGTGGGTGATGGGCGGGAACGTCAACTGTGAGGGGAACGTCACTCCTGCCGCGGAATTCAATCTGTGGGTCGACCCCGACGCTGCCAAACGGGTGTTCGACGCCTTCGAGGTGACGCTCGTCGACTGGGGCGTGTGCCTTCGAGACGCGGTGTTCGGCTCGCCCGAGTTCGAGACGGTATCGACGTTCGACACTGAACTGGCGTCGTTTTTCGAGTCGGTAACCGAGCAGGCTCGGGCGTTCAACAGCGAGGGTCCCGACGATCCCGGATGGACGGCACTCCCGGACAGCGTCACCGCCGCGCTGCTGGCGTATCCAGAACTCCGCGAGGCGGTGTCGACGTACCACGTCGCGGTGGACGACCGCGATGGACTCACTCGCGGGTACACAAGCGTCGACATCAACGGGGTGACCGACGGCGAACCAAACACCCACGTTGTGGAGTCCGTCGACAGTGACGCTTTCCAGTCAGTTATGTACTCGCTGCTCCAGTCCCGAGACCCTGATAGCGGCGTTGCCGAGTGAGCCAGGAGCGGCGTCGAACACGATAGGAGCAAGGTGTGTGTCGTAATTGCCGCTGTGGGAGACCTGTGGCACCAGTCCTGTTGCCGCGTGTTGTCCCTGGTTTTTACTGGAGGCCGGCGGGATGTCAGGGTATGACGCTCACAGACCGTCTCGACCAGTACCTCCGGACAGCGGGACTCAAAGCCGTCTGGTTCGCCCGACCGAACGCCTTCGCATGGCTCACAGGGGGAGGCGACAATGTCGTCGACCGGGAGGGTGACATCGGCGTCGCCGCTGCGGGCTACGACGGCGACGGAGTACGGGTCATCACTAATAACATCGAGGCGCCACGGCTTCGTGACGAGGAACTCGACGGCGATGTGACCGTTGAGACGTTCGACTGGCACGCGGAGTCACTGGCTGAAGCGGTCGCAGAAACGAATCCGACCCCAGCGGCAGCGGACTTCGATGTCCCCGGCTTCGAGTCAGTCGACGCCACACAGCTCCGCCAGCCGCTGACCGAAACCCAGATGAAACAGTGCCGTGACCTCGCACAGGACACGGCTGCGGCAGTTGAGGCTGTCGCACGGAAAGTCGAGCCCTCGCATACTGAACTCGATGTGACCGCGGTGCTCCGGCAGAAACTCGAAGGCCGGGGCATCGCCACACCCGTCGTGCTCGTCGGCAGCGCCGAGCGGGCACAATCCTACCGCCATTACACCTCGACTGACACCGAACTCGGCGACTACGCGCTCATATCGGTGACCGTCCAGCGGGACGGGCTCCACGTCAGCACCACCCGGGCGGTCGCGTTCGACCCGCCGGAGTGGCTCATGGAGCGAACCCACAAGACTGCCCGAGTCGAGACCACTGCGCTGGCCGCGACACAGGCAGCCGGTCAGAGTGGTGGCACAGCAGGCGACGTGTTCGACGCGATTCAGGACGCCTACGCCGAGGTCGGCTGGGAAGGCGAGTGGCAGAACCATCACCAAGGCGGTGCGACAGGCTTCGCCGGCCGGGAATGGATCGCCACGCCCGGACACGAGGGCGAGGTCGTGCTGCCACATGGGTACGCCTGGAACCCGACTATCGACGGGACAAAGAGCGAAGACACGTATCTCGTCTCCGACGACGACATCGAACTGCTGTCTGGGACCGGCGACTGGCCGACTGAGACGGTTTCGGCGGTCGGCTACGACCTCGAACTGCCGCGACACACGGTGCTGGAACTGTAGCGGTACTGGTGCTCCCGTTATTCGGTAAGGGCGAGTAGTTTACAACGGGTGTTGTACGAACCCGTGGATTTAAGCGACGCGTCAGGCTACCCCTGTGTATGACCGCAGCGCGCGCCTGGTGGAAGGAAGCAGTCGTCTACCAGATCTATCCCCGGAGCTTCAATGACAGCGACGGCGATGGCGTCGGCGACTTGCAGGGCATCATCGAGCGCCTGGATTACGTCGCCGACCTTGGCGTCGATGTCATCTGGCTCAACCCGGTGTATGACTCCCCCCAGAAGGACAACGGCTACGACATCAGCGATTATCAGGCCATCTACGACGAGTTCGGGACGATGGCCGACTGGGAAACGCTGGTCGAGGAGGTCCACGACCGGGATATGCGGCTCGTCATGGACCTCGTCGTCAATCACACCTCGGACCAGCACGAGTGGTTTCGTAAATCCCGCCAGCGCGACCCGGAGTATGAGGACTACTACATCTGGCGAGAGGGCGGGACAGATGACGACGGCGAGCCCGTGCCACCGAACAACTGGGAGTCCTTCTTCGGGGGCTCCGCCTGGGAGTACGACGAGGAGCGCGGCGAGTTCTTCCTTCACCTGTATGACACCTCGCAACCGGACCTGAACTGGCGCAACGACGGCGTCCGACAGGACATCTTCGACACCATCGAGTGGTGGCTGGAGAAGGGTATCGACGGCTTCCGGATGGATGTAATCAACCTCCTGTCGAAAGTCGAAGGGTTGCCCGACGGCGACCCGGACAGCGAGTGGGTCGGCGCCGAGCATTTCATCGACGGTCCGGAGATGCTGTCGTATCTGACGGCGTTGGACGAGGAAGTGCTGTCGAACTATGACGTGATGACCGTCGGGGAGATGCCACAGCTCACCGTCGAGTCGGCTCTCGAGTACGCCGACACAGACGGCCCGCTGGATATGGCGTTTCACTTCCAGCACACGAAACTCGATTACGCTGACGGCAAGCGGTGGTCGGTCGGCGACTGGAGCCTGCCGGAACTGAAGCGTATCATCGACCGCTGGCAGAACGGGTTGGCGGCGGACGGCTGGAACACGCTGTACTGGGAGAACCACGACCAGCCGCGGAGCGTTTCCCGCTACGGCGACCCCGAAAACTACCGCCGGGAATCGGCGAAACTACTTGGAACGTTCATCCTCACGCTCCGTGGCACGCCATACATCTATCAGGGCCAGGAACTCGGGATGACTAACGCCGACTGGGAGACAATGGACGACCTCCGCGACGTGGACGCTATCAACCACGCGCGGGAGTTACTCGATCAAGACGGCGTTGCGGAGTACGATGACGTGAAAGACATCGTCGGCTACCGGACCCGCGACAACGCTCGAACGCCGATGCAGTGGGACGATTCGAAAAACGCCGGTTTCACCGACGGCGACCCCTGGATTCAGGTCAACCCGAACTACACAGATATCAACGCGGCCGACCAGCAAGCCGATGGGGATTCCGTCTACAGCTACTACCAGCGGCTCATCCAGTTGCGCGCCGACAGGGACGTGCTGGTGTACGGGGACTACACCGACTTACTCCCCGACCACGAACCCGTCTTCGCCTTCACACGGTCGCTGTCGGCGGACTCGGAAACCGAGCGGGTCCTCGTTGTCCTGCACTTCGACGACGCGACGGAAACCGTCGACCTGCCTGTCGAGTACGCCGATGCGACGCTGCTCGAGGGCAACTACGACTGTGACGACACGGACCCGGGAACGGTAACGCTCGCGCCGTACGAGGCTCGCGTCTACGAGCTATTCGACTGAGTACTTCCTCTCTTCCTGAATCCCACTGCAAAGGTCGTCGCGAGGCACAGATTGAAGGCTCGCCCGTCACCAGCACGGGGTATGTATCTTGCCGACGAGACCTGGCCGGACCTCGACGACTATTTCGAGACGGAGTCGCTCGCGCTCGTCCCGCTCGGGTCGACCGAGCAACACGGGCCGCATCTCCCGCTGGCGACGGACCACCTCATCGGGGAAGCCTTCGCCCGGGAAGCCGCCGACAGGACTGGCTACCTCTGCACCCCGACGATCAACGTTGGCGTGAGCCCCCACCACAGACAGTTCAACGGGACGATGTGGGTCGACGCGCCGGTGTTTCGTGACTACGTCGAGTCGTTCACACGGAACCTTGCGTACCACGGCATCGACCGGGTCATCTACGTGAACGCCCACGGCGGGAATATCGAGCACCTCAGAGAGGTCGGCCGCCGGCTCCGGGACGACGAAGTGCTGTACGCTATCGAGTGGATGTGGGACGAGAGCATCCCGGACCTGGTGGACGACCTGTTCGAGCAGAACGGGCCACACGGCGGGCCGAAAGAGACGGCCATGATTCAATACCTCCACTCCGAACTGGTCCACGACGACCGCCTCGAAGACGCACGGGACGGCGGGATTCCGAGCGTCGAGGCGGCAGGGACAAACAAATACGGCTCACGGACCTTCTACGACGCCGCCGATAACACCGACAACGGCGTTCTGGGCGACCAGACCGACGCCACGGCCGAGAAGGGCGCGGAGATGTTCGAGGCCGCGACCGAACAGCTCGTCAGGCTCTGTGAGTGGCTGGACGCGCAAGCGTTCGACGACCTCCTGCCGGAGCCACACGTCTGAGTCGGACACCGCGGGAGTGAGTCCTAGCGCTCGCTTGACAGGTGGCTTTTTGCGACGGGCGGATGTACGACGGGTATGGCCCTCCTCCTGTTTCCCGGGATGCCGGGCAGCGTCGAATTGCTCGTCATTCTCGTCATGATGGGGCTGTTTCTCGTCGTTCCCCTCGGACTCATTGTCGTCGCGTACCTGTTCGGGAAGCGCCGCGGCAGAGCCGAAGTGAGCGACCGAGCCGAATCCTGACCAATCGCCAGACGGCGGCCAATCGGCGTGTTACGGCCCTCTCGCCGCGAATCGACTCGTTTATCGGTCCCACCCTACGAGGAGGATGTGTGTCCCCACCGAGTCCCCATCCGGAGTCGCTCCGTAGCCGAGCGTTCGAAATAACGGTCGATGACGGACGAGAGACCTTCAACGCGCTCAGTATCGAGCACGCCGACTGTGAGACGGAGTGGATTATCTCCGATACGGTGTATGCGCTCGAAAATATGCGGTAACTGATCGCAAGCTGTTGTGTTGTGGAGCGACGATAACGAACCGTACTGCGCCGGACCGCTGACCCGCTGTGACCGCGCAACTGTTCTTCTTGTGCTTCACTCCGCTGAGACCCGCCGCCAGACTGGCATGAACACGCCGTAGAACGAGCCAAAGAACAGAACAACGGCGACGATAGCTAATTCGCGCCCCGCCACGCCGAATACATCGTACAGAGTTCGGAGAACGACGACAACCCCGAGTCCCCAGATAGCGAATCCGGTTCGCTCTTTCCAGGACAGACCACTACGGAACATACGCTGTCTCCACAACAGACGGTATCAAACCCTGTGGTTCAACACGATGGCAGATTGCCGCGTGGACAGCAGGTGCCACACGAGCTATGTCGTCAAATGGACCGCTGCTGGGCCAGCTAGCGTGGCGATGCTTGGCCAGACACGAGGCCGCTGCCCAGCCTACTCGGTCGGGACGGGGCCAGTCCCGATGACGTCCCGGACCGCGTTCTCGAACTCCTGGCGGTCGGAGAAATATGGGACGTCGACCTCCTCAAGCACCGTTGCGAGTTCCTGCGCGCCGTCCGGCGTCCGGATCGTCGTGTCTCCCTCGCGGTCAACGATAGTGCTGTGTTCGATGCCCCAGGTAAGCCGAGCCGAAACGCGGGAAAGCGGCGCACCGGCAACGTCGGGTCCGTCGCCGAGTTCGACAGCCGGCTCCTCCGCGTCCTCGCTTTCGTCGTCGCTCATATCCGAACAGTGCCCGTGGGTCCGATTAGTGCTTTCGGAACGACTCGCGTGTCTGTCGGGTGCGTACGCGCGTGCCCGCGTCATGCATCTGTCTGACGGGTAGTTTTATCGGATGTAGCAGTAGTGTACTGCATGACTAGTCTCACCGACGTGTACGAAGGGGATGTTGGGCGCGTCGCATCGCGCCGCCAGCAGCTCGTCGGGACAACCCTGTTTCTCGTTGGTGTTGCCGGACTCGTCGGGGCAATCGCGCTCGCAACAACCGGCATCGGAAGCAGATACGGGCTGGACGCCTACGCAGCCAGACGAATCGCCGGCATCATCGCCGGGCTCGGACTGCCGTCGGTTATTCTCGGCGTGTTCGCGGTGTTGCCGGCCAGTCGTCGGATTCGGTTGACTGCGCTCGGCGGAACAGGTGTCGCAGCGGTCGGCGTCGGCCTGTTCCGGTCGCTGTACCCCTACAGCTGGACCAGCAGCGACCCGCTGCTGGCACTGCTTACCGGCGTCGTCTACTTCGCTGGTATCGTAACGACGTTCTGGTGCCTGTTCGCGTCGCTTGCGACGTTCAAGACGCGAAACGACCCTGGTGGGACGGCACGCATGGAGGTGACCGAAGAAGGGACGATTCGCCTCGTCGAGGAAGCCCGAACGCTCCCGGGGCTGGGCGGCATCGGATTTTTCGGACAGGACCCGGACGGCGCAGTCGAGACGCAGACAAACCGGCCGGGGACAGGTGCCGAGGGCGCTGTCAGCGACGGCGGGACCGGACAGCGCTCGAACGATACACGCACGGCCAATAGCCGCCGTCGGCAACCGACGGGGGACACGCAGTCTGACCGCAGTACGCGGTCCAAGCGACAGTCGGGCAGCGACACAGCGACGGAGCGAGAGTCGAGCCGTCAGGCGAACAGTCGTTCAAGTACCGGGCAGCAAAACACTCCGTCGAGTGGGACGGGCCAGACTGGTCCCTCGGAGAACGCGCTCGACCCGAGAATAGCTGAGGCCGGCCCGGAAGCGTCCACGTCGACTGACGGCGGTACGGCAACGACGGGACGCGATGCGATTACCGAGACGGCGGTCCATCAGGGCGAACCGGACACCTACTGCGGAAACTGCCGGCATTTCGAATACGTGATGCAGGACGGCGACATCGAACCGTACTGTTCGTTCCACGGCGAGGTCATGGATGACATGGAAGCCTGCTCGGCGTGGGTTCGAAACGACTGAGAGGGTCGATACGCTGATTTTGCTGCTCGTTCCGCACTACACGGCAACACGGAGAGAGAACGGCCCAGGCGAAACCGGGTGTTTAACACGGTCGGCAAGCAAACGGTGGTACTACAATGGAGTTTTGCGACGAATGCGGTTCGATGATGAAAACGGACGACGAGCGCTGGGTCTGTGGTAGCTGCGGCTACGAGAAGGCTCGAAACGCCGAGACCGAACAGGAGATGGCTGTCACCACGCAGGGCCAGGAGGAGTCAGAAGTCGTCGACACCTCCGAGGTCGATGCCGAAGACATGGGGCCGACGACGGGCGCCCGCTGTCCCGAGTGTGGGAACGAGCGGGCCTTCTACGAGATGAAGCAAATCCGCGCGGCCGACGAGTCCGAGACGCGCTTTTTCACCTGCACCGAGTGCGAACACAAGTGGCGAGAGGACGACCACTGAGGCCAGCCCGTGCCCACTGACCCCGCGTACCCGGACGTGCCTACCGACCAGTTGCGCGATGGTGGCTGGGAGCTCGTCGACGAGAGCGTCGAAACAGTCTTTCAATTACCAACAGCCCGCGTCGAGGGGGCGACGAAGGTGTTCGATGCTGCCGAGACGCGTGAGGCTGTCCGAGATGCAATCGGGCTCGACCACCAGTGGCGGTTCTTTTTCGCGACCGCACTGTCGTTTACCCCGCCGCTTGCGCCAGGCATCGGACCGGCGATGATTCTCCCGACGGTCCGCTCGGAAGCACAGTCGGCCTTCGCTGAGGAACTGTCCGACAGAGGGTTCGAGTCCATCGAACGCGGGCGGCAAGAACGAGTCCGCGTCGACAGCGGCGACCGGGCGCGGCTCCGGACCTACAGCGCCGAACTCGACCTCGAAGCGACCGACGCGACGCTGTCGATTACCGGCTGGGTCGGAGTCTGGCACGGCGACGGCTTTCGCATCGCCGCCGGCGCGTATCCCGACCGGTCACTGGCGACACTTTTGAATGTGGAAAACCCGCCTGAACCGCTGCAGCGGACGCCGTCGGACTACCGGACCGAACTGCTTGCCCTCATTCGCGCCGTGGCGTAATCGCCAGCAGCGCACCGTCGAGGAACAGTTGGATCGGGCCAAGACCGAGTCGCTTCGCGAGCGAACTCGGCACGGCGTCCGCACCGAGGCGGGCGACGGGCGCTCCACGAACGCGGATTTCGGCCGTCAGTCCGGCAGCAGCCAGCGCCGTGGCGGCGTTCTTTCCCTCGACGACTCGATCCCGCCAGAGGCCGAACGCCGCCCCGAACGACGGCAGGTCGACGGCGACGAGGTCATCGTATCCCCTGACGGTGAACGCGACCCCGTCCCGCTCGACGGTCAGGTCGGCGTCGACGAGGAGGTCCGGCTTTCGCTCGATCAGGTCGAACAGATCACCGACCGCCTTCGCCGTGGTGACCACTGTCAGTCGTTATCGCGTGTCGTGATGGTCAGCGTGCCGTCGACCCGCCAGCGAGCGTGCTCGGCGTCCTCGCCGGCCTTGCTCGGGACATCGACTTCCATGTCCTCGAAGTCGTACGTTATTTCGGCATTGCGCCCAGTCAGCCGGTCGTAAAGCCCGATTGCGAGGTCTGGCCAGGTTGTCGTCTCCATCGGCGGTTCTGATTCGCTCATGCAGTGTACCATACGCACTCCTACATGTTTAAAGTCGACCCCAACAAGAGGGGGTGAGCAGACCGATGGACGCCGTCAGGGCCGCCGCGCGAATGTCAAGTAGCCGGTGTGACCGACGCCGCCGGTCGATGGGCGGGAGCCGCGGTCGTCGAAGTCCATCTCCCGCTGGATGGTGTCAAGCGTTTCGACGCCGTCGAGGCCGACCTCGGCGGCCGTGGCGACGACCTCGCGCGTGTTCTCCACGAACGGGGAGTACACCGCCAGTGACCCGCCACGGTCCAGCAGCGTGGGCGTTCGCTCGACCACAGTGGGGGCGTCCTCAGTGTCAAGCGTCAGCACGTCAAAGCCCGAGAGGTCATCGAGGTCATCGGTGATGTCGCCGGTCCGGACCTCGACAGTATCCGCGACGCCGGCGATCTCCATGTTCTGGCGCGCGACTTCTGCGAACTCGGGGTCCTGCTCGTAGGTCACCACGTCAGCGCCGATACGGCCCATGTACGCGCTGAGGATGCCGGTCCCGGTCCCGGCATCGAGGACACGGTCCGCAGCGGCTACCCCGGTCTTGCCGACGACCAGCCCCACGTCGCGGGGCATCATCGGCGCGCCGGTGCGTTCGAGGTGGGTAAACAGGTCCGGGCCGCGGAGTCGACGGACCGTGAAGCCGGTGCCCAGATGCGTCTCGACGACATCGCCCGGTTCCACGTCCTCGGGCACCTCCAGAATGCCGAGGTCGGATTCGAACCGCTCGCCGGGGTCCAGCAGGTACTCGCGGTCTTCGTGGACGAAGAGGTACGCCACGTTACTCCAGTTCGTCGACCGCGTCCGCGAGGTCGCCGTCGTTGGCTTCGAGTGCCTCTCGCGCGGTGTCTTCGTCGACGCCGGCCCGCATGGCGACGAGTTCGACGTCATCCTCGTCGACGCCGGAATCGCTCTCGGATTCGTCGGCATCGTCCACAGATGCCGCGGCCGAGCCTTCGCCGGAGCCGAGTTCGCGGCTCTCAGGCTCGCCGACGACCTGATACGTTTTCTGGCCCTGGGCTTCCATGAGCTGGACCTCCGCGTCGTCGAAGACGAGTTCCTCGTCCGGGGTGCGGATAATTACTTCCTGCGCATCGATATCCTCCATGTCGATGCCCATCTGTTCCATCATCTGCTTCATCTTGCGCGGGTTCATCCCGCCGCCTCCGCCAAACATACGTAGGACTGGCGGGGCAGGGCAGAAAAGCGTAGCGACCCGGGATCGGGCCGACGTTCGTTGCGAGAGCGGCCTGCTGCCCGGACGAAACCGGCACGCACCCACGGCTTCGTAACGATTCTAAGGCTCGCCCGTGCATCCCCGCCGTGTCACTGCTGTCTATCTTCGCCACGGCGATCCTCCCCGTCGTCGCCGTCGCTGCGGCCGGCTTCGCGCTCGGCCGACTGAAAGGCACCGACCCTGACGCACTCAACACCATCACGGTATACGTCCTCGCACCCGCGCTGGTGGTCCACAGCCTGACCACGTCGACGCTGGCCGGCGACACGATCCTGAGCGTCGTCCTCGCCGTCGTGCTGTTCACCGCGGCGATGCTCCTCGTCGCGGAGGGCGTCGGCCGCCTCACGGGGCACTCTGAACCGCTTCTGGGCGCGTTCGTCCTCGTCTCTATCTTCCCCAACACCGGGAACTACGGGATTCCCCTGGCGGATTTCGCCTTCGGTGCGACCGGGCGCAGTACGGCCGTTCTCGTGACTGCACTGCAGGGCGTGTTGCTCTACACCGTCGGCATCTACATCGCCGCCCGGGGCAGCGGCGGCAGCCCGCTCGCGGACATGCGTCGCGTGTTCGGCGTCCCGCTCGTCTACGCCGTCGTCGTGGCGCTGGCACTGCGGTGGGTCGGCGCAGTACCGCCCACAGACTCGACGGTGATGCAGACGCTGGAACTGCTTGGCAACGCGTCGATTCCAGTGATGTTGCTCATTCTGGGCATCCAGCTATCGAACGTCGACGGGGACAGCGACTTCCGGTCCGTCGGTATCGCCAGCACATTGAAACTCCTGCTGGCACCGGTGCTCGCGTTCGCTGCGGTGCTCGCGGTCGGGTTCCAGAACCAGACGGTTGCGCGGGTGGTCGTGCTCCTGCTGGCGACGCCGACCGGCGTGACGACCATCATCCTCGTTGGCGCGTTCAGCCACGGGACAGGGGACCAGTCACCGGGCGAACTCGTCAGCGCGACCGTGTTCCTGACGACTGTCGCCAGCGCGGTGACGGTCACACTGCTGGTGTGGCTGCTGCAGTCGGGACTGGTGCTGTGACTACTCTTCCCAGTATATCCTGATCTCGTCAGCGGTAATGTCGACAAAGTGATTTGAGCCGCTGCTGACCGCGAACCGGCCGATAGTCCGTTCGATAGTCCGGCTAGGACCGCCAGCAACCGCGACGGTAATCGTGTATGTTCCGGTCGCACCGATCATCGGGTCATACTCGACGGACTCGCCAGCGGCCAGCGTCTCCGTCTCATCGAGAACCGTCGTTTCGTCCCGTGCGATGGTGAGTGTGACAGTCTGCTCACTGTCCGTGTCGTTGTCGACGACAAACAGGATCGGGTCGTCGGGAGCGGGCGTTACTGTCGGTGTCGGCGTGTCCTGCGGTGTTTCGGTCACCGGTGTTGTCGACTGTTCCGTTGGCGTCGCTGTGGCTGTCGATGGTGTCGAGCCGTTCGTGGCCGTGTCGTCACCGGGCGCAACACAGCCGGCGACTGGGGAGAGCGCGAGCGCGGCGAGAAGGGTGCGGCGGCGCATATCGCTCGTCCCGACGGGAGCAGCAAATGCTTTCTGTCATACGGGATGGTGCCGAGCAGGTCCGGAAAGTGCCACCCCGGTGGCTGGCGCGTACCGGGCGGTCACGACGCCACTCTGTCTCAGTCCTCTGCGCCCTGCCGGACTTTCACAGCCATCCCCGTTTCGAAGTCGTCCATGCCGCTGCCGGGCAGTTCCGCACGGCCGACGGCGAGCAGATAGCCGTCTTCGTGGACGACGAGGGCTTCGTCGCCCGGACGGAGAGCGCTGTCGGCGGACTGCACGAACTTCGCGAAGGCGTTGCGGCCCTCGCGGATGAACGGCTCGCTCTCGTCGCCAACGACCACGCGGTGTCGCGGCCCGTCGAACGCATCGAGGAGTCTGCTCCCGCCGGCGAGTCCGAGTCGGAAGCGTCCGTCGTCGCCGTACGTGGCGATGCGGCCGTCCGTGGCATGGACCTGTCGCGGCCGGCCGGAACTAGTATGTGTTACGTCGAGGGCGTCAGCATCGGCGAACAGCGCCGTCCCGCCGCCACCGCCGAACTGGTAGTCGGCCGCACGCCGGAGTCCGCGGAACTCGTCGTCACTCATTGCCCGTGTTCGATGCCGGGTGATAAACCGCCTTTCGGTTCTGCTCGTGCCACTGTTCGACGCAGTCCGAAATGAAATGGTTGCCCGACCGTGGCTGCCCGAACCACGGCCGACCGAAATCGTGTGGCGATGGTGAATGCCACTCCCCCCAATCCGTCCCGAATCAACGGTCCGGCCCTATGGGTGACGGAGTCCCGAACCGGAATGCCATTGGTTCGCTCCGTCAGTCGCCCCGGCCCGAGTACACGGGGCGCGTGCCTCTGTATCCGATCCGTGGTCAGTGATCCGACCACAACGCCTGGAACTGCAGTGGGTCTCCGTCTCGCGCCTGTTCCGTGACGAGCGCGAGGTGTCCCAACTATCCTCAGCACGTGGCAACACGCCGTCTCTGTGACCCAACTGGTCGGGGGCACTACAGGGGGATGTGTTTGCTGCTTCAGTTATGCAGGTGGGCTGGAAATACCGTTCTGTCGGGCCGGAGCGGTGACGTCTCTCAGGAGAAATATGGGCATTGCTGCCCAGTGCCATACTTTCCTCCGTCGATTTTGGGGAAATTTATACCGGATGACTTCCAAGTGACGGATGACATGGCTACAGACACGCGAAAAGTGATTCTGGGTGCTGCGCTGCTGGCGATCAGTACCGTGCTCATCCTTGGTACAGGGGCAATCGACATCGGCATCCCGGCCGCTGCCGGAGCGCTGGCTGCACTTGGGCTGGCCGCCGGAGCCCTCCTCGTTGGAACGTCAGAAGACGGTCGCCCGGTCTAACCGCCGAGAGTCTTTTTCTTCGACAGCAACCCAAACACACGTAGCTGTGAGTCCATCGAACCGCAAGAAACTGCGGGAGAATGTCGGCTACGTGGGTGAACCAGCAGTGGACAGAGCGGCAGAGCGACTCCCAAGACACTGGGTCGGCTACAGCAGGAACCGATCGGAATCGTCGCTCATGTCGATAAATCCATCAACGGCCGCTTTGAGGTCTTCGGAGGACGACTCTTCGAAGCCCATCGCTTCGACGCGACAGCCCTCGTGGCGGAGATATCGGCACACGCGAGCGAAGTCCCCGTCGCCGGTACAGAGCACTACTGTATCGACGTGATTCGCCAGCGAGACGGCGTCGAGGCTCATCCCGACATCCCAGTCGGCTTTCTTCGATCCGTCTTGGAATGTCTTGATGTCCTTGATGCGTGTCTCGAAGCCAATGTCAACGAGCGCTTCGAAAAACGACTCTTCTTCGGGCGAGTCCGCTCGGATGACGTAGGCGATCGCGCGGGTCAGTTCGCGGCCGTCAACGGCCTCTTCCAGTAGTGCCTCGTAGTCAATGTTCCGCGAGTAAAGACTCCGGGCAGTGTGATAGAGGTTTTGCGCGTCGGCCAGTACGGCCACGCGCTGCCCCGGCTGGGAAACTGTCATATCAGGTATTGGCTATCGGCCCGAATATGCTTTCGGGATACAAACGTGAAAGAACGGCGTAATTATGCCCCAACTAACCAGTTGTTGTAGCTTCAGCAGTTCTAGGCACAGATAAAATCTGTCAATAAAAGGGGCGGACTATCGAGGAGTGCAGTCTACTTAGTGACTACTGTGTTTCACCCAGACAAGCGCAGAACAGCCTACTTCTGGAGGTCGAACGCAACTGCTACCGGAGTCGATGTCCAGTAGACGAACCGATACCGACCGGAGACGAGTTCAGGACACACAGTAAAATCTTTCTCGTCAGGAACAACCCCTTCTTCGGTCAGACGGAGTGACCATTCAAATACCTCTCCAGGCGCTGCCTCGGTACCCAGATCTACGTATTGAAACTCATCGTCCCCGGTCTGTCCACGGACATCTTGCCAGCCATCTTCAGTGAGAAGTTCGATTTGATACATATACTTAAGACCCAGAGTGAGGGTGCTATCAGACGTGTTCATCAGCGTAATTTGGGCTGTGTCACCGTGTTCAAACTCTGTCTCATCAATCCGTAGTGATACATACCCAGTATCTCCCCACGGAACGGAGCCTTCGTCGTACATTGGCGGGTGGCGAGAGAAGTTGCCCTTCTCACACGAGAATTCTTTCACCGGGGACCTGGGACTCTCAGTTGGCCGAACATGATCACTGAGTTGACGCTCTGTCATCTCTTCGGTATTTCCAGCTGTTTTTTCGGCAGTGTTCTCGGTTTCCGTTTTTGCAGCTGTCTCGGTCGGATTACTGCTGGTACTCGAACAGCCGGCGAATCCGAGGACACTGGAGGTGGCTAAAAGATAGTGTCTTCGACGCATACCTGCCGATATTATATACCTTGTAGTATATGTTTTGCGAGCGATACTTGTGTGTTATCCTCAGAGTGTAATGTGTACACCTCTGACCGCTTGCTTCAGACGGGACCCGAATACCAAAATGCAGTCGCGCCTGCTCCAGCAGCGTCTCCCAGACAGGCCGAAGGGGACGCTGGCGTACTGCCACACGATGTAGGGTCCCGCCGGCTCCATGCGACGATTCGAACGCGCTTCGATGCACTGTGAACAGCGACAGCGAGAACACAAAAGCTAAGTCGGTCACACGCAGTTACTCGACCATGCGACGACGCCGTCAGTCCGGAACCGCTTCGTGGCTCCCCGGAGAGGGCGTCGTCCGCGCAAAGCGCAAGCCGACGTTTTAGCGACTCGTGGCGGACGTGGCGACTCCGTCTCGGGTCAAGTCGTTTGACACACACAACAGCCGGCGGTATCGGCCGGCCATCGAACCGTTTCCGATCGAACAACCGAACCCACAGCGACACCAGACACACAGCAATGACAGCGATTGACTTCCACGGCGTGTTCCCAGCGATGTGCACGCCGTTCCATCAGGACGGCAGTATCGACTTCGAAACACTCAGAGACGACGCTCAACGGCTCGAATCCGCTGGCGTCGACGGCCTCGTTCCCGTCGGCTCGACCGGCGAGTCGGCGACGCTCTCCCACGACGAACACATCGAGGTCGTCGAGGCGGTCATCGACGCCGTCGACGACGTGCCGGTTATCGCCGGCTCAGGGTCGAACAACACCAAGGAAGCGCTGGAGCTATCGCAACGCTCCGCCGAGGCCGGCGCTGATGCCCTGTTGCTCATCTCGCCGTACTACAACAAGCCCGAACAGCAGGGGTTTATTGACCATTACACGACGCTGGCCGACGCCGCCGACCTGCCACAGATCGTCTACAATGTCCCCTCGCGGACGGGCCAGAACATCGAACCGGACACGGCGGTCGAACTCGCGTCGCACCCGAACATCCGCGCATACAAGGCCGCGAGCGGCGACATGAACCAGATTTCAGAGATCATCGAACGCACGCGAGACGAGGACTTCGCGGTGCTGTCCGGTGACGATGGCATGACGCTGCCGGTCCTGTCAGTCGGTGGGACCGGCTGTATCTCTGTCTCAGCCAACATCGAACCGGAGCGCACCTGCGCAATGGTCGGTGCGGCGCTATCCGGCGACTTCGAGCGAGCGCGGGCAATTCATCACGAACTCGGGCCGCTGTTCCGTGCGATGTTCGTCGAGACAAACCCCATCCCGGTCAAGGAGGCCATGCGAATTCGGGGCTACGGCCCGGCGTATCTCCGCTCCCCACTCACTCGCCTCTCAGACGAACACCTCGACCACCTGCGTGAGGTGCTCGCCACACTCGAAACCGAGGACCTCGAAGACGAGTATGCGGAGGCCGAGCGATGACGCGAGTGGCGGTCAACGGTGTCACCGGCCAGATGGGCAGGGCCGTCATCGAGGCCGCCACCGACAGCAAGGTCGTGGTCGGCTTCGCGACCAGCGAGACGGACACGGTGGACGGAGTCCCTGTCGTCAATCCGGCTGCGGCCGCCGCTGCGCTCCGGGAGTACGACGTGGACGTTGTGGTCGATTTCGCCGTCCCTGAGGGTGCGCTGACCGTCGCCGAGGCCTGCGTCGAAGCGGGCGTCCCGATAGTCGTCGGAACCACCGGCTTCGAAGAGGATGGGCTGGCCCGCCTGCAAGACGCCAGCGAGGAGATTCCGCTGCTGAAGGCAACCAACTTCTCGCAGGGAATTCAGGTCCTCCAGCGTCTCATCACCGAGGCAGTCGGCACGCTCGATGACTACGACCTCGAACTCATGGAGACCCACCACAACCGCAAAGTCGACGCGCCGTCAGGAACTGCCAGCAGTATCCTCGACGTGATTCAGGAAGAGCGCGACGTGGAGCCAGTGTACGGCCGCGAGGGCCACGCTCCGCGCGACGACGACGAAATCGGCGTGTTCGCCCGCCGGGCCGGCGACGTTCGCGGCGAACACGAACTCGTACTGGCCGGCAACGACGAAGTCCTCTCGCTCTCCCACCGGGCCGAGGACCGCGGCGTGTTCGCCGCCGGCGCACTCGATGCGGCGGCGTGGCTCGTCGGCCGCGACGCCGGCTGGTACGAGTTTGGTGACGTCGTGGACGCTTGAACGGAAGCAGGAAGACAACAGAGACGGTTTTTCGCGGCGCACTTGGCAATTGATTGTTGTTTTAGACGACGCAGAAAACGGCGACACATACTGAGACGTGCTGTCCGAGAAGTATGAATATGTGATAATACACACTCGAAGACCTCTCCCAATACTACGGTCAGCCTTATATGCCGGAATTGCTGAGTTTCGTGTATGGCTACGAACCAGCGGGTACAACTCCCAGCAGCCGATTGTCCACGATGTTCCAGTGAATTCGAAGCGACGGCGCCACGTATCAGCATGTGTCAGGAATGCGGGTACATTTCCGGGCGCGGGTCCGACTGAAAGAACGACACCGAAAAAGTGCCGCGTGGTAGCACACCCATCTCGAAACCCCGATAGGTAAGCCCTCGGCGTCGCAACCGAGTGGTATGAGTCTCAAAGCCGACATCGACGACCTCTGGCAGCGGAAACAGGACGGCCTCTCAGCGACCGACGCAACAGACGACCACCTCGACGTACTTGCAGAGTTCCTCGCGGCGCTGGAGGCCGGCGAGGTCCGCGCCGCGGAGAAGTCCGGTGGCGAGTGGAAGACGAACGCCTGGGTCAAACAGGGTATTCTGCTGAACTTCGGCCTGCGCGAGACCGTCGCTCGCGAGTACGGCGGCGTCGACTACCACGACGTGCTCCCACTCCGGGAGACCGCGGATCTCGGCGAGCGCGGAACGCGCAACACCCCGGACGGGACCACCATCCGCCGCGGCGCGTACCTCGGCGAGGACTGCATCATGATGTCGCCCTCTTTCGTCAACATCGGAGCCTACGTCGGCGACGGGACGCTCGTCGACTCCTGTGACACCGTCGGCTCCTGCGCCCAGATCGGCGAGAACGTCAAACTCGGCGCGAACACGCTCATCGGCGGCGTCCTCGAACCGGTCGAGAACGCGCCGGTGATCGTCGAGGACGAGGTGTCGCTGGGCGCTGGCTGTCGCGTCACCAGCGGCTTCGTCGTCGGTGAGGGTTCCATCGTCGGTGAGAACACGCTGCTGACGCCGCGGATTCCGGTGTACGACCTCGTCGAGGACGAGGTGCTGTACGGTGAACTGCCGCCGGAGCGCCGTGCGTTCCAGCGCTTCGTCGACTCCTCGGTCGGCGAGAACGATCTGATCCCCGGCGGGGCGTACAAGCCAGCCGTCGTGGCGACTGATGTGGAGGAGGAGACGCTGGAAGCGACAGAGCGAGAGGACGCACTTCGGGAGTAGCGAGGCGCTCGCGCCTCGAATAACGAGCGGGGAGCGAAGCGACCCGAGAGTAGCGAGGCTCTGAGCGGAGTGAAGAACCTCGGCGGAACGGCGACCAAGGGGAGCCGTGGAGTAGCGAAGGGTACGCGGACCGCGGCTCTCGGAAGAGCAAACGTCGTGAGCCGTCAAGTACTGTATCCGGGTGACGGTGGCCACCGTCGCAGGGTGTGCTGCTGTGGCCATGCGAACAAGCACTCGTTACCGCGGCGTGAACAATCGTCTGTATATTTGTTACCACACGACAAACCTTGTCGCATGAGCCAGGGACACACCGTCTCTCGCGTCTCAGCGGTGACGAGGTACAGATGGGTCGCTGGCGGTACGAGTGGGCTGGTCGCCGGCGTCGGCATGGGCATCGTGTTCCACGCCGGAGCAAACCTCATGCCGTTCATCGGGGCACTGTACGGCTGGCCGTCCGTCCTCGGCGGGTGGGTCGTCCACCTGCTGAACAGCGTCCTCGCCGGCCTGTTGTTCGCGTTCGTCGTCTCTCGGCCGGTGTTTCACGGCCATATCGAGTCCGTCGGCGAAAGCGTCGCGGGTGGCGTGGTCTTCGCGGCCGCCATCGGCCTGCTCACGACAGGGTTCTTGCTCCCGGTTTCGATGAGCGCGCTGGGTGTCCAGTCGTTCCCCGAACCGCTAGTCCCGCTGCCGGGCACGCTCGGGAGCGCCCTCGTCGTGGCGTCGGTCGGCGTCGCCCACCTCGCCTACGGGTTGCTCCTCGGCTGGACCTACGCCGCAGCCAGGGGCCACAGAACTCCCGACGGCGTGGCGAGCGAGGCGTGACGGTCGTCGCCCCCGATCAGTCGGCGTTCACGTCGCAGCGGTGTCGCCGGCGCTCTCGTCAAGCGTCGTCTGCCGGCCGCCCGATGGCTCCGCGCCGCGGTTTCGGTAGGACTCTCGGAGCGTGAGCGCCAGCGCGCCGAGGCCAAGCAGGAACGCAGCCAGTTCCAGCAGGCCGCCAAGGACTGGAATCACGCCGAGGAGAGCGAAGCCGACGAGGCCGACGACGAGCGCAAGCCAGCGGTTCTCCCGGTCGGCGAGTGAGAGTGCCCACGACCCGATGGCGAACTGGCCGTAGACGACCGCGACCCACGCCGCGACGCCGAAAACGACGGCACCGACCAGCGAAAGCGGGATGCCGACGAGGGTGAACAGGAGGACAACGAGGACGATGGGCACGACGACGAGCGCCAGCAGGCCGACGCCCCCGGACTTCGCCGGGCGCTCCGCGACGTGGCCGGCGACGCGCGCCGAGAACGACGGGAAGATGGCCAGTAGGATCGCGCCCAGCAGGAGGTTCACGAACAGGCCGTAGACGACGCCGAGCCACGACGGGAGCGCGAACCCACCGGAGTCCGGCCCGGCGCTGTCGCCGATGCTCTCGTCCTGAATGACGCTTCCGCCGACAGCGGCCGCAGGGTCGCGGGTGAACGTCGCGGCATCGTAGCGGACATCGCCGCCGACCGACGCCGTCGGTCCGAGGGCGAACTCCTCTGCGCCAGCGCGGACGGTCCCGTCGACCGTTCCATGAATCGCGAGGAAGCCCGCACCTGCTTCGAGGTTTCCGCCGATCTGCGCGGTCTCGCCGATTTCGACCGTGCCGCCACCGACACTCACGTTGCCGTCGACAGTACCGTCGATACGGACGGTCCCCGCTGCGGCTTCGAGGTTCCCGCCCACCTCGCCGGCCTCGGTGACGTGGACAGTACCCGCCGCGGTTGCGATGTCGCCGGTCACTGTCCCGCGGACGATGACCGTTCCAGCGACCCCCTCAATGCTATCGACCGTCTCGTCGGGTCCGACGATCATCGTTCCGCTTGCTCCTTGATACGACTGCGCGGCAACGGTCCCGGTCACAGTTGATAGCAAAACGAGCGATACGACCGCGAGTGTCGCGACCCTGAGGCCACCGCTTGAAACTCTGGAAGACATACGATTCGTTTTTATTGGCAAGATGATAAGCGTATGCTGACACTATCAGGCAGCGAGAATACCACCCGAAGGGAGTAGCGGGAGTGCGCGGAGCATCGGCACTCGGAACGTGGGCATCGGCCGCTGAGATTGGACCCGAGCGAGCATTTCTGTATTGGCTATCCGACATTTTGGAGATAGGTCGACAGTGGTTCCCGACAACGCTCTTCGGCGGTATCCCGGGCGACAGGTCGATTGTAATTTAGGACTGTGTTGAACAGAGAGAAACCTATAATAGTTACACTAGTTCGAAAAGCCGGTCTTTTGTAATTGCTACTGGCTACACCACCATGCAGATTTAAGTGTTAACGGCATGAAATGTTGGCCGTAGATATGTCTAGTGACAGCAAGCAGCAAAGCGCCACAGAGCGGAAGTCAGCGATAAAGAAGCGGCACGAACAGGCGGCAAACGAGGTGCTGCCGGATCGGCGGGAGCTGTACATCGGTGGCGAATGGGTCCAGAGCAGCGGCGGGGAGACATTCGAAACAATAGACCCGACAACCGGTGAAACGCTTGCAGAAGTGCAAGCCGGCACAGCCGGGGATATTGATAGCGCGGTTGCAGCCGCGTGGGACGCATATGATGAGACGTATAGCGAGCTATCCACAGGCGAACGTCAGGCGATGCTGGACGGTATCGCAGACGCCATTGCGGAGCGAAGCGAGGAGTTCGCAAAGCTCGAAAGTTTAGATAACGGGAAACCGATTACCGAGGCTCGGATCGATATTGACCTTGTTATCGACCACTTCCGGTATTTCGCAGGTCTCGCCCGGTCGGGCGAGGGACGGACTATTGAAACTGACGACAGCCGCCACGTCCAGACACTCCGGGAGCCGTACGGGGTTGTCGGACAGATAATCCCGTGGAACTTCCCGCTCCTGATGGCGGCCTGGAAGCTCGCTCCGGCGTTGTCGGCCGGGAACACGGTCGTACTGAAGCCCGCTGAGGAGACGCCGCTGAGTATTCTCAAACTGATGGAAATCACGGAGGACGTGATTCCTGACGGCGTCGTTAACGTCGTCACCGGGTTCGGCCCGGAAGCAGGAGAGCCACTCTCGAAACACCCTGACATCCGGAAACTAGCATTCACTGGATCGACAGAAATCGGGAGTAAAGTAATGCAAAGCGCCGCCGAAAGCATCACCGACGTGACGCTGGAACTGGGCGGAAAAAGTCCGCTCGTTGTGTTCCCTGATGCAGACCTGGAACAGGCCGTCCAGACGACGATTACGTCGATCTTCTTTAATACCGGTGAGTGCTGCTGTGTCGGGTCACGGCTGTTCGTGCACGAAGACATCAAAGACGAGTTCCTGGATGAGCTTGCGGCTGCAGCCGAGGACCTAACCGTTGACGACCCACTGCTGGAGTCGACAGACCTCGGCCCGAAAGTGACCGCGGAGCAGGTCGAGCGCACGCTGGGCTACATCGAGGAGGCAGAACGAGAGGGGGCAGCCTTCGTCACCGGGGGAAGTCAGCCGGACGACGAGGCCCTTTCGGATGGGTGCTTCGTCGCGCCGACGCTCATTGACGAGATTGACCACGACAGCAAAGCGGTCCAGGAGGAGATATTCGGTCCGGTTCAGGAAGTGTTCAGCTGGAGCGAGTACGATGAGATGATCCAACTGGCTAACGATGTCGACTACGGCCTCGCAGCAGGAATCCTCACAGAAGACCTCTCGAAGGCGCACCAGTGTGCAAAAGACATCGAGGCAGGGAACATCTGGGTCAACACCTACAACGACTTCCCGGCAGGCCAGCCGTTCGGCGGATACAAACAGTCGGGAATCGGTCGAGAAATTGGACAGGAGACAATCGACCACTACACGCAGACGAAGACAGTGAATATTTCACTCGATTGATGTGACCGTCCCGTTCCCGCAAGTCCCGCCCGGACAGATTGAAGCCGCCAACGTGTCCATCGCCCCCGACGGGACGAAATACGTCGTCCCGTCAGGGATGCACGAGCGGCTGTGCCGGGCGGTGGTGCCCGACGCTGCTGAGGGGACACTGGACCCCAAAACCGAACTGGCGCTGGCCGGGTGGGTGTCACTGCACACGGATGGGCTGACCAGACGGGTGTACATCGACGCTCCGGATGACTTCGCCGAAACTGCCGTCCTAAAGCGGTTTGCCCGGTCACACGACGCCGAGTCGATTGTCATGGCGCGCCACCCAAGCGGCGACGTGACCCGCTGGCAGTCAATAGGCGCTGTGTCCGTTACCGAACAGTGAACTCAGCAGTCAGCAGTCTTGTCGCTCAGGGTCGATCCACCTTACTTAGTACGGCCAGGGATGGCCGCTCGCGGCTTGCAACAACGTTGTTTTCAGTCCAGCTACCGACCTGTGGCTATGGATGAGCGAATCGATCCGGACGAACTGCTCGCTGCTGTCGGCTTTGATGCAGACGAAAGCGTGCTAACGCGCCGGCAGGCGGAGGTGCTTGCGCTCCGCGAACATGATATTCGTCAGAGTGATATCGGGGAGTTACTTGGCACGTCGCGCGCGAATATTTCAAGTATCGAGCGCAATGCGAGAGAGAACGTCAAGAAGGCACGCCAGACAATCGTCTTCGCAAACACCCTGACCGCACCCGTTCGTGTCGATATTGCGGTCGGGACCGACATCTATGATGTTCCGCAGACGGTGTACGCCGCCTGTGATGAGGCTGGTGTCGAGGTCAATTACGGCTCCTCGAATCTGTTGCAACTCATCGACGACGCCGTCGATGGTGCGGTTCAGCAGGACACGGTGCAGGTGCCGCTCCGCATTGATGTGACAAACGACGGTGTCGTACACGTTCGAGAACGGTCGGCAGAACGCACAGAGTGACCAGAGATAGCGTCCGGCGACAGTACTGTTTGCGTGAATCGAAGTACATGGCGCACGTACCGACGCATCGTTGAGTCCCGACAGACGAGTCATTGATACAGCACCGTCCGGAGCCGACCGTCGCCCGATAGCGAGATGGCCAGTTAGGCACTGTGTGTATCGAAACGGAACCCTTGTTAGCCGCCGACACCGTGGTTTCCCCAATGAGCCACGACTCGCCGCCGGTCCGCCGCCTCGCGGACTGGGACCACGAGCGTCTGGAGGCGGTAGCTGCCGAGCACGGCACGCCGCTGTACGTCGTTGACCTCGACCGCGTCGCCGAGAACTACGAGCGGTTCGCCGCGGCGTTTCCCGACGCCCACGTCATGTACGCTGCGAAGGCCCACACCGGTCAGGCTGTCCTCTCGAAACTGCTTGAGACGGGCGCTGACATCGAATGTGCGGCCTGGGGGGAACTCCAGCGAGCTATCGACGCCGGCGCGGACCCGAACACGCTCCAGTACACGGCCGTCAATCCGCCGGACCGCGACCTCGACCGTGCCGTCGAGCTGGCGGCAGAGCACCCCGGGCTGACGATTACGGGGGGTGCGCGGGACACCTTCGACCGCCTCGAGGAGCGCGGCTACGACGGCCGGGTCGCCATCCGCATCAACCCCGGCATCGGGACGGGCCATCACGAGAAGGTCGCGACAGGGAAAGACGCCAAGTTCGGCATCCCCTACGACGAGGTACCCGAGGTCGCGGCCGACGTGCGCGAGCGGTTCGACCTCGTCGGCCTGCACGCCCACGCCGGCAGCGGCGTCCTCCACGATGACCTCGACGACCACTGTCGGGCCATCGGGAAAGTCGCCGACATGGGCCGGGAGGTCATCGCCGACGGCGCGGAGCTGGACTTTGTCGACTTCGGTGGCGGCTTCGGCGTGCCGTACCGCGAATCCGTCGAGCCACTAGACATGGAGATCGTCGGCGAGAAGGTCCGCGAAGCGGTCGGGGACCTCGACGCGCAGGTCAAACTCGAACCCGGCCGGTACGTCGTCGCCGACGCCGAGTGTATCCTCACGGAGGTCAACACGGTCAAGGAGACGCCCGCGGCGACCGTCGTCGGCGTCGACGCCTCACTGGCGACGCTCATCCGACCAGCGATGTTCGGCTCCTACCACCCGATCCGGAACGTCACCGCGCCGGGACGGGAGGCCGAACCGGTGTCCGTGGGCGGTCCCTGCTGTACGAGCGCCGACGTGTTCTGTACCGACCGACCCATCGCTCGACCCGAGCGGACCGACTTGCTGGCTATCGGTAACGCCGGCGCGTACGGCTACGAACTGGCGAACCAGTTCCACTCCCAGCCACGGCCGGCAGAAGTTGCCTTCGAAGGCGGCGAGACGCGAGTCGTACGGGAGCGCGAGACGCTGGCGGACGTGACCCGGATGGAACAGTAATGGCGTTCGACATTCCCTCGTTCCACCGGCGGGCCGTCGAAACGCGGTCAGACGAGCACGTCGACGATATGCGCTCGCTGCTGGTCGACACACTCGAAGACGCCGGCGAGTACCCGGAGATTGACGACCTCGGAAATATCGTCGTCTCGCGGGGCGACGAGGACGGAACGCATATCCTGCTCAACACGCACATCGACACCGTGCCGCCGCATCTGCCCTACGAGCGACGGACGGAGCCGCCGGGGCTAGACGAGACTATCGACGGCACTGGCGGTGACGGGGACGGCGACATCGTCTGTGGCCGCGGCGCCTGCGACGCGAAAGGACCGCTCGCGGCGCTCCTCGATGCGTTCCTCACCGTGGCGCCCGACGACGGCCGAGTCACGCTGGCGATCTCCACTGACGAGGAAACGACACAGACCGGCGGCGCACACCTCGCTGACACTATCGACGCCGACGGCTACATCGTCGGCGAGCCGACTGGCCTCGATGCGTGTACGGCCGCCCGCGGCCAGTTCGAGGGGACCGTCACCATCCACGGCGAGAGCGGCCATGCCGCCGACCCCGGCAGCGGCCACAACGCGATTCGGGCCGCTGCGCCGATTCTGCAGGCGATGGAGAGTTACGAGGAAAAGAAAGGGCCGGGCGAACACGAAACCCTCGGCCACCCTATTCTGACGCCGTCAATGGTGGAAGGCGGCGAGGCGACCAATCAGGTCCCAGCCGAATGCACTATCACGTTCGACCGGCGGAGCGTCCCGCCGGAGACCAGCGAGTCATTCTGTGTGGACCTGCAGGCCCACCTCGAACAGTGGCTCCCGGAATCGATGGGCCTCACCGTGGACCTCATCCGCCCGGATACGCCGTTTCCCGAGGCGTTTGCGACCGACACCGACGCGGAACTGGTCCGCACACTGCAGGAAGCTAGCGGCGGCGGGGTCAGACAGTTCGGGGCCGCGACAGAAGCCTCGTATTTCGCAAACAACGGGCCGACTGTGGTGTTCGGCCCCGGTGACCTGAGCGACGAAACGGGTGCTGTCGCTCACTCGAAACGCGAGTACGTCCGGCTCTCAGAAGTTCGAACCGCCGCACGAGCTGTGCGGGAGACGGTTGAACGACTGGTCTGAGCCGCGACTCGCCGATGGGCTGGCCTACGCCGACCGCCGCTGGACGAGGTCAGAGAGCGCCGTGGTCGCGTCTTCGTCTGTTACGCTGTCGAACTCCTCGTAGTAGTCCGCGGTGGCCTGAAACGCCGCCGGTTTTAGCGGGACGACGACGTCGTCGGCCCACCGCTGCACCTCATCAAGCACGTCCGGCGGTGCGACGGGGGCAGCGGCGATAACCTCGTTCGCACCTGCCTTTCGCAGACGCTGAATTGCAACACGCATCGCCGCCCCCGTCGGAATCCCATCATCGACCAGCAGAACCCGTTTGCCGGCCACGTCAAGCGGTCCCCACGTCTCGCCGTAGTCGACCGCTCGTGACTCAACAGTGTCGCTCGCGTGCGTCTTCGCCTCCTGCACGTACTCCCAGTTCACGTCAAGGAACCGCATCATCGGGCTGTTAATCCACGAGAAGCCGCCGGGCGCGACGGCGCCGATAGTCAGTTCAGGGTGATTTGGCGCGCGTATACGTTGTATGACGATGACATCCATCGGGAGTCCGGTCGCGTCAGCGACCACGTTGCCGACCGGGACGCCGTTCGGTGCGAGCGTGACGACGACATCGCCGACGACATCCCGCTGGCGCAGCGCGGCTACGAGCTGTTGCGCCGCATCCGAGCGGTCTGTGAACATACCACACTATATGGAATCGTACATCCTAATCGTTCCGGTTAGCGGTCTTCGTGGCTGACGGCCGGCTGAGCAGTCGGTCGCAGTCCTCGGTCTCAGTCCTGCGGTGCCGGCTGGTCCGACTCCTGTCCGAGGTCTAGCGTCTCCTCGACCTGCGTGTACGTCAGGACAAGTCCGACGAACGCGAGCGCGGCACCCGCGGTGAAGGGCGTACTGAACGACCCAAAGTTGTACAGCAGGCCCGACGCCAGCGGCCCGATAGCGACGCCGAGACCGAATGCCATCGTCAGGACAGACAGCGTCGTTCCGGACCCGCGGGCACCGGCCAGGTCACCGGCAAGAGCGAGCGACGGGGCAAACACCAGTGCAACGGCGATGCCCTGAATGAACCGCGCCAGAAGCATGAGCCACGGGCCTGTCACGATACCCTGTGCGAACACCGACGGGACGAGGATGACGAACCCGGCGACGATGAACGGCCGGCGTCCAAACCGGTCGCTCGCCCGCCCGATGGGCACCTGAAAGACGACGTTCGCGATGACGACGGCGGCGAACTGGACGCTGAAAAACAGGGTCGACTCGTCCAGCCGCATTCGAACCGGGCCTTCAAGTGTGGCAAACAGCGCGATAGTGGACGCCATCATGAACGTGCCGACGCCGAGGACGAACACCGAATCCAGCCCCTCGCCGTCTCGGTCCAGAATCGCTATCGAGAGGTCCTTGCCCGCCTCTGCCTCGAACGGCGGGTCCCTGATCAGCGCCCACACGAGGGCAAGGCTCACAACAGCGCCCAACACGGCGATAGCGAAGGCGGCGGTGAAGCCGGAGATAGCAGTGCCGGCAACCCGGTAGGTCACCACGTCGTTCGCGGCGAGTCCGCCGGTGATGACGACGCCGGCGATTATCGGCCCGAAGCCGAAGCCGATGAGCCGGAAGGTGTTGAACACGCCGAAGTTCCCGCCCCGCTCGGCGTCACTTGCGGCGTAATCGTTGACCAGCGCGACCGTCGCCGGAATCGTAAACGCTGCACCAAGGCCCTGAAACGCCCGCGCAGCGAGGACCGCCCAGTACGAAGAGAGGAACGGGTAGGCCGCGCTTCCGATAGCGAACAGTACCAGGCCGGTGAGAACGAAAACCCGGCGCTTGCCGGTCCGGTCCGAGAGCCGCCCGGTAAACGGCTGGCCGAAGCTGTTCAGCAGACCGAACAGGGAGAGCACCAGCCCGATAAGCGTCTCCGTCTGAAGCGTGAAGCCGAGTACCTGCTGGCCGGCGATACCGGCGAGCGACACCTGTCCGCTGGCAATGTACAGGGGGAGAACGATGATGAGAAACGAGTTTCCCAGCGCGTCCGCCATCCGGGCGAACGCGAGCGTCAGGACTCGCGTATCAGTGCCGAGGACCATCTATTGCCAACGAAGGCGGCCACACTCGTGATAGTTGCGTTTACCGCGGGGGGACTGTCGACCCGAAAACGGTGGCGGCCAGACAGCGCTCCTCAGCTGTCGTCGGCCTGCTGCTCCGCGATGCCCGTGTAGTCGGCCGGCGTCAGCGCTTCCAGTTCGGCCCGCACCTCGTCGCTCACGTTGAGGTCGGCGAACATATCGTGGAAGTCCTGAATAGTAACCTCGCGGCCCCGCGTGGCCTTCTTCACCTGCTCGTAGGCGTCGGCGTACCCCTCGCGGCGGAGGATAGTCTGGACCGCCTCGCCGATGATCTCCGGCGTCGCGGCAAGGTCATCGGCCATTACCTGCTCGTTGGGGACGACCTTCGCTAGCCCGTTCTGGCACTTGCTGTACCCGATGAGACAGTGGGCGAAGGCGGCCCCGATGTTGCGCTTGACCGTCGAGTCAGAGAGGTCCCGCTGGAGCCGGGAGTTCGTGACGTAGTCGCCGAGGAAGCGAAGGTCGGAGTTCGCTTTCGAGAGGTTCCCCTCGCTGTTCTCGAAGTCGATAGGATTGACCTTGTGAGGCATCGTCGAGGAGCCTGTCTCGCCCTCGACGGCCTCCTGACCGAGATAACGGTCCGAGACGTACAGCCACACGTCGAGGTCGAGGTCAAGCAAGATGTTGTTCGCGCCTCGGAGCGCGTCGAACAGGACCGCGAGGTCGTCACAGGGGTTTACCTGCGTCGTCAGCGGTTCGTGTTCCAGTCCGAGGTCGCCGACGAAGGACTCTGCGAACGTCGGCCAGTCCACGTCGGGGTAGGCGGCGACGTGGGCCGCGTAGGTTCCCGACGCACCAGCGAGCTTTCCGGAGAGACTCTCGGCGGCCCGTTCCACGCGACCGATGGCCTGCCCCAGCCGCGAGGCGTAGACGGCCATCTCCTTGCCGAACGTCGTCGGCGTCGCAGGCTGACCATGTGTGCGGGCCAGCATCGGCACGTCGGCGTAGGTGTGGGCCATCTCCACCAGCGTATCCCGAATCTCGCGGAGTTCGGGAATCAGCACCTCCTGAGCGGCGGGCTTGACCAGCAGCCGCTGGGCGAGGTTGTTCACGTCCTCGCTGGTCAGCCCGAAGTGAATCCAGTTGGCGGCGTCGAGGTCGTCGGGCATCCCCAGCCGGATGAAGTACTCGATGGCCTTCACGTCGTGATTGGTCGCCGAATACTCCCCGTACCCCTCAGTTTCGAGTTGCTTGACAACGCCCGCGTCCGTATCGTCGAACTCCTCGTACAGCGCCCGGAGCGTCGCGCGCTGGTCGTCGCCGATGGATAGTGGGGTAACATCGAGGTCTGCAAGCGCGATGAGATACTCGACTTCGACTTCGACGCGGGCGCGCATCAGCGCCCGCTCGCTGGCGTACGGGACGAGCGGTTCGGTGTATCGGGCGTATCGGCCGTCGAGCGGCGAAACAGCGGCCAGTGGCCCTCTCTCGGTCATACCCGAGTGTGCGCGGGAGGCGCGAAAAAGCGTGTCGTTCTCCCGCAACCGCGACACGGTGCAGTTGCGACGCGTGGCGTGACGGCGGGAAGGGTGGAGTGTCGGGGTTCGGGTGAAAAAGGAGGCCGCGCCGTCAGTTGCTGAACTCGTTGCAGACCGGGATACCGACCGTGTTGTAGTCACTCATCGCGGCCAGTTCATCGGGCACCTGATGGATGTCGACCGTGTCCTCGACCAGCGCGGTCGGGTCGAGTTTGCTCGATTCCACCATGTCCAGCATTTCGCTGTACCGCGACGGCTGGAGCCCGAGTGACCCCTTGAAATCGATTTCTTTGGCGACGAACTCGTCGGTCGGGAGCGACACCATCCCCGCCTCCTCGCTGGTGGTCAGTCCGATCTGGACGTGCGTCCCGCCTTTGCGGAGCGAGTTCACGGCGTTCTGGCAGGTCGTTGCGATACCGAGGGCATCTGCGGATACGTCGGCCCCGCCGTCAGTGATATCCCTGACCGCCTTTGCGGGGTCGTCCACCTCCTGTGCGTTGACGGTGGCGACAGCGCCGAGGTCTTCCGCGCGCTCCAGTTTCTCGTCCATCAGGTCGACGCCGATGACGTTGCCCCCAAGCGCGTTCGCGATGTGGACCGCCGAGAGCCCGATGCCACCGCAGCCGTGGATAACCACGTCGTCGCCGGCACTGACCGGTGCCCGGTGGGCCATCGCGTGGAAGGAAGTCATGAACCGACAGCCCATGCCGGCGGCTGACTCCGCGTCAATGTCGTCCGGGAGCGGAACGGCGTTGAGGTCAGCGTTGGGGATGTGGACCTCCTCGGCGAACGCGCCGGGTGCCTGGTTCATGAACCCTAGCCCGATGTGGTTCTCACAGATGTTCTCCCGCCCGTTCCGACAGAGGTCACAGTTCCCGCAGGCGAAGTTGAACGGAATGGCGACCTCCTGTCCCTCCTCGATGTTTTCCACGTCTTCGCCGACAGAGACAATCCGGCCTGTCGGCTCGTGGCCGAGGACGTGTGGCGGGTCAGGCCGGTAGCCGAACCAGTCCCAGTCCCCCTGCCAGCAGTGCCAGTCGGACCGACAGATACCACAGCCGATGACCTCGGCGACGGCACCGTCCGGCTCCGGCTCGGGGCGTTCGACATCCTGTACTGTTAGCGGTTCCTGAAACTCTTCTAGTAGTACTGCTTGCATTACACTACTAACATAGGATATCTTACCAATGAATATTGTGGTTTTTGAAATACAAGATATGTGTCGCCGAGAGGTGACCATACCCTCATTTTGACGGGCGGTAGTTCTTACAAGATACGTTCAGACTACTTCCAGATACCCATCCACAGTTGCCAAATCCGTCGAAACCTATCAAATATCTTTGATATCCTCATCGAAGTTCCTTCGAAAGAGAGTGAGAAGATGGTCCCGCTGGCGGTCAATCCTCAGGTCAGCCAGCCGTAGTCGGCCTCGGCGTCGCCGAAGCGGCCGTCTGGCGGGTCGAAGCGGTAGAGATCCTGACCGAGTGCAGCCCACGCGAGGCCGTAAACAGTCGCCGTCGCTGGCTGGATCCCGAACCCGAGAAACGCAATGGTCCCGGCTCCCAGCAACACGCCCAGCCACGGCGGCTGGATACGTGTCCTGACGAGGCCAGCGGCGACCAGCAATGATCCGCTGACCAGCACGAGCACACCGATTCCGATGACCGCCTCGCCACCATCGGTGAGGAAGCGAACCAGTTGTCCAACTGCGAAGACGAGACCACCGAGGCCGCCGGCCCACGCGCCGATGGTCCCTGGCCGCTTCATCCGCGCGCCGTAGAAATCCTCGATGGCATAGTGACCAGCTACGACGCCGAGTGCGGAGAGGGCGGTTCCGGCGAGGATGGGGGTACTCATTTCGGTCTGACCGGTCACGGACAGCGCCACGGCCCAGCCGACCCAGACGACACCACCGACGGCGGCGACCGCACCCGCGCGCTGACACCGTAGCTTCGCCATACGGGCGAGTTGGCGGCGGGCTACAAATGCGCACCGAACCGGTACACGCCGACAACACAGACATAAATAGTGTGGCGTGGTCGCACACAACAGGCCAGCCGGGGGTTTCGCAACAACTTTGCACGGTCCGGTCGGTCAGTCCCACATGAAACTCGCCGGTATGGCCAGTAACCGCGGCCGAAATCTCATGAACATCGCGGACCGCGCCCCGGGCGGGGCGGAGTTCGCCGTCGTTCTGACTAACGACGCAGATGCGCCGGTACTCGAAGCAGCCGCCGAACGCGGCATCCCGACCGAAGTCGTCGAGCGCGACGCGGACGAATCGCGCGAGACCCACGAGGAGCGCGTTCTCGACGCCCTTTCGGAGTACGACTTCGACCTCGTCACGCTGGACGGCTACATGCGCGTCCTCAGCGAGACGTTCCTCGAAGGGACACCGACCGCGTTGAACGTCCATCCGAGTCTCCTGCCGAATTTCACCGGGGCGAACGCCCACGAGCAGGTCCTCGACGCCGGCGTGAAGGTGACGGGCTGTACGGTCCACGTCCTTGACGAGAGCGTCGACGGCGGCCCCATCGTCACGCAGGAACCGATTCCCGTCTTCGAGGGCGACGACGAGGACAGCCTCAAAGAGCGCGTGCTCTATGAAGGCGAGTTCACCGCCTACCCGCGCGTCATCGAGTGGTTCGCCGAGGACCGCGTCACCGTCGACTGGGATGAAGGGACGGTCTCGGTAGACGGCGACGAGGGCGGGGACTTCCCTGCCCGCCGCATCGTCTCGGATGACCTTGCATCGAGTCTGCGCTATGGGGAGAATCCCCATCAGAACGCCGCGCTGTACACCGACACGACCGTCTCGGAGGCCAGCGTCGTCCACGCCGACCAGCTAAACGAGGGCGCAAAGGCGCTGTCGTACAACAACTACAACGACGCCGACGGCGCGCTAAATCTCATCAAGGAGTTCGAGGAGCCCGCCGCCGCGGTCATCAAACACACCAACCCGGCCGGCTGTGCGACCGCCGACTCCGTGGCCGACGCCTACGAGAAGGCGCTGTCGACGGACCCGATGAGCGCTTTCGGCGGCATCGTCGCGCTGAACCGCGAGTGTGACGCCGCCACCGCCGAGCAGATTATCGACTCCTTCAAGGAGGTCGTCGTCGCGCCCGGTTACACCGACGCCGCGCTCGACGTGCTGTTCGAGAAGGACAATCTCCGCGTGCTAGACGTAAGCGAGAACTTCGAGGTCACCGACAGCCTGACCGAGAAGCCCCTCGTCGGGGGCCGACTCGTTCAGGAACGGGACACTCAGCACCTCTCGGCCGACGACCTCGAAGTCGTCACCGAGCGCGAGCCGACCGACGAGCAGATCGAGTCGATGCTGTTCGCCTGGCACACGCTCAAACACGTCAAGTCCAACGGCATCCTCTTCGCCGACGGGACGGAAACGGTCGGCATCGGGATGGGGCAAGTGTCCCGGGTCGACGCCGTCCGGCTGGCCGCGATGAAAGCCGATGAACACGCCGAAGGGAAAGACGCCGAGGGCGCTGTGATGGCCTCGGACGCCTTCTTCCCATTCCCGGACGGTATCGAGGAGGCCGCCGACGCCGGTATCGAGGCGGTCATCCAGCCCGGCGGCTCGAAGAACGACGAAAGCGTCATCGAGGCCGCGGACGAACACGACATCGCGATGGTGTTCACCGGCCAGCGGTCGTTCAGACACGACTGAGCAACAGCGAAGGGTGTCTGAATCGATAGAGTGCAGCAACCTATCGAAGTTCAGACACGCTGACTGCGGGCTTCTCTACGGCGCTACTAGCAACAACCAAAGAAGTTTGACACCGGATACCGAATCAGCGGACCGATGGCAGATAATGAAGACAGGGAGGAGGCTGTCCGCGACGCTGTGGACGTCTCTCGAAGCGGTGCGCCGGCGGGTGGGAGTGTCATCCGGGACCGGTTCTCCGCCGACGAGATATTCCAGCGCATCATTGTCGCGGCAGACGAGGAGGTAACAGTTGGGACCCGCGAGCTGTTCTTCGCCGGGATCGCTGGCGGGTTCGCTATCACCGTGACGTTCATGCTGTACGCGTCGCTGTACGCGAAAACCGGTGGCGACCCGATATTGAGCGCACTCCTGTATCCGCTCGGGTTTGTTTTCATCATTCTCGGGGACTATCAGCTCTACACCGAAAACACGCTCCCGCCGGTCGCGCTCGTCCTCGAACGGCTGGCGAGCCTCCCCTCCTTGCTTCGCATCTGGGGTGTCGTCCTGATTTCGAACGTCTTTGGTGGGATGCTCGGCGCGCTCGCACTGGCGACGACCGACGTTCTTTCCGACGACGCGGCGGCGGCCGCCGCCGGCTTCGCACAGAAAGCTATCGCAACGTCACAGCTAACGCTGTTCTCGAAGGCGGTGTTCGCCGGCCTCATCGTCGCCGGCGTCGTTTGGGTCGACTACTCGTTGCGGGACAGTATCTCTCGGCTTATGTTGATCTACATCGCCTTTCTGGCGATCCCGTTTGGGAACCTCTACCACGTCGTCGTCTCCGCGACGGAGATGTTCTACCTGGTGTTCATCGGTGAACTGGCGCTGTCTGTTGGTCTCTGGCAGTTCGTTCTCCCAGTACTTCTCGGCAATTCCGTCGGCGGCGTCGTCCTCGTGACCGTCGTCAACTACTTCCATACGACCGAACGGCGGCTCGAAACGGCGCGGGATCAGGGGTCTAAGCGCCAGCTCACCATCCGGGAGTGGATCTGGGGCGGGTGGTCCGCCTCGGGCCGCTCGTACGTGCCGGCGACCGACGAAATTCCCCGAAGCGATCCGGAGTCGCGAGAGAACGAGCGCTGACACAAACCATTTCAACGCCCTCCGGCTATCGTTGGTGTGAACTGGGTGAGAGATAACCGACTCCTGCTTCTGTTTGCCGCCGTCGTTCTGACGACGCTGGGGACTGTCGGGCTGGGAATCGTCGGTGTCGTCGCGACGGTCGGGGCGCTTCTCGGCGGCGGCGCAGTCATCCAGACCTTCGCCGGGTTCTTGCTTGGCACATTTTTGCTCGTGGGCGTCGATATCGTCTTCTCGGTCGCGCTGGTCCGTGCGCTGGCCCGGCGGGCGTCGGTACCGAAGAGCCAGCGCGTCGCTGGTGGGCTCGACCGTCTGGAATCCGTCGTGCCACCGCTGGCCTCGCTCGGCCTCTCGGACGTGTTCGCACCGCCGGAGCCGACAATCGAGGAGCGACACGAGGCGTTGACGCGCCGGTACGTCGAGGGAGAACTCTCCGAAGCCGAGTACGAGCGGGAACTGCAGGCGCTTCTCGGCGAAGAAGAGGCCCCGGAGACTGAACTACAGGACGACGCGGATATCGAGACCGAACTGTCGCGGACCACGACAACCGACACCGAGTACGAGCCGGCCCGGGAATAATACTGAGCGGGTTTTACATACGCGCCCGACGACAGGTCAGATATGGACATACCCACGTTTCTCGAAGTCGAGGTGGAGCGGGACGCCGTCGCCTCGGTGCTTGACGCTGTTCCCGGCGTCGCTGTTGTCGACGACGACGCTGCTGTCCCATCATCGGGACCAGCAGGGCTGGCTGAAACGGAGGATTCCGGTCCCAGTCTCATGAACCGCCTCGGGTCGCTGTGGCGACAGTGGGGGCTGCTCGGCACGGGGCTGTCTCTCATCGCGCTCGGCGGGGCTACGGTCGGCCTCTGGTGGTACCGTCGCCGCAACGCTGACGAAACCGATGTCGATAGTACCGACGAGTACGCGTCGGAATGGGACACGGAAGGCCCGGATGCGACAGCATCACCGGCCGGGTCAGCCGTTGACACGCCGTCGCCGACCGACACGGAGTTCGAGCCACCAGCAGCGGTAGAAGAGACCAAGGACACGCAGACTCCAGAGGCGGAGGAAACTGCGCTGGCCGGAGAGAGACCACAGACAGAGTCCGGGTACCGACAGCAGGACAGCAGTGGAGACACCGAACCGGCCAGCGTTGCCGGGTCGGCGACCGAGATGGACACTCTGGAGCAAGCGGAGCCGGAGCCCACTGAGACGGACGCGGACGAGCGTCCGGGGGCGAAGATCGACCCGGCACCGCTGCTGGGTGCCGCGTTCCTGATTCTGTCGAGCGCGCTCGGTCGGTGGGCCACGCGTGACCGGAGCGACCAGGCGTAGTTGTCGCCGGGAGGCAGTGGCACTATAGTAACAACTGGAACGATTGACACACCGATCGCAGTGCCATCCCGCGATCGGGTGTGCAATGATTTTCAATGACTACTATAGTTAGAGGGTGTCATACAACGGTTCGCATACTCGTTCTGCTCTCCCCCGCCCGCTCAATACAGAGTGTGTAGTCAGCGGAGCGCTGACTATTGAGATGCGTCTCTCAACTGGTCAACTGGGCCTGATTTCTCCCGAGCTGCCCCACGCAGAATGGGCCAATCTTGTTTCCACACCAATCAGCGATGTCGCTCAAATCCGTGTTTGACCATCGTGAAACCATTTATTATCGGAGACGGAACTGTCACGTGTTCAATGACTATCACGCGTCGTGGCCTCGTGAAGGCACTCGGAATCAGTGGTACAGCCCTTTCGTCAGCTGGGTGTCTTGCTTTCGATGATACTGCCGCAAACGAGACTCCAAGCGACACAGATATGCAGACAGAAACCCCAGCAGGCACAGATACGCAGACAGAGACACCGACGGCGACCGCTGGATGGGCCGCTGAGATTCCGGAGAAGCCCCCGGAAGTGTCCTGTGAAGCCGTTTCGCGACCGATAGCCGAGCCGGTCAACCGCGAGGGGGCGCTTGCACCCCGCGAGTATCCAGGACGACCGCCATCGGAACTAGCGGGCGAGGCTGCGGTGGAGTATGCCACCACGTTCGAATTGGCCTACCGGCAGAACGCCAAGATGAGAGCGAACACCGACGTGACGACTGACGGCGAGCTCGATACCTACCTGACGCGGTTCGACATCTCCATCCAGAACTCGTGGGTCGCCGCGGGCCCCTCTGATTCGGTCGTCGTCCGACTGCAGTACATTGGCTCCGGAACTTTTCACTATGGCCCGGAGTTCGATTACATTACCCAGTATGTCACGTACTATGTTGATTCGACACGGGTCGTCCGGGCCAGAACGACGCTGCACAATTTCGAGGGGATCGATGCACTGGATCCTGACCCCTGGGCAGACGGGAACCCAGTGGCCTGTTTCGAAGGATAGGCCCTCACAAAGTAGTGGGACCGTTCACGGCCATCCGGACAGTACGCACGCTCGATTGTGCGGTCAATTCAGGCTACATTGACTGAAATCAATACCTTGTGAAGAGCTGTCTGACACCCTGATAGTTAGGGAAGCGGGCTGTTCGAGGCGTCTTCACGCCGGAGACACGCAACAGTCCGACAGGCTAAAGCGAACGGCTCCGATAGCCCGACCATGGAGTTCCACGAGGCCGCGAACTTCCTCTTCGAGTTGCGCCGGTTCGCCCCGCGAGCCGGTACTGATGCCACGCAGGACCTGCTATCGTCGCTTGGTGACCCACATGAGGGGCTTCGCTGCGTCCAGATTGCGGGGTCCAACGGAAAAGGGTCCACCGCGCGGATGGTCGAACGAACATTACGGGAAGCCGGCCTCGATGTCGGACTGTACACCTCGCCGCATCTCGACGACGTTCGCGAGCGGATCCGTATCAACGGCCGGAAACTCTCCGAGGCCGCCCTCGTCGAATTCGTCGAATCGGTCCGGACGTACGTGACCGAACAGGGCGCGGCCAACGACTCACCCACCTTCTTCGAGACGATGACCGCGCTGGCGCTGTGGGAGTTCGACCGTCAGGACGTCGACGTCGCGGTGCTGGAAGTCGGTATCGGCGGCCGATACGACGCCACAAGCGTGGTCGACCCGGAGGCCAGCGCCGTCACGTCCGTGACACTCGAACACACCCACATCCTCGGCGACACCGTCGAGGAAATCGCCCACGACAAGGCCCACGTCGCCCCCGAAGACACGCCGCTTGTGACCGGGACGACCGGCGACGCGCTGGCCGCTGTCCGCGAGGTCGCCGACGACGTTGTGACTGTCGGCGAGGGCGACGACGCCGATGTGACGGCCACGTACGGCGGCCGCGAGGGGCTGGAAGGGGCAGTCTCGGTCGACGGTCCCGACTGGCGCGTCGATACCCACCTCCCGCTGCTTGGCGCACACCAGGCACAGAACGCCGGAATCGCAGCCACACTGTGCCAGCAAGTCGCGGACATCTCACAGACAGAACTCGAACGCGGTCTGCGAAACGCCCACTGGCCCGGTCGGTTCGAGGTGATGAACGAGTCGCCGCTGGTTGTCCTCGATGGGGCTCATAACCCCGGAAGCATCGAGCGCACCGCGGAGACGCTGTCGTCGTTCGACTACGACGACCTCCACGTTGTCATCGGCGCGATGGTGGACAAGGACCACGAACGTATCGCCGCGGCGCTGCCGGACCCGGACCACGTCGTCGCTTGCCGGCCGAACGTCGACCGGGCGGAGTCCCACCACGTTGTCGCGACCGCAGTGGAGAACGCGACCGACGCGGCGGTCGAGACGCGCAGCGACGTTGCAGGGGCGCTCGACATCGCACTCGACGCCGCTGAGTCCGGCGATGCGGTCCTCGTGGTGGGATCGCTGTACGCCGTACGAGAGGCCCGAACCAACTGGTCGCGCTCGCTGGTCCCCAAACAGGTCGACTCGCTGGCCGAAGCCCGCGAGGCCATCGAGAGCGCCCACGTCACCGCGGCCGGGACCCAGCGGATGCGAGGAAAGGGCGTCCACCGCGTCCTGCGTACCCGTGTCCAGCCGCGACAGGCTCAGTACCTCAAGGAGGAACTGCTGTCGCTGGGCGGGGAATGTGCGATTTCCGGCTTGAGCAGTCAGGACGAGGAGTCACTCGATGTGGTCACGATGGCGACGATGGCTCAGTACAGGCGGCTTGCCGGGAAACTCGACGGCCAGCCCTACGGGCTCGCATCGTTCGCCGACGAACTGCGGTCGGCGCTGTCTATCCAGCAGCCAGAGCCCGACACATCGACGACGTATCCCTGGGACGACGGGACAGCCGTCATGGGCATCTGCAATATCACGCCGGACTCCTTCCACGACGGCGGCGAGTATAACGCCGTCGAGGACGCCGTCGCCCGCGCCGAGCAGATGGTCGAGGCCGGTGCGGACATCCTCGATATCGGCGGGGAGTCGACTCGCCCCGGTGCCGAACCAGTCCCGGTCGAGGAGGAAATTGACCGCGTCGTCCCGGTTATCGAGGCGCTCTCGGAGCTGGACGTCGCCATTTCCGTCGACACGCGGAAGGCCCCTGTCGCGCGAGCGGCACTCGATGCCGGCGCGGACATCCTGAACGACGTGTCCGGGCTCGAAGACCCGGAGATGCGCCTCGTCGCCGCCGAGTACGACGTACCGGTGGTCGTGATGCACTCCATCGAGACGCCAGTCGACCCGGACAGCGACATCCACTACGACGACGTGGTGCAGGACTGCATCGACCAGTTGACCGAGCGCGTTCTGCTCGCGGAGAAGGCCGGGCTCAACCGCGACCAGATTATCGTCGACCCGGGCACCGGCTTCGGGAAATCGCCCACAGAAGATTTCGAACTGCTCGACCGCCTCCCGGAGTTCGAGGCACTCGGCTGCCCGATTCTGGTTGGACACTCTCACAAGTCGCTGTTTGGGCTGGTCGGCCAGGAGGCGGGCGACTGTCTGGAAGCGACCATCGCCGGGACAACGCTGGCAGCCGAACGGGGGGCCGACATCGTTCGCGTCCACGACGTCCCGGAGAACGTTGCCGCCGTTCGCGTGGCCGAGGCGGCCCGTGATCCACAGAAGTTCACGGACTGATTCAGACTGCTAAACAGGCGGCCGGATAATCGACAGACGTGACCGTCAACCCCGAATATTTGGCCACCATTTTTATATTTCTCAATGGTGAGAATTAGGGGCGAACATATAACCCCAGTGTGGTTTGACTCTCGGCATGGCATTCCAGAGCGAGAGTACGGGCTCTCGGGAACGTATCACTGAATCTGATAGGTCTGGCGTCGACGGCGGGACACTGACCGATCGTATCGGACTGGACGCCGGGGAGATACGCTGGCGGAAGGAGTTCACCGGATTCGACGAGTCTGATGTCGATAATCTCACCGCGATGGCAGATGAGACGAACGCCCGGGCGGAATCTGTCGTCGACGATTTCTATGAGCATCTGCAGTCGTTCGACGAGACTGTCGAGATTTTTGGGCGGTCAACCAAGTCAGTCGACCAACTGAAAAACACGCAGTCACAGTACCTCCGGGACCTCGTTGCCGGGACCTACGACAAACAGTACTTCGAGAACAGGGCCCGTATCGGGAAGATTCACGACATGCTCGACCTCGGCCCGAAGATCTATCTCGGGGCCTACACCATCTATTTCGAACACTTCCTGCGGACAATCGTCGAAGACCTGCAATCGGGCGACGATGCCCGGGACGAGGCGCTCGAAGAAATGCAGTCGCGGGCGCTGTCAGTGTTCAAACTGTTGAACCTCGACCAGCAGGTCGCGATGGACACCTACATCGACTCGTACAGCCAGCGTCTGGAATCGGCAATCGATGACCAGCAAACGCTGATGCAAGACGTCGAAAGCGGACTGCAGGAGCCTATCGACGAACTGAGCACCTCCGCCGAGGCGGTCGCCCAGACGAACAAGCAGATCAACGCCGCCGCCGAGAGTCAGTCCGAGTCGATGGACGAAGTGGCGGGCGAGGTCGCGGATATGAGCGCGACAATCGAAGAGATCGCCTCGACCGCCGAGGAAGTCGCGAGTACCAGCACATCGGCCGAGCAGAAAGCTGAACGCGGGAACGAAGCCGCACAGCAGGCCGCGGCCATGATGAACGATGTCGACGACGCCGTCGATACGGTGTCGGCTGACATCGCGGGCTTACAGGAACAGGCCGACGAGATCGACGACATCGTCGAAGTGATAAACGACATCGCGGACCAGACCAATATGCTTGCGCTGAACGCCTCCATCGAGGCTGCCCGCGCCGGGGAAGCGGGCGACGGGTTCGCCGTCGTCGCCGACGAAATCAAAACGCTCGCCGGGGACTCACAGGAACACGCGAACCAGATCGAAGACACCGTCACGGAGATTCAGGACGAGACCGTCGACGCCGTCGAGAGCCTCGAAACTGTGACCGAGCAGGTGACTGAGGGCATCGATCAGGTCGAGACGGCGGCCGAACAACTCGAAGAGATTGTTTCGGCAGTCAACGAGGCATCACAGGGAATACAGGAAGTATCGGCCGCGACCGACGACCAGGCGGCGTCGACCGAGGAGGTCGCCAGCATGATCGACGAACTGTCGAGCGGCATTGACGATATGTCGGCACAGCTCGACGACCTCGCAGCGACGAACGAACAGCAGACGGAGAAGATTCAGGACGTGGCCGAAACCGCGCGTCGACTCGACACAGATACGGCGTAACTTCGATTATACGACGGAAGTTCAATCGCCGGCCAGCCGCGTATGCGGGGACGAGCCCGGAGTGTCCCCGCTCACACACCACCCAAAAACCTATTCCGGACAGTCGAGAGCACCGCGTATGAACCGACGCGACATCGTCCGCGAGGGCTACGACGATATCGCCGCAACCTACGCGGCCGAGCGTGACGGCGAGGGTCGCGAGCGCGGTCTGGTCGCGGACCTCGCGGACCGTCTGCCCGCCGAGAGTCGGGTCCTCGATGCCGGCTGTGGCGCTGGGACGCCCGCGATGGACGTTCTCGCAGCCGACCACACTGTCACGGGGTTGGATATCTCTCGCGAGCAGCTACGAACGGCGCGCGAGCGGGTCCCCGGACCGCGGCTCTGTCAGGGGGATCTGGCAGCGCTACCGTTTCCGGCAGACACGTTTGATGCGATTGTCTCACTGCACGCGGTCATCCACGTTCCGCGAGCGGAACACGCCGCCGTCTTCGCCGAGTTCGAGCGCGTGCTCAAACCGGGCGGTCGACTACTGGCCGCGCTGGGCAACGAACAATGGGAAGGCAACAACGAGGACTGGCTGGAGACCGGGACCGAGATGGCCTGGAGCTTCCACGGCCGCAAGCGCAATCGCGAGTTACTGACCGAGGCCGGCTTCTCCGTCACCGACATCGAGACCGTCGACGACGAACTCGGTGGGGTGTTCGCGTTTTTCCGGGCGCGAGCGTAGCCCCTCGCCTGCTCACTCCGTCTTGGCTGGCGGCTCGACGGCCTCGGCCTCCGTCTCGGTTACGCGGATGCCCTTCGAAGCGAGGTGGCGCATCTGCCGGCGAACAAAGTCTTCCTCGGTCGTCCCTCGCGTCGCGAGAATGACCATCCGGGCGTCGCCGGCAGGGCGCATCGTCCGCCCGGCCCGCTGTGCGCCCTGTCTACGGGACCCACCCAGTCCGGAAGCGACGAGAGCGAGTTCGGCGTCCGGCAGATCGATACCCTCATCGCCGACGCGGGAGACGACCAGCGTGGTCAGTTCGCCGCGGCGGAACTCGTCGAACAGCTTCTCCCGGCGGGCGTGTGGCGTCTCGCCGCTGATAAACGGCGCATCGATGGCCTCGCTGATGGCCTCACCCTGGTCGAGGTACTCGATGAACACCAGCGCCTTCGCGGCGGGATTCTCGGCTAGCGCGTAGCGTATCTCGTCGATTTTCCCGGTGTTGCTGGCGGCGGCCTGTCGGCGGTCGTGGCCCGACGTCGAACTGTACTCGGACTGTTCCGTTTCGTTCCCCCACGGCACGAGACGGATTTCGACCTCCGGTTCGGCGACGTAGCCCTCGTCGAACAGTTTGCCCCAGTCCGTCCCGATTGGCGGGCCGATGAGCGTGAATATCTCCTCTTCGTCGTCGCTCTCTCTGGTCGGCGTGGCGGTCAATCCCAACCGGTGTTTGGTCTGGAGGTCCGCGCTCCGGCGGTGAATCGGCGAGGGGACGTGGTGGACCTCGTCGAAGACGATGAGGCCCCACTTGCGCTGGTCGAACAGCTTCCGGTGCCGGTCCATTCCCGCGGTTCGGTAGGTGGCGATGGTAACGGGGCGGATAGACTTCTCGCCGCCGTGGTACTCGCCGATGTCGTCGTCGGTCAGCGAGGTGTGTCTGACCAGTTCGTCGTGCCACTGAGTCGCAAGTTCCCGCGAGGGGACGAGAATCAGCGTTTCGCCGCTGATAGCGGCCATCGCACCCATCGCGGCGACGGTCTTGCCCGACCCGGGCGGGCCGACGAACACGCCCGAGCCCTGTTCCGTGAACCGCTCCACCCAGTCCTGCTGGTAGTCTCGCAGGCGCAGGCGAAGGTCCATGTCGATGGCGTCACCCGTTTCGAGGTCGCGGTCGTCACGGACCGGATAGCCTGCCTCGTACAGCGTCCGCTTGATTTCGGCGGTGGCGTCCTCGTTGACCCACGACTCCGAGTCGGAGATAGGGGCTCGGAGGTGGTCGTCGTCGAGTTTCGGCCGGGCGACGTTGCCCATCAGGTCATCGCTGTCGGCTTCGAGTACGACATACCCGTCCTCGTGGGTCTTCAGGCGGAATTTCCGGGCGCGTTCCCACTGGCTCGTCACCCACTCTTCGAGGTGGGGCGAGCGCTCGCCCAGCACGTCCCGCATCGTCGTCAGAAGGTCGTCTAAGGACTCGTGGGGCGCGGCCCAGATGTCCTCCTCGCGGAGTTCGTACACGTAGCCGCCCGAGCGGTTGGTGTCCTGCAAGCGGGCGAACTGCGAGAGCTGTGCTCGCGTGAACTGGTCGGGGTGTTCGACGACGACCTCTCGGCGGTCGGGAAACAGGACCACACGCTCGCGGTCGGTCACCTCGGCGATGTCCGTCGGATACCACACGGACTCGACCTCGGACACGTCCTGGCGCTCGATGTCGCCGTCGTCGGCGAGCCGCTCCAGTGCCGCCCGTGCCTCGTCGGGCGTCAGGTCCGTTTTGCGGGAGAATTCCGTCGCCGTCAGATGCGGACGGCCGACGGCGTCGATGGCGTCGTAGACGGCGTCGAGTTCGAGTTCCGGGGTGGAGTCAGATTCGTCGTCTCGGTCGGCTGGCTCCTCGTCTGTCACTACCGAATGGAGGGGGCCGACGCTCAAACGGGTTTCGTCTGGACCATCTCTGATGTGGGTGTGAATACATACCTTAATATAGCGCCACCTAGACCTGCCGGCATGGTTGAGGGAATCGCGGCTGGACCGTGGTCGATTGTTCCAGCGCTCGTCGCCATCGGTCTCGCCTGGTACACCCGAGACGCGCTTATCGGGCTGTTCGTAGGTATCGTCATCACAGGCGTGCTTGTCGGCGCATTACACCCACAGGCAGTGGGGGTCCCGTCGGACCTGATCACCGCTGGCGGTGAGGTGGCGACCGTCCAGCCACAGGCCGAGGACGGCAGTCCCTGGACAGTCGGCGTCGGTGGCATCGTGCTTGGCGGCATCTTTGGGCTGAAGCTCGTTCCGGAGATCATCGCCACGGCCCCGCTGTTCGGAGAGTGGTACGTCAAGAACGTCCTGCTCGCCATCTTCGCCATCGGCGGGCTGATCGGACTGATGATCCGAGCCGGGGCGATTCAGGGCGTGCTGGAGGCGCTGGTGGCGCGAGCCGACTCCGCCGCAGACGCGGAAAAAGCCGCGTTTCTGGCGGGTATCGCAATCCACATTGACGACTACTTCAACTGCCTCGTGGTCGGCTCGATGATGCGGCCGCTGACGGACAAGTTCGACGTGTCACGGGCCAAACTGGCCTACTACGTCGACTCAGCGGGGTCACCAGCGTCCCGACTTGCGTTCTACTCGACGTGGGGCGCTGCGATGGTTGGCTTCATCGGAGGTGGCCTCGTCGAGGCACAGCGTCAGGGAACGCTGCCGTCCGGGATGACAAACTTCGTGAACACCGGCGGCGAGCAGGTCACCGCGGCGACCGGCGCCGTCTGGCCGCTGTTTTTCAACACGCTGTTTACCGGCTTCTACTCGTGGATCGCGCTCGGCCTCGCTGGCCTCGTCGCGTGGCAAGTCGTGCCAAACATCTACGGGATGGGGACCGAAGAGTCCCGAGCGAGAAACGAAGGGAAGGTCGTCGGCGACGACGCTGACCCGATGATTTCCGCGGAGATGGACGAATACGAGGTGTCCGAAACCGCCACGCCGGACTGGCGGAACTTCGCCTGGCCGATCCTCACGATGATTGTCGTCGGCCTCGGCGCGATGTTCTGGCGGGCCAGCCCCGTCATCTACGTCAAGGGGAAGGAAGGGATGGGGGCTACACTGCTCCAGCTCGGCAGTTGGCAGCTAATCACGCCGCCGAGCGGTCCTTGGGCGTTTAATATCGGCGGCGTCCAGCTCGGTCTCGCCTCGTTCTCAGCACTCATCGTCGGCTTCCTGCTGTATCGCTGGAAGGGCGACATCCCGTCGAACGACGACGCCACCGACGCGATGATGGTCGGCTTCAAGGGCATCCTCCTTGCGGCCGTCATCCTGATGTTCGCCAGTTCCATCCAGAACGCGGTGACGATACTCGGCGTCTCGTCGTTCGTGACGAACGTCTTTGGCGGCGTGCCGGCGTTCATCATTCCGGTGGGCGTCTTCCTCGTAACCTCCTTCGTCAGCTTCTCCGATGGGTCATCGTGGTCGACCTACGGCATCATGTTCCCCATCGCCATCCCGCTGGCATTCTCGACGGGCGCGAACCTCCCGCTGGTCCTCGGCGCGGTGTTCAGCGGTGGCATCTTCGGTGACCACACCTCGCCAATCAGCGACACGACTGTTCTCGCGTCGTCGACCAGCGGGAGCGACCACATGGTCCACGTCAGGAGTCAGGCACCCTACGCCCTCATGGCGGCGGGTATCGCGGCCGCGCTGTTCCTCGTGTTCGGGCTGGTGCTTCCAGAAGGCTTCCGCGTCATCCCGTACTGACTGGTGGCGATTTGTCCCCATCCTCAGCGCGTCTGAGCCTCGTGCCGATTACAAAAGGCCGGTATCCTCGATTTGCTTCTCGTAGCGGTCCTCGTACCTCGCCCGGACCTGCGCATGGTCGAACTCGGCGCAGGACTCGTCGACTCTCCGGCGCTCGAAGCCGGCCGATTCGGCGATTTTGTCGGCGATTTCCTGCGGGTTCGTCACTCGGAACGCACGGTCGCGCTGCTCGATGAGTTCGTGGGCCGACGACTCGGCCTGGTACTCCACGATGCCGATACAGCCACAGGCCATCGCCCAGAGGAGGTCCGTGGCGAAGCATTCCCGGAACGCTGTCTGGACAAACACGTGCGCACCCTTGTAAATCGAGACGCGCTCTTCGGTGTCGCACGCGCCGGCGAAGGTCACGCGGTCGTCGATACGGAGGTCGGCCGCCTCCTGTTCGTAGTGCGCTCGTTCCGGCCCGTCACCGATGATCGTCGCCGACCAACCCTTCTGCCTGAGTTCTGCCAGCCCGAGCAGCAGCGACTCGACGTTCGCACTGCCGTCCAGTCGGTGGGCGTACACCACGTCGATCTCCTCGCCGGCATCGGCCTCTCTAACGAGATCCATGTCGATGCTCTGTGGGAGTATCGTGGTCTGGTCCGCCGTCGCCCCCCGCTCTCGGACCCGCGTACGGACGAGTTCAGAGGGGGTGATGAGACAGTCCGACGCCTGAAGCGCAAGGCTAGTCCGGCGGTTTTCGGGGACGTCCTCGTCCCCGAACCACTCCGTCAAAAGCGGTGCGCGTGAAAGCGTTGCGCCGGTCTTGGCCGCGAGCGCGACCGACGACGGCGTCGGGTGAACGTGGACGACATCCGGTCGGAATCGCGCGAGCATGGCCGGCAGGCGGACACAGAAAGAAGGGACAGTCGGCGAGACGGTGACGGCGCGGTACGTGACGCCGTCGCGCTCGCGCTGATTATCGAACCCCGGCCACCACTGCGAACAGAACACGGTCACGTCGTGGCCGGCAGCGGCGAGTTCGGTAGCCACCCGCTCCAGCCGGGTCCGGCCCACTGTGTCCCGGTACTGACTCGTCTCCATGGCAACGACCGCGACACGCATACAGGGGCGACGACGTGGCCGCTCAAAAAGCCCCCGTTTGCAACAAAAGGTTTTGGCCGTGCCTGCCCTCCCTCCGGTTGTGACCGCGTACGACCTCTCTCGCTATCTCAATGTCCGGAGCGCCTACGGCAGCTCGTTCGCGCCGGACGGGACGCTCGCCTTCCTGATGAACACGACCGGCGTTGCCCAGCTCTGGTCGCTTCCCGAGCCCCATGGCTGGCCCGAGCAACTGACCTTCTACGACGACACTGTGAGCTTCGTCGACTTCTCGCCCGAGCGCCAGGAACTCGTCTTCGGCATGGACGAGGGCGGCAACGAGCGGGCGCAGCTATACCGGCTTGACGCGGACGGGCGCGTCCACGAACTCACCGGGATGCCCGACGCGAAACACCGCTGGGGCGGCTGGTCGCCCGACGGCGAGCGCTTTGCGTTCGCGTCGAACCGTCGTGATGAGGCTGTCTTCGACATCTACGTACAGGACCGCGACGCGACCGGCGACGATGCGGAACTAATCTGGAAGGGAGACGGCTGGTTCTCCGTCGGCGGCTTCTCGCCTGATGGTGAGCGCCTGCTGGTCAGCGAAGCCCACTCCAGTTTCGACCAGGACATCTACGTGCTTGACATCGACAGCGGGAACCGCAGCCATCTCACGCCACACGAGGGGAAGGTCCGCTACACGAGCGCGTCGTGGGGACCGGAAGGCGAGGCGGTGTATCTCGTCACCGACGGCGAAAGCGACACGCTCGAACTCGCCCGCCTCTCGCTTGAGGGCGACCTCGACATCGTCCGCTCGGACGACCAGTGGAACATCGACGGCGTCGCGCTTGACAAGGACAGTGGCCGTCTCGTGTACTCGCGCAACGTCGACGGCTACAACGAACTCACCGTCGGCGAACTGACGGGGCCGACAACCATTGAGACGTTCCCGACGCCGGACCTGCCGGGCGGGCTGGCCGGGGGCGTTTCGTGGGGACCTGACGCCGAACGGTTCGCCGTCAGCGTCACCGGGCGACGGGTCAACACCAACGTGTTCGTCGTGGAGACCGAGACCGGCAAGAGCAAGCAGTGGACGGCCGCCTCGACAGCTGGCATCCCACGTGAGACGTTCATCGAGCCAGAGGTCGTCCGGTTCGACTCCTTCGACGGGCGAAAGATTCCGGCACTGTTCTCGCTGCCGGACGGTGCAGCTACCGGGACCGGCGCTGACGGGGACACGCCCGTCATCGTCGACATCCACGGTGGCCCGGAGAGTCAGCGTCGCCCCTCGTTCTCGGGCCTGACCCAGTACTTCCTCTCGCGGGGCTACGCCGTCTTCGAACCCAACGTCCGCGGGTCGACGGGCTACGGGAAGGCCTACACGCACCTTGACGACGTCGAAAAGCGGATGGACTCCGTAAAGGACCTGCGGGCCGGTGTCGACTGGCTCCACGACCACCCGGCTGTCGACCCCGACCGAATCGTGGCGATGGGTGGCTCTTACGGCGGCTTCATGGTGCTGGCGGCACTGACCGAGTATCCGGACACCTGGGCAGCCGGCGTCGACGTGGTCGGCATCGCCAACTTCGTGACGTTTCTGGAGAACACTGGTGACTGGCGGCGGGAACTCCGCGAGGCCGAGTACGGGTCTCTCGAAACGGACCGCGAGTTCCTCGAATCTATCTCGCCGATCAACAACGTTGACCGCATCGACGCGCCGTTGTTCGTCCTTCACGGGGCCAACGATCCCCGCGTCCCGGTCGGCGAGGCCGAACAAATCGCCGAGCAGGCGGCCGAACAGGGAGTTCCCGTGGAGAAACTCGTTTTCGATGACGAGGGACACGGCATCAGCAAGCGGGAGAACCGCATTGAGGCGTACACCGCTGTCGTCGAATTCCTCGACGACCACGTCTGAGCGACCTGAAAAACTCTGTGGCTGGCATATCTTGTACGGCTGTCGTTGCCGGCCTACCGGGTAGTTTCAAACCGTGAGAGTGTTCAGGCGGATTTATTATGCTCCCGAAGCACCGTTTCGTATGGAAATAGCCGAGCGCTCGCGAGCACGGGTGCAAGAGCGTCTCGCCCGTCTCGAACAGGAGTTCGGCTCGACGCCGGTGGACCAGACCACCTTTTCGGTCGGTGCGGAGGCGTACCAGCGTGCTGTCGAGCGCTCACGGGAGGGGCAGGTCGACGTACACGCGTTCGTCCACAACGAGTCGGGCGACGTGTTACTCAGCGACGCCGACGGGTCCTGGGAGGTCCCGCAGGGACAGACACAGGGGTCCGAGCGACCGGCGGCAGCAGCCGAACGAGTCGTCACCGAAACAGCCGGCGTCTCGTGTACCATTCGGGATGCAGTTCGGGCGACCATCTGTGGCGTGCGAAACGAGACAGATCAGGGCGCTGAGACGGTGTATCGACTCAGTATCGTATTCGACGCGGAGATCAAAAGCACCGCGGCCGAAAGCGGTGACGTTGAGACGACCGGTGAGGCCGAAGCGTCGATCCGATGGGACGACGCGGGCGATGTCGCGGTCGCAGAACTGGTTTAGATAACGCCGGTGACCGTCGCCGCTTCGATGGCCGCTTCTTCACTCATTCCGTCCCCGAGAACCGTGTAGCGGTCGCGGATCTGATGGGCCGTGGTCAGCGCCTCGATCACGGTCTCATCGTCGATGCCGAGTTCGTCTGCCGTCGTCGGCGCGCCGATGGCGGCCAGCGCGTCTCTGGCGTCCTTCCACTTGCCTTTCTGGCCGCTGTGGAGGTATTCGGTCATGATCGAGCCGACACCGACCTGATGGCCGTGGAGCGCGCCGTCGGGGACGAGCCGGTCGAGTTGGTGGGAAAACAGGTGTTCCGCGCCGCTTGCCGGACGCGAGGAATCGGCGATAGACATCGCAACGCCCGATGAAACGAGCGCTTTGACGACAATCCAGGATGACTCCTCCAGCCCCTGTTTTATCGAGTCGGCGCTCTCGACGAGCATCTCGGCGGTCATCTGGGAGAGCGCACCGGCGTACTCGGAGTAGTGGACATTTTTGAGTCGGTGGGCGAGCTGCCAGTCCCGAACCGCGGTGTAGTTCGAGATGATGTCGGCACAGCCAGCAGTGGTCAGCCGCCAGGGGGCCTCCGCCAGTACCTCGGTGTCGGCGATGACCGCCAGTGGCGGCTCGGCAGCGACGCTGTGGCGCGTGTCACCTTCGGGAACTGAGCCGCGACCGGAGACGATGCCGTCGTGGCTCGCGGCCGTCGGCACCGAGACGAACCCCAGCCCGAGGTCATCGGCCGCCATCTTCGTGATATCGATAGCTTTCCCGCCGCCGACACCAAGCAGGAAGCCCGCGTCGATCTCCGAGGCGTGGTCGATGACCTGCTGGACGGCGTCGAAACTGGCTTCCTCGATGACAATCTCGGAAGGGTCGTACCCCTCGTCCTCGAACTGTTCGACGACCCGCTTGCCGGCGACATCATATGGCGTCGGACTCGAAACGACGAGCGGCCGGCCAGTCAGGTGGAGCTCGCTCACGGCCTCGATTGTACGCCCGAGGACCCCGTGCCCGACCACGACGTTCCGGGGGAGACGGATCCAGGTGCGTTTCTCGAACATGGTTGCCTGTCTCCGGGCACGCGTGAAAACAGTTTAGGTGCGACGAAGGGGAAACAGGTGGCCTCAGTTCGCGCTGGCGATGACGAACAGGTTGCGCACCGCTGCAGCTCGTTGTTATTCTGTCAGTTGTCCGACAATCGCTGCTTCCGTGTCCCGGTCCGGTCCGAACTCCCGGCCGATTCGGTCGTTCTCCCGATGCTCGGCGACAGTCACGGCCAGCGCCGTCTCGTGGGGCGTCGACGACCAGCCCAGGTCGCGGAGCTTTGCCGTCGACAACAGATGCGGCGAGTCACGGTAGATGGGGAAGTCGTCGGGGGCAAGCCCCGCCGCCGCGAGTTCACGCTCGCCGACGCCGACGGTCTCGACGGACGTGTCGTGTACGCCGGCGAGCAGGTCGACCCACTCCCGGAGCGTCGGCGCGTGCTCGTCACCGACGTTGTAGGCCTCGCCGGCCGTTCCTCGTTCCGCGACGAGTCTGAGCGCGCTGGCCACGTCCTCGACGTAGGCCATCTGCCACAGGCTGAGGCCGTCGCTGGGAACGACGATCCGGTCGTACTCGGCCACGCGGTCAACCCAGTAGGCGAACCGCTCGGTGTAGTCGTAGGGACCGTACACGACGGTCGGCCGGACGCTCATCGCCCGCACGCCGTCCTCCGCGGCGGCGAACACTTCACGGTCGCCTTCGGCCTTCCGCGGCCCGTAGGTCTCCGCGCTGTCGGTTGTAGCCTGCTCGGCAGTACAGCCTGCAAGCGGCGTCTCCCCCTCCCGCTTGGGCGTCCGTTCGGCGCCGTAGGCCGCGCCGCTTGAGATATACACGTACGCGTCGACATCGGCAAACACGTCGGTCGCCACCCGGACATCCTCCGGGAAGTATGCCACACAGTCGACGACCACGTCCGGGTCGACCTGCTTGCGAGCGGTTTCGAGTGTGTCCCGCTCGTTCCGGTCGCCCTTGATGTGAGCGACATCGGAGTTCGCGAACGGATTCGAGCGCTGGCCGCGGGTGAGCATCGTCACGTCGTAGCCCGCGTCGCGGAACTCGGTGACTGTGTGCCGGCCGATGAACCGACCGCCGCCGATGACGAGGACACTGTCCATACGCTGTGCTCGAACGGGACCAGCAAAACAGTGTGGCTCACCGCCAGCGTCTGCCGCGGTCCGACAGTTGACACCGAGTGTTTACCGAGGTGGCATGACGACCGACACCCCATCAGCAGAACGGGCGATAGAGTCGGCAATGTACGGTGCAAGACGACATCTCAGGGGGCGGATATTTTTACGTAGTCGGGCAGTAACAGATGCAGTGACAGGTAAGTTGCGTGCTGTCTCTTCAGTTATTTCGGTTATCCTCCTCGTGGCGGTAACTGTCGTTCTCGCAGCAGTGCTGTCAGTGGCGACGCTCGGCCTCGCGGAGAAACTGGATGACACAGCGCCTGTGATCGGCCAATCGGGCGGTGAGTTCACCGCACAGGATGGAGTCGACGGGGGCATCGTCCGTATCACGCACGTTGCTGGAGATGTCGTCCGTGTCTCGGATATCGAAGTGGCAGTCAGCGCCGACTGTAGCGGTGACGGAACTGAAAAACACGGACGGTTAGTCAACCTCCCGGCGAAATCCGGTGACCGGCCACAGAGTGACAACATCGAGGGCGACGATATCTTCGACGAGAGCACTGGTTCGCTCACGGAGCGCGGTGCTGATGATACCGGGGCTCTGGTTACAGACGAGTTCCGTCCCGGAGATGTGATCGTCTTCCGGATAGCGGGCGGGGACTGTGACTTGCAGCCGGGCGATACAGTGACCGTCCGAGTCGTGCACACCCCGTCAAACGCGGTTATTATCCAGCAGCAACTAACTGCGTGACTCGACAGGTACGCTGTGTCCCGATATCGATCTGCCACTGCGCAAAACCGGCAGCCATTTTTAACGAACGGCGCGGCGGAAAAAACGAACGAGGCGTGCCCTCGTATCTGTGATCAGTTGCCGGCCGTCGCGTTCGTTACGTTCGTCGAGAACCCAGTATCGGCGCTGGAAGTGTTTCCGCCGCTGCTCCGGCCAGTCTGCAGGATGATGGGTGTTCCATCATCGTCAGTCGCCAGAATGACCTTGTCCGAATCGTCGATGCTCTGGACGTACTGCTGTTTCAGCACGACCGGGTTGTCCCGAAGCGCCTCACCGCGAATCTCGATAACTCGGGCGTCGGCCTCGGCCTGAATCTCCTGCCGTTCCTTGTCGCGTCGGGCCTGTTGAATCTCGAATTTCTTCTCTTCGACGCGTTGTTTTGCGATTTCCTTGTCGTTGAGCGCCTGATCGTACGAGTCCGGGAGGTCGACGGTACGAACCTGGACCTCTTCGAGGACGAGCGCTTCGTCCTCAAATGCGGATTCAAGTTTCTGCTGTGCCGCATCGCCGAGTCGCTCGCGGCCGTCGTTGGTGTATATCTCGCTCGTCTGGATACCGGCGGCCTCATCACGGAGCTGCGACCGGACGGACGGTCGGATAAGTCGCTCCTCCGCCTGGCCGACGGTCCGCCATTCGGTGACGAACCCCGACGCGTCTGTTTCTTCGATCTTGTACCGGACGGTGATGTCGATGTCGACCGTCGTCCCATTGATGGTCTGAACGGTCACCGCATCGGCTTGTGACGGTCTGTCGCCTTCGCCCTCAGTGTTGGCCATGGTGTAGGTCCGGGGTCGGATTTCCACGTCCTGGACCGAATCCTTGACTGGCACGATGATGTGTGCGCCCGGCTGGAGTTGATCGCCGGTTACCGCGCCGAACGATTTCTGGACGCCGACGTGGCCTTCGGGGACCTGATGATAGCCACCGAACAGCGCCGTTGCGACAGCGAGGGCGACAACGACGCTGACGGCAATTCGAAGACCGCGGCCAACATCGATGTCGATGTCCGACCCGGAATCGGGGTCAGGACCGGGGATGTCACTCATGCTGTGCTCCGATGCGATACGACGGTTGGTTGTACGGGGACCATGTCCAGCACTTTGGCCCGATAGCTATAGGGCCAGCGGTTGATTGTCACAGCGTTACATTACGACGACCAGCACTCGTCTCGAATGTGGGCGCAAAAACAGGTGATGACCGACTACAGATACAAAAACGCCGAACAGTGGCGTTTCAGTCGTCTGTCGAGGCGGCGAAGTCAGCCTCAGCGGCTTCGGCGCTCGGCGCGGCCTTGGCCGGCGGCTCGTTGCGCACGTCGTCGCGCTCGCGGTCGGCGATGACCTCGGCGTAAGCGTCGGGCATCACCTTCGTGAAGTTCTCCACCTCAGCGTCCCAGTCGTCGAGCAACTCCGCCGCTCGGTCAGAGTCGGTGTAGGCGGCGTGGTTCTCGACGAGCCGGGTAATCATCTGGCGGTCTTTGCCTTCGAGCGTCTCGGCCAGCGACACCATGCCGGTGTTTGCCTTCGCTGCGAACTCGCCGTCGGGGTCGTAGACGTAAGCGACGCCGCCGGACATCCCGGCCGCGAAGTTCTTGCCCGTCTCGCCCAGCACGACGATAGCGCCGCCGGTCATGTACTCACAGCCGTGGTCGCCGACGCCTTCGACGACGCCTTTGACCCCGGAGTTCCGGACGGCGAACCGCTCGCCAGCCATGCCGTTGACGTAGGCCTCGCCCTGCGTCGCGCCGTACAGCGCGACGTTGCCGATGACGATGTTCTCCGATGGGTCGAAGGGAGCCTGATCCGGCGTGTTCACGATAAGCTTCCCGCCGGAGAGACCCTTCCCGACGTAGTCGTTTGCCGTCCCGGTCAGTTCCATCGTCACGCCCTGTGCGAGGAACGCGCCGAAGGACTGGCCGGCCGTGCCGTCGAAGTCGACCCGGATGGTGTCGTCCGCGAGGCCGTCACTGGCGTGTTCGCGGGAGATGCGGTTCGAAAGCGTCGCCCCGACCGCACGGTCGACGTTGCTAATGTCGGTGTCGATAGCGACCGGGTCGCCGCTGTAGATGGCGTCCTCGGCGGCGTCGATGAGGTCCCAGTCGAGTTGTTCGTCGACCTCGTGGGTCTGCTCGCGCTGCTTGTAGCGACCGTCGTTGTTGGCCGGCTCGGCGATGACTGAGGAGAGGTCGAGCTTCTGGGCCTTGGGCTGGCTCACGTCGTCGCGCTGTTTCAGGACGCTCGGTCGGCCGATCATCTCGTCGATGGTCTCGAAGCCGAGTTCAGCCATGATCTCGCGCAGTTCCTGGGCCACGAAGGTCATGTAGTTGATGACGTGCTGTGGCTCGCCGGGGAACCGCTCGCGGAGGTTCTCGTTCTGCGTGGCGATGCCGACCGGGCAGGTGTTCTCATGGCACTGCCGGGCCATCACGCAGCCCGAGGTGACAAGCGAGGCGGTCCCGAAGGTGTACCCCTCGGCGCCGAGCAGGGCGGCAACAGCCACGTCGCGACCGGTCTTCATGCCGCCGTCGGCGGTCACCTTGATGCGCGAACGCAGGCCGGTTGCCCGGAGCATCTGGTTGGCTTCAGAGACGCCCAGTTCCCACGGGAGGCCGGCGTTCTTGATCGACGTTTTCGGTGACGCGCCGGTCCCGCCGTCGTGGCCCGAGATGTGGACCACGTCGGCGTTGGCCTTGGCGACGCCAGCCGCGATGGTCCCGATGCCGTCCTCGGAGACCAGCTTGACGTTGATGTCGGCTTCGGGGTTGGAGGCCTTGAGGTCGTGGATGAGCTGCTTCAGGTCCTCGATGGAGTAGATGTCGTGCAGCGGCGGCGGCGAAATGAGGCCGACGCCCGGCGTCGCGTACCGCACGTGGGCGATCATCTCGTTGACCTTCTTGCCGGGCAGGTGGCCGCCCTCGCCGGGCTTTGACCCCTGTGCCATCTTTATCTGGAGTTCGTCAGCCGACGCGAGGTAGTCGGAGGTAACGCCGAAGCGGCCGGAAGCGACCTGCTTGGTCGTACACTCCTTCTCGGTGTCGAACCGTTCTGGCGGTTCGCCGCCTTCGCCGGTGTTGGCGTTGGCCCCGAGCCGGTTCATTGCGATGGCGTTGTTCTCGTGCATCTCAGGCGATAGCGACCCGAGTGACATCGCCGCGGTCTCGAAGCGCTCGACAATGTCGTCAACCGCCTCGACATCCTCGATGGGGATAGACTCGCGGTCGGAGTCGAATTTGAGCAGCCCCCGGAGCGTCTGGAGCTCCTCGTTCTGGTCGTTGACCAGTTCGGCAAACTCCTTGTACGTATCGTAGTCGCCCATCCGGACGGCTTGCTGGATTTTGCCGACCGTGTTGGGGTTCCACTGGTGGTGGATGCCGTTCGAGCGGAACTCGTACTCGCCCTGCCGCGGCATATCGGGCTCTTCCTCGCTCCAAGCGACCTCGTGACGCTGGGTGAGGTCGTCCTCGATTTCCTCGATGCCGATACCGTCGGTTCGGCAGGTCGTCCCCTCGAAGTACTCCGCGATGAAGTCCGAGGAGAGGCCGACGGCCTCGAAGATCTGGGCACCCTGATAGGACTCGACCGTGGAGATACCCATCTTGGCCATCGTCTTCAGGAGGCCGTCCTCGACGGCAGTGATGTAGGCATCGATGGCGTCGGCCAGGTCCGCGCCGTCCGGTCCAGCCACCAAGTCATCGATAGTCTGGTAGGCTATATAGGGGTTGACGGCCCCGGCTCCGTAGCCGATCAGCGTCGCGAAGTGATGGACCGCACGCGGGTCACCGGACTCGACGACGAGCCCCACGTGATTGCGGAGGCCGTTGCGGACGAGATGGTGGTGGATTCCACCGACGGCAAGGAGGCTCGGAATCGGCACGCGGCCGTCGCTGGCCGCACGGTCCGAGAGCACGAGAATGTCGTGTTCCTGTGCTGCGGCGTCAGCCTCGGCCCGCACATCTTCCACGGCTTGGCGAAGGTCGCCGCCCTCTTTGTAGGTGATGTCGATGACCTTCGTGGACATGCCGTTGGCGTTCAGATCCTTGATAGACTGCGTCTCCTCGTCAGTGAGGATCGGCGAGTCCAGCACGAGCTGGCGGGCGTGGCCCTGGCTCTCGTCGAGGATGTTGCGCTGGTGGCCCAGCCGGGACTCCAGCGAGGTGACGAGTTCCTCGCGGATGTAGTCAAGCGGCGGGTTCGTCACCTGGGCGAACAGCTGCTTGAAGTAGGTGAACAGCGGGCGGTTGAACTGCGAGAGCACCGACAGCGGCGTGTCGTCACCCATGGAGCCGACGGGGTCTTTCCCCTTCTCGGCCATCGGCTCGATGAGGTGGTCGACCTCGTCGTACGTGTAGCCGTACATGGCCTGATGGCTCCGGAGCGCGTCCGCGGGGTCCCGGGGTGCGTTGTCTTCGCGGTCGGCAACCTCGTCGATGTCGACCTGTTCTTCGGCGACCCACTCGCCGTATTTGTCGTCGGTGATGTCGTCGAACACTTCCTCGTCAGGGATGACGCGACCCTCTTCGGGGTCGGCGAGGAAACACTGGCCGGGCTGAAGCCGGCCCCGTTCCCGAATCTCGCTAGCGTCGTGTTCCAGTGCGCCGGCCTCTGAGGACATCACGAGCGTGTTGTCCTCCAGCACGTCATAGCGGCACGGGCGGAGACCGTTCCGGTCCAGTACAGCGCCGATACGGTCGCCGTCGGTGGCTGCGACGAGCGCCGGGCCGTCCCACGGTTCGACCAGCGAGGCGTGGTAGTCATAGAAATCACGCCGGTCACCGGTCACGTCGTTCATCTCGCCGCGCCAGGCCTCGGGGATAAGCATCCGGAGGGCGTGGGGGAGGTCGCGGCCGCCCTGCAGGAGGAGTTCGAGCGCATTGTCAACGCTCGCAGTGTCTGACTGCTCGGGGTCGTCGATGATGGGCTTGATCTTCTCCAGATCTCCCTCGAACTCGTCGCTCTGGATGTCGGTCTCCCGAGCGCGCATCCAGTTGATGTTCCCCTGAATCGTGTTGAACTCACCGTTGTGGATGACGCGACGATACGGATGGGCGAGGTGCCATGCGCCCAGCGTGTTTGTCGAGAACCGGGCGTGGACCATCGCGAACGTCGACTGCATCCGCTCATCTTCGAGATCGGGATAGTAGTCTTCGAGCTGTTCGGCCTTGAGCAGGCCCTTGTACACCACGACATCGGTTGCGAGCGAGACGACGTAGAACCGCTCGTGGCCTGCCGGCTTTTCCTCTTCAACAGTGTTTTCGAGCGCCCGGCGGCCGATGTACAGCTGATTCTCGAAAGCGTCGCCGGTCTTGCCCGTCGCAGAGGTAACGAAAAACTGGACGATATCGGGCTCGGATTCGAGCGCCGTTGCGCCAAGGTCGCTGTTGTCCGTGGGAACGTCGCGCCAGTCGAGGACATCGAGGCCCTCAGCGGCGAGTTCCGTCTCGACGAGGTCTTTCAGACTCTCGGCGACCTCGTCGTCTTGCGGGAGAAAGAGCGTGCCGACGGCGTACTCGCCAGCGGGTGGCAGGTCGGCGTCGACTTCGGCAGCGAAAAACTCGTGTGGAATCTGGAGCATGATGCCCGCTCCGTCGCCCGTATCTTGCTCGGCACCCGTTGTCCCTCGATGTTCGAGGTTGTCGAGGAGTTCGAGTCCGTCCGATACAACCCAGTGGTCGCTGTCGCCGTCGAGGTCCATGACGACCCCGACACCACAGTTCGACCGTTCGTCCGTGGGATCTGCAAGCCCGGCGTCGCCTGCAGAGAGACCTGTCTGTCGCTCAACCATGTGTTTCACGACTGGGGATGCCACTATAAGAGGGTAATCCTAATGGTATTAGTGTTGTTTAACCCCACATTAGGGAGTATATATTTATCACCATTGTTGAAACTGTATCATGGTTAATAAGTGATGGTCCGCTGGCTGGCGGTTCACACGCTGTTCAGCCGAGTACGGGTGCGGATGACTGCTCGATACCCGAAACGTATACTGTCATGTCAGTCGTAGTTAACATCCCGACGACACCTTCCGTCTCATCGACGACCGGGAGATGGTGGACACTGTGGTCCAGCATCACGCTTGCGGCTGCCTCGACTGGGTCGTTTGCCGTTACTGTAACCAGATCCGTCGTCATGAATTCGGACACGTCTAACCCCGCCGTATCGCCACCCTTTGCGGCGATTTCGACGAAGTCCGTGGAGGTAAGAATTCCTAACAAGTCCCCGTCAGCGTCGACGACGACAACGGAGCTGATGTTCTCGTCGAGCATCCGCTTGGCGACCGCTTTCGCGTTCGCATCGGCGGCAACAGTGGTGACAGGCGATGACATAATTCGTCCGACAAACACGTCTTCCATGACAGCCGATAACATAGGACGAGGTATAACCGTGTTGGTTCCGGACATCTACCGATTGCGGCGACAGAGAAATATATAAGGTCTTAATATTCTGCGCCCGCTATGATGTATGCACCCCTTCAACTATTCGCCCCCTGTCTCCGAGATCCCACTCCAACTGGTCGGTTGCATCGGGGCTGTCGGCCTTCCATTGCTGCCGTAAACTGTCTGTAGAACTATATTTCCTACGACGGTATCTGTTCGCCGTTTGGCGTTTGTATGACTGTAGTCTGACGGCGATTTATATACATAGGGACAGCAGTAATCATCGGGGGCACGGAGGAAAATGTCACACGCTCCCCGACCCCATCCTTCCTTCAGACTGCTAGCTGTCCCTTCGTGAAGAGGCTCGCTACCCAGAGGTGGCAAGACACTTCACCGGATCACAGCCGGCAGTATCGGTGGGCCGGCAGTTATCTATGCAAGCTCATCGTATATGAATTAAACCATGTCTAGTCATGGCCCCAGCGTCGCCATCGCCTGTCAGGGCGGCGGCAGCCACAGCGCGTTTACCGCCGGTGCGCTGCAACGACTCCTGCCAGCGGTCGAGGACGAGTACGATCTCGTGGGGTTGAGTGGCACCTCCGGCGGCGCTCTCTGTGCAGTCACAGCCTGGTACGGCCTGCTCAGTGAGAGTCCCCACTATGCCGGGAAACTACTGGAGGATGTCTGGTGTGATATCGCCGCCACGACGCCGCCCTCGTTCCTGCTCAACGAGTCTCTTGTGTGGCGCAAGCGACTACAGAACCTCATGCTCCCTGTGGCTGACATCTCGCCCTACGCGGCATCGGGCGCTGTCGGCCAGGACTGGTACCTGTCGCTGCTTGACCGCCACATCCCGTTCGAGGAGTTCGACAGCCTCGTCGAGGAGGCCCCGCCACACGTGACCGTCGGCACAGTCAACGTCAACAACGGCGTGTTCGAGACGTTCAGCGACGCTGCCATCACACCGAAGGCGGTGCTGGCCTCGGCCGCGTTCCCGCTGCTGTACAAAGCCGTCGAGCTGAACGGCCACTGGCATTGGGACGGCCTGTTCTCACAGAACCCGCCGATTCGGGAATTCCTGACCAGCGACCGGCCGAAACCGGACGAGATCTGGGTCATCCAGATCGAGCCACAGACCCGCGACGACCGCCCGACATCGCTGGCAGAGATCACCGACCGCCGGCAGGAACTGTCCGGAAATCTATCGCTGAATCAGGAACTGTTCTTCGTCCGGAAGGTAAACGACTGGGTCGAAAAGGGGTATCTCCCGGACACATTCAAACACGTAGAGATCCGGCGATTGACGCTCGATGAAAAGCTGACAGCAGCCTCGAAACGCGACCGCGACCCCCGGTTCATCGAGGACCTCATGGAAACGGGCCGAGCCGAAGCTGACGCGTTTCTGGAGCGGGTGTCGGAGGCCGTAACCGAACCACCTGGTCAGTAACTCTTCGCGAAGTACGCTGTCTCGCTCCGACCTTTTACTTCCTCGGGTGCGCTCGTGATACTCGCGCACCGCTCGTCCTAAAACGTCGGCGAAAACTGCGGTCCCTCGCTCCGCTCGGGCCCGTTCAGTAACTCTTCGCGAAGTACGCCGTCTCCTCGGCGTCCTCGCCACAGATGGCGCAATCGTCGTGGATCGGCTCCTCGTCGCGGTCAAGGGGCACCATCACGATTTCGGCCGCGATAGCGTCTTTGATCGGTTCCTCGCAGTCCGCGTCGCCACACCAGCCACATTTCACGTAGCCGCCGTGCTGGCCGATGGTACCGAGGATTTCCTCGCGGGACTCGGCCTCGCGGATTTCGCCCTCCAGCGTCTCCTCGGCGTCGGCGTATAGCTTGGCGTGGACAGTGTCGAGGTGGTCGGTAACGGTGTCGGCGATGCCGTCGCGGTCGACCGTCTCGGTCTCGCCGTCGGGTCGGTGGACCAGCGTGGCCTCTCCGTCCTCGACCTCGTGGGGACCGATTTCGACCCGGAGCGGAACGCCGTGGAGTTCGTGTTCGTTGTACTTGAAGCCGGGATTGCGGTGTTCGCGGTCGTCGAGTTCGACGCGGACGCCGGCCTCGTCCAGTTCGGCGGCGAGGTCGGCGGCGTAGTCGATAACCTCGTCCTTGTTGTCCTCCTGCCAGATGGGGACGACGACGACCTGATCAGGCGCGAGTGCAGGCGGAAGCACGAGGCCCTGGTCGTCGGAGTGGGTCATGATGAGCGCGCCCATCGCACGCCAGGACAGTCCCCACGAGGTCGTGTGGGCCGTGTTCTCTTCCTCGTCGGCATCGGCGTAGGTGATGTCGAACGCCTCGCCGAAGGAGGTCCCGAGGTAGTGGGAGGTGGCAGCCTGCACGGTCTTACCGTCGGGCATCAGCGTCTCGATGGTCGTCGTCGTGTGCGCGCCGGGGAACTTATCATGAGGGGGCTTGCGTCCCTTCAGCGGCGGCATCGCCATGACCTCCTCGTAGAGGCGAGCGTACTGGTCCAGACGGGTCATCGTCTCCTCCCACGCGCCGTCCTCGTCGGCGTGGGCAGTGTGGCCCTCCTGCCAGAGGAACTCCTTGGTGCGGAAGAACGGCTTCGTCTCCGTTGCTTCCCATCGGACGACCGAACACCACTGGTTCAGCCGCATCGGGAGGTCTCGGTGCGAGCGGGTCCACTGCGCCATGAACGGCGCGATGATGGACTCGCTTGTGGGCCGAACCGCGAGGCGCTCTTCGAGTTCGTCGTGGCCGCCGTGGGTTACCCACGCCACTTCGGGGTCGAACCCTTCGACGACGTCTTTTTCCTTCTCAAGATAGCTCTCGGGGATAAACAGCGGGAAGTATGCGTTCTGCACGCCAGTGTCCTTGAACCAGCCGTCGAGGTTGTTCTGGATGCGCTCCCAGATAGCGTAGCCGCGTGGGCGCGTGACGATGAATCCGCCCATAGGGGCGTAGTCCGCGAGGCCAGCCTTCTGGACAACCTCGGCGTACCACTCGCCGGGTGAATGCTCCTTGCTCTCGGTGATGCCGAGTTCCTGCTCGCCACTCATTAGGTGTGTCGTGGCCCACGGCGGTAATAAACTCCCCGAAGGGTGGTGAGCCGCTGGCACGCCGACCGGCCCAGTTCGATGCCCCGCTCCGCGCCGCGAGGACCATTGTAGCGGGGCCGGTCTCAGACCTGTTCAGCCCGAATGGAGAGGGCATCTCCGGGCTCAGGACTGCCGAAAGCTGACGCCGCGGACCCGCCGCGAAGGAACAGTTCCTGATACGGGTCGTCCCCGCCTGCTGACCCCGGGACGATAGCGAGGGACCCTTCCGGAACGTTCGACACAGCGTCCCTGACGACGGCCTCACAGGACTCGCCGTTGAGTTCGACAGTGACTGTGTCGCTCCCTGGTGCGAACGCCGAATGGCGGATCGAGGTCTTGACGTTCCCGTAGCCGTCGACGTGACAGACCACGGAGTCGGGCGGGGCCGGCACGTCGTCAAGTGACCGCTCCGCCCCGAGCGACGAGTGATTCCCGTTTGCGATTTCAGCGACGCGGCGCGGGAACACGTCCCGCGACCGGAACTGGCCGGTGTCCGCCGGCAGTTCGATTTCGCGGAAGGTCGTAGCGTGGTCAGCAATAAACGAGAGGTTGTAGCCGGCATCGACGGCGACGATGGGGACGCCGTTGTCCAATTCGAGATAACAGAGCGCCCCGCCGGCGTCGGCTCGCTCCGGCGTCGACTCTGTCGTTCGTGGCGCGGTGTTCGAGTAAATCAGCAGGTCGTCGAACGTCGGATTGTGGACGCCGAGTTGCGCAATCCAGAATCCAGTGGCGACCGTCGAGAATGGCTTGATTTCGGCCGACTGAACGGTCATCGTCGGGTCAGCGGCAGTGAGACGATGGACGACTTCTGAGAAGGCCGGGTCGGCCGGGCCGTAATCCGCGATAAGATGAACGAACGTGCTCATGTGAAGCTCCGGTCGCTACCACGTCGGTACGCCTGTATAATCTTGTGCCTTGGTACCAGATGAAAGGCTATTGAGCGTCCCTGACGACGCCGGTACTCAGGCACCGATTGTCGTCAGCGAGGCAATAGAGTCGGCGACACGGCGTTCCATCCCCGTCCCGGTGAACCCCGGCGCGGGGTCGACACCCTGTGCGTAGAACTCCGACTCGCTCTCGACGAACTCGACACAGAGTGCGCGCGCACCGAAGCGGTCCAGCAACTCCCGGACGCGGGCCGCAAGCGTCACCTCGACGGTCTCCTCGCTGATGATGTGGTCCAGCCCGGACACTTCCGACCGGACCTGAATCGCTCGCAGGTGGGTTTCGCGGCCGTCGTTGACGGCGAAGTACTTGTACTCCACCGGCTCCTCCCGAACACAGGCCTGATAGAAATCGCCCTCGTCGCTATTTGCCGGCACACCGTCCCAGGAGTAGCGTGTGCGAGGGATGTAATCGCAATCGGGCTTCTCAAGCCAGACGGTCGGCACCTGACAGCCGACCTGTTCCAGCCCGTGCAGGGCGACGAGTCGGCAGGACAGCGCCGTCGTCGGCAGGAACCCGTTCCACGTCTCAACGCCAACGCTGTCAGCGTACCGAAGGGCGCTGAATGACTCCGGCCCGAGCGTCGTATTGACAAGTGCGGCCAGGTCGTCGATATCGGCTTTGGCCACCGGGTTTCCGGGGCGGAGAAACTGGACGTCGAACCCCCGAGCGGAGAGCCGTTCTGCGACGGCACCAAACACCGGGTGTTCAGGCTCACAGATGAAGCCGATGCAGTCCATACCGCCACGTCTCAGCGGTCCGATAAAAAAGTCGCGCAAAACCGAACGACTGAGGCACCGTGGTTGCGAAGTGACGGCCTGATGAACCTGCTCAGTATTGGGGGGCATTCCGGTGCCGAGAGCTGGGACATCGTCGCCGTCGTTGTCCTCTCCGCCGTGGCCGGAGCAGTCCTGTGTGGACTCGCCCTGGCCGCGTACCGACAGCGCGGGACGCGTGCATATCTGCTGATTGCGCTCGCACTCACCGCGCTGTTCGTCCGCCCACTCATTGCGTTGCTATCTGGGTTTTCAGTGGTTTCAGCGCCGACCCACCATCTCCTCGAACACGCGCTCGATACCGTCTTTGTCGTGCTCGTCCTCGGCGCAGTGTACTACGCCCGGACAGTCGAGAAACGCCTCGATGAGGAGGGACTATGAGCGACACCAGAGCCCGAATCCACCGGCATATCGAGTCGAATCCGGGCGTTCACTTCCGAGAACTAACACGGGCGCTGGACCTCGCAACAGGACAGGTCCAGTACCACCTGTCCCGGCTTGACCGCGTTCACAGCGAGTCGGTCAATGGGCGTACACACTACTACGCGTCGTCATTTGACCCCTGGGAACGCCGCGCAATCGCCTTCCTCCGTCGCGAGACGGCGAGAGACATTCTGATTACGCTCATACAGCGCGAAACTGCTCGCCCCGGCAAGGTGGCCGACCATCTTGATATCGCACGGAGCACGCTCGAACACCACCTCAGCGGTCTGGTTGAGCACAATATCGTCGAAAAGCGCCGAGACAGTGGCCGGGTGACACTGGCGCTCTGTCGGCCGGACCTGACGGTCGAACTACTCGCGGCGGTCGACCCCGCGGGCCCCGACCGCCTGTCGGACCGCTTCACCCGGTTACTCGACCGCCTGTTCGAAAGCGAGTAGTCCGGCTACCGCGGGCAGCGGGTGCTTTCGAGTCCTGTACCACAACCCAATTGCACGGGCAGCCCATAGTGTGGGTGATGACTGAACGCGGGATTTCCCGACGCGAGTTCGCCAAGAGCGCCGTCGCCATCGGCGGCACCGCGGCGCTGGCCGCCTGTCTCGACCGCGGGTCGGGGACCGTCCCCAAGGGAACCGACGACCCCTCGTCCCTCCCGGCGCGTCAGCACGCCTGGGACGCGTCGCTGGCGACCGACGACGCGGGGAACCACCGACTGTCGCGCCACCACGTCCTCTTGTTGCTGGACTACACCGGCGACGGAACGCCGACGGATGCCGACCGCGAGCAGGTCGAATCGGCGCTTCGAGACCTCGAACGAGCCTACGAGTGGAGCAACGAGGGGCTGCTGTTCACACTCGGGTACAGTCCGACCTACTTCGACCGCTTCGAGGCCGACGTAGCCGGTGTCGACCTGCCCGAGCCAATGGCGCTTGCCCCCTTCGAAGACCCCGAACTCGACACGCCCGACGCGCTCCTGCATCTCGCGAGCGACGACGAGCGGGCCGTTATCGCGGCTGAGGAAGCGCTGAAAGGCAATCGGGACAGCGCCAACGACCACGAGATGAGCGCTACCTTCGAGGGTGCCCTGCGCGAGGCGGAGCGCCGGACGGGATTCGTTGGTGCCGGTTTGCCCGCCGAGAATCAAGACGTCGACGGGGTTCCGGACTCCGAACCAGTCCCCGAGGAGGCCCCGCTGTTCATGGGATTCAAATCCGGGTTCAAGGAGAACCAGGCCTCCGAGGACCGGGTAACGGTCGATTCGGGGCCGTTCGCCGGCGGCGCGACCCAGCACCTCTCGAAAATCCGGCTGCAACTCCAGCAGTGGTACGAACAGGACTCCCGAGACCAGCGCGTCTCGAAGATGTTCTGTCCGGCCCACGCCGCCGAGGACAAGGTCGAGGGCATCGGCGAGAACCTCGGTACTGACAACGGTGCCGGTGAGTGCCCAGAAGACGTGGTCGACAGCGGCCGGCGCGAAGGGGTCGTCGGCCACGCACAGAAGATGTCCCGCGTCAGGGAAGACGGGACACCGACCATTCTCCGCCGGGACTTTGATTCGACCGACGGCGGTGAAGCGGGATTGCACTTCCTCTCGCTACAGCGGTCTATCGCCGACTTCGTCGCGACGAAACAGGCGATGAACGGAACCGATGTCGCGAACGACTCCGCCGTCGGGCAGCGGGTGAACAACGGTATCCTTCAGTACATGACGGTCACGCGACGCGGGAACTACCTGCTCCCGCCGCGTGACCTGCGGGCACTCCCGCCAGCGAACCCAGACGTGTGAGCGGGAGGCGGAACCATGTCGTCTTGCTTTCGGCCGCCGTACCAGAACGGTCTTTCAGATGAGGACCCAAAGGCGGTGCATGAATCGCCGACAGTTCCTCGCCAGTACCGGTCTCGCCGGCACGACGGTCCTGGCGGGGTGTGGTTCGCTGAGTTCCCAGTCGACACGCGCTCCACCGCTGGTCGAGAACCGCCCCGACGCCACGTACCGCCCAACCCACGCTGAGGGAATGGGGATGGCCGGAATGGCGCAAGCGGGCGAGTACATGGTCGGACTGAGCTACTCCTTTCCCCACCGCTTCTGGACGGTAACCGGGACGACAGCCGAAAAGGTCGACATCCGGAGCGAGGACAGCGTCCACCTGATGGCGACCGTCTGGGACCCCGAGACCGAGATGGTGCTCCCGGTGTCTGCCGGCCTCTCGATCACTATCGAGCGAGACGGCGAGACGGTCGCCGACAAGTCCCCGTGGCCGATGATCTCTCAGAACATGGGGTTTCACTACGGCGACAACTACGCGCTCGACGGCGACGGCGTTTATCAACTCTCGGTCCGCGTCAATGGGATGGGCGAGCGCCGGCTGGGTGCCCTCGAAGGCCGGTTCAACGAGGCCGGCGAAGCGGCGGTCGAATTCGACTTCGCACAGAGCACCCGCGACCAGCTCTCCTTTGAGGAGTTCCCGGACTCACAGGGCGAGCGCGGGGCGGTTGACCTGATGAACATGGACATGGTGCCGACATCGCAGGTCCCCGAGGTGTCGGCCCTGCCCGGGACCGTGCTCGGGACGGACAAGGGAAGCGACGGCGTCTACGCCGTCACCTGGTTGCAGGACGCCGCGTTCCTCGCCGACGGTGAGTCGTACCTCGCCGTCTCGACTCGGACGCCGTACAACCGCGTTCCCCTCCCGATGATGTCCCTCGACGGAACCGTAGAGGCCGACGGCGAGACAGTGTTCGACGACGCGCTGACCGCCGCGGTCCACCCCGACCTCGGATATCACTACGGTGCAATCGTCGAGACAACAGCGCAAGCGCCGTCTGCCGGTGTCGACGTCGTTGCCCCGCCACAGGTGTCTCGCCACGAGGGATACGAGACAGCGTTCCTGACGACGCCCTCGTTCTCGTTTTCCGGCAACTAACTCCGTTAGTCAGTAGTTCGGTTGCGGGATAGAAACGCGGCTCACTCCACAGCGAACGGACTCTCAGCCTGTTGCCACGGCCAGCCCGGGACCCGTGTCTGGACCCCCGCCGCAAGCGCGGCATCGAGATCGTCAGCACCCGCGGTGGCTGTGTCGTCTCCGTGGGTTCGCACGTCAGCGAGGTGGAAAGTTGCCTCCGCGAGCAGCCGAAGCGGTTGCTCACCGGCGATCATAGCCGCCAGCTCGCGCCCGAGAAGTTCGTCGACGACAAAACCCGGGTAATCGCCTGTGACGTCCAGTTCTCGGAGCAAACGGACCAGCGCAGCGACGTTGACCGCCCGGTCGCCGTCAGCGAACACCTCATCAATAGCAGCCGTGTAGGCGTCGTCTGTAAGCGTGTCAACGTCGACACCAAACTGCGAACCCAGATAGGCCCGCGTTTCGTTTACTAGCGGGACAACGTCATCGACCCGTTCCTGCACCCAGTCGTACTCTTCGTGGACGGTTTCAGGTGTCAGTCGCATGCCGGTGTCTCACGTGGAGGCCGCTTACCGCTTGTGGGCACACAGAGCGGCGACTGCGGGACAGTTCCGACCTCCGTATTGCGAAGGCTTTTATAACACGAGGGGAATACTGAGAAATAGAGGACGGTTTTCCGGACATCTCTCCACGTCCGGAGGCAACTCACCGATAACTGATGACTTTATTAGAGAGCGTACATCCCGCGGCGCCAGGTCGGCCCGTACCAGCCGTGGACGGCCCCGCTACCGGGATGATACCCCGTTTTGAGCTATGAGCACTGTAGACAAGCAACTCGAAGACGTGAAGGCAACGATCGACGACGAAGTCCCGCGCCGTATCTCCGTCTCGGATGTCACGTACGAGGGACCGGAACTCGTCATATACACGCGTGACCCGAAGGAGTTCGCCGCGAACAGCGACCTCGTTCGCCGGCTCGCATCGAAGCTTCGGAAACGCATCACGGTCCGCCCGGACCCGGACGTACTGGCCCCGCCAGCCGAGGCTGAGGAGGCGATTCGGGAGCTCATTCCCGAGGAAGCCGGCGTCATGGACCTGAACTTCCACACAGACACCGGCGAAGTCGTCATTCAGGCACAGAAGCCCGGCGTCGTCATCGGCCGCCGTGGCGCAACTCTGCGCGAAATCACGCAGGAAGTCGGGTGGACGCCCGAAGTCGTTCGGACGCCGCCCATCGAGTCCTCGACGGTCGACAACGTCCGGAACTTCCTCAAACAGGAGCGCGAGGACCGCCGTGACGTCCTCGAACGCGTCGGCCGGCAGATCCACCGCGAGCCGATGTCGGACGACGAGTACGTCCGTATTACGACGCTGGGCTGCTGTCGTGAGGTCGGTCGCGCCGCGTTCATCCTCTCGACGCCGGACACGCGAATCCTCATCGACTGTGGCAACAAGCCCGGCTCGAACGGTGAAAAGCCGTATCTGGACATTCCGGAGGCGTTCGGGGCTGGAACCAATGGTATCGACGCTGTCGTTCTGACCCACGCACATCTCGACCACTCAGCGCTGGTCCCGCTGCTGTTCGAGTACGGCTACGACGGCCCCATCTACTGCACCGAGCCGACGCGAGACCTGATGGGACTGCTGACGCTCGATCACCTCGATACCGTCGCGGACGACGGCCGGACTCCGCCGTACGACTCCGAGATGGTCCGCGAGGCGATCAAACACACCATCCCGCTGGAGTACGGCGACGTGACCGACATCGCGCCCGATATCAAGCTGACGCTGCACAACGCCGGCCACATCCTGGGCTCGTCGGTGTGTCACTTCCACGTCGGCGACGGGCTGTACAACGTCGCCTTCTCCGGCGATATCCACTACGACGACACGCGCCTGTTCGACGGCGCGGTCAACGACTTCCCGCGGGTGGAGACGCTCGTGCTGGAGTCGACCTACGGCGGCCGCAACGACTACCAGACCGACCAAGAAGACTCGGAGCGAAAGCTCAAACAGATCATCCAGAACGCCTACGACCGCGACGGAAAGGTCCTCATTCCGACCTTCGCCGTGGGACGGGCCCAGGAACTCATGCTCGTCCTCGAAGAGGCGATGCGGAACGGCGATATCCCCGAAATGCCGGTCCACCTCGACGGGATGATCTGGGAGGCGACAGCCGTTCACACGACCTATCCCGAGTATCTCCGCGACGGCCTACAGGACCGCATCTTCGACGAAGACGAGAACCCCTTCCTGGCCGACCAGTTCAACCCTATCGACGGCGGCGACGAGGAGCGACAGGAGATCGCCGACGGTGATTCCTCTATCATCCTCTCCACGTCCGGGATGCTCACCGGTGGCCCAGCCATGTCCTGGCTCGAACAGCTCGGCCCCGACCCGGACTCAACGCTCACCTTCGTCGGCTATCAGGCGCAGGGCACGCTCGGCAAGCGAATCCAGCGCGGCATCGACGAGGTGCCCGTCGGCGGCAGCGGACGCAGCGAGACGGTCCCGCTAGAGATGACCGTCGAAACGGTCGACGGCTTCTCCGGGCACGCCGACCGCCAGGGCCTAGAGAACTTCGTGAAGACGATGAACCCACGGCCCGAGAAAATCCTCTGTGTGCACGGCGACGAGTCCGCGACACAGGACCTCTCCTCGTCGCTGTATCACGACCAGAACATCCGGACCTTCGCGCCGGAGAACCTCGAAACGTTCCGCTTCCGCTGATCCGGTCGCTGTTCTCGGTTCGCTGTCAGTAATCAAACAAACCTCTATACCGCAAGCGGGTGAAGCATCACGTATGGACATCACCCAGTATCTCGACGAACTCGAACCGGTCGGGATGGTACTCATCGGCCTCGTACTGTTCATCATCCCGGAACCTGCGACATCGACACTCGGGATCGGCCTGATGGTGCTCGGCGGCGCATGGTGGTTCTACGAGTGGAACCGCTGAGATAACTCGGGGTAGTCGTCATGAATCACGACCGCATTCACGCACAGGAGCCGTCACACCACCGCGACCGCTGGACAGTCGGCACAATCACCGAGCTAGCGGAACAAGACGGCCACTGTGTCGTCACTGTCGAGGACGAGTCCAGTGAGCCAGCTGAGCTCGTCGTCACCATGGCCATTCGGGACCTGTTCGTCAGTCGGCTAGACATCGGCGACGACGAAAGTCCGGTCGGCGAGCGCGTCTGGTTCCGGAAACGCGGCGGGCAGTAGCGAGCCGCTGGCGCGTCCGGGATGCGACCGACGGTGACTACGACAGGTCGACGGTCCGGTCGGCCCAGTGCCGGAGTCGGTCGAGCGCGTCCCGCTCGGCCCGAGACACCGAGTCATCGACGCCCAGCTCGTCGCTGTCGAAGGCGTTGAGGACGGCTACGTCCGCCTTCTCACAGTATTCGGTGAGCCGGCTGACTGCAACAGAATCGTGCTGGAACGGAATCGTCGCGTCGTTGACGAACACCGCCCGAGGAGTCTCCGGAAGCGCGTCCAGCTGTTGCTCGGCACGGCGCGCGTTTTCCCGGGCGAGCGCGACCGCCTGATCGTCTGTCTGGCTTTCAGCGCGTGGCGCACTGGCATCGATCCGGCCGACCCAGACCGGCTCTGGGATGGTGATGAATTGGTCGATTCGACCCCCCAGAATGGTCCCGTCGCGTTCGAGTTCAGGCGCGAAATCGAGGACCACAACGTCCTCGGTGCCCTCGCTGTCGAGCCAGGCGTCGAGGGCGGCAGCGGTCGTCCGCGTCTTGCCGACGTTGGAGGGACCGGTAACGAGCGTCGACCCCGAGAGCGGGAACTGGAGGCCGGTCACGCGAGGAGTTCCTCCCGGAGGAACTTCCCACCGAGGCCAGCCATAGCGAGACCGAGCGCGACAGCGAACGCCAGCACGAACCCGGAGAGCGGGCCGACACCGCCGCCGAGCTGTTCGACAACGAAGTTCGCGGCCAACCCGCCCGACACAGCGATGAGGGCCAGCCCACCGACGTTGGCGAGCAACGAGTTCGACTCCGGAACCGCGTCGGAGTTCAGGAGATAGAGGACGAGGGCGATGACGAACGGCGTGCCGACCGTGCCAAGCGCGAGCACGAGGACGAGCTGGCCGAGGACGTTCCCGCCGATGAACGCGCCCGGTGCAGACAGCAGCGCAACGGCGGCGAGCAGGCCGCGGTAACGGTTGTCCTCAATAGTGGTGCCCCAGCCGAGTTTGTCGGCGAGCAGGAACGGCGGAACGATGGTGTTACCGCCAAGCGTGGACACAGCAGCACCCCAGAGGCCGAGCAGGAACAGCCAGCGGGCGCTGTCGCCGACCAGCGGTCCGAGGGCCTCCGCAGCGCCGACCGTCGTGAGGTCGCCGGAGGTGAGCACGCTCGCCGTAACGAGGAAGATGGCGAGGCTGTAGATGCCGAAAGCCACCAGCATCGATGCCCCAACGTCGACTGTCGCGAGGTCGTAGTCTTCGCGGGTCCAGCCCCGTGCCCGCATCGTGTAGGAGTGCATCGTAATGAGCGTGATGTGAACCGCGCCGCCGAGGATGCCGGCCGCGACCAGCGCGCTCCCGGACGGGACCGAGGGGACCAGTCCAGCCACCGCCGCACCGGCGTCGATGGGCACGACGAATAGACTGGCGACGAACGCGACGACGACCAGCAGGACGAGCACTTTCGCGGCCAGTTCAAGGAACCGGTAGCCGCCACCGGCCAGCCCCGCTGCGAGGATGAGCGCCCAGACGACGCCCCAGATGCGTGCATCAATACCGGTTACTGTCGCCGAAACCGTAGCGACGGTCTTCATAATGACGAGTTGTGCCACGCCGGCGGCGAGTACTGCGTCCCCGACCAGCAGCCACGCCCACGTTTCGCCGAGGTGGTCCTCGACGACGGCGACAATGCCACGCTCGGTCAGCAGTCCCAACCGCATCGCGAGATACTGCGCCAGCGCTCCCGCTCCTGCAGAGAGGACGACGACCCACAGGAGACTGTAGCCGAACGCACCCCCGGCAGTGACGAGGCTGGCTATCGTCGCCGGGCCGGCGGCGATTGCGCCCGCAATCCAGGACGGTCCCATCGCTTCGACGTAATCACTGATTGTTCCGCTGCTCACAGCCGAACTATCGACGGTTTCGGTCGAACTCATACCTCCGGCTTGGGTGAGGCCCCCTGAAAACACTGCCGACATATTGTTCGGTGGTATTCTACGGTAATTCGACTGCTGTACTGCGATTATGCGAAAATGGCAACGCTGGCCGAATTAGTATATCACGCGCTCACCGGGCGGAACGCTACCAGAAGGAGTTCAGACTGCGCCAACTCAGAGTTCGACGGTCCCGAGGTCCGATTCCAGTTCGTCGACGTGGTCGTTGTACGCGTCGACGAAATCCGCGAACTGCGGGGCGTACTCACGGATGTCGGCTGCCGAAGGGGGTTCGTACTGCGAGAGGAGATAGAGTCCGTTGCTCCCGCCGACCCGGAGGTACGACGCACCGTCGGTGTCCCATTTGAGTTCCCAGCGCGTGCCGCCGATTCGGTCGGTGAAGGTCCCGTAGTCGCCGCCCTCGTAGCGCTGGAGTTCCCGCGCGATCTGGTCGCAGATCTCGCGGATACGGCCGAGGACGCGGTCGCGTTCGGCCACCACACCGTCGGTCGTCGCGATTTCCGGGAACTCTGTCGACACGTCGTCGAGCACGCCGTCGAGCGATGCGACGTAATCGTTGAACCCCTCGACAAAGGCGTCGTAGTCGGCGAGCGCGGCCGCAAGCGGCTCCGGCTCTGGCGGCTGCTTGGTCGAGATGACGTACGTATCCGAGCCCCGGGACGGCGAGAACCGCAGGTACTCCAGGTCGCCGCCCTCGTACTTGACGGTCCACTCGCCGCGGTCGGTCTCGATGTCCGCCTGTCCGTAGTCGCCGCCCTCCAGTCGGGCAAGCTGGTAGGCGACCTGTCCGGCGTGGTCCCGGACCGCCGCGACCAGTTCGTCACGCTGCTGTGCAACGGCCGTTGCGTCGGCGGGGTCCACCGGTGGCCACTCTGTCACAGTAGACGGAAGCGACGGGACGGCAATAACAGGCTCGGTCGGCTACTCGGACTCTAGGAGCGCGTCGTCACCGTGGCGCTCGCGGAGTCCCTCGAAGTACTCGCGCTGCTCGTCAATGTTCGATGTCGATTCGTCGTACACGTCGGTAAAGAGGTCCGTCGGGTCCGGTGCGTGGGCCTCAGCGTTGTCGATGATTTCGCCGAGTCGCTCGTCGATGGTGTCGTCCATCACATCGATTTTCTCGTCGTCCAGCAGATTGCAGTTTCTGAGGAACGCCTCCATGCGGTCCAGCGAGTCGCGTTCGCGCCACTCTTCGACCTCCGCGTCGTCCCGGTACACGTCCGGGTCGTCGGCGGTCGTGTGCGCGCCGAAGCGGTACTGGACAGCCTCGATGAAAATTGGTTCCTGCTCGCCGCCGTTTGCTCCCACAGCCCGCTCTCTGGCGGCCTCGGTGACGGAGTAGGTCGCCAGGGGGTCCATCCCATCGACCTGTACGCCGTCGAAGCCGTATGCGTCGGCTTTCTGCGCCAGCGTCCGGCTGGCAGTCTGGCGCTCCCGCGGGACCGAGATAGCCCACTGGTTGTTGTTGCAGAAGAACACCGTCGGTGTCTCGAACACGCCGGCGAAGTTCATCGCCTCGTGGAAATCCCCCTCGCTGGTGGCCCCGTCGCCGAAGTGGACGACGCCCGCCCGCTCGTCGCCCTTCTTTTTTGCCGCCCACGACCAGCCGACGGCGTGGGGCAGATGTGCGCCGATGGAGATGTTCAGCGGGAACACGTTCACGTCGCCGAGAGCGGCGTTGCCTGCTTCATGGCCCATCCAGTAGAGGACGTACTCCCAGGGGAGCCCGCGGGCGACGAGCGCGCCGTGTTCCCGGTACTGATAGAAGATAGTGTCTTCATCGGCCAGCGCGTACGTCGACCCGATCTGTGACCCCTCTTGGCCCGCCAGTGAAGAATAGGTGCCGAGTCGGCCCTGTCGCTGGAGGCTTATCATCCGCTCGTCAAACCGGCGGGCAAAGCGCATATCGCGGTACATCGACACCAGTGACTCATCGGACAGGTCCGGAATGAGGTCTGGGTCGACGATCTCGCCGTCTGAATCGAGCGCCTGTACCCGGTCGTCGGGCGCCCGATTGAGAACGTCCTGTGTCATTTCGTACCCTACACTCGGAGACGACCGTCAAAAAGCTGTGTTCGGCTCCGGTCAGCCAAGCCACTCCAATACGCGCCGACGGGCGTCAGCCTGATCGTCGGGCATCACTTCAAGGACGACGGCGCCGTCGAAGTGGGTATCGAGAACACCGGCAGTCCGTTCGAGCGGAATGTCACCATCGCCGAATGCCAGCCCGTCCGTCAGTACTGTGCTGTCGGTGAAGTGAACGACTTGAATCTGGTCGCCGTAGTCTCTCAGGAGGGTTGTCAGCGACTCCAGATAGGCTGGCTCGGACATGAACAGGTGTGCTGTATCGAGCACCAGGTCGTGGCCACGGTCGAGCAGGAGGTTTGCCAGCGAGAACTGACTCGCACCGGGATTGTTCTCGTAGCCGCAGGGAGCGGTGAAGTCGTAGCTGTCCAGCTGGGTAGTATGCGTGTGCTGTGCGTACTGGCTGTGGACCACGAGATAGGCGTCGAGTCGCTGGGCCAGCGCATCGCTCTGGCGGAACGGGTCCGGGTCATCCGGGCGGGCATGAAGCGTGTGGACCGACGTCGCGGAGACGGGTGACGCTTCGACCGTTGCCGCTGTAGCCGGTACGTCACCGAGGTCTGACGGCCGCAAGTGAAGTTCTACGCTATCAAAGCCCCGATCGGCCGCGGCGTCTAGCTTGGCCGGGGTCGGCGGGCACTTGCCGACAAGATTCATTATCGTGATTTTCACGACGGCGAAAATAAAACAGTCCCTTCATTATCATAACTGAGCCGTATAATTCATGGCGTGTCCGCCCAACGTATTCATGATGCTCGGCAAAGAGGGGCCAGCGGCAGACAGTGAGCGGGTGACGCTCTGGCCGGATCACCACCTATCGCACACTCATGCGGTGCTCTGGACCGTCATCCTCGTCGCAACAGTCGGAGATATCCTCCTGACAATGACTGGGCTCACGGTCGGCCTACAGGAGGGGAACGCCGTCGTCAGCACGATGCTTGCGGAGTTCGGGCTGGCTGGCCTCTGGCTGGTGAAGTTCGGGGCGATGCTGTGGCTGGTCGTCGGGTGGCGACTGCTCTCCGAGCGCAACGCGACGATCTTTCTTGCCCTGTTTGCCGTGGTGACACTCGTGGTCGTCGCCTACAACTCAGTCACCATCCTGCAGTACCGCGGGGTAATAACGGCTGCTGCGGGTATTTGAAGGGGTGAAACCTTAGAATTCAGGAACAGCGGGATTAAGTACCACTGGGTGTGACCACGGGGTAATGGATAGACGTTCCTTCCTGACAGCGGCCGGCGCGACGGTGTCCGTCTCGTTTGCCGGCTGTGCCGGGCTGGGCGGCAGCGACGAAGCGAGCACTGAGGCGTCGAACACGGACGAGTCAACCGCATCCGGGACGAGTACCGGCGACACCGGGGGTCCCGACGAGACGCTGGTCGTCGGGACCTACAGCGCGTTCGTCGATTCGCCGTCGACGAGTCCGGGCGCGTGGGTGAAACAGCGCTTCGAGGAGGAGTTCGACGCCCGCCTGATCTGGCAGACACCAAGCAACGAGGTCAACCATTACATCGAGCGCCGGAACGCCGGCGTCGACATTGAGGCCGATATGTACCTTGGACTGAACACGGACCACCTCGTCCGAGTCGACGAGAACCTCGACGACGGGCTGTTCGCCGATGTCGGCGACGTGGCGGGGCAAGACGACATCAAACCGGGGCTGCAGTTCGACCCCGACGGGCGGGCGATTCCCTACGACACTGGCTACATCAGCCTGGTGTTCGACGGCACAGCGACCACAGCGCCGGATACCTTCGACAGCCTCCTTGCCGAGGAACACGCTGGCGACCTCATCACACAGAACCCTGCCAGTTCAGCGACCGGGCGAGCGTTCCTGCTGCACACGGTCAAGCAGTTCGGCCCGGACGGCTATCTGGACTACTGGAGCGACCTGCAGGACAACGACGTTCGAGTGCTTGGCTCCTGGAGCGATGCCTACAGCGCGTGGTCGGGCGACGAAGCGCCGATGGTCGTCTCCTACTCCACCGACCAGGTGTTCGCAGACCAGAACGACGCCAATCTGGAAGAACACCAGATCCGCTTCCTGAACGACCAGGGCTACGCTAACCCGGAAGGGATGGCAGTCTTCGACGGGGCTGACACGCCCGACCTCGCCCGGGAGTTCATGGGCTTCCTGCTGCGCCCGGAGATTCAGGGCGAAATCGCCGTCCGAAACGTCCAGTTCCCGGCGACCGAATCAGCCGACCTCCCTGAAGACTACGCCGAACTGGCTCAGGAGCCGCCAGAACCGGTCACGTTCGGCTACAACGAACTCAAGGGCTCCGTCTCGGGCTGGATTTCCGACTGGGAACGGCAGTTCGCCTCGAACTAACGACGACGGACTGTGGCCCGAGATCTCGACGGCGGCGCGGATGATTCCGACAGCGACGACAGCGAAAAGGCGACAGAGGCAGCGAGCAGTCCGTCCCGCAAGCGAGGCCGAATCGTCCGCGACACTATCGAACGGTGGGGACTTGTCGGACTCGCGGTCGCCACTATCGGGCTGTTGCTCGGCATCTTCTACTACCCGGTGGCGACAGTCTTTATCGACAGCGTCCTCGTGGACGGTCGCTGGACAGGCCGGGTGTTCGTCTCGATACTGCAGGACCCGTTCTACTTCGGGGAGCCCGGGCGGTTGCTCGCTGGCGAACCAGTGGGTGCCGTTATCGAGAGTGTCCTGTCGCCGGACCGGCGGCTGGGTGTCATCGGCTTCACGGCATACCAGGCAGCCCTCTCGACCGTTGCCAGCGTCGCCCTCGGCCTACCGGCGGCGTATCTGCTGGCGCGCTACGAGTTCCCCGGTCGGCGGACACTCCGGTCGCTGACGATTCTCCCCTTCGTCCTCCCGTCGATTATGGTCGGGGTGGGCTTCGTCGCCACGTTCGGCCGGAACGGGACGCTCAACGCCGTACTCGGCGCGCTCGGTCTGGGAGAGGTGAAGCTCCTGTTCACGCTGGAGGCCGTCGTCATCGCTCACGCGTTCTACAACGCCCCGCTCGTCGCCCGTGTGACCACCGCCGCCTGGGAGTCCGTCGACGCCAGCGCGGTCGAGACGGCCCGAAGCCTCGGTGCGAGTCCCTTCCGAGCGTTCCGTGACGTGGTCGCCCCGCAACTGTATCCGTCGGTGCTGATGGGCGCGGCGCTGACGTTCGTGTTCACCTTCAGCACGTTCCCAATCGTCCTCGCGCTGGGCGGGTTCCAGCTGGCGACCGTCGAGGTGTTCGTCTATCGGCTCATCCGCGACCTGGAGTACGCCGAGGCGGCCGCCCTCGCACTGATTGAACTCGGCATCTCGCTGGGCTTGCTGTACGCGTATCTCCAGTACGAGGCCAGACATACTGTCCAGTCACGGGGGATTCGACCGCTGCCCCGCCGACCACTCAGGCCGCCGTCGCTCTCAGTCCGTGAACTGCTCCCCAGAATGGGACTCGCCGTCTACGCCCTCGTCGCGCTGGCGGTGTTCGTCGCGCCGATAGCGAGCATGATTGTGGCGAGCTTCAGTGGACCGGAGGGGCTGACGCTGGCGAACTATCAGTTCCTCATCGACCGCCAGACGACCGGCGCGTCGTTCCAGGTCCAGCCGTGGGACGCCGTCCGGAACTCACTGCTGTTCGGCGTCGCCTCGCTCGCCGTTGCCCTGCCGATGGGCGTCGTCGTGGCCGTCCTCACGACCCGGGACTACCGCGGCCGGAAGCTCGTTGACGCCGTCGCAATGGCTCCGCTCGCCGTGTCGGGCATCGTCGTCGGCCTCGGCCTGCTCCGGGGCCTCGTCTTCGGTGTCGAGGTGGGTGGCTCCCACTTCGCCGTCGGTGGCGGCCTCGCCATCGTCGCCGCCCACGCCGTCGCGGGTTACCCGTTCGTCGTCCGGACGGTCGCGCCCGGCCTCGAAAGTATCGACCACACGCTGGTCGAATCCGCCCGCGCGCTCGGTGCGCCGCGTGCCAGAGCGCTGCTGGACATCGAACTGCCGCTCGTGTGGCCAGCCGTCATCGCTGGAGCCGCCTTTACCTTCGCCATCTCTATCGGGGAGTTCTCCGCGACGATTGTCCTTGCCTCCGGAACGAACCAGTTCACGATGCCCATCGCCATCGAGCGGTTCATCGGCCGCCGGCTCGGCCCCGCGACGGCGATGGGGGTCGTCCTGCTCGTGGTCACCAGCGCGAGCTTCCTGCTCATCGACCGGCTGGGAGGTGACGAGGTTGGGTTCTAAGGAGCCCCCCACAGACAGTGCTGCCGTGAACCGGACCGTCAAGCCGGCTGTCGAACTCGACGGTGTCACCAGACGTTACGGCGAGACGACCGCCGTCGAGGACCTTTCGCTGTCGGTTCGGGACGGCGAGTTCTTCACGCTGGTCGGCCCCTCCGGCTGTGGGAAGACGACGACGCTCCGGCTCATCGCCGGCTTCGAGGACCCGACACACGGCGAAGTCCGGTTCGGCGGGACGCCCGTCACCGGCGTCCCCCCAGAGGACCGCGACGTGGGCGTCGTCTTCCAGAACTACGCGCTGTTCCCGCACATGACCGTCGGGGAGAACGTCGCCTATGGACTCTCGTTCACCGACCCCCCGGGCGGCGGCAGCGACGAGGCACGGGTGCGTGAGCTGCTTGACCTGGTGGACCTCGGCGGCATGGCGGACCGGGACCCGGACACGCTTTCCGGCGGCCAGCAGCAGCGGGTGGCGATGGCCCGGGCACTGGCTCCCGGCCCCGACGTACTCTTGCTCGACGAGCCGATGAGCGCCCTCGATGCGAAGCTCCGGGAGCGCCTCCGCGTGCAGGTCCGCGAGATTCAGCAGGAACTGGGTATCACGACGATTTACGTCACCCACGACCAGGAAGAGGCCCTGGCCGTATCTGACCGCGTGGCGGTCATGCGCGACGGGACGCCGGAGCAAGTCGCGCCGCCACGGACCATCTACCGCGAGCCGGCGACGGAGTTCGTCGCCACCTTCGTCGGCGACAACAACGTTCTCAGTGGCGATGTGACGGCGGTACGGTCGACCGATGCCACAGATGCCGGGGATAGTGGACAGCCCATCGCGGACGTGACGGTCAACGACACCACGCTCTCAGTGGCCCTGAATGGCGACAGCGACCCGACCTCGGCTGTTTCGTCCGGAGACCGGCTCACGTTCTGCGTTCGGCCGGAACGGCTCGCTGTCGACGCCGATCAAAACACACTGACGGCGACGGTCACGAGCGCAGAGTTCCTGGGGGAGACGACGCGTGTGCACCTCGACTGGGAGGGACGCGAACTCCTGTTGCGAGCCGAGAACCCGCCGACCGGCACCGTGACAGTCGGCTTTGCCCCGGCGGACGCACACATCGTCGACAGGCAGCCGTAAGCTACCAATCCCCACGCCGACACCGGAATGAAGTCTGTTTTAACCCACCTGTGGTTATCGCCGATATCAATATGACACGCGGTGCCGTCGCAAGTGGTCGAAACGGGCGTATCGGAGCGTGTCGACAGGGCTGGCGGGAGTCGGCGTTTCCAGACTGGAGCCACGCCGGAGTCCGGCCAGATAGGCGCGACGGGGGTCAGTGATGGTCGAGTTCGAACCTCGGCTGTTCGACGAGATCGACCCGTCTGAGCGGCCGTCACTGGGTGCCGCACTCGTGCCGATCGCGGGAATGATCGTGTTCCTCAGCGTGGGCCTCATTGCCTTCGACTTAGACCCACAGTTCCCGCTGTTCTGGGGGATTGCCTTCACTGGCCTGTTCGCCCGGTACCATCTCGGGCTCTCGTGGGAAGACCTGTACGACGGCATTGCCAGTAGCCTACTCATGGGCATGCGGGTGATTCTCATCATGTTCACCGTCTATGCGCTCATCGCGTCGTGGATTCAGGCGGGCACGATTCCAAGCCTGATGTACTTCGGGCTGGAGCTGTTCACGCCAACGGTGTTTCTCCCGGTAGCAGCGATCCTCTCCGCAGTGATCTCCTTCGCCGTCGGTTCCTCATGGACGACGGCCGGGACGCTCGGGGTCGCGCTCATCGGGATCGGTTCGGGACTGGGTATTTCAGAGCCGATGACCGCTGGCGCGATTCTCAGCGGGGCCTACACGGGGGACAAGCAGTCTCCGCTCTCGGATACGACGAATCTGGCCGCCGCAGTGACAGACACGGACCTGTACGAGCACATCAACGCGATGCGGGCCGGAACGCTCGTCGCGTTCACGATTGCCGTCGTCCTGTACGCTGGCCTCGGGCTGCGGGCCGCTGGGGCCATTCCCGCTGACCGCGTTGCGTCAATTCAGGCGGCTATCGAGAGCACGTACGTCGTCTCGCCGCTCGTGTTTCTGCCGGTCGTCGTGACCTTCGGACTCGCGCTACGTGGCGTCCCCGCACTGCCGACGCTGGGAGCGGGAGTCTTTGCAGGCGTCGGGACCGCGATGCTCGTGCAGGGAACCGGATTTGGCGCAGCCTGGTCGGCGGCACAGTCCGGGACAGCCCCGGAGACGGGCATGAAGCTCGTGAACGGACTCCTAGAGAGTGGCGGGCTGACCGGCGGCGCATGGATTGTGACGATTGCGATTGCCGCGCTCGCACTGGGCGGCCTGCTCGAACGGGCCGGCGTGCTCGCGGTGCTCTCCCACCATCTCGGGCGACTCTGCCACAGCGTCGCGAGCCTCACGGGCGTCACCGCTGTGTCCGCCGTCTCGATGAATATTCTGGCGGCGGAACAGTACGTGAGCATCGTCGTGCCGGGGATGACGCTCGGTAATCTGTACAACGAACAGGGGCTCAAGAGTCAGAACCTCTCCCGGGCCATCGAAGCGTCTGGAACGACGACGAGTGCGCTTATCCCGTGGAGCAGCGGCGGACTGTTCATGGCCGGAACGCTCGGCGTCTCGACGCTGGAATACGCGCCGTACTACTTCTTCGGCTTTCTTTCGCCGCTCGTGCTCCTATTCATGGGGGTGACCGGCTGGCAGATCGTCTATGCAGACCGAGCCGACAGCGAAGAACCGGCCACGCAGTCCGGTGGCACCGGGTCGGTGGCAGCGGGCGAAGACTAAGCGGCCCTGGACCGCCCGCAGTAGCGGATACGTGACCACATTTGGGAGTCGTCTTCTGACGATGTCTGAAAGCTGTGCCTCTCGCGTGCGCGTGTGCGCGAAGCCCTCATAAGTCCACAGCCCCTATATTGAATGATGACACCAGAGAAGCCATCCGCTGACGGCGAGCAGACCGCCGATAGTCGGGCGAGCGACGCAGGCCCGGCGGTCGACTACGAGACGGTGTCGGTCCCAGTGCTGGTCGTCGGCGCTGGCGCTGCCGGGGCGCGGGCCGCAATTGGACTTGCCGAGAACGGTGTCGAGCCGCTGGTCATCGGCAAACGTGACCACGGCGACGCCCATACCACGTGGGCGGCCGGCGGTATCAACGCCTCGCTGGGGTCACTCGACCCCGAGGACGACTGGACCATCCATGCAGCAGACACGCTGGACGAGGGGCATTTCATCAACGACCCGAAAGCGGTCGAACTGACGGCCAAGCATATGCCCGACCGCATCCGGGAACTCGACGACTGGGGGATGCCGTTTGACCGCACCGAAGACGGGAAAATCAATCAGCGGTACTTCGGCGCGCAGTCGTTCCGGCGGACCTGCTTCGTCGGCGACCGCACGGGCGAAGCGATGCTGGATACCCTCGTCGACAAGGCCCAGAGCCTCGGAATCCCCTACCGCGACAACGTGATGATTACCCGCCTGCTCTCGAACGGCGATCAGGTCTACGGCGCGGCCGGCTACGACATGGAGAGCGGCGAGTTCATTCTCTTCGAGTCCGACCACATCGTTCTGGCGGCGGGTGGCTCCTCTGCCCTCTACAACCGCCATTCCTCGCGTGACGAGGAGAACAACGGCGATGGCCCGGCACTGGCGCTCGAAGCCGGCGCGTCGCTGATGGACATGGAGTTCGTCCAGTTCCACCCGACGGGGATGGTCGGCGACCGCTACGGCGAGGACTGGGACGGCCGCCTCGTCACCGAGGCGGTCCGCGGCGAAGGCGGTCGATTGCTCAACGCCGATGGCGAGCGGTTCATGGAAGAGTACTCACCGGACCAGATGGAACTCGACGCGCGGGACGTGGTGGCCCGCGCCATCGCGCAGGAACTCCGTGAAGGCCGCGGAACCGAGAACGGCGGCGTCTATCTGGATATCTCCCATCGTGACGACGAGTACATTAAATCGCGGCTCCCGCGGATGTACGAGCGGTTCATGGACCTTGGCGTCGACATCACCGAGAAGCCGATGGAAGTCGCACCGACCGCCCACTACTCGATGGGCGGTGTCGACATCGACTTCGAGACCGGCGAGACCGGCGTCAGTGGGCTCTATGCCGTCGGCGAGACGGTCGCAGGCGTGCACGGTGCGAACCGACTCGGCGGGAACTCGCTCGCTGAGACGGTCGCCATCGGCGCACTCGTCGGCGACCACGTCGCAACGCAGGTGACAGGCGACGACCGCAACGGGGCCCTGCCGGCTGGACAGCGCGCTATCGCCGAGCGTGAGTTCCGGTCGCTGCGGGAACTAGAGGCATCGGACGGCGATGAGACGCCCGAACAGCTCCTTGCGGACCTCGGCGACCTGCTGTGGGAGCACGCTGGTATCCTCCGCACTGACGAGTCGGTGTCGGCAGGGCTGGAGAAGCTCCGAAACCTCCGCGAGCGGACGGGGGACATCGGCGTCGACGGCGACCGGACCAGCCTGTCGTTCGAACTCGCCGTCGACCTCTCGTTCAGCCTCACGGTGGCCGAAGCGTTGCTGCTTGGTGCGCGCAAGCGCGACGAGTCCCGCGGCGCACACTACCGTACCGACGCGCCCGACGTGGACCCCGAGTGGCGGCGGAACATCCTCGTGGACCAGGGTGACACCGGACTCGAACTGACGACCCGCGGCGTCGCAGAACCGAGCGACGCAGTCAGCGAGGCGGTCGATGTCGGCTACGAACTCGACTACCACCACCTCGAATAGGCCGGTCGGCAACGCGGCCTGCGCGCGCGAGTTTCAGTCGTGGTGTCACTTGACACGCCCCGACAGCGGGCGTGGCGACTGGTGACCGGACGTAGTGTGTCTTGACAGGGTCGAGAATTATTCTTACCTCACCGGTATTCAAGAGAGTCCCAACCGACAGTGAACCTACTGTGGCTCCGACTCGCCGAACCGTCCTCGCCAGCGGCGGCCCCGCTCTCGGAAGCCTCACCGCTGTTTCAGGCTGTCTGGGTGCTGCCGGCGATGCAGACGTGTCGTGTCCGCCGTCGGTCCCGACAGACGCGTCGCTACGCATCGGGTTCGTCGGCGACGTGATGCTGGGCCGGAGCGTCGACGAACGCTGGCGCGATGCCCCCGACGGTCCGACCGCCGTCTGGGGGTCAATGCTCGACCGACTCCAGTCGCTCGACGGGCTGGTGACGAACCTCGAATGCTGTCTCTCCGACCGCGGCGAACCACGGCCCGGGCGTACGTTCCACTTCCGAGCGAGCCCGGAATGGGCAGTGGCCGCGCTGGACCGCGCCGGCGTCTCCTGTGCTGGACTGGCGAACAATCACCTGCTCGATTTCGGACCGGCGGCGCTCACGGACACGCCGGCTCACCTCGCCGACACTGGCATCGCCGCAGCCGGGGCCGGCGTCGATAGAGAGACAGCGTTCGAGCCAGCGGTCGTCGACATCGGTGGCCTCTCTATCGCCGTCGTCGCCGTCACCGATCAGTCGCCCAGCTACGCCGCCGACGGCGACAGCCCCGGCACGGCCTACGCACCGCTTGACCCGAACCACCCGCTAACTCGCCGCCGTGTTGGGGGCGCGCTGGCGGCGGCCCGTGACGCCGACCCAGACCTGCTCGTCGTCACCGCCCACTGGGGACCGAATTGGGTGACCGAGCCGAGCGAGACACAACAGGCGTTCGCCCGCTGGCTGGTAGACAATGGTGCGGACGTGGTCCATGGCCACAGCGCCCACGTCGTCCAGGGTATCGAGGTGTACCGCGGTCGCCCCATCATGTACGACACCGGCAACTTCGTTGACGACTACGCGATCAAGACCGGTTACCGCAACGACCGAAGTTTCCTGTTCGAACTGCACATCGAGGACGGGCGGCTGGCCGCGCTCGAACTCACGCCGGTCGAGAACGCGTACACACAGGTCGGATACGCCGACGACGCGGTGGCCGAGTGGCTTCGTAAGACAGTACGAGAACGCTCTCGGCCCTTCGGAACGACTATCGAGCGCGACGGCCGGGGACTTCGAATCCCGCTGTCGTGTCCGACATAGCATCCGCTGTGTGTTTCTGGGCGGCTCGTCGTCGGCTGCTACTCGTCGACAGTCACAACCGCCGCCATGATCTCGTCGACCAGCCGTGGGTTGTACGTCCAGACACCCCGAAACGCTCCGTCCTCGGTTTCCTCGGCGACGAGCGCACACTTGTTCTGGTCGTCACCGTCAGCGTCGAACGCCAGCAGCCAGACCTGTTCGAGGGTGTCGTTCGTGAGCGGATGGAACGAGATTCCAGGAATCGCCGGCGGCTCCCAGTCGTCCTGTCCGTACACGTGGATGTCGAGGTCCGTGTCGCTGGTAAGCGACTCGTATCGGGCGCGCTGCGAGCGGAATATCGACAGTGACTGGAAGCTCACTCGAAGGGTTCCCGCCCCGACGCGGTACGCTCTATCCTCGAACTCGTGGGACGTTGCGAGCAACTGTGCCGGCGTGAGCGATGACAGGAGCGTGTTCGCGAGCGCCGAGTGAAGAAGCTGTCTGCCCGGGTCACTGTCAGGGGTGCCGCTGTCGCCGATACCAGCCATCGGATCGCACAGGAATGTCTCCATCGCTGTGAGCGGGACTGCCTCGGCGAACACACCGTCCCGACGGATGACGGCAAACGCGTTCTGGTGTCCGGTCGGGAGTTTCCGCCAAGTGGCGTCGATCCCCTGAGTTGCCAGCCGCTCGCCCACAGTCTTCGTTGCGGGCGGACCGTACACAGTTATCGTCACGTCCGAGTCCTCGAAGCGCCGGAGGAGGGTCCGAACTGTCATTGGCCCACGATCAGTCCTCGTGGTCTGTCTCAGCGGTATCCAGATCGGTTATCGTCGCCAGAACCTCAGCCGTAGATGGCGACAGCGATGCCAGCGTCACGGTCTGCTGGGCAGCGTCGTAGCTAACAATGCCAGCGTCATCGAGAACGGGAAGGTGACGATGGTGGAGCGCAGTGCGGGTATCATCCCAGTTGCAGGCGTCGGTGTCTCGGCCACGTGCACTTGACCAGCCCACGACCACGTCAGTGAGTTCCGAGATTGAGGCCGAGTCGTGTTCGGCAAGGTGCGTGTATATCATTCGCCGGGGCTCGGCTGCCAGCACCCGTAATAGCGTATCGAGTCGCTCGGACGAGAGTCCCGGCGTCTCCACGGGCTGTTCGTGCTGATCCATGTCAATTAATTATCCACTCTCGGTATTAATATCATTGGCCAGTAGTTAGTCACAGATGTGACGGAATCCATTTACGTGCCAGCACCGTCTAAAATGTATGAACTACGAGTCCGCTCTACAGCGTGCGTACGACGTGCTACCAGACCAGCCCCGGGAGGCGGGTGAACGGCTCTCGATTCCGGACCCCGAAGGACAGACTGACGGTGCGTTCACACGCCTGACGAATTTAGAGGCAATCGCCGACGCAGTCTCGCGGGACGCCCAGCATCTCCACCGAGCCATCCAGCGCGAGTTCGGGACCAACGGTCAGTTCGACGGCGGCGAAGCCCGCTACAACGGCTCGTTCGACACCAGCGATTTCGAGGCCGCTATTGACGCGTACATCGCCGAGTACGTCACCTGTTCCGAGTGTGGCCTGCCCGACACCGTCCTCAAAAACGAGGACGGCGTCGACATGCTGCGCTGTCAGGCCTGTGGTGCGTTCCGTCCGGTCGCCAAGGGTGCGAGTTCGAACACGCAGCAGGACCGACCGACGCTCGAAGAGGGCGAGACCTACGAGGTCAAGATCACCGGCACCGGCCGCGAGGGCGACGGCGTCGCCGAGAAAGGGAAGTACACCATCTTCGTTTCCGGAGCGCGCGAAGGCCAGGTTGTCGAAGCCTACATCGAGAGCATCAGCGGCACGCTGGCGTTCGGTCGAGTCGCCTGAAGGAAGCTTCTCCGCGGCGCAGTTACGTTTCTTCCTTATTCCCAGAGATCCGTCGAGAGATATCGCTCGCCGGTGTCCGGCAGGACGGCGACCACCGTCTCGTCGGGGTTCTCGGTAGCGTACTCTGTCGCCGCGTGCAGCGCCGCACCCGATGAAATCCCGACCATGATGCCCTCCTCGCTGGCGAGTCGGTGAGTCGCGTCGATAGATTCTGCCTTGCTCGCGGTCCGAACCTCGTCGACGAGGTCACGCCGGAGAATGTCCGGTACGAACCCGGGACCGATACCCTGGATATCGTGGCTATCGGGGTCGTCCGCCGAGAGCAGTTTGGACTGTTCCGGCTCAACGGCGACCGAGGTGAGATCCGCGCCGACCTCCTCCTCGATGTACTCCGAGATGCCGGTGATTGTGCCGCCGGTCCCGACGCCGGCGACGACGGCGTCTACGTCGCCGTCGGTGTCGTTCCAGATCTCCGGACCCGTCGTTTCGCGGTGTGCTCGCGGGTTCGCCTCGTTCTCGAACTGCCGAGCGCGAACGGTGCCCGGCGCGTCCGCGAGTTCGTTCGCGCGTTCGATTGCGCCGCTCATACCACCGGCAGCTGGTGTGAGTTCGAGGTCCGCGCCGAGCCCCGACAGCAACTGCCGGCGCTCCTCGCTCATCGATTCGGGCATCGTCAGCACGCAGTCGTACCCCCGTGCAGCACAGACAGCAGCCAACCCGATGCCGGTGTTACCACTGGTCGCTTCGACGACCGTTCCGTCGTCGGGGAGGGCACCGGACTCGGCGGCTGCGTCGACCATGTACAGTGCGATGCGGTCCTTCACCGAGTAGGGGTTCGCCGCTTCGACCTTGCCGAGCAGATTGTCCGCAAAGCTGTCGAGACAGACCAGCGGCGTGTCGCCGATGAGCGCAGTCACACTGGACGCGACAGTACCGTCATCTCGCTGGGCATACGACTGCATACACCGGGAGAAGACGATTAGTCCCCGTAACAGGGTTCCCCGAATACTGCGGGTCGGATACATTCACTCGGTTCCGAGTCTCCAGAAGCTTATGTTGTCTCCATCCAATCGTCTCAGTAATGCCTGAGATTACCGTCTCTGAGGGGCTGTACCGACAGCTATCCGCCGCCGAAGACCAAGTCGAGGAAGACACGCTCTGGAAGATGCTGCACCAGTTCAAGCGCCAGAACACGCCAAGCGAGTAACGCCGTCGCTATCCGACCGGTTCGATGAGTTCCGGTGAGTCATTAGCAGGACTGTTGACCGCTGACGAAACCGGATAGGTCTGCATAGGTCCGTCGAACGGATCAAGCAGTGTGCCCACGTCGTCGGCGCTGCCGCGCAGCCACGTCGACTCCTCCGAGGGGGCAAGGATGACGGCCATTCGATGATGGAGGTCGGCAACGGCCTCGTTCGGTTCGGTCGTCACAATTGTGAATGACTCGACGATATCGTCTTCATCGCCCAAATCACCGCCGCTTGCACCGAACTCTCCCAGCCCAGTCTGTCGCTGTGGCGGCTTCCACCGCTCGTACAGCCCCGCCATCGCGAACAGGTCGTCGTCCGGCAGCGCCACGCGGTACGGCTGCTTGCCGCCGCTCGTCTCGACCCACTCGTAGAACCCATCAGCAGGGACCAGACAGCGCCGGGACTCGTACGCCTCAGCGAACGACCGTTTCTCCGCCAGCGTCTCGGCGCGGGCGTTGATGTGCCCGTGGTCCGTTCGGCTGTCGGCCCAGGTCGGAATCAGGCCCCACTCCATCCGCTGGATTGTGCCCGGTGACTCGTCGGTGATGACCGGCAGGTCCTGACTCGGAGCGGCGTTGTATCGCGACTCGTAGTCGAAGGCAAACTTGGCGTCAAACCGCGTCTCAATTTCCTCGCGAGGGGAGAACAAACTGTAGCGGCCACACATAACCTGCGTTTGGCGGTCCCGCTGGATAAACCCACTACTCGCGCATCCACTCGCTTGCCTGTGGCTCCGTCGGGTCGGTCCTGACCTCGATGAGCGTCGGCGCATCCGTCTGAACCGCTTCACGAACCGCCGTGCGGATTTCGGACGGCGTGTCGGCTTGCATGGCTTCCATCCCCATTCCGGCAGCGACAGTCTCGAAATCAATCGGCGTCTTGTCCCATCCGTACGCCTGCTGGTCGAGGTCGTAGCTGCGCCCCGCCTCCTCGCTGATAATCGCGTAATCATCGTTGTTGAGGACGACGACAGTTATTGGGAGATTCTCAGCGACTGCGGTATGGAGCTCGTGGACGCACATCATGAGGCCGCCATCACCGGTCAGTGCAACGACCGGCGTGTCCGGGTTCGCTAGCTGTGCCCCAATCGCCGACGGCAGTCCCGTTCCCATCGTCGCCCACGACCCGGGGTTGACGTAGCTGCGTGGGCCGTACGCCGCAAACGTGTTCAGCGCCCAGACGCGGAACCCCCCGGCGTCGACAGCTGTGATGGCATCCGAAGGGAGTGCGTCTCGAAGGACTTGCAGCACATGGACGGAGGTCAGCGGCGGTTCCGAATCCACGAGCGGTTCGATTCGACGCGCTGTGGCGTCACGGACAGCCTGTGCGCGTTCGGTCCCGTCCGTCTTCGAGGCGGGAGCGGTGTCAGCCGCCGCAATTTTGTTCTCAATCGCCGTCATCGCGTCCGCGGCATCTGCGAGGATGCCGACAGTCGGGTCATAGCCCGTGCCGAGGTCGTCAGCGTCAATGGTGACCTGAATGAGTGTCTCAGGCAGTTCGACCGACCACCCGCGTGTCCCGTGTGCGTCGAGGTCAGAGCCGACGGCCAGCACAGCGTCGGAATCGGCGAGACAGTCCAGTAGCTCTGGGCTCGCGCTGCCGGCCAACACGCCGGCACTGAGGTCGTGATCCTCGGGGAACACGCCCTTGCCCTTGTACGTCGTTACGACAGGCGCGTCGAGTCGCTCGGCGAGGCTTCGGAGCGCCGCCGTCCCACCCGACGCTCGCACACCACCGCCGGCCAGAATAAGGGGCCGCTCGGCCGCAAGCAGGTGCTCGGCGGCTGTCGCAACTTCCTGCTCCGGAACGGTGCTGGAAGACGGAGCCGAAGGTGTGCTTGCACCAGCCAGCGGGACATCCATCTGCAGGTAGTTCTTTGGAAGCCCGACTCTGACTGGTCCCTTCGGAGGTGTTTGCGCGATCTGTACTGCCCGGTCGATCGTCGCCGCTGTCGTTTCGGGGTTTTTCAGTAATATGTTCTCTTTGACGACGTTGTCATAGGTGTCCGGTGGGGTTTCGTGGATCGCATCGCCGCCCCGGAGCGCCGGCTCGGTTTCAATGGCGAAATGCACCAGCGGTGTGCAGTCGTTCAGCGCGTTTTTCAGGCCGTTCATCGCGTTCATATCGCCCGGGCCGGGGACGACAACCGTGCTCGCTATCTCCCCGCTCGTTTCTGCATAGCCCCAGGCCTGATGTGAGACCGCCGTTTCGTGTCGTGCCACGACGAATCGGATGTCGTCCCGGTTGCCGATGGCCTCGTTCAGCGGGAGGGACTGCTTTCCGGGGATTCCGAAGACGGTATCGATACCGTTCGCGACGAGACGGTCTACCACCGCCAGACTAACGCGCATACTGATTCCTCACTCCGAAGACAATTCACTCTCATGACTTTAGTTCGCCACCGGTCATGCTAGACCCGAGACCACGTCGGGTCGCCACAGTCGCAGGGGAGAATATACTACCGGGCCCTGCACGGCCCGCGAATTTAAATCCGAAAGCGCCCAACTACGTGACAGATGACCACGGACCCCTCGTTCAGCATCCCAGCCCACCCACAGCGGCGCTTTCCCCACGGGAGCGGGGTCGAATACGAGGGCGGGACGGAGTTCCGACTCATCCCGGAACAGGAGCAGGCGACGCCGGACCTCGCCGAGACAGTCGTCGACATTCTTGCGGCTGGGCCGTACCGCTACGGTGATTTCCACGACCTGCCGATGCCGCTGTGGCTGGTCCGCGACGAGGAGACGACCGACGTGTTCCGCGTCGCGGTCCGCGACGGGACGGTCCGACTGCACGTCTTGCCGACCACGGAGTCCGACGGGCTACAGCGCTTCTTCGATCGCTTGTGTGAGACCAGCGCAGGGGGATCGTGGGCTGTGCAACGACACGTTGACGGGCAGTAGCCGGGCCACGGGGTCGCGCAGACCCAAAACCGTCTTACACACCTGCCTCCATGTCTTGGCCATGACCGTCTCTCGCGAAGTCGAGCTAGAGGGCCACATCATCGACTCCGGGATGATGCAGTCCTGTTTCGGCATCATCATGGACCTGGGCGGCTCCTTCTCCGTCCAGGAGTTCGATATCGGCCGCCACAAAGACGAGGAGTCCTACGCCCGAATGCTCGTCGAGGCCGACGACGAGGCCCAACTACAGTCGATTGTCCACGAACTCCACCAGCACGGCGTCAACCCTTCGGACCCGAAAGACGCCACGCTCGTCCCCGCGCCCGACGACCAGGTCGTCCCACATGGATTCTACTCGACGACGAACCATCCGACGTTCATCCGCCACAACGGCGAGTGGATAGAGGTCGAGGACGTGGAGATGGACTGTGCTGTGGTTGTCGAGGACGGCGACGCCAGCGAGGCGCAACGCGCCTCGGAACAGTCGAGCGGCGGCGACGAGACGCCGCGAGACGGCCCCCGTGCCTACACGAAAGTTCTCAACGCCATCGAAGAGGGCGACATGGTCGTTACCGACGAGACCGGTATCAAGGTCCAGCCGCCGGAGCGGCCCCGCGACTCTGGCGGCGCGTTCGGCTTCATGCAGGGCGGCGTCTCCTCGGAGCGGCCGTCGGAGTCGACCATCCGCAAGATCGCGAACGCAATCGAGGAGACGAAGAAAGAGGGCGGGAATGTGATGGCGGTCTGTGGGCCGGCGCTCATCCACTCCGGGGCGCGGGAGGACCTTGCTCGCCTCGTTCGAGAGGGCTACGTCGACATGCTCTCGGCCGGCAACGGGTTCGCCGTCCACGACATCGAGCGGGACATCTACGGCACATCGCTCGGGATGGACACCGAGAGCCTTGACCATCCCCGCCACGGCCACAAGCACCACATCTACACAATCAGCGAGGTCATCCGTGAGGGCGGTATCGAGGAGGCCGTCGAATCCGGAACCATCGAGTCCGGGGTAATGTACGAGTGTATCGATAACGACCGCCCGTTCGTCCTCGCGGGCTCTATCCGTGACGACGGCCCGCTCCCGGACACGATTACCGACGCCGTCGAGGCCCAGAACGCCATCCGAGAGCAGGCCCACGAAGCCGACATGGTGCTGATGCTCTCGACGCTGCTGCACTCGGTCGCCGTCGGGAATTGCCTCCCCTCGACGACACGGGTCGTCTGCGTCGACATCAACCCCGCGACGGTGACACAGCTCCTCGACCGCGGCTCCGCACAGGCAGTCGGGATGGTCACCGACATCGGGACCTTTGTCCCGATTCTGGCGAGGCAGTTGCTTGGCGAGGACTAGGTCGACCACGAGCGACGCGAGTGGGGAAAAAGCGAGGCGACCAAATCGATGATTCGTGGACTGTCCCCGGTTGTCACGCCGGTATTCTCGCGAGATGCTTATTACCGGCCGTCCGATACCTCCTTCTATGTCCTCTTCCGAGCGGCAGTTCACGCAGCTTTCTAGCGGTATCTCCGGCCTTGATTCGCTTCTCAGAGGCGGGCTGGTGGAAGGGCGGCTCTATCTCGTTATCGGGCCGCCCGGAACCGGCAAAACACTACTTGGCACGCAGTTTCTCGAAGCAGGGCTCGAAGCCGGCGACGACGTGCTGTTCATTCACGCTGAAGAGTCTGCCGCCGATCTGCTGGCGAATACTGCCGAACTCGGCATCGATATCGGCGACGCGACGTTTCTCGATGTCGGCCCCGACTCGGAGTTCTTCGAGGAGGCCGAGTCGTACGACGTGGTCAAGCCGCAAGACATCGAGGACGGGCACCTGATTTCGGATATCCGCGAGGCTATCGAGCGGGTTGACCCGGACCGTGTTCTCATCGACCCCATCACGCATTTCCAGTATCTCGAACCGACCGAGTACCAGTTTCGCAAGCGCGTCATCGCCTTCGCGCGCTTCCTGCAGGACAGGGAGACGACCGTGCTGGCGACCAAGACGCCGAGCAATCAGATGGACACGCAACTCAGGTCGCTCAGCGACGGCATTATCTCACTCAGCTACGGCGACGAGAAGGCAGGTCGGCGGATTCGACTGCGCAAGCACCGCGGCATCGGCCAGCAGGACGGCTCACACGGACTGGAGATACGCGACTCCGGCGTCGAAGTGTATCCGGCGCTCGAACCGGAACAGCGGACGCGGTCGTTCGACCCCACGCAGTTTTCCGCCGGGGTTCCGGAACTGGATTCGCTCCTCGATGGCGGACTCGAACGCGGGACAGTGACGATTCTTAGCGGCCCCTCTGGTGTCGGCAAGTCGACGACAGCGACGGAGTTCCTGGCCTCCGCAGCGGCAGACGGGTCCCCAGCGCTCGCGTACCTGTTCGACGAGTCAATCGATACGTTCAGCCACCGCTGTGAGACGTTCGGGATACCGCTCTCGGAGTTACGTGACGAGGGGACACTTCTCGTCGAGGAGGTCGAATCGCTGGCGCTGTCGCCCGAGGAGTTCGCAAACCGCGTCAAGGCCCAAGCCGAGGAGCGTGGGGCCGAACTCGTAGTTATCGACGGCATCGCGGGCTACAAGAACGCGATCAAGCGCGGCCAAGACGACGTGGAACTGCGTCGGCGGCTCCACGCCCTGACACAGCAGCTCACGCGCGGGAACACGGCTGTAATCCTGATCGACCAGCGCAGAGACGTGACCGGGCTGCACGAGCCGACGAGCGAGAACGTCAGCTACCTCGCTGACAACATCGTCTTCCAGAACTACATCGAGGTCGCAGGCGAACTCCAGCGCGTCGTCGGCGCACTGAAAAAGCGCGTCGGTGGGTTCGAAACCGTGCCTCGCCGGTTCGAGATAACCGCCGACGGCCTACAGGTCGGCAACCCCGTCTCAGGAATACACGGCGTGTTTGAGGGCGTCCCTGAACAGCATGGCGACGGCAACAATCAGTCGTCCACTCGCTAACCACCGATGGCTGACATCCAGTTACTGCTGGCCGGCGATGGTAACCGGAACGCACTCGCCTCCGTCATCGCCGAACACCACACGCCGATCACAGACGACGAGTTCCGGGAGGCCGATCTCCACATCGTCGATGAGTCGTCGTTTCCGAAATACAGAGCAGCGATAGAACAGTACAAAAGCCGGGCAGATCCGGTGTTTTGCCCCGTGATTCTGGTCCGTCGCGAGGAGACCCCGGTCAGGATTGACCTCCCCGATATCGACGCTGCGGAACAGCCACTCGTGGTAAACGATATCGTGACAGCGCCGGTGGATACGCAGGCGCTCTTTCGAACTATCGCGAACCTCCTCGCGCGGCGCAGCCATACCGAGGACCTCGCCGAAAACCTCAGGGAGCAAAACAACGAACTCCGGCGGTTCAGAAACGCTGTCGAGCACGCGGGGCATGCGATCCTGATAACGAACACGAACGGCATTATCGAGTACGTTAACCCGGCGTTCGAGGAACTCACCGGATTCAGCGCTGAGGAAGCGATCGGTCGGACGCCACGGATACTCAAATCCGGTGAGCAGGGCGAACAGTTCTACGAGCGGCTCTGGGACACGATCTGTCGCGGCGAGGTCTGGACGAGCGAGATCGTAAACGAGCGAAAGTCCGGCGAGCGGTTCATCATCAACCAGACCATCGCTCCGATCCAAGACGCGGACGGGACGATACAGGGGTTCGTCGGGATGCAGGACGAGATCACCGGCCGTCGACTGCGCGAGCAACAACTCACCGTCTTTCATCGGATTCTTCGGCACAATCTCCGGAACAACGGAACGACGATCAGCGGACGTGCAGATATTCTTTCAGAGTTAGTCGACGACGACGACGCGCTTGCCCACCTTGAGACGATCAAAGGGAACGTTCAGTCCCTGCTCGATATCAGCGAGAAAGCCCACCACGTGCAGGAACTGCTCGCGGACTCGGTTACCGACGATGTCGAGCGCGAACTCGAAGCCGTTCTCAGCGATATCACAGACGGGCTGGCCGCAGCATACCCCAACGCCGAGTTCGTCGTCGAAAACGACTCGCTCCCGTCATCGACGATAGATGCAAAGGTTGTCCCGGCGTTACAGGAACTCATCGAGAACGGTATCAAGCACTCCGATGCATCGGCACCGCGAGTGACAATCCGGGCGGAGCGCCACGACACGACAGCGACAGTGACGGTATCGGACAACGGGCCGGGCGTCCCGGACCAGGAGCGCCGGGTCATCGAAGCGGCGGAAGAAAAGCCACTCGAACACGGGTCCGGGCTAGGGCTGTGGTTCGCGTACTGGCTCGTCAGCTACGTCGGTGGCGATATCGATATCCGGGCTGATACCGACGGGACAAGTGTCGCCGTGACGATGCCCGTGCGGTGACGACAACCACGCGTTCAGATGGCGACCCACGCCAGCACAATGACGGCCGCGCCGACCACTGTTGACCCGACGGCGTGTGTCCGGAGTTCGTCGAGCAGGTCGTGCGAGTGGTCGTGGAGTTCACAGACCTCATCGATCTCGCTGCCGGCTTCGCAGTTCGGCAGGAAATCCATTGCGACGTGGAGGAAGATGCCAGCGGCGAACCCGAAGACGACCGCGTTGAGAAGCGCTGACTCCGGGATTGGGAAGAGCGCGGACGGGATCGCCGTCAGGCCGACGCCGGCCGCGGGGAGCAACAGGGCAGTCGTGGACTTGTCGCTACGTCCGAGCCGCCGGGCGGCGGCGTAGCCGGCCGGCCCTTTGTGCGAGACGATGGCGAGGCCGAGCAGGATACCCAGTTCGGGCATCGAGGCGTAGACCAGCCCGATGACCAGCCCGGCCGAGAGGGCGTGGGCGGCGATGGCGAGCGTCGTCATGTCGAACGAGGTCTCGACGTGGGTCAGTCGGTGGCCGATAGTGTGGGTGCCGTAGCCGGTGACCAGTCCAGCGGCGATGCCGACGCCGCCGATTCGCGCTGCGCCGGCCTGGCCGCCCAGTCCCATCGCCTGCGGGACGAGGAACATGGCCGCCGACGTGACCATCGCTCCGCTCGCGAGGCCGTAGCCCCAGACCAGTCGGTAGGGATTCGTTTCGTCGGCCCGTGCTCCGAGCCACGCGCCCAGTGCCATCGCCACAAACGCGACCCAGGAGATGACCAGAACCTTACTCGCCCCGCCGGTGACTGCGACGCCGGACAGGATCACCAGACCGACGACACTCGCGATGCCGGCGGTGGATATCCGGCCAGCATTATTAAAAATCGAGTTTGAGTTAATAGACATTATCTACAATCACCCGCCTGTTACTAATAAACCCATCGGTGGCGGCTACCGCGTCGCTGACCGATAGTCGCCCCAGTCGAGGACATCGCCGTCCAGCGCTGACGGGTCCGCATCGCGGAGCGCCCAGAGAACCATTTCGGCGACTGATTCTGGGTCACGCCCGCCGCCACCGGAGAGGTCCGTGGCGACCTGTCCGGGGTCGACTGCGCCGACTGGCGTATCGAGGTCGGCCGCGAATCCGCGAGCAATAGCCTCTGCGGCAGCTTTCGAAACCGCGTAGGAACCGTAGCCGGGCATCCCCTCGCGGGCGACGACGCCCGTCGGGACGACGATGCGGGCGTCCGGGCCGAGGTGCGGAACGGCCTCCCGAATCGTTGAGAACACACCGCGGGCGTTCGTCCGGATATGGTCGTCGAAGGCAGTGTAGGATTCCTCGGTGAGCGGCGTCTCGCCGGCGGTTCCGTGGTAGACGCCGGCGTTGGCGACAACGTACTGTATTGCGCCTCCCTCCCGCATGGCAGTTTCGACCAGCCGTTCAACGTCGTACTCATCACGTACGTCCGTGCGAATCGCGGTCACGGAGCCACCAGCGTCCCGGATATCAGCTTCGACCCGCTCAAGAGCCTCGGCATCGCGAGCACAGATGACCGTATGTGCGCCTGCACTCGCTACCGCGTGGGCTATCTGCTCGCCGATACCTCTACTCGCACCTGTGACGACAGCGGTCGCGCTGTCCATCGCTGGGGCCATAGCGGTGGTACCGCTGCCAGCCACAAGGTCGTTGCTCTCACCCTGGTTGGGTTGGAGCGGTAGTCTCTTGTCGAACGCCCGCTACCGACCGGGCATGGACATCACGATTGCCGAATCGACGGTCGCGGGGACGGCGCAAGCGCCGCCATCGAAGAGCTACACGCACCGGGCGGTGCTGGCCGCGGGCTACGCGGACGGCGCAGTGGTCCACGACCCGCTCGTGAGTGCGGACACGAAGGCCACGATGCGAGCGGTCGAGGCTTACGGCGGCAGCGTCTCGCTGGCAGCGGACGAATCGACGGTCGAGGTCACGGGCTTCGACGGCCGGCCGAGCACGCCGGACGACGTCATCGACTGTGCCAACAGCGGGACGACGATGCGACTGGTCACCGCGACGGCCGCACTGCAAGACGACCTCGGGGTACTGACTGGTGACGAGTCCCTCCGGTCGCGCCCGCAGGGGCCACTGCTCGACGCCGTCGAACAACTGGACGGCGACGCCGAGTCGACGCGCCGGAACGGGCAGGCCCCGCTCGTGGTTGGCGGCGGCATCGACGGCGGCGCAGTGGAGATCCCCGGCGACGTATCCTCGCAGTACATCACTGCGCTGTTGATGGCCGGTGCTGTCTCGCCGGACGGCATCGACATCGACCTGACGACCGAGCTGAAGTCGTCGCCGTACGTCGACATCACGCTGGAGGTGCTGGAAGCCTTCGGCGTCGACGCCGAGAAGACCGACGCCGGGTTCACCGTCGACGGTGGCCAGTCTTACACGCCAGCGGGCGGCGACTACAACGTCCCCGGGGACTTCTCGTCGATGAGCTATCTGCTCGCGGCCGGCGCACTCGCCGCCGAGGACGGCCTGCGCGTCACCTCGGCGTTCCCCAGCGCGCAGGGCGACGCCGCCATCGTCGACATCCTCGACCGGATGGGGGCCGACCTCGACTGGGACAGGGAAAACGGCGAAATCACCGTCTCACAGTCAGACCTGACCGGCATCGAGGTTGGCGTCGAGGACACGCCGGACCTCTTGCCGACCATCGCGACGCTTGGGGCCGCTGCCGACGGCGTCACCCGGATTACCGACGCCGAGCACGTCCGGTACAAGGAGACTGACCGCGTGAGTGCGATGGCCGAGGAACTCACGAAGATGGGCGCAGAGGTGGAGGAACACCAGGACGAACTGTTCGTTTACGGTGCGGACAGCGACCTCGTCGGCACGACCGTCGAGGGCTGCGCGGATCACCGCATTATCATGTCACTGGCCGTGGCGGGTCTCGTCGCCGACGGCGAGACGACGGTGACCGGCGCGGAGCACGTCGACGTGTCCTTCCCGGACTTCTTCGACGTGCTCGAATCGCTCGGCGCTGCTGTCGAGCGGTAAGGTATCGGGTCACCAGCGCGTCAGCTTTTGTAATGAAATAGTATTGTTAATTTGATAAATGAGTGAGCTTATACGTTTCGAGAGGTATTTACAACACACGTTGTGAATCAAACGAGCGCTTCCGAACAGTCCACTGCGGCCCCCATGACAGTCCTCTACGTCGATGACGACCAGTTGTTGCTTGATTTGCAGGCCGATATTGCCGACGAGCGCGAGGCAGTCGAACTAGTAACGACACCGAACACCGACCGGGCGATGACAGTGCTGGCCGACCGCAAGTTCGACTGCGTGGTGGTCGGACGCCGGCGCACTGCCTCGTCAGAGGGCAACTTCGCTCGTGCGGTCAACGCGAAGTATCCGGACGTAACGCTGGTACGGTACACCTGGGAGCCCCGGCCTGACGACACAGACGAGGTATTCGATGCGGTTTTCGAGAAACAGGTCAGGGGAGCGAAGACGGTGCAGTTCCTCGACCGTGTCAGGTGGCTCGACGACTGACGGGCGCATCTACAAGGTTCAAATGCCCCCAACCCCGACACCACTGTAATGAACGGTAACGAGTTCGGTCGTCTGTTCCGCATGACGACCTATGGAGAATCTCACGGGGAGGCGATGGGCTGTACCGTCTCCGGCGTTCCGGCGGGTGTCGAACTCTCGGAGGAGGAGATACAGAAAGACCTCGACCGGCGCAAGCCCGGCCAGTCGATGATCACCACCTCCCGGGGCGAACCCGATAAGGTGACGATCAACTCCGGGATTCAGGACGGCTACACAACAGGGACGCCTATCGGGATGGTCATCCAGAACAAGGACGCCCGCTCGGGGAAGTACGAACCTTTCATCACAGCTCCGCGGCCGTCACACGGCGACTACACCTACTCCGCGAAGTTCGGGACCCGGAACTGGGGCGGCGGCGGCCGCTCGTCGGCCCGCGAGACGGTCAATTGGGTCGCCGCCGGCGGCGTCGCCAAGCAGGTGCTCGAACAGTCCGACTACGATGTCCAGATCAAGGCCCACGTCTGCCAGATCGGTGACGTGGAGGCTGGTCCGGTGACCTTCGAGGATATGCTCGAACACAGCGAGGAGAACGAGGTCCGCTGTGCCGACCCCGAGGCCGCCGAGGAGATGCGCGACGTGGCCGACCAGCACCAGAAGGAGGGCGACTCCATCGGCGGCGCGATTTACTTCGAGTGTCGCGGCGTCCCGTCCGGCCTCGGCGCACCCCGGTTCGATAGCTTCCCGTCACGGCTCGGCCAGGCCATGTACTCCATCCCGGCGGTCAACGACTTCGAGTACGGCATCGGCCGCGAGGCTCGGACGACCAAGGGCAGTGAGTACACTGAAAACTGGGAGTTCGACGACAGCGAGGCAACAGCCTCGGAGAGCGCGAGCGGCGACGAGCCGCGAGTGAAGGGCCACCCCACGCCCGTCGGCAACGACCACGGCGGCATCCAGGGCGGCATCACGACCGGCCAGCCCATCTACGGCGAAGTGTCGTGGCACGCGCCGGTGTCGATTCCCAAGACCCAGAAGACTGTCGACTGGGAGACCGGCGAAGGCAAAGAAATTACCGTTACCGGCCGCCACGACCCGGTCCTGCCGCCGCGGGCGGTCCCGGTCGTCGAGGCCATGCTCGCCTGTACAGTCCTTGACTTCATGCTGCTCGGCGGCCGCATCAATCCCGACCGACTCGACGACCGGCCAGGCGAATACGACACCGACTACCACCCGTCCAGCCCACAGAACGACCCAGAGGACGCGGACACCCACGCAAAAACCATCGACGACGAGTAAGATGGACGCACAACAGGAGTCCAAATCGAACCCGTTCGGGATGGACGAGGAGTGCCAGAACTGCCCCGCGCTGTGTGAGACGCGCGAGAACGTCGTCCACGGCTACGGCGACGTGGGTGCCGAGTTCATCGTCCTCGGCGACTCACCCGCAGTCGGCGCCGATGAGTCCGGTCTCCCCTTCACCGGGGAGAGCGAGCGCGAACTGCTCGACATCCTCGCCGCGGTCGATATGTGCACGGACCCGGACGCCGACAGACCGCAGTTACAGAACACCTTCCTGACCTACGTCACCCGCTGTCGCCATCCCGACAGGGAGGCGACTGACGAGGAGGTCGTCAACTGTGAGCCGTATCTCAACAGCGAGATACGGATGATCAACCCCGAGATATTGCTGCCGGTCGGTCAACGGCCGCTCGAAGAGCTAGCCTTCGAGTACACGACGATGAGCGAGGACGAACTCGACATCGAGGACCGTCACGCGACGACGATCCGCGGCCGCGGGTTCGAGATTCTTCCGATGATTCCGCCGAGCGAACAGACCGACGAACAGCGGACGGCCTTTCTGGAACACTTCAGCGAGACGCTCGGACAGGACTACCGGCAAACGAAGGGCCGACGCGGGCGGTAGTCAGGTATCGGACTGGACTTCGGTGTCAGTGGTCTGGAGCAACTCTTCCGGGCTCGACACTGTCCCGTACTCAGTTGCTGCCTGTAACCGGTTTTCGGCGTCGTGGCGGTACTGGCTCGCCTGTGTCGATTCACCCTGTTCGCTGGCGTAAGTCATGCCGCTGAGCCACTCGGCGGCCTGCCAGAGGCAGGTCGCTTTCTTACGCGCCCGTTCCGACAACTCAGCCAGCGAGTCGTCGTCCGCTTCGCGAACAGCCGTCGTGAACTCCTCGACGCTTTCCTCGAAGTCCGACGCGGCACTGTCGAACCCCCCACGAGCGAGCGCCATCTCCTCGTCTTCGACGGTCGCCAGCGCATCGGATAGCTGGCGGCGTGCCTCACGATACCGCATGTAGCCGACATGGTACGCCCGCTGTGCCGCTGCGGTCCCGGACAGCGTGGCTTCGCGTTCGCAGTCGCGGCACACAATCTTGGGTTGTGGTTCCCCGAGAACCCGATACTCCGACCCACATCCATCGCATCTGTAGGTCTGGGATTCCTCCATATAGTTTCTCTTAGATATCAAATACTGCTCACATCTTATAATTGTTCTGTAGCTGCGTCGGAACACAAGCGACTAATCACAGTCGGGCCGAGAAGACAGTATGACTACGGTAACTGTGCTGGCTGACCCGCCAGTCGAAGGGTTCGTGTTACAGGAGCTGGCGGGCGGCATTGTAGACGACGCCGAGGCCGCCGAGCTATACGAAGCCATGCTGCTTGACGTTTGTCGTGCGGTGGAGATCAGCGGTGCCGAGTTGTTGGTGAACTACCGTCCCTCGGAACAGGTCCCGGACGACGTCGACCCCGAAGCTGCGGTGCGGGAGCCAGTGACAGAAGCTCTTGAATCACCGGGTAACGCCCGATTCGAGGTTCAGGTCGGTTCGACGTTCGCCGGTCGGGTCGGGAACACAGTGACGCACCTCCTTGATGAAGAAGATGTCGCAACTGTCGCCGCCGTCAAACCGACAGCAGCACTGTTGAACCGGCAACTCATCGACAGCGCGGCGATGAAACTCCGGTCTAGCGGCGTGGTTCTTGGCCCCGCTGCGGGCGGCCGCGTCTACTACGCCGGCTTCGGCGAGCCGATTGATTTCGAGGACAGCTACGCCACCCCAACGGTCGAAACGATCGGCGAGCGTGCTGCGGATGCCGGCCTCGACGTGGACTTTCTCCCGCCGTCAGCCGTCCTCGAAACCCGAGCGGATCTCGAAACCATCGTGCCGCTGCTCCGGGCCCGGAACCGGGCTGGTCGGGTCGTACCGCAACGGACGACAGCGTTCCTCGATGACCTCGGAGTCCGTGTTGTCGACGAGGACGGGGAGCCGAGCGTGGTCCGAGAGACCGACAGGTCTTAGAAGGCCCACCGAATATGCTTGACTGCGGTGGGATGGCAGAGCGGCCTATTGCGCCTGCCTTGAAAGCAGGTATCCTCACGGATTCCTGGGTTCAAATCCCAGTCCCACCGTATTTTGCCACGAACAAACCGTAAGTGGCAACTACGCCAGCTGGGATTTGAAGCCGACGAGTCGCAGCCCGCGCAACGACGTGAGCAGGACCGTCTCGGCTCGGTTCAAATCCCAGTCCCACCGTATTGCTCCGAGCGAATACGCGAGGAGCCATCGGTACACACTGGCGATTTGAGCCCTGCAAGTCGCAGCGCACGAACATAGTGAGTGCGACCGTCTTGTCTGGATTAAACCGAAACCCGTAGCAGCAGACTGTGCGAGTAACAGACGCTGCAACGGGAAGCTACAGAATCCGCTGCCTTCTGACTCGTAGGGACCGTTTACCGAATCGAGGCAATCGGGCGGTTTTATGTCGATGGTCTGGATTATATTTGAGTAATGGTACGTGAAGAGAGGCCCCCAAAGCAGCATCTTCCGAGCCTCATCGCGGTCTGTGTCGTTGCCCTCCTCCTCGCAGCGACGGTGGCAGGTCCTGTTGCTGCTGCACCACGACTGTTCGTATCCGGCGCATCGAAAGAAGTAGACACGATACTGGCCGGTGAATCGGTAAACGTCACCGCGACGGTCAAGAACACTGGGAGCTCCGGGGGTGCGATGAGCGTTGAGTATGTGGCGAACGGAACGACGAAAGCGACTGAGCGGGTGGCCGTCGATTCCGGGTCATCGGCCAAGCGGACACGGGCGCTAACGTTTAACACGCCTGGGACATATCAGATTACGGTTAAAGGTCCAGAGCGGTCGGCTGGGCGCCTTCAAGTCAAGAAGGCGACTGCAATGACGAGACGACAGGATGCGACCAGCCGACAAACCGAGGTCCGTGGCGGCGCAGTGCCAACGGCGAAGCCATACGAAGTCGAGATGCCGGGTGCGATGAACCGGACGTTCGCTGTCCAGACGTGGACCGTAAACGCATCCCAGCGGTCGTTCACACAGAACGTAACCGAGTATACAGACCCCACGGACGCAGATATCACAGTACCCGATAACGACGATGCATCGGTGTTCGGTATGGTTACCGTTGGCTCGTCAGCAGGGGTTCAGCCGTCGTCGATGCAGTTCGTGTTGAACCGCTCGAACCTCCAGTCGGCCGGCATCGATGCTTCGGCGGTCCGCGTGTATCACCGTGTGAACGGATCGTGGCAAGCCGCTGAGACGAGCGTTGTTGAGGAGCGGTCCGATCAAGTCGTCTACGAGGCGGACACGGCGGGCGCATCGGCCTACGCGATTGGGAAGATCGAGCCTGCATTCAGCATCACGCGAACATCAGTCGTCAGCGAGCAGGCCCCTGAGGGGCAACGGGTCGTCGTTGAAGCGACGGTCTCCAACGACGGCAGTATCGAAGGCACGTACGACGCACAGATGCGGGTAGACGACGAGGTCGTCAACCAAACAGCGGTGACTGTGCCGGCCGACACCGAACAGACAGTGACTCTGTCGACGGTCGTGACGACGCCAGGGACGTTCCAGATCGGCTTCAACGATGTCAACGCCGGCGAGATTCAGGTAACCGAGAGCCAGGTCCAGACCGATGGAAACGGCGGCGCTGAACCAGAAACGGAACCGACGGGAACGGAGCCAGCGGTCCAGACCGAACCCGCAGTTGACGGTGACAGCGGACTCGGACCGCTTCCGGCGACAGTCATGGGTATCAGCACGATGCTGGTCATCGGCGGACTCCTCGGTGCGTTGCTGTTGTTCGGTGTCGTCATCGCGCTCCTCCGACGGGGTGGCAGCCGGAACGACAGCGGCTTCGAACTGTAGGCGGGGAGAGAAACCCTTTTTGTGCCAGTGTCCAGAGACTCGCGTATGGATTGGCCACACGATCCGGACGGCGAGGAAGGAAGCGAGGGCCGGCGCAAGTACGGCCACGCTGTGCTGGCGAAGAAAGTCAACGAGGACGAAGACTTCCCGCTGACCGCCGAGGAGTACGTCGAACAGTACGGAGACCACCCGGTTCGGATCGATTACGAGACGGTCGTCAGCGTGGCGGACATCTTCGACTATGTCGATCAAGAGGAGTTCGAGGACTTCCCGGACTTCCACAAATCGCTTGGGCGCGCGCTACGCGAGGCGGACTGGTGGCCGTACAGACTCGAACAGGCCTAACTGTGTAGTGTGTGGGCACGACACATACTTGTGGGAGGCCGGTGTAGCGTCGCGTATGGCGACGACATCTTCAAACGGTGACCGCACCGGACACGGGCTTCCCGAGGAGGTTGTTGCTGACCTGTTGTCGAACGACACTCGTCGGCGCGCGCTCTCGATACTGGCTGACCGCAATGAGCCAGTAGTCGTGTCAGACCTCGCGGCAGCGGTTCTCGCGGTCGAGCGTGACATCGAGCCAGCAGCGGTCCCGGACACTGCGAGGGACGAGCTCACCGAGGAACTGTTCACCGAGCACCTCCCGAAACTAACGGCAACGGACGTCGTCGCGTACGATTCGATGATCGGAACCGTCGAGATACAGCGCCCCGACGCGGTGCCGACTGACCCCCGTTGAATCGGCTCCCATGTCTGGGATCCGACACCGGTCGGACCGGCCTTCAGTCCGCTCTGCCGGTTAATTTCGACAGAGCAATACCCGTTGCTTCTAAACGAACGATGGACAGTGACCAACACCCAGATCACCCATATACAGATTGATAACTACGGGCCGTGGACTGTGACGCCTGAGCCCCGCCGTGAAGTCGACCTACAGACGCTCCAGTCCCGGCTGTACGCTGACCTCGCACAGTTGGTCGGGAACCGCGACGGCTACATCTTCTTCTCGCGGTTCGACAACATGATCGCCGTAACGAACGGATTGGACGAGGCAGCACACGCACTCATTCAGGAATCCGTCGGCAATCGTTACCCGGTGACGATGAGCCTCTCTGTCGCGACGGGAACGACACCTGTCTCGGCGCTGGGAACGGCGACGGAGCAGCTACAGGAGGCCGGTAGCGCACAGGACAAGGGCCGGCGTGAAGTGTTACGCGGACAGACGATCGACGAGGAGTTCCGGAAGCCCACAGACGTACAGCTCGCGCATTTCGATGTCGACGACGCCACCGAGAAGTACACCGACCAACTCAACGAGTTCGACACGTTCATCCAGATCGAACAGGGCTACGCAGCCCTCATGAAGTACATGCGCGAGGCCCACGACTCGCTGTCGTTTTTCGTCGGCGGCGACAACGTCATCGCGGTCTGTCCGGACCTGGACGAAGCGGACTACCACGACGCAATCAACCACGTTCGCGAAGAAGTCGACGTGGAGCTGAAAGTCGGTGTCGGACGCGGGCGGACGGCAGCTACGGCCGGGATGGACGCCAAGCACGCATTAGAGACCTGTCGGGCGACCGGTGAGGCCGTCACCATCGAAACCGAGACAACCGAGTAAGTTGTGAACCACGCGATATAAACGTAGTGGAGGTATCTTTTAGACCGGTCGTGTGGTACTTAGGCACATGAACGGTGAGGTCACTGTGCGGGAGGTTATGAACAGAGAGTACGTCGGCGCAAGCGAGTCCGATGACCTCCTTGAAACGACGGAGCTACTGATACGGGAGGATCAGCACCCGATTCTCGTATTACGGGGGAACGAACCAGTCGGCGTCGCGACGGACAGAGACGTGCTGGGATACATCGTCGACGGTGGCGACCCGGAGACTGCCACTGTCGGTGACGTGATGCGTGAATCCATTCCGACAATCGGTCCCGATGCTGGACTCCCGGCGGCACGGGACCGGATGGCGACACGCTCCGCCGAGTTCCTTCTGGTAACGGCTGACGGAGAGCCGCTCGGGACACTGACCGAGCACGATATCCTCTCGACTGCGAGATTAGAGAGCGAGTCGACAGAGGTCGTCGAACAGACCTCGACAGTTGCGACGACCGGTCAGGAAGCCACCACCGACGGAATGCAGTCCGCCGCCGAGGATTCGTTCGACAGTCAGGGCATCTGTTCCGCCTGTAGCACGTTTACGCGGAATCTCGCCTCGTTCAACGGGCAACTCCTCTGTGCGGACTGCCGGGATGTCTGAGCCACTTCAGCCGATTTCTCTCACCGCAACAGACGGATACTGCGGCGTAGCCGAACTGTTTTGACCGTACAACACGGAATAACACCGTGGAAATCGCCACCGCCTCGATGGATGACGTGGACACCATCGTCGACCTGTGGGTCCAATTGGCGGAGAGCCAGCGTGCCCACGGGTCACATCTGTTCGGGGACCGGAACCGAACCGCGGTCCGAGAGACGGTCGTACAGCGCATTGTCGCCGAGAACGTCTGTCTCGCTCGCATAGACCGGCACGTCGTCGGGTTCGTCATGGTGACCATCGACAGCGGCCGGTACGAACAAGACGAGACGCGGGGCATCATCGAGAATATCTTCGTTGAACCGGTCCACAGGAACCAGGGAATCGGTAGCGAACTGCTCGCTACGGGGGAAGAGCTACTCCACCAGGCCGGTGCAGATATCCTTGCGCTGGAAGCGATGGCAGACAACGAGTCCGCCCGACAGTTCTACCGCGCACACGGCTACGCACCACACCGGATCGAGCTCGAAAAGCCGACCGAAAACGATACTCTCTAAACGGTCCCCACACAACGCAGGTATGCAACCGTGCCAGGGGAGCTTGGGTGGTCCAAGCACTCGACTTGTAATCGAGAGTTCGTGGGTTCAAATCCCACCCCTGGCTTTACGCTTTTACCGCTGGAGGGCGTACGGCAGAGCATGAGTGAATCCGAAGAAGAACTCCCGGACAACGACGAAGAGTGGCGCGAAATACTCTCCGACGAAGAGTACCGAATCCTCCGCGAGTCCGGAACAGAGCCGCGGTTCAGCAGCGACCTCATTGACGTAGAAGACGAGGGCGTGTTCACCTGTGCCGGCTGTGGGACGGAACTGTTCGATAGCGACAGGAAATTCGAATCAGAAACCGGCTGGCCGAGCTTCTGGGACGTGTATCAGGAAGGCAACGTCGAAACACGGGCGGACAACAGCCACGGGATGGAGCGAACGGAAGTCGTCTGTGCCGAGTGTGGCGGTCATCTGGGCCACGTGTTCGACGACGGACCGGAGCCGAGCGGGAAGCGGTACTGCATCAACGGCGCGGCGCTTGACTTCGAGTCAGAGTAGCGACCACCGGAACCCTTTTTTTCGTCATTGAAGTTGATACGGCTAGACGTGACTGAACATGGGACCGACGAGGCGGGCGACGACGGGGCCGGAGCATCGGTCGACGAGTCGCTGGTCGACGAACCACCGACTGCGACCGCCGAACAGCCACAGCCGGAGAGTCACCTGCTAGCCGAAAGCCTCCGAACGTTTCCGTGGCTCCGCGCGGCCGGCGTCGCAGCCGGGACGCTGGCTGTCGAGTATCTGCTCGTCGCCCTGCTGTTTCTCGTCGGCCCGTCGTCGGTCGACCTGCCAGAACTGTCGGACCGGCTGGTCCAGTACGGGTTCATACTATACAACGCCCACCACGTGCCGACGCTGGTGACGGCATCGGACGCGGAAGTGTACGGCTCTGCCGCCCGGAACGTCCTGTACGGCGCACAGGGAGCGAGCATCCCGCCGATAGTCTATTTCCTGATTCCGATTGTCTCGCTACTCGTCGTCGGCGCGCTGTTCGAGCGCTATCGCGGCGATGCCCGGTCGGACAGCCTGCTCGAGGAAGCGGCGCTCGTCGGAACCGGCATCGGCTTCGGCTATGTCGCAACGGGATTCGCTGGGAGCTTCGTGTTCGTCCGGACGGTCATGTTCGATGGCGGCGGTGAGGGACAGGCCGCGCCTGCGGTGCTATGGCTGCTCATTCTGCTGTTTTTCCTCCCGCTGGTGTTTGCGAGCCTCGGCGCGGCCGCTCGCTATCTCTACGCCGACTGGGCTTCAGGCGCGTAAGTCGTCTCGATAAGCTCGAGGATGCGGTCGGACTCAGCCATCGTGACACCGCGGTCCTCATCAACCAGAACCGGGACCCCTCGCTGACCGGAAACCCGCTTCACCTCGTCGCGTTTCGAGTGTAGCGCCTCGACCCAGACGCTGTCGTACTCGATTCCGAGGTCGTCCAGTCGGTCCGCGACCTTCTCACAATACGGACAGCCGTCGAGCTGGTAGAGCGTCAGGCTCATACTGGCGATACGGACGCCGTCCTCAAGGTGGTTGTGCTCGAAAAAACGCGGCGGTCGACCTGGCGTTACTCGTACAGCCAAGACGAGTCGATCTGGTCCCAGTCGACGAGTTCGTCGTCGTCGAAGAACAGCTCGATTTCGCGCTCGTTTGCGCCCTTGTCCTCGTGGTCGGAGCCGTGGATGACGTTCCGACCGAGGTCGAGCCCGTAGTCACCACGGATGGTGCCGGGAGCCGATTCGGCGGGGTCCGTCTCGCCCATCATGGTGCGGACCTGCCGGGTCGCGTCCTGACCTTCCCAGACCATCGCGAACACGGGCCCAGAGGTGATGAAGTCGACGAGCCCGTCAAAGAATGGCTTGTCCTCGTGCTCGCCGTAGTGCTCCTCGGCGAGCTCTTGATCGATTTGCATGAACTTGCCACCGACCATCTTCAGGCCGCGGTCCTCGAAGCGGGAGACGATGTCCCCGATGAGGCCGCGCTGGACGCCGTCAGGCTTGACCATCACGAACGTGCGCTCGTGTTCGGACATCAGGCCTCAGCCTCCTCAGCTTCCTCGTCAGCGTCGTCTTCGGCCTCGTCGGCGTCGGCATCAGCTTCTTCAGCGTCTGCTTCGGCAGCCTCGTCCTCAACCTCTTCGGCGTCTGCCTCGTCAGCGTCCGCTTCCACTTCTTCATCTTCGTCCTCAACCTCGTCCTCGACCTCACCGGCGTCACCGCGGGCGGTGTCGGTCCATTCGAGGTTGCGGGCCTCGCGGCCCAGGTCGGCGTTGTTCTCGCACTTCGAGGAACAGAAGTGCGTCGTCGCGCCGTCCTTGTGGACGAACATCGTGCCCGTGCCGGGTTCGATGTCCGTGCCGCAGTAGTCACATTCGCGTGTCCGGGGCATGGTTACTGCCCTCCGATGGTGTCGGCTTCGCGAGCCGTCTCGCGGAGCTGAAGCACGTCACCTTCGCGGACCGGGCCGAGAACGTTGCGCGTGATGATGCGCCCCTGGTTCTCGCCTTCGCGGATGCGGCACTTGACCTGCATGGCCTCGCCGTGCATCCCCGTCCGGCCCACGACTTCGATAACCTCGGCGGGCGTGGAACCGCTGCTTTCGGATTCCTCAGCGCTCATCCGAGGTCACCTCACCGAAGCTCCTCGACCTTGTCGGCGATGTCCTCGACATCGGCGTCAGCCTCACCGGCGTCGGTGACGGCTGCGGCGGCCGAGCCGACTTCGAGCCCGGCGGCGTGACCGAGGTCGTCCTGCTGCTCGACGAAGATGAAGGAAACGCCCTTCTCGTCGGCAAGCTCCGGAATGTGCATGACGATTTCCTCGGGCTGGACATCTTCAGCGACGAAGACGAGCTCAGCGGAGCCGCGCTCGATGGACTTGGTCGTCTCGTTTGTACCCTTCTTTACTGCGCCTGTGTCCCGGGCAACCTCGAGCGCCTCAAGGGCGTCGTCTTCGAGGTCCGCGGGAACGTCGAAATCTACGTATACTGGCATTTGTATGTTCACCTCCTGCGCGCGAGCTCAGGCTCCCCCGCCATGTCCGGGCCGCGAGGCCCGTCACACCGTGATGGTGTGTATCCTGAAAAGGCTGGGAGCATCATCAACTCGGCGCAGGCTGTACCCCATTCTGTGCTACCGGCCCTAAAAGCGCTTTCGAAGCCGAAATCCCGTGCCAGCCCGCCACACGGGTGCTGTCGGGGGGTCTGCCTATTCCGCGGCCGCCGACGCATCGGCCAGCGCGGCCCGCGCGTCCGAGACGAGACGGGCCACCACCTCACCGGCGGGCCGTACGTCCTGTGCGAGGCCGGCGCTCTGGCCGGCGTAGTGTGGGAGGGCTTCGACATTGCCAGTCATCCCCGTAAGCGGGGGCATATCAGCAAACCGACTAATCGGCTCGCCGTCGGGCATCTGTGCAATTTGTTCGGGGTCGCTGGCGTCGTCGATTTCATCTAAGTCATGTCCTGCCTGCTGTCGGACCTCGTCGGTTTCGAGGACTCGGTGTGGCTGGTCCGGCCAGCCCCGGTCGAACAGGTCGGTAAACCGCGTCGCCGTCTCTGGCGCGTCAACGATTTGTTGCCGGTATGCCTCGTGCGCGCCTGATTCCTCGGTCGCCACGAACCGAGTGCCGAACCAACCGCCATCTGTTCCAAGCGTCAGCGCCGCCGCGAGGCCGCGGCCGTCGCCGAGACCGCCGGCCGCGACGACCGGGACCGGAACCGCGTCGGCCACCCGCGGGAGCAACGCGAAAGTCGTCACGTCGCTCTGGACGTGGCCACCGGCCTCCCGGCCCTGTGCGACCACCACGTCGGCCCCGGCGTCGACGGCAGCCCTGGCCTCGGCGGCGCTCGCGACCGTGACCATCACCGTCCCGCCGACCTCGTGGACCCGGTCGACGTACGGTTCGGCGTCGCCGAAGGAGAAAGAGACGACCGACGCGCCCGCGTCCAGACAGGCATCGAGACACGCCGACGGTGGGAGCACGCCCGTCGACTCATCGAGGACGACGTTGACGCCGACCACGCCGTCAGTCGCGTTTGCAGCGTCCGTGTACGCGTCACGAATTGCGTCGGCCTCGCGCCACGACATCGCCAGCATCCCGAGGCCGCCCGCGTCAGCGACCGCCGCGGCCAGGGACGGCGTCGAGACGCTCCCGACCGGTGCCTGCACGACTGGGTGGTCGATACCGATCTCGGAACAGAGCGGGGTCTGGAGGGGAGCCATGCCGGCCACTGTGTCCGGTCCAATAAAAAGCGCACCTGGGGAGCGCCGTGACCGTCAGGTCCATACTGGCGCGTCCGCCACCTCCGGTATGGACATCGCGCGCTCGCTCCGAGCGGAGGCCCGCCGTGCGAACGAGCGCCGGCTGCTCGTGCTGGCGGGCGACCCCGACCGGACGCGAGAGCGAGCGGCAGCGGCGCTCGACGCGGCAGACATCTCCAGCGCGGAGACGACTGTCGTCGGGCCGGAGCCGTTCCTCGACTGTGAACACCACGAGCAGTCCCGCGCCGAGGAGCTTCTCGGTCGGACGCGGACGGCTGTCGTCCTTGATGCGCACGAGGAACTGCGGCCGGACGCAGTCGGGCGGACCGTCGGTGCTGTCGACGGCGGCGGCCTCTACGTCCTCCTCACGCCGCCGCTGGAGACGTGGCCCGAGGAACGCGACGGGTTCGACGCCTCGCTCGCAGTCCCGCCGTTCGGCGTCGAGGACGTGAGCGGCCACTTCCGCCGCCGCTTCGTCGAAACGTTGCGAGCACACCGAGGTGTCGCTATCGTCGACACCGATACGGGCACCGTCGAGCAGGACGGTCTGACGGACCCGCCACAGAGCCGTCCAGTTCCGAACCCGACTCAGCCCGCCGACGCGTGGTTCCGCTCCGAGACGTACGCCCAGTGTCTCACCGACGACCAGCGGGACGCGGTGCGGGCGTTCGAGTCTCTGCGGGAGGACGGTGCGGCGGTCGTGGTCGAAGCGGACCGTGGTCGGGGCAAATCAAGCGCCGCCGGCCTGGCAGCCGGAAACCTTGCCGCGGCGGGCACGGACGTACTGGTGACCGCGCCGCAGTACCGGAGCGCCGCCGAGGTGTTCACGCGGGCGGAACACCTGCTGGAGACGCTCGGCGTCGACTTCACGCGCGACCGTTCGTCAGACCCCCAGCGGCTCAGCGTTGCAGGGGCGGGCTGTGTGCGGTATGCGCCGCCGGACGAAGCGGCATTGCTTCCGGACGACCCCGACGTGGTCGTCGTCGACGAGGCCGCAGCCCTGTCGGTCAGACGGCTCGAACAGTTCCTCGACGCCCCGGCGGTCGCCTTCACGACGACGGTCCACGGGTACGAGGGCGCGGGACGAGGATTCTCCGTCCGGTTCCGTGACCGGCTTTCCGAGAGCGACCACGCCCTCACCGACGTGTCGATGACGACGCCCATTCGATACGGGGACGCCGACCCCGTGGAGGTGTGGGCGTTCCGGGCGCTGTTGCTGGACGCTCGCCCGCCGGTCGACCAGCTAATTGCGGATGCAACGCCGGAGACCGTGGAGTACCGCCGGCTCTCGGCAGCCGACCTGCTCGCTGACGAGCACCTGCTCCGGGAGGTCTTCGGCCTGCTCGTGCTGGCCCATTACCGGACGGAACCCTCGGACCTGGCCCGACTGCTCGATGCACCGAACCTCACCGTCCGGGCGCTGACCCACGAAGGCCACGTCGTTGCAGTGGCGTTGCTGGCACAGGAAGGCGGGCTCTCGGCGTCGACCCGGGCCACGATGTACGAGGGTGGACGGGTCCGCGGGAATATGCTCCCGGACGTGCTGTCGACGCAACTCCGGGACGAAGCCGCCGGGGTTCCGGTCGGCCAGCGAGTCCTCCGCATCGCGACCCACGCCGCGGTCCGGTCCGGTGGACTCGGCTCCGAACTCCTCTCGGAAATCAGGGCGGAGTTCGCCAACCACATGGACTGGCTCGGGGTCAGCTACGGTGCAACACCGGAACTCGTCCGCTTCTGGGCGGACAACGGCTACAACACCGTGCACCTCGCAACCTCGCGGAACGCGACGAGCGGCGAGTACTCCGTCGTGATGCTCGACCCCTGTTCCGACGACGGGGCGGCGCTCGCGACGCGCCACGGAGAGTGGTTTCAGGACCGAATCGCGGCGGTGCTGTCGGACCCACTCGACGACTGTGGCCCCGACGTGGTTCGGGCCGTACTTCGAGCGACTGACGGCGAGCGGCCGGTATCGCTCTCGGAGTGGGAGTGGCGACTGGTCGCCGGCGTCCCCGGCGGCGCGTCGGTCCTCGACACGAATCCGGAGCCGTTCCGTCAGCTCACCCGCCAACACCTGTCGGACCCGGCCGACGGGACCGCGCTCTCGCCGCGGGAGGAACGCCTGCTTGTCCGAAAGGTCTTGCAGGCACATCCATGGTCAGCTGTCGCCGAGGAATTGGCGTTCGTCTCCGAACGTGAGTGTATGCGCACGCTCGGCGGAATAGTCGAAAGGTTGACGCGTCTGTACGGCGACCCTTGGGTACAGGAGGAACTCGACAGACACCTATGAGCCTGCTCGGCCTCGAAACGCTGTTGTTTGTACTCGCGTTCGCCCTGCTGGTCGGCGGCGTCATCGGCAGCCTCACACCGCAGGTCCCCGGCGCGCTCGTCTCGCTCGCCGGCGTGTACCTGTACTGGGTCGCCAGCGGCATGACCGAACCCGGGACGCTCTTGCTAGCCCTGTTGACGCTGGTCGGACTGCTGACGTGGGCCGTCGATATCGCGGGCGGAGCCGTCGCCGCGCGCGTCGGTGGGGCATCGAACTGGACAGCAGCCCTCGCCGGCGTCGTAGCGCTCGTTCTCTTTTTCGTCACCGGCCCGCTCGGCATCCTGCTGGGCGTCGCCGGGACGGTGTTCGTCGTCGAGTTCTATCGGCAGGAGGACGCCAGAGGAAGCGCGAAGGCTGCGCTGGTAACCACCGTCGGAATGCTGGCTTCCGGCGTCGTTCAGGCCTTGTTGACCGCGTCGATACTGGTCACCATGATTGCCGTCGCGCTTCTATGACACAGTGTGCGGAGGACGGCTGCGAAAACGAGGCCGCGGTCGAACTCCACATCCCGTGGGACGCGAACCGAGACGTGTGTCCGGCCCACGCCCGTGTCTGGGCGCAGAAAGACGGCGTCGTTCCCGCGCCGATGGACGGCCACGAGGACAGGTGGCCGTAGGCCGCTGGCGTCGGAATTGGCGGTTTAATTCACACGTAGGTACCGAACTAAGAGGGTGTCAAACGTTCACGAAGAAAATATAATAATAATTGGGTTTGAATACGACAATTGAGTCATGTTATCATGAAACGCGAGATGCTCACCACCGACTTCATCGATCGTGCAGCGGACATCTACGACGACGTGACCGGTATCGTCGCCCATGACGGCACCGAGTACACGTACGCTGAGGTAAACGAGCGGGTCAACCAGTTGGCACACGCGCTGTCGGACCGGGGCGTCTCGACGGGGAGTCGCGTGGCCCTCCTCGCGCCGAACACACACTACTTCATCGAGACGCTGTACGCGACGAACAAACTCGGCGCGGTGTTCGTCCCGCTGAACTACCGGCTCGACCCCGCGAAAATCGAGTATATTCTGAACGACTGTGAAGCCGCGACGGTCATCGCCGACTACGACTTCGCGGAGAAGGTCCAGCCGGTACGGGACGACATCCCTGCGGAGACGTTCATCGGCTACGAGCCCGACCGTATCGACGGGGACTGGGAGGGGTACGGCGATGTCCTCGACGGCCAGCCGACAGTCGAACCGGACCGGCCGGAGATGACCGAGGACGACGACGCCAGCATCAACTACACGTCCGGCACGACGGGAGACCCGAAAGGCGTGGTCAGGACCCACCGGACCGAAAGCTGGCACTCGCTGGTGCTCAATCAGCACATGGAGATACGCGACGACGACACGTACCTCTGGACGCTCCCGATGTTCCACTGCAACGGCTGGGGCCACACCTACGCCATCACCGGAACCGGCGGGACGCACGTCTGTCAGCGGACCTTCGACGCCGCGGATACCTTCCGCCGGGTCCGTGAGTACGACGTGTCGTTCATGTGCGGTGCGCCGACGGTGCTGAACAAGCTCATCCAGCACTACCGGGCCAACGACGGCGACGTCGTGACGCAGGGTGACCGCGACGTGCGAATCGCGACAGCCGGCAGTGCCCCGGCAACGGCGACCATCGAGCGCGTCGAAGACGAGTTCGGCTGGCGCATCCTCCACATCTACGGCCTGACCGAGACGGCCCCGATCATCACGACCAGCAACTCCCCGCGGCGCATCGCCGAACGGGGCCGTGAACTCAAGGTCAAGCAGGGCTCAGAGACGCTGTGTACCGACATCCGAATCGTCGACGAGGACGGGACCGACGTGCCACGCGACGGGGCGACGATCGGCGAGGTCGTGGTGCAGGGCAACCAGGTAATGGACCGCTATCTCAACAAACCCGAGATCACCGAGGAAGCATTCAACGACCGCGCCGAGGGGTACTTCCACACTGGGGACCTCGCGGCGTGGGACGAGGACGGGATGATACAGATCATGGACCGCCGGAAGGACATCATCATCTCTGGCGGCGAGAACATCTCCTCGATCGAACTGGAAGACGAACTGTACGACCACCCCGATGTGCTGAAAGCCGCGGTCATTCCGGCTCCGAGTGAGGACTGGGGCGAGACACCGATGGCAATTGTCGTCCCGACGGCCGACGGCGACGCGACTGAACAGGATATCCTCGAATTCCTCAGAGAACGCGTCGCGAGCTACAAGATCCCCGCAGGCATCGACTTCCGTGACTCGCTTCCTGAAACGGCGACTGGGAAAATCCAGAAGTACGAACTCCGCGAAGAGTACTGGCAAGAGCAGGAGCGGATGATCGGCCAGGAGTGAGCGCGGCGGTAGCTGTGAGGCGCTGGGACGGTATTAACACGATTCTTTATTAGGTTTCCAACAGTCGGTCACACCATGCATCTAGGAGTCGTCGTGCCACGCGTTGATGACCACAGCACAATCGACCTAGCCGTCGAAGCCGAAGACCACGGCTACGACTCAGTCTGGCTGAACGAACTGTGGGGCGCTAGCTCCGTTGTCGAACTCACGGATATCGCGACACGGACCGACGACATCGAGATCGGCAGCGCGATACTCAACGTCTTCTCGCGGTCACCAGCCGTGCTGGCGATGACAGCGACGACCCTCGACCGGGTCTCGGACGGGCGGGCAGTGCTAGGGCTAGGGACGAGTACAGCCCGGTCCATCGAGAATATGCACAGCATGGAGTTCGAGCGACCGGTCCGTCGCGCCCACGAGACGATCGATATCATCAAACAGCTCATGACGGGCGACGAGCGGGTGACCTACGACGGTGAGGCGGTCTCGGTCAGGGGGGTGCCGCCGCTAGACCGTGACGTACCGGTGTACCACGCCGCGCTCGGGCCGGCGAACAGGCGCGTCGTCGCCAGACTCGCCGACGGCTGGCTCCCACACATGATCCCGTTCTCCGAACTAGAGTCGGCGTTCGACTACATCGCGGAGACGGCACACGATGCTGACCGCGACCCGGACGACATCACCGTCGCGCCGTACGTGCCGGCAGTGGTCCACGAGGATTCAGAGCGAGCGAGCGAGGAGCTCCGGCAGCACATCGCCTACTACGTCGGCAGCGGCGAGGGGTATCGCCGTGCTGTCGCGGAGACGTATCCAGACCGGGCGGAACGCATCGCCGACGCCTGGCAGGCGGGTGACCGCGGCGAAGCGACGGAGCTCGTCGCTGACGAAATGACGGCTGACCTCGGCATCGCCGGAACGCCGGAACAGGCGCGGGAGAAACGGGATGAGATTGCGGACAGAGATGTCATCGACCGGCTTCTGCTAACTGTGCCACAGCAGGTCGACGGGGAGCTGGCTCGGAAGACGATTCGGACGCTGGGGCCGAGTTAAAGGTCGATTTCCATCATCACCTCGTCGGCGTACTCGTCGCCGAACTTGTAGTGATCCTCGCGGATGGCGTCAGTGTCCCACCCGTGGCCTTCGAGGAACTCGATCGCATCCTCGTTCGTCGATGGGACAGAGTTGTACAGTTTCTCGTAGCCGTTCGACGCCGCCCACTCAGTGCCCCGGGCGAGCAGCTGTGAGCCGATACCGTGGCCGCGATACCGGTCAAGGACGCCCAGCGTCAGCTCTGCCGTATGGCTGAGCTTCTCGACTTCCGGATGTTTGAGATGGACCCACCCGACCACGTCGTCGTTGATGCAGGCGACGAAGAAGATGCGCGACTCCAGTTCGTTGTGCCGGAGTAACACACCCTCGCTGTCTACCACGTCGGCGACGGTCTCCGCGTCGACGTACTCACCGCCGCCGATTGCGGCCCGGATGGCCCCAACAAGACCGGTCAGGTCCTCCTGTCGCGCCTGACGGATGGTGAACTCGATGTCGTCGGCCTCGAACTCTTCTTCGACGGTATCGTTGTAGGCGACGCGGAGTTGCCCGTCAATCTCCTCCAGTACGCCGTCGCGTTTGAGTATCGCGACGTGGTGGCCGAACGGCCGCGGGTCCATCTGTAGCGCCGACCGAGCCGCTCTCGGTTCGACAGACCCGTGTGATTCGACGTACTCGTAGATGTCCCGTCGGTCCTCGTGGTCGAAATGCAGTGGCTCTGTTAGCTCCATGTTATCTGCTACCACGACACAGTACTTAATCCTTTATCAAAAACCATGTACTTCTCAGTAAACGGCAGCTACTGCTCCGGAACACCGGTCAAAAGAACTGCCACGTCAGGGGCGTTATGCGTATCCACGAGCAGCTCTGCGGCCGCTCTGACGCTGTAGGTGCCGGCTAACTCCACGCCGTAGCAGGCGGCGTAGCAGTCAAGCCAGTCGTTCATCGCCCGTTCCAGCCGCTCGAACTCCGCCTCGGAGAAGCGGACCCACGACTCACCCGTCCGGGCCTCACAGTACAGAGCTACTGTGGGTCCGAACCCGTCCCGAATGATTTCCATCGCGCGCTCCTCGTCCGGCGGGTCGGGGTCCAGCGACTCGCGGGTCTGCTCCGCTCGGCGGGAGAGCGCCCGAAGGCGGTCGTCGTACTGGCCACTCATCACCGAACGGGTCACCCCTGATTGAACTCCACGCCTTTCCCGCCAGCGGGGTGTTCCCACTCGGTGTCGGCGACGATGGCACAGGTGCCACACTCGACGCAGGGTTGGGTGTCGAGGCTCACGAGGTGTTCCTCGCTCCCGTTGGTCTGGACCATCTCGTCGCGGTAACAGCCGCCGCCGAAGTCCTCGGCGCTGACCGGGCAGGCCGTCACGGCGGTGCCCGAGGCCTCGAACGACTTGTCGACCAGTTCGATGTGCGGGTCACCCACGTCGTAGGTCAAGTCGCCGATGCGGTCGCCCAGATCGGGGGGTGAGACGGTGTTCTCGTCGGTCACCGGCTCACCCAGTTCCTCGGCAATGACCGTCGGCAGCGTCACGTAGGGCAGTTTAGTGTCGGGAATCATCGACACCATGCGCGGCGACGAGTAGGCACGTTCGAGCAGTCCGGCCGCCGCGCGGACTCCGAACCGGCCGACGGTGGACTCGGCGATAGCGTTCGAGAGGTCGTCGACGGGGCCGAGTTCGCCGAGCTGTCCGAACACCGTGTATCCGGTCGGCCGGAGCTTGTTCATCACGCCCTCATCGTGGAGCTTCTTCTCGTACAGTTCGCCGGCCTGGGACGGGTCGCCCCGCGCCCTCGCGTCGGCGAACGCCTCGGCGGCCAGCGCCCCGGCAGTGACCGCGTGGTTCATCCCTTTGATAATGGGTCCCTGTGCCTGCATCTGACCGGCGGCGTCGCCGACCAGCACGAGACGGTCCTCGTGGGGCGATGGATGAGCCGCCTTCTTCGAGTCCGGGACGAGTTTCGCGCTGTACTCCCGCTCGTCGTATTCGTCGCCGAGCCACTGGGCCATGAGCGGATGCGTGAGCAGGCTGTCGAGCAGGTCGTGGGGCTCCGCCCGCTCCTCGGCGATGGAATCCAGGTGGAACACAGTGCCGATAGACAGCGAGGACTCGTTGGTGTAGAGGAAGCCGCCGCCGCGGACGCCGTCGAACAGGTCGCCGGAGAACAGGTGGGCCGCGCCGTCATCGGGAGCCACGTCGAAGCGGTCGTTGATGACCTCCGGCTCCATGTCGACGACGGCCTTGACGCCCTGGAACCACTCCTCGGGCTCGTCCCAGTCCATCAGCCCGGCATCGCGGGCGAGTTCGGAGTTGACGCCGTCGGCGGCCACGACGATGTCGGCCTTGATCGGGTCCAGTTCCTCGGTCGTCACGCCGACAATTTCGCCCCGTTCGCGCAACAGGCCGGTGACGTGGACCTCGGTCAGCAAACCGCCGCCTGTCTCCCGGGTGCGCTCGTGGACCTGCTGAGCGAGCCACGAGTCCATCTTCCGGCGCAACACCGCGTCGGCCCACGCCGTGTCGTGGTGATGCAAGTCGCCGATGTCGAAGGATTTCACCCTGTCACCGGCGATGTTGTGGATGACGTTCTCCGTCACCGGTCGCTCCGTCGCCTCCTCGCGGAAGTCCGGGAACAGTCCGTCGATAGTGTAGGGGGCCGACTCCTCGGCGTAGATGAGTCCGCCGGAGACGTTCTTCGAGCCGGCGTCGACGCCGCGTTCGAGCACCAGCGTCTCGACATCGTTTCGGGCGAGCGTCGCCGCCGCGGCGGCCCCGCCCGGGCCACAGCCGACGACGACTGCCTCGTACTCCTCGTAGGTGTCAGTCATCGCTGGCCTCCATCATCGCACCCAGTTCCCCGGCTTCGACCGCCTCAGTCAACTGCGGCAACACCTCGAACAGGTCGCCCTCGATGAGGTAGTCCGAGAAGTCCCGGATGTCGGCGTCTGGATTGGTGTTGACGGCGATGATTGTCTCGGACTCGTCGCAGCCGACCTTGTGCTGAATGGCACCGGAGATACCTGCGGCGATGTACACGTCGGGTTCGACTTCCTGCCCGGATTCGCCGATCTGGCGCTCCTCGGTGACGTACTGCTCGACGTGGCCGTCGAAGGAGTACGACGAGGTGATGACGCCTCGTGAGAGCCCCAGATCGGCGTCCTCGAAGGCGTCGACGAGGTCCAGCGCCTGCTCGATGCCCCGCGTCGGGTCGTCGCCGATGCCGCGCCCGACAGCGACGATAACGTCGTGGCCGGTGAGGTCGACACCGCCGGAGAGGCGGTCGTACTCCTCGACCTCGACTGTGAACCAGTCGTCGTCAAGGTCCATCTCGTAGTCGACGACCTCGCCGTCGCGCTCGTAGTCCGGGTCGGGCATCTCGAAGCTCCCCGGAATCACCGACGCCCCTTGCGGGTGGAAATCCCGGTGGGGTTTGTCGATACAGAGAATCGTCGAGTACTCGAACCCGGAGAAGTCCGGGCGCTTCATGTGGAGCACGCGCTCGAACTCCTTCTTGTCGCCGGCGGTGCCGACCTTCGCGGGGTTGGATATCATCGCGCTCTCGATGTACAGCCCCGAGCAATCGGAGGCCAGCCCGGAGTCAAGTTCGCCCTGAACGAGCGCCGAGAGGTCCCGACCGTTGTTCGTCGCCGGGAAGACGGTGTATCGCGGCTCGTGGTAGTCCTTCCACGCCACCTCCTCACGGCCTTCGGCGGCCAGATCGCCGCCTGCTCTGGCCATGTCACAGAAGATTTCGGTGTAAGGCTGATGGCGGAAGCGGTCGAGGCGGTCGTCCTCGTGATAGACGACGAGATCCGCGCCACAGGCGATGACATCCTCGACGTGGTCGCTGGCGTCGGCCCCGATGAGCACGGCGACGACGCGCTCCTCTTCATCGTACGCTGCGTTGTAGTCGTCCATCAGTTCGCGAGCCTTCCCGAGCATCTCCTTCGAAACGTCCACGAGGTCGCCGGCCTGCGTCTCACAGTAGACCCACATATCGCGGTACTCCGCGCCGTCGGTTCCCTCGACCCACTGCTTGTCGTTGGTCGGGTGGTCGAGTTCGGGGTACTTCTCTTCCGGCGGGACGTACTCGACCTCTGTCACCGCCTCGCCCTCAGCCTCTTCGGTCCCCTCGACGGACTCGATTCGACTCTCTATCTGGGATTTCGCCGTCTTGCGGTCCTGGCCTGCTTTCTCGCGTTCGAGCAAGTCCCGGAGGACATCCGCGTCGTCGACCTCTCGCACCATGTTCGCCACGTCGGCGACGGTGAGATCGGAGAGGTCGACGGCTTCCGGATCGAGTTCGCCGTCGTCCTCGCTTTCGACTTTTTCAATGCGATCCTCGATGAGCGTCTTGACCGGGACCCGATCCTCACCGTCTTCCTCCAGTTCCAGCATCGCCCGCAGTTCGTCGGCGTCGTCGACGTCTTTGAGTTTCGGGCCTAGCTCGGCGATCTCGTGTTCTGTGGGGTCGATTTCAGGCATGGTCAGTCACCCGCCGCGTAGGGGGTAAGTTCGTCCAGCACCGGTTCTAATCCCTCACGCTCGTCGGCTTCGATCATCGTCGCCTCCCGCTCGGAAGGAGCCTTGGGAATCGGGTCGACGCCGGAGACGATGGTCGGCGAGCCGTCCAGACCGATGTAGTCCGGATCGAGGTTGAGGTCTTCGTGATCCCAGACCGTGAGGTGGTCCTCGTACTCCTCGGCCCGCTGCTGGGTCTCCTCGCGGAGGTCCTTGTGGTTCAGCCGATGGCTCGCCTTCCGGTAGGTCGGTTCGAATTCGGGGTCGGCGACGATGAAACACGGCATCGGCGCTTCGACTGTTTCAATCTCGGAGATGTCGCCGTCGACCAGCCGCTTCGCCCGAACGGTACCGGCGTCCTCGTCGATATCGAGCGAGAGAACGTGGGTGATTATCGGCCAGTCCAGGCACCAGCAGGTCTGGGGGCCAGTGTGGCCGGTCTCGCCGTCGGCCGTCTTGAACCCGGCAAACACCAAATCCGGCTGTTCGTCCAGGTTCTGGAGGCCGGTGGCGACGGTCATCGCGGTGGCCCAGGTGTCTGCGGCCCCCATCTCACGGTCCGAGAGGAGGTACAGGTCGTCGGCGTACACGTCCCGCATTCCCTCCTGTAAGACCTCTTTGTACCCCGGCGGTCCCATGCTCATCAGCGAGATGTGCCCGCCGTTGCGGACTTTCGTCTGGAACGCCGCCCGGAGCGCGTGCTTGTCGTTGGGGTTCATCACTGTCGGTGTCTTCCCCCGTTCGAGATGGCCATCCTCGTCGAACGACACCTGTCCCTCGCGGAAGTCCGGTACGCCCTTTGTCATGACGACTGTATGCATGGTATCACGACCCTCGTGAGTGTATCTCACACAAGAATCTATAATAAATGTATGTTTACAAATCTGGATGACAGGTAGGCGGCGCTGTCTCAGGGGCGGTAGAATCTGGACAACACGCTGTATGACGACAGGCTGACAGCTATGTGCAGTTATATTTGAGGTGTAGAATGCTGCAATCCCGCGAAAACAGGACAGTCCGGTAGCTCAGATACGACCAGCGCGGCCTGGGTCAACGTCGATGGCGTCGACCGGACACACGTCGACACAGAGCATACAGTCGATACACTGGTCCTCGTGAGCCGGGTCGGCCTTGATTTCGCTCTCCGGATGGTCCGGCGTGTCGACCCACTCGAACACGTCGACGGGGCAGTCCTCTAGACACGCGCCGTCGGCGATGCAGATGTCGAAGTCGACGGCGACGTGTGTCCCGTGGATGCCCAGTTCCTCGGGCTCGTCGACCGGTCCCCAGACATCGTGTCCGTCGTGCTGTTCGACAACGTCGCGGTTCTCCTCGAACTCCGGGTCTATGGCCATTGGTATCTTATCTCACTTTTGGGAGCTACTTAACTTTTCGACCTGACCGTCAGAATCCGGGGCCGTCGCGGCGATCCGGTCCACGAGTGTCCGCCGGTCCGAGGTCGTCGATGCGGTCGGTCGGTCCCGGCAGGTCGCCTCCGGGTAAGCCGGTTTTCTCGCCTGTACCGGCCGTGTCAGCAGTGTCCGGACCGCCGACACCGATTCGTCGGATGAACTCGACAGTCCGCTCGTACACGTCATCGTAGTGGGCCCCGTGGAACGGGAACCCGTGGTCCGACGGCACCGTCTCGTGGACCACGTCGGTCATCGGACCGAGCGCGTCGGCCAGCAACTCGGACTGGGCCGGCGGCACGACGTCGTCGTCGGTGCCGTGGAGCAACAGCGTCGGCGGGGCGTCGGCGTTCACCTGCCCGACCGGCGAGGCGAGGTCGTAGGCCGCGGGTTCGTCGTCGGGTCCACCGCCGAGATACGCGCGATGGCCCTCACCCGCTGGGACATCAGTCGCGGTATCGAGCGCGTGGAAGTCATAGACGCCGGCGTAGCCGACGGCGGCCGACAGCGCCGAAGACGCGCCGGGGTACAGTTCGGGTTCGAACCCGGGTTCGTCCGCCGTCAACCCGGCCAGGACGACGAGGTTTGCGCCTGCTGAGTGGCCGACACCGACGACTCGGTCGGTGTCCGCGCCGTAGCCCTCTCCCTCCGTCCGGGCCCACTCGATAGCGGCCTTTACATCAACGAGCGCCGCCGGGAACGTCCACTCCGGCGCGAGTCGATACTGCGGCTCGACGACCAGAAAGCCGTCCGCGGCGAGGTCGAGCGCGTGCCGGGCGAACTCGCCCTTGTCGCCGAACGTGAACGCGCCGCCGCGGACGAGCACGGCGACCGGTTTCGGGCCGCTGGCCGCTGGCGAGTCGTACAGGTCGAGCGTCAGCGTCTCACCGTCCACCTCGTGGAACGGGATGTCGCGCTGCACTGTCACTGACTCCGGGGCGCGTTCTGTCACGGGCATTGGTCGGGCCGTCGCGGACATAAGCCCGACGCTATCAGCTCTCGGCCCCGGAGTCGAACGACGCGTCGGCACCGCGGTCTGTTGGGAACTGGCTTGAGTGTCAGGTGCCTCGTTCCGAACAAAGCGAAAGAGTCGGTTATCGGGCGGGACGCCTGCGTCCAGACGGTCAGCCTTCGATTTCGATCTGCTTGCCGCGGGCTCAAGAGCAACGACCGCACGCAGGTCCCAGTTGAACTAAAGCGCCAAATCTGGGTGCTACGGAGCCGACTACAGACAGCCGTTCTTCTTTACTACCAATGCGCCCTTAACCAATAAAATAAAGTGACGATGCGACGATATTCAGCGGAACGATGTACGGCCGATTCGTGACGGCCCTGTGGGTCCTGACAGGCCTTTCCGCGGTGTTTTCACTGCTCGCGTGGCGCAAGCGGGAGGACCCTGGCGGGACGCCGATGGTGGTGTTTCACCTCGCTCTATCAGTCGGTGCTGCCAGCTACGCCGTCGACATCACTGCAATGGCGCTGTCGACCCAGTTGCTCGCTCGGCAGGTCGCGACCATAGCCCAGGGCGTAGTCGCCATCACCTGGCTGTACGCCGCGTTGCAGTACGCCGACTTCGACAGGTCGGTGACGCGGCGAGCTGTCGGGTTCCTATCGCTTGACCTGTTGGTGCTTGTGGGCGTGTTCGTCTTCCCGGGCGTATCGCTGTTCGACCTCCCGCCCAGCGGCTCTGTGGGGTCACTGGTGGTGGCTCCGGGGGCTGGGCTCACAGCAGTGTTCGTCGCCCACATAGCGACGATTCTGATTGCGGCGCTTGCCGGGACAATCGTTCTTATTCAGTTGTTCGTCCGCTCACGACACCTGTACCGAACACAGGCCGCGGCTGTTCTCATCGCGGCGCTGGCCCCGTGGACCGTTGCACTGACCCAGCAGTACTTCCTGCAGATTCCTGAGGATGCCACGATTTTCGCCTGGGGCGTCTCCGGGATAGCGATGACGACCGGCCTCTACACGTTCAAGACACTCGACCCGGTGCCGGCGGCGCAAGAAACTATCGTCGAGCAGATGGGCGACGGAACGCTCGTCGTGGACACCGACGGCTGCATCAGCCATGCAAATCCGGCGGCCGAGACCCTCCTCGCTGGCCCCACAGAATCACTCGTAGGCCAGCAAGTAGACGCCGTTATTCCGACCTGGGACGGTCTCACGGTCGACGACGGGCAATCAGACTGGGCGGAACTCGCGCTTTCCGTGGACGGTCAGCAGCGGTTCGTCGAACTCGAAGTGACCCCGTTTACCGACCGGTTCGACGGACTCGTTGGCCAGCTTGTCGTCCTCCGGGACGTCACGGAGCGGAAACAACACGAACAGCGACTGGCACAGTACAAGACGATTTTCCAGGGCGTCAGCGAACCCGTCTACGTCCTCGACGAGCACGACCAATTTGTCACGTACAACGACCCGTTCGCCGAGCTGGTCGGCACCGTCGAGGACAGCCTCGTCGGCGAACGCTTCGAGACGGTGCTGGGGCAGATGGAAACCGAACCGATGGACGACGGGTCGGGGGAGTTCCTGATCCGGACCGCATCCGGCGAACAGGTCCCCTGTGAAGTCGACGCGGCGGACATCGAGCTGGCCGGCGGTGAGTCCGGCCGCGTCGGTATCGTCCGAGATATCTCGCGGCGAAAGGAAATCGAGTCCGAACTCGCAGTGACGACTGAGCGGCTCGAAACGCTCGTCGAGGCTGCCCCGGTCGCGATCGTTGCACTTGACGCCAACGCGACGGTCGAGGTCTGGAACCCCGCCGCGACGGAGCTGTTCGGCTGGCGTGCCGACGAAGTGTTGGGCGACAAGGTTCCGGTTATCCCGGAGGAGAACCGACGGCGGACGGCCGAACGTCACGCCCGGGTACTCGAAGGCGAGCGCCTGTCGGGCCACGAGACGGAACTCGAACGAAAAGACGGAAGCCGTGTCGACGTGAGCCTTGCCGCCGCCCCGATTCGCGACCTCAGTGGCTCAGTGGTCGGCAGCGTCTCCGTGGTGACGGACATCACCGAGCGGAAGCGTCGGGAGCGACAACTGGAACTCCAGAACGAACGGCTGGACGAGTTCGCCAGCCTCATCTCCCACGACCTCCGGAACCCCCTGCAGGTCGCCAGTGGCCACTTGGAACTGGCCTCGCAGGACGCCGGCTCGGAGGTTCGCGAGTCGATAACGGCCGCGGCGGAGGCTCTGGACCGGATGGAGGGACTTATCGACCACACCCTGACGCTGGCCCGCGAGGGGCGTGACATCAGCGATCCCGAACCGGTGGCGCTTCGGGAGACGTTCGTACAGGCGTGGAACGCCGCGCCCACGAGCACGGCTGAACGCCGCGTTCAGGACCCGCCAGAACGCGTGCTGGCCGACCGCGAACGCCTGGCCGAACTGTTCCAGAACCTCATCCAGAACGCCGTGGAACACGGCAGGGACGACTCCACGCCCAAAGCAGGCCCGGCGACCGACGGTGCAGGGACGGTTACCATCACGCTCGGCGCAACCTCAGAGGGGTTCTACGTCGCCGACGACGGCCCGGGGATTCCGCCGGACCAGCGCGACGACGTCCTCGAATCGGGCTACAGTACCGACGACGACGGCACTGGGTTCGGTCTGGCGATAGTAGAGACGATTGCCGAGGCCCACGGCTGGGAGCTAACGGTCACCGACAGCGAAGACGGCGGTGCTCGCTTCGAGTTCAGCGGGGTCGAGACAGAGGACCCGACCACGGACCGCGACGACAGCCTCAGGGATGTGTAAAGTACGCGACGGACTCCGCTTCGGCCTCGTCGGCAACCTCGTCGAGTCGAACGAAGCCGATACGCTCGAACTGGACCACGTCGTCAGTGTCGTAGCCGAGCAGTCCCGGTTCGGCCACACCTGACACGTCGCCGTCCATCGTCCGGAGGCGGAGCCGCGGGCCGTCGGCCGGCGTCCAGTGGATCACGTCGACGCCCTCCTCGCGGACAGCGTCGATGTCGTCGCCGGTGTATTCGAAGGCATCGCGAGTGTGGCGAACACAGCCGTATCCCTTGAGCCAGATCCGTTCGCCGTGGGCCGGCAGGTCGTCACCTTCGACGGCGACGCCGTTCGTCACCGGAATCTCGCGGCGGCCACGCTCCTCGTAGTCCGGGTGCAACGGCGGTTCGCCGGCGTCCGGCCCGCCAACGATCTGACGCTCGACGAGGCCACCGTGGTCGTCGCTGTCCCGGACGAAGAACGCCCGGTCCGAGTCGTCGTCAATGAGGTCACGGTTGTTCGAGTAGATCGACGACATCGCCAGGTCGACGTTCGAGGTGGACGTCCCCAACTGAATCATCGCATCGACGACGGCCTCACCGCGGATGCCGCGCCGTTCGAGGCTGGCGACGGTCGGCGCTCGCGGGTCGTCCCAGCCCGCCAGTTCGCCGTCTTCAATGAGTTCGGCGATGCTCGATGTGGAGAGGGGCACGTCGTACTCATCGACCTGAACGTGGCCCCAGTGGATGACTTCGGGGTACTCCCAGTCGAAGTAGTCGTAGACGAACTGCTGGCGCTTCGCGGAGTCCTGCAGGTCGATGCCGCGGATGATGTGCGTGACGCCCAGCAGGTGGTCGTCCAGCCCGCTCTGGAAGTCGAGCATCGGCCAGCAGCGGTACTGCTCGGCCGCCTCGCGTGGATGGGGCGTGTCGACCATCCGGAACGCGACGAAGTCACGCAGCGCGGGGTTCTTGTGGGTAATGTCGGTCCGGACCCGCAGGACCATCTCGCCGCTGTCGTACTCGCCGTCGACCATCGCCTCGAACTCCGAGCGCGTGGTCTCGGCGTCCTTATCCCGGTGGGGACAGGCCTCGCCGTTGTTCTTCAGGTCCGAAAACTCACCCTGCGGGCACGAGCAGGTGTAGGCCCCGCCCTTGTCGATGAGCTTGCGAGCGTACTCGTAGTACGTCTCGACGCGGTCGCTGGCGTTGACCACGTCGTCCGGTTCGAAGCCGAGATAGTCGATTGCGTCCAGAATTGCGTCGTAGGCATCCAGATCCGGTCGCTTGGTCTCAGGGTCGGTGTCGTCAAAGCGGCAGATGAACTCCCCGTCGTAGCGCTGCTTGTACGTGCCGACGACGGCGGCCATCCGCGCGTGGCCGATGTGCCACGGGCCGTTGGGGTTTGGCGCAACGCGCATCCGAACGGTGTCGTACTCTTCGGCGTTGGGTAGGTCCGGCAGTGGGTGGTCCTCGCCCTCGTCCTCGGCCTCCAGCTCTTCGAGTTTCTCCGGAGCGAGTTCGGCCAGCCGCTCGCGGCGCTCCTCGGCATCCATCCCGTTGACTCGCTCGACGACCGGCGCGATAACGCCAGGTATCTCGTCGCCGTACTCGCGGAACTCCGGGTTCTCGCCCATGAGCGGGCCCATTATTGCGCCGACCTGTGCCTCGCTGTCGTGTTTGACCGCGTTGAGGAGGGCGCTCGTCTCCGCCGCCTCCGTGATTCGGTCTCGCAGCTCGTCGTCCATTACCGGGACCTGCGACTGGGAGGGTCAAAACGCCGTCGGGTTGGGCCAGCTATGGGGGGCGGGGTGTCAGCAAGCAGTTCACGTAGCCCTATGTCGACAACGATTCGTTTCACTCAGTACGGGGTGCAGACACACTGGTTAGTACAGCGAGCACCGTCAACAGCCCATACTTGTGGAGACGGTCCGAGGATCGACTGTTCCGTTGCTATCGATACGGATTTCTGCAAACCGGGAATTACAGTCGAAGTGGTCAGTTGTTACTGGGTACGTTCCAGTCGTCTGTGTTGACTCGTCCGTCACTGTGAGGAGGTACCCTGGAGACGGAATTTCTAACCAAAGTGTCCCGTTCGGTGGGAGTGTTTCTGTACGGGTTACGACTGAAGAGTCACTGTCATTATGTACTAGTTCGACGGATACGGTTTGATTCATCGGGCTAGCATTCCAAACCTGAATCGGCAACCCATTCCCAGTTGTACCGACTTGGATGACGACAGAGGGGTCGGCTTTCGTTCCTTGGTATGGTGCTGGAACAGATGGATCAATCGTCGGCGTGTCAGTCGTCGTTACATCGGGCGGGCCGCTGTGGGCAGAAAGAGTTGGAAACAGGAGTAGCGAAGCTACGATGCCGACAGTGATAATGAGAAACACCGCAAGAAGCGGACGCAGATTCATGACGCAAGCAACTCATCTCTGGCCGCATGTGTTTTCCGGTTGGTAGGTTCGCAGACGGGCTGTGTGTTCTACGCAGGACGGTTCCCCGCAAACGAAGAGTGGTCACTCAACAGCACCCAACGAGTCCGCGACCCGTTCCAGCGCCTCAATCCCGGTCACCTCACCGGACTGATCGGGAATCGTCCAGATAGCCAGTTCAGGCAGCGACTCCCGAAGTTGTGCAATAGCCGCCTCCTGCACTGCCTGCTTGCCCTGACACCGCTGACAGTCACCAGCATCCTCAATGACCTTGTTCACGACGAGTGTCGTCACCGGCACGTCGAACTCGCGGAGCTTCGCGACCAGCCGCTCCGTCTCGCGGACGGCCATCGTTTCGGGAATCGTGACGACCCGGAACGCGGTCTGTTTGGGGTCTCGAAGCACTGTGCCGACCCGTTCCATCCGCGTGCGCATCTCGGTGAAGTCGTCCGGGCCGTCGTCGCGCCGGCTCGCCATCGGGCCGAACATCATCGTCCGGGCAGTGTTGACTTTCCGACGAACCTGATCCCGGAGGTCCATCGCCGTGGCAACGCCGCGGTCCATCACCGATGGGAGGTCAAGCAGGCGAAGCGTGTGACCGGTCGGCGCAGTGTCGAACACCACGCGGTCCCAGCGGTCGCTCTCGATGTACGTCGCCATGCCCTCGATGGCCGCCAGTTCGTCGCTACCGGGCATTACGCCGGTCGTGAACAGGTCAGCGATTTCCTCCTCGTCCATCCGGATGCCGGCATCGGAAAATTCCGACGCCAGCGCCTCGAACAGTGACCGGTAACGGTCAATACCCGTCTGTGGATCGACCTCGACGCCCCACAGCCCCGACCGGATTTCCGTCGGGTCGCCGCCGACCTCGGTCTCGACGGCATCGGCCAGCGAGTGCGCGGGGTCGGTGGAGACAACGAGTGTCTCGTGGCCCGCCGTCGCCAGCCGATAGCCAGTCGCCGCGGCCACGGTCGTCTTGCCGACCCCGCCCTTGCCGCCGTAGAGAAGGAACCGAGTCACACGACTGCCTAGGAACTGATACGTCTTAGTTGCTGACCAGCACCATTCAGGGTCAACAGCCGCCCTACTGCCAGACGCGGACGACACCGTCACTGCGACCGACGGCAATGCTCAAGCCGCCGTCGCCAGTCGGTGTCGCCGCAACGTTCGAGGCGAGCGGCGCGCCGATGTCACGCTGGGCTGCCTGCCGAACGCCGTCCTGCCGCTGGAGCGCGACGAGCTTCCGGCGCTCCTGAGTCGGAACGACCAGCGTCTGTCGGCCATCGCCGAGCAGATCTCCGGCGAGTCCACCGTCGAGGATACGCGAGCCGAATGCATGCGAGGAGACGCCGTCGTAGCGGGCCGCGATTGAGAGCCGGGCACCGTCGATACGGTAGAACTCCACCGTCCCGCCGATGTGTGGGGTGCGAACGACGGCGATTTCGGGCGCCCCGTCGGGGGAGAACGGCGCGACACAGAGCTGGTGGCGCCAACGAAAGCCCGTCCCGATTGCGGGCCCAGTCGCGACGCGCTCGCCGTCCAGTCCGTAGGCGACTACCCGAGCGCCCTCATCGGGCCCGGTGACGGTGACGAGTACTTCGGGGTCACCATCGTCGTCAATGTCCGCGAGAATCGGTGCTACACCTTCGACGACCGTTGGTTCAGGCAGTTGAACTCGGCGGCGGATGGTCCCACTTCCGTCTGCGACAAACAGAACGATGGCGCTAGCCTCAACGTTGTCACCGAGCGCTCCGTGGTCGTATCGCTCCGTCGCACCGGCGAGCACAGCAGCGACATCGTCCTGCCAGACGATTCGGGCGTCGGGCAGAGCATCCTCGATGAGCAGGTCACCGTCCACGCGGACGGCCCCGGACTTGGTCACCGTCGCGATGGTACCATCGGGAAACTGGACGGCGTGGGTGTTGGGTCCTGTCTCATCGGCAGTGAGGAACCGAACGCCGTTGTCCTGAACAACCACGGCTGGTGGCTGGCCCGCCGGCAGGTCGGATTCGATGACAACCGATTCAACTCGGTCCTGACCCACCCGAACCGCCTCTGGTGCCCCTGCCTCTGGAACAACAACCCAGAGACTCCCGCCTTCGACAGGCAATCCAACGAGCCACTTCGGGTGGCCCTCAATGGCGATGTCTATCGGGTCGACGGCGTCGAACCGGCCCGAACCTGAAATGTGACGATTGCCGGAGGGCTGGAGATGCGTGTAGCGAACCGTCTCCGTGGTGCTGGTCACCGTTGCTGTCGGGCGTGGTGTTGTGGTCCGCTGACTCGTCGTTCCACAGCCAGCGAAAAGTCCGGCGACACCGGCGAGAACGGCTCGCCGGGTCTGGTCCATGCTCAGTAGTCGCGCTCGACGAGGTAGTTCGCAATGCCTTCGAGCAGGTAGCGGGCCTCGTTGTCCGGCAGGACTTCGAGGTTCTGCTTGCCGCTCGCAATGAGGTCCTGCCCGGTCTGGCGGGCGTATTCGATTGACCCTACCTCTCGCAGGCGCTCGACGGCGTCGTCGATTTCGGCTTCCGAAACGGCCTCGACGGAGTCCGTGTCGACGAGGTCGCCCACGTCGACGCCCTGCTGGCGAGCGTGCAGCGTCACCAGCGTCTGCTTTTCTTCGACGAGGTCCGAGCCCCGTTGCTTGCCGAGTTTCTCCGAGGGTGTCGTCAGGTCAAGCAGGTCATCCTGGATCTGGAACGCCCGCCCAACGTCGAGTCCGTAGTTGTACAGGGCATCGACCGTCTTCTCGTCGGCCCCGAGCAGCGTGGCCGGAATCGAGGCGGCCGCGCCGTACAGCACGGCCGTCTTGAGTTCGACCATCTCCAGATACTCCTCGGGCGTGACGACATCGCGTTGCTCAAACTCGATGTCGAGGGACTGGCCCTCGCAGATGCGGGTACACGTCGTTGCGAGTCGCTTGTTCGCGTCGACGGTCCGATCGTGGGCCGCACCCGTTTCGAGCAGGAACTCGAACGCTTTCGAGTACAGCGTGTCGCCGGCGAGAATCGCCGTCGAGAGGTCGTACTCCTTGTGGACGGCGGGCACCCCGCGCCGGAGCGCGTCGTCGTCCATGATGTCGTCGTGGATGAGCGTGAACGTTTGGATGACCTCAATGGCGAGGGCGGCCGACATCATGTCGGCCTGCCCGCCTCTGAGCGTCGGGAAGTCACGATAGTCTGCCGTCAGCGGGTCGACATCCAGCAGCGACTCCGCGACCAGCAGCAGGACCGTCGGGCGGAGCCGTTTCCCGCCCGCGTCCAGCAGGTAGCGCGACGCCTCGTAGAGGTGGTCCGGCTTCTGTACCGGAAGGTCCTCTGGGAGGGCATCGTTGACCCGGTCTCGTCGGGCGACAATCGCGTCTTCGACCTGCTGATGGCGTTCGGACATCGATTTACTCGGTGAGCTTGATCATGTTGCCGTTGCGGGTGATGTGGAGGTCCCGTCCGGCTTTGTAGCCCATGTTTTCGGCGAGGTCGACGTACGGTGCGAAGCCTTCGAGGCTCTGGTGAGCCGGAATGATGTTCTTCGGCTGAAGCGCGTCGATCATTTCGTAGTGGCCCTCTTCGCGGAGGTGGCCCGAGACGTGGATGTCGTCGTAGATGCGTGCGCCCTGCATGCCCAGAAGCTTCTCGGACTGGTAGCGCTGGCCCTCGTTGGTCGGCTCTGGAATGACCCGAGCCGAGAAGAGGACCTTGTCGCCGTCGTCTAGCTCGTAGGGCGTCTCGCCGCGGCCCATGCGGGTGAGCATCGCGCGTGGCTCGCCCTGATGGCCGGTGACGATCGGGAGGAAGTTCTCCTTGCCCTCGTTCATGATCCGCTTGAACGTCCGGTCGACGGACTTTCGGTGGCCGTACATCCCCAGGTCCTCGGGGAAGTCGACGAAGTCAAGCCGTTCGGCGGTGCCGGAGTACTTCTCCATCGAGCGACCGAGCAGCACCGGCTGACGGCCGATGTCGTCGGCGAACTCGACGAGGCTCTTGACACGAGCGATGTGTGAGGAGAACGTCGTCGCGACGATACCGCCGTCGTAGTCGGCGACGCTGTCCATCACGTCTTTGAGGTGGCGACGCGCCACGGACTCGGAGGGCGTGCGGCCCTTCTTGCCCGCGTTCGTACAGTCCTCGATGTAACAGAGGACACCTTCGCCCTCACGGCCGATCTCGCGGAACCGCTTCATGTCGATTGGGTCGCCGATGACCGGGGAGTGGTCCATCCGCTTGTCCAGCCCGTAGACGACCGAGCCTTCCGGCGTGTGGAGGACAGGGTTGATGGCGTCGATGATGGAGTGCGTGACGTTGACGAACTCCAGTTCGTTGCGCTCGCCGATGGACATCGTCTCGCCAGCGTCCATCTTGACGAGGTCGTTCTGGACGCCGAACTTCTCCTCGCTCTTGATCTGCTGTTTGACGAGTTCGATAGTAAAGGGCGTCGCGACGATCGGTGCGTCGTAGCGGTGGGCGAGCTTGGATATCGCACCAATGTGGTCGAGGTGACCGTGTGTCGGGACGATAGCCTTCACATCGCCTTCCAGGTCGGACATGACCCGGTCATCCGGAATGGCACCCATGTCGATGAGGTCCAGCGAGTGCATCCGTTCCGTTTCGACGTTGTCGTGAATCAGTACCTTCGAGAGGTTCAGGCCCATGTCGAAGATGACGACGTCGTCCCCTGCACGGACGGCCGTCATCTGTCGGCCTACAGCCTCGTAACCGCCAATTGTCGCAATTTCGACTTCCATGGTTGTAGCTCCGAGTGGAAAGCCGGCCGCGGGCATCCGGTGGGGCACGGCAACGACGGTATCTGCAATGTAGGCGACTTCGTCCGCGTCGGCGCTCCAGGCCAGTCGGGTACGCCCGTAGCCTGTGCAACCGCAGTGGGAGGGACTTCCGTCCCGCAACTTACATCCGCCGTCTGCCGGCCGCCAAACCGCAGTCCACGGGCGGCCGTGCGCTCGGTTACTTCGGACTACAACGGCGCTTCTTAAAACGGTGTGGGTTCGTCGCTACTCGTCGTCTAAGGGGTCCGAGAGCGGGTCGTCGTCACTGGAAACGTCGAAGCCAGTGACACCGTCGTCCGCGAGCGTCGCGTCCTCGTCGTCAGTCGCGTCCGCGTCCTGAGGCTCCGCCTCGCCCTGCACGCTCTCGTCGACCCCGGAGCCGGATTGCTCGTCACCAGTGCCGCCACCGAACAGGTCGTCCGTCGTCCGCGGGCCACCGGACGTGTCTTTCTCACCAGATTCGTCGAGTAATCGGGTGTCCTGAGTCACGGCGTCATGCTGGTCCGCCTCGTCGGTATCCGGCGTGCCGGCACCAGTGGGTTCGGTATCGGCGTCAGATTCGGTTTCCCAGTCGTCGGCTGGCGCTGGTTCGTCCGCTCCCCAGTCGTCAGCCGCCGCGGGTTCCTCGCTCCGTGTATCGAACTCCGCAGGGTCCGGCGGAGTCCACTCCTGTGGTTCCGTGCTCGGCTCCGGTTCCTCGGCGGCGTCCTCAGCGAGCAGATCTCGATCCGACTGCGCGCTGGGTTCGGACTGCGGTTCTACCGTTTCCGAGTCACCGGCGAAGTCCGACGGTGATGGCTCCGCAGTGGTGTCGTCCACCGCTTCAGGTTCTGGTCCGGCAACGTTTTCGGCCGGCTGCTGGTTCAATATCTGTTCGTCCTGCTCCGCCGGGGCTGTCTCTACCGCGTCTTCGTCCGTCACCGGGTCCATCGCGTCGTCCGCTAACGGTGGTTCCCGTGTGTCGTCGATTCCAAGAGCGTCCTCATCAGTCGCCGGGCCGTCGTCCGTCACCGGGCCAGCATCCGTCGCTGGGTCAGCATCTGCCAGCGGATCGTCGTCGGCCGCCGTCACCGGCGCGTCGTCAGTCCCGGCCGTTGCAGTGTCGGAGGAAGCAGACGGCGCTGCTGCGTCGGATGGGTCAGGGTGTTGCTGTGCGGGCGCGTGGATTCCCGAGTCACCGGCCGAGTCAGTGTTCGGCTCGGAGTCCGCGACCGGTTCCGAAACTTCAGACTCGCCGGTCGCCGGCTCGGCAGCCGGGTCAGCAGCCGGGTCAGCAGCCGGCTCGGTATCCTGAGAAACCGCCGGCTCAGGCCCAGCCGGCCCTGGCGTCGGCTCGTCGGACTCCGAAGTCGGTTCGGTAGCCGCTGCGGCACTACCATCGACAGTTTCAGTTGCTGCCTGATCGCTTGTTGGAGGACTGGCGGCCGCCATATCACTCGTATCACGCCGTGCTGTCTGGGCCGCGAGCGTGCCCGCCATCGTCGCGTCGGCGATGAGCTTGTGGGTCAAGCCGAGCACGCCGGAGAGCAACAGGAGGCCACCGAGCGCACCGACGACGATGCCGAGTACCGCACGATAGCCCGCGTTCCCCGAGAGCGAGCCGAGCGAGCCGTTCTGTATCAACACGTACCCTGCAGCGATGAGGCCGCCACCGACGCCGGCGACGACAAGTAATGTCCCGAGAAACCTCGTTCCGTATCGATAGACGTCGGTCAGACCTACTGCAGACATAGTCGCATAATTGATAACAGAGGACAAATATGTTACGACGGTTGAGGAAGTGATATTTAGCTTACCTGTCCGTCGAGAGCAAGCAGTGATACCGCTCCGTCGGCCAGTTTGAGTTTGACTTCGAGTAATCGCGCTCTGAGCAGAGTTCACTGACGACAAGACTGGTAGTCCCGTCAGCCAGCGTCATCACCAGCGATAGTCGTCCCCGGACTCTCACCGGCGAGAAACGCAGAGAGCGCGTCGGGGCCGAACACGAGCGCAGGGGCCGAGAGTGCGAGCAGCGCACGGACCTTGCCGGCCATCCCGCCCGACACGTCCGTCGCATCGCTCCCACCAAGGGCTGATGCTACAGCCTCGAATGCCTCGACGCGGTCGATAACGACCCCGTCTTCGTCGAGCACGCCAGGAACGGTCGAACAGACGCCGACGCGGTCAGCATCGACAGCGGGCGCGAGTTCGACGACCAGTTCGTCGCCGCTCAGAACCGTCGCGCCCGCGCCGGTATGTACGACGAGGTCGCCGTGAAGGACTGGGACGAACCCCTCATCAAGCAGCGTCGTGACCTGCGCCGTCGGCAGTGAGAGGTCGCCGTCGGCGTCGCGTGCGGCCGCCGAGAACGGGTGGACCGGAACAGCCGGAACTCCTGCCTCGGAGAGTGCATCTACGACAGCGGCGTTGAGGCGGCACATCGCACCGTGGATGGCCTGTACGCCCGCCACGTCGTGAGTTCCCTCGGTCGTGCTGACGCCGTAGTCGGCGGCGTGGTGGTGGCCGAAGCTCCCGCCGCCGTGCACGATGACGATGTCCTCGCCGACTGCCGAGTCGGCGATAGCTGACACCGCGGCCGACAGTGCGGTTCGGTCGACCGTCTCGGGTTCATCTTTTTCCGTGATGACGCTCCCGCCGAGTTTGAGGACGACTGTCATTCCTGCCGGACTCCGTCGGTGTCCAGCTCGGCCCGGAAGACATCCTCACACCCCGGTGTGTACTTCAGCGCCGTGAGTGCGTCATCCGTCTCGTCCAGCGCGACGATACAGCCGCCGCCACCAGCCCCGGTGAGTTTCGCGCCGTGGGCGTCGGCGTCGCGGGCCGCCCACACCATCGAGTCTAGCGACCGCGAGGAGACGCCCAGCGCCGAGAGCAGTCCGTGATTGAAATCCATCAGCTCCCCGAGCCGTTCGTAGTCGCCCGTTCCCAGCACTGACTCACCCTCGCGGACGATGTCGCCGATTGCCGTGACGGTGTCGGCGGCGAAATCGTACCTCCCGCGGAGGTCCCGAACGCCGGCGACCAATGCTCCAGTATCGCCGGCCCCACCGTCGTAGCCGATGACGAAGGGGAGGGTGTCGATGCCCTCCAGCCGCCGGCAGTCGTCGCCCTCCACGCGGACCGCCCCGCCCATTGCCGAGCAGAACGTGTCCGCCCGTGAGGCTTGCCCGTCCTGAACCGCGTGTTCGACCTGATAAGCGCGGTCGGCGATTTCGCTCGCCGGCAGTTCGACGCCAAGTTCTCTCGTCGCCGCGTCTATCGCCGCGACGACGAGCGCGGCCGACGAGCCCAGCCCCGCCCCGAGCGGGATGTCGCCCTCGACGGATATCTCGAAGCCCGCTTCAGGCGCATCGGCCGCGTCACGGGCCTGTGCGACCGCTTCGTTGACGTATCCCATCCCAGCTTCGACGAGCGATTCGGCGACATCCACGTCCGGATGGCTCTCCCCATCACCGGAGTACTCGACGGTAAAGCCGTCCAGTTGCAAGTCGTTCGCGTGGATACGTAATCCCTCGTCGATCTCGGTTGCCGTCACGTGCACCCGCCGCTCGATGGCGCAGGGCACCGCCGGCTCGCCGTAGACGACCGCGTGCTCCCCGAACAGGTACACCTTCCCGGGAGCGCTCGACGTGACCATACCCGCTCGTGTGCACCCCGGGCGTTAGGCGTTTTCGGAGTCGCCGGTCAGGACGACTGTCGGAGCCCTATTCGGACACAGTGGCAACGTCGGTAAATTCGAACCGTGCGCCGCCGTCGGTCCCGCTCTCGATACGGACCGTCCAGCCGTGGGCGTCGGCGACCTGTTTCACGATGCTCAGGCCGAATCCGGTTCCCTCTACCGCCGTCGAGTAACCGGCGTCAAACACGTCTCCGTGGTCGGCCACAGGGATGCCGTGACCGTCGTCCGCGACGTAGAAGCCGTCGGCCAGTTCGCCCACGATCACAGTCACGTCGTCACCGCCGTGTTCGATCGCGTTGCGGACGAGATTCTCGAACAGTTGGCGGAGGCGGCTCTCGTCGGCGCGGATGGGTCGGGCTATGTCAGTGCGGAGCGACGCGGCTTTCGTGTCGACGTTTTGCCAGCACGTCTGGACGAACGGTTCGAGGTCGACCACGACGGGCGACGCAGGTGACGCGCCGTCGCGTGCGAGCGTGAGCAGGTCGTCGATGAGCGTATCCATTCGCTGGTGTGCCCCGTCGATGGCGTCGATATGCTCGCTATCGGACTCCTCACGCAGTAGTTCGAGCTGTCCGCGCGCGACGGTCAGCGGGTTCCGCAGGTCGTGGCTGACGACGCTGGCGAACTGTTCGAGCTGTTCGTTTTGCTGTTCGAGTTCCTGCTCGCGTTCCTTGCGCTCCGTGATATCGCGGCTGATCGCCAGAAACCGGTCGTCGCCGTCGAGGCTGAGTCGGAGCAGATGTACTTCGACCGGCATCGTCGACCCGTCGCGGCGTTCGTACAGGCCTTCGAACTTGCGGCGCTCGTCGACACTGAACCCGGAAAGCTGGGTCTGCACGTCCTCTGCGTCGAACAGCAGGTCGAACTCCCAGATCGACCGTCCAAGCACCTCGCTTTCGTCGTACCCCAGTTCCGCGCAGAACCGCTGGTTCACGTCACAGATCGTTCCGTCGGCGTCAAGCACGTCGATCATGTCCGGTGAGTTCTCGAAGAGGGCTTCCAGCCGCGACGACGTTTCTTCTAACCGTTTCTCGCGTCGTTTCCGCTCCGTGATATCCTGCTGGAACCCGACGTAGTTGACGACCGTCCCGTCGTCGCGAACCGGCGCGATCCGAATCCTGTTCCAGAATTCGGTCCCGTCTTTCCGGTAGTTCCGGAGTTCGACCGTCACCCGCTCCTCCGCGTCAATGGCGTCCCGCATTGTAGCGACGGACTCCGGATCGGTGTTCTCGCCCTGTAGCATTCGGCAGTTTTTCCCGAGCAACTCCGGAAGCGAATAGCCAGTCAGGTCGCGGTAGTGGTCGTTGGCGTATATCAGCGGATTGTCCGTCTGGCCGGGGTCGGTGATAACGACACCGACCGGAGCCTCGTCTATCGCGCGCTTGTTCCGGAGTAGCTTCTGCTCACGCTCTTTCCGATCGGTGACATCCCGAGCGACGCAGACGATGCCGTCGATAACACCATCGACGACCAGCGGCGTTAGCTGGTACGCGACCACCGCGTGTCCGTGGCCGGGGAACTCTGCTTCGATTTCGCCGCTAAGTTGCTCCCGCGTTCCGTCGAGCAGTTCCTGGTACCAGTCTGTCTTACCCTCGGCTCGAATACGCGGAACGAGTCTACTGGTCTGTCCTTCGAGCGCAGCGCGCGTCGTGTCGTACCACTCTGCTATGGTTTCGTTGACGATTTCGAACCGGCCCTCGGCGTCGTAGATGCAGGCCGCCTCCTGCATGGAGTTGACCATCCGCTCGTAGCTCTGGAGCGCTCGGTTCTGCTCGCTGGTAGCCTGCTGTGAGCGGTAGTGGTCGACGGCGTCCGTTATTCGGTTCGCCAGCCCGGCATACTGCTCGGAACCCGGCTCTTTCCTGAGGTAGTCTGTCACACCGGCCGAAATTGCCGCGCTGGCGACTGCCTCGCTCCCCTGTGCGGTGTAGATAATAAACGGGAGGGCCGGGTACTCGTCGCGGACCATTTCCAGAAGGTCAATGCCGTTCCGTTCGGGCAGGGCGTAGTCGGAGACGAGACAGTCTACGGTATCGTCAGCCAGCCTCGCCACAGCTTCGGTAGCAGAGCGCGCCGTTTCGACCGTGAAACGGCCGTTCTCGCGTTCAAGCGCCGTTGACAGCGTTTCGGCGTCCTCCGAATCGGTGCCGACGTAGAGGACCTGAACCCTGTCGTCCCCGTTGACAGCGGTCTCAGACGTCATTCGGTATCCCATTCGAGTCCGGCCGTTTCGCCGGGATAGACGTCGCTCCACTGGTCAAGAGTAGCCGGAGCGATATGGCTCTGGAAACTGTTTTGGGACAGGTCCGGTCGCAGGACAACTGCAAACAGCGCGGGACGATTGCCGCCAGTGATGTTCTGCAGCAGTGTCATGGTGGTCAAGTAGTCGGCTATGAACGGAGTTCTCCCACAGTGACCGTGGCTGAAATCGGTCACCGGGGAGACGTTCAGGTCCGCTGTTCCTGCACGCTCACACGAGGTTCTGCAGTAAATAGCTGATGACCAAGTCGCTGTCACATCGATCCCGTACTGGGGGACGACGGCGACACCGGAGTGGCCACGTCAGGGTCTGCGCTACCGTTCCTGCACGCGCATCGACATTTTCTGTCGCGGATGGGCAGTCAGCGACGGCAACAGTTCCAGCGGCGTGTCCCCTTGGAACTCCAGTCGGTACTGGCTGGCCGTCGTTGCAGTGATGAGTTGCGCTTCGAGCATGGCGAGATGCTTCCCGATACAGTGGCGCGGGCCACCGCCGAAGGGGAAGTAGGCGAACCGCGGGCGTTCGCTCGCTCGCTCGGGCTTCCAGCGCTCCGGGTCGAACACCTCGGGGTCGTCGTAGAACCGTTCAGAGCGGTGGACTCCCCACTGTGGGACCATCAGCGTCGTCCCGGACTCGACATCGTAGCCCGACAGCGTCACGTCTTCGGTTGGTTCCCGGAAAATGGTGTACACAGGCGGGTAGAGCCGCATCGCTTCCTGAATTACCCATTCGAGGTAGTCCAGTTCGCGGACGTGTTCCATCCCCGGCCGGTCGTCGCCGATGACATCGTCGAGTTCCTCGTGGACGCGCTGTTCGACCTCGGGGTGTTCCGACAGCAGGAACCAGGTGTAGGTCAGCGTCAGCGCCGTCGTGTCGTGGCCCGCAAGCAGCATCGTCATCATCTCGTCGCGCAGTTGCTCGGGCGACTGGTTTCCATCGTCGCGAGCGCGCAAGAGCACCGACAGGAAATCCATCGGGCCGTCCTCGGCCGTCCCAAGTGATTCTTGACGGACCGCGATGATGTCGTCCAGTACCTCGTCCAGCGTCCGCACGGCGCGGTCGAACTCAGCGTCGTCGGGCATCGGCATCCACTGGGGCATGGCGAACCGGATCGGGTCCGGTTCGAACCGCTGGCCCAGCGGCAGCAGTTGTTCCTCGATAGTCTGGACTCGCTGCTCTGAGAGTTCGACACCCATCATTAGGTCCAGAATCACGTCCAGCGTGACCCGGGTCATCGACTGCTCGGCGTCGATGACGTCGCCGTGGGACCAGTCGGCGATGCGGTCCTCCGCGTGGTCGGTGATGCGGTCGGCCATCCCCGACAGTCGCGCCATCGAGAACGCGGGGTTCGCGAGCTTTCGCTGCTGCTCCCACGTCTCTCCCTCGCTCAGCAGCAGCCCGTCACCCAGCAGGTCCCCCAGCGCGTCGCCCTGGAAGTCGGGCTTGCGGAACTGGTCGGCCTCCGAGACCAGCACGCGCTCGATCGCCGTCGGGTCACACAGCATGACCGTATCCATCGGCCCCATGTCGAATCGGGCGACGTCGCCGTAGGCCCGCTCTAGCGCCGAGATGAATCGGAACGGGTCCCGAGCGTACGTGCGACTACTGCCGAACAGCGGTTCGCCCTTCGGTCCGGGCGGCGTCTTTGACATCAGCTACTGTTAGTGTCGAACACGCTTGAATGGTATGCCAAATGTCGAAAAGAGCGTGGTTCAGGCACGTTTAGAGCCAGCGGTCGGCGTCTAGGTTCCAGTCGGTGTGTCCCCTTACCCAGACGCCGCCGAGACCACCGAGGGCGCTGAGGCCGACAGTGTACAGCAGAAAGAACGCGAACACGAGCGCCAGAAACAGGTCGTATCCGGGTGCTCCGGGCGGAATTCCGAACCCGAGGAGGCCGGCGATGTACAGCGCTGGAATGAAGAGGGCAAGCAGGGGGACCATCGCGCAGACGCCGGCCAGCGTTCCCAGCCAGACCCCGGTTCGGTAGCCGCCGCCGTGGTTCGCTGCGGCCACGGCACCGCCAGCTACCGATGAAAAAGGGATGAACGACAGCGCAACCGTGACGAGAGCCCCGATACCGGCGCTGGTCACCGACTCACGCATATACGTTCGTAGTAGTTGCATCCCCAGTGATGTAGTTACCGCCAGCGCGGCTGGCCGATCAATCGCCGATGGTCGTGTCGTATCTGACGTAGTTGCCCAGCCAGCCGCCGAGGGCACTCAGACCAAGGAAGTACGCAGCCGTTGTGAGCGTTCCCAGAACGAGCACGAGCAGCCCCATCGCGCCGAACACGCCCAGCGCTTCGGGAGCGAGCGCCAGAACCACGGTCAGGAAGACGAACACGACCACGAAGAAGACCAGCGATATCGCCAGCCCGACGACGCCGGACAGCAATCCGACACGGACGCCGTCGTCTCGCTCGCCGCCTTCGAGATAGCCAGCGATGCCACCGCCAAGGAGCGGTGCGAGCGGGACGAACCCACTCAGCAGTGCGGTCGCGACAGCACCGATGATAGCGTTGACGAACGTGTCTCCTTCTGCCATTTCCCGGAGCTACTCCGGGGCTCATGGTATGTTTTGTGTTGGCGACACCGGCGTCGCCACTTGTGCGGCAACGGGCCGGAAAACGAAACAGTTCAGCGACGTTAGATGTCGGACTCGAAGTCGTCGAGTCCGTACGTCGGCTCGGCACCGCGGCGGTCGAGCGTCTCGTTGGCCAGCAGCCAGTAGACGACCGACAGCGCCTTTCGCCCCTTGTTGTTCGTCGGGACCACCAAGTCGACGTTCGACGTGGTGTTGTTGGAGTCACACATCGCGATGACCGGGATGCCGACCGTGATGGCCTCCTTGACAGCCTGGGCGTCACCGATCGGGTCGGTGACGACCACGATGTCAGGCTCGATGTAGCCGTCGTAGTCGGGGTTGGTCAGCGTGCCGGGGATGAACCGACCGGTGCGGACGCGCGCGCCGATCGCTTCGGCGAACTTCTCGGCCGGGAACCGGCCGTACTGGCGCGACGATGCGGCCAGGATCTGCTCCGGCTCGTAGTTGGACAGGAAGTCCGCGGCGGTGCGGATGCGCTCGTCAGTCATCGAGACGTCCAGCACGTAGAGCCCGTCGGTCCGGACGCGGTGGATGAACCGCTCCATGTCCTGGGTCTTCTGCTGGGTCCCGATGTGGACACCGGCACCGAGGTAGTCCTCGACAGGGATGAGGAGGTCGGCTTCCGACTGCTCGTCGGGCATGACGTCCTCGTCCAGCTGTGGGCCGGCGGCCTCGTCGGCGTCGGCCGCTTCGTCGGCGTCCGCGTCGTCATCAGTTGGTTCGGCCTCTGTCGCCTCTTCGGCGTCGTCGGCGGGCTGTTCGGCTTCCGTTTCGGTCTCCGCGTCGACCGCTTCGTCGTCCTCGTCGGACGGGTCGAAGTCGGAATCGGACGCGTCGAGACCTTCTTTTTCGTTGCCGCTCATACTGCGTTGTCCTCGATACGGATTAGTTCGTTCAGCTTGGCTGTGCGCTCGCCGCCGACCGCGCCGGTCTTGATGAACGGTGCGTCAGTGGCGACAGCGAGGTGTGCAATCGTCGTGTCTTCCGTCTCGCCGCTGCGGTGGGAGACGACAGACTCGTAGCCGCTTGCCGTTGCCAGTTCGATGGCGTCGACAGCGTCGGTAAGTGTCCCGATCTGGTTGGGCTTGATCAGGATGGAGTTCCCGGCGTCGGCGTTGATACCGGCCTGCAGGCGCTCGACGTTGGTGACGAACAGGTCGTCGCCGCAGACGAGCGTCTGGTCACCGACCTGTGCGGTCAGGTCCGCGAAGGCCTCGTAATCGTTCTCGTCGAGTGGGTCCTCGACGTAGACGAGGTCGTACTCCTCAACCTTCCCGGCGATGTACTCTATCTGCTCTTCGGTGGACTTGACGCCGTCGTCGTAGACGTAGCCGTCCGCCTCGTCATCGTAGAGTTCCGCGCCAGCGACATCAAGGCCGAACGAGATTGCGAAGCCGAAGTCGTCGGCGACGGTCTCGACGGCCTCGTCCATGATCTCGAACGCTTCGTCGTCCGAAACCGACGGTGCCCAGGCTCCTTCGTCGCCCTTGCCCGCTGGCAGGTCGCGGTCGGCCAGGATGTCGTGGACTTCCTGGTGGACCGCAGCGTTGGCGAAGACAGCCTCTTCGACGCTCGGTGCGCCGACGGGGGCTGCGAGGAACTCCTGAATGTTCGTGGCATCCGCGGCGTGCTCGCCGCCACCGATGATGTTGCCCAGCGGCGTCGGGTACTCGTTGCCCCGGAACGTGCCGCCGAGATGCTGGTACAGCGGTGCGCCCAGCACGTCAGCACCGGCCTTTGCGGCCGCCATGGAGATGGCGACGGCGCTGTTGGCTCCGATGCCGGAGAAGTCGTCGGTGCCGTCGGCGGCGTGCAGCGCCGCGTCGACGTCACGCTGGTTCCCGGCGTGGACCTCACCGATGAGTCGCGGGAGTGCCTCCTCGCGGGCCTTGGCAATGGCCTCGTTGGCGGGGAGTTCGATGGCCTCGTACTCGCCCGTGCTTGCGCCGCTCGGTGCCTTGCCACGACCGAAGCCCCCACTCTCGGTGAGAACGTCGGCCTCGACAGTCGCGTTCCCGCGGGAGTCGAGGACGCGGCGGAGTCGGATGTCAGTGATGAGCGTCATCGTTAATCACTCCTGTTGACCGTAAACGGTAGGACGCCAGCGTCGTACTCCTCGGCGGCGATGAGTATCGGCTGGGTGTGTTCCGTCTCGATGAGCACGGGAGCACCGTGGGCCAACTGCAGCGCTCGTGCGCCGAGTTTGCGGGCCTTCTCGTAGCGGCTTTCCTGTGCGTTCATTGGTAGGGTGAGACGATGTCGACGAGGTCCTTGTGCGAGACGAGCATCCGGCGACAGCAGTGCCGCTCGACGCCGAGTTCATCAAGGACCTTCTCCGGGTCCTCAGGCTCCTCGGCCTCGCGGGTGCGTGCTTTGAACTCTTCCCAGTGCTCGCCGACGACGTTACCGCACGTGAAACACCGAACCGGTACCATCATACCTGTATCACCTTAGCGGTACGATTTCTGGTAGCGGGCCCGCGCACCGGGGCCGCCCCACTTCTTGGGTTCGGACTGGCGAACATCGTTGACCAGCAGCGAGCGGTCGAACTCCATGAACGCATCACGGAGTTCGGCGTCGTTGGTGTGGTCGACAAGTCCGCGAGCGATGGCGGTTCGGGCGGCGTCTGCCTGCCCCATGACGCCGCCACCTTCGACGGACACTTCCACGTCGACCTCGCCGCGGAGGTCGTCCTCGGCAATGCGGAACGGTTCCAGCATCTTGAGCTGCGCCAGCTCGGGGTCGACGAGTTCGACCGGCTGCGAGTCGATACGCACGCGGCCCTCACCCTCGCGAACGGTTGCGCGGGCGACGGCGGTCTTCTTCTTGCCAGACGTGTTCGTTACCATGTCTTGTTCGCTCCAAGCGTTTCGCTGATCTCGCCCAGCGTGACGAACTTGATGTTCGACAGTCGGTCAAGCGACGTGCCGTCTAGAACCTCGCCGTCCTCGTCGTACGGGTTGCCGAGGTAGACACGGACGCTCTCGAACGCCTCGCGGCCACGCTGCTTCTTGTGGGGCAGCATGCCACGGATGGTGCGTTTGAAGATGCCGTCCGGTCGCTTGGGGTAGAAGTACCCGTTGTCGTTACCGATGTCGACACGCTTCTCGTACTTCTCTACGATCTGCTCCTCTCGGCCGGTGATCACGGCGCGTTCGGCGTTGACGACGGCGACCGTCTCGCCATCGAGAGCCTGTTCGGCGACCTGTGATGCGACGCGGCCCATGATACAGTCGCGGGCGTCAACGATGACATCCGCGTCGAATTCTGCGACGCTCATCGGATCACCCGGACGTGGGAGCCTTCTGGGTTGTTTTCAATTGCCTGTTCGAGTGATACAGCCTCTCCAACCTGGTCGATCTTCGTCTCGGCGGTTCCGGAGAAGTCGACAGCGGCGACGGTGACGTCCTTCTGCAGGACACCGGAGCCAAGCACCTTGCCGGGCACAACGACGGTTTCGTCTTCCTGGGCGTATCGTTCGATACGGCCGAGGTTGACTTCCGCGTGTGTGCGCCGTGGCTTTTCTAAGCGCTCGGCGACGTCGCCCCAGACAGCACCGCCCGAACTGCGGGCGGCTGACTTCAGGTCGGCGATGAGACTACTGAGTCTCGGGTTCGTCTTACTCATATGATTCCTCCGTTGTGGGAAAAGTGCAGGGAGCAGGATTTGAACCTGCGGACCCCTACGGGACAGCGCCCTGAACGCTGCGCCGTTGGCCAAACTTGGCTATCCCTGCGCGCGATTGTTCGTTTTGCGTGCCCCGTAAAACCCCTTTCGGTCCTCGCGCTCGGGGAGCGGGCGGTCATCGGTAGTGGTGGGGTGTGTCGGGGCATTGTATCGTTACAGCTGGACTGCGTCTTTCAGTTCGGTCGCGCGGTCACGCAGCGTCTCGACCGCGCGCAGGACCAGTTCCTCGGTGGTGAACGACCCGTCCGTCTCGACGTGGAACACGAACGCGTTCGGCACGTCCGATACCTCGACGTCCTTGCCGGGGTAGCGGTTCCGAAGGTCGTTGTCGAACTCATCTGTCGCGACGAGTTCGCCGTTGGTGGCGTCGCCGGCGGCGTGTTCGGCCGCCTGCTCTTCGATGACGCCACGCAGGATGTTCGGATCGTCGTCCTCGAACTCGCCGAGGTCGCCAACGACCTCCACCTGCTGGAGGTGTCGGTAGCCGACGGCCACGCCGCCCTGATGTTTGGCGTGCTCCCGACCAGTATCGAGGATGGCGTCTGCCTCGACTTCGAGACGTTGGCCCTCCTTGAGGTCGATGATCGGGATGTTGTCGTCGGCGGCCTCGACCATCGGGTCCGAGGAGACGAGGTCGCTGGAGTAGGCCGTGCTCGGCCCGTCGACGGACAGCGACAGCGTCACCTCGTCGCCGATCTCGAAGTCGTCGAGGTCGGTCGTCAGCGGGACCAGTCCCAGTCGGAGACCGATCTGCTCGTTGAACATCACGCTGGTGTTCTCGATGACGCGGACGGTGTCGATACTGAACGTCGGTACGTCCGCGACCATCGCTCGCCGGATGCCGTTGGCGAAGGCTGGCGTGATGCCGCGCACGAGGATCCGCGCCTCGCGCTCGCCGCGTTCGACGAACTCAACCTCGTAGTCCTGTGTCATTGGTTAGAATCCGGAGTTCTTGGGTGCACGAGTGCCGTCGTGCGGGGTCGGCGTGACGTCCTCGATGCGACCGATCTCCAGGCCCGCTCGGGCGAGTGCGCGGATCGTCGCCTGCGCACCCGGACCGGGCGAGGTCTGGAGGTTGCCGCCGGGACCGCGGACCCGAACGTCGACGCCTTCGACGCCACGGTCGAGGGCCTTCTCCGCAACGACCTCGGCCATCTGCATCGCCGCGTACGGCGATGCTTCGTCGCGGTTCTGCTTGACGACCGTCCCGCCGGAGCTCTTTGCGAGCGTCTCCGCGCCGGTCTGGTCGGTGATGGTGATGATCGTGTTGTTGAACGATGCGTGCACGTGGGCGATGCCCCAGATGTCTTCGGTGTCTTCACTCATTCTTGGGCCTCCGCGCGCTCAGGATGGAGTTCGTCCGACAGCGAACTGTGCTCGTCGAAGCCGACCGAACTCTCGACGGCGGTCTCCACCGTCATGCCGGGTCGGGTGACACGGGCGTCGTCCAGCACGATGTGTCCGTGGACGATGAACTGGCGGGCCTGCTCGGGCGTGTTCGCATAGCCCTTGCGGTAAACGACCGTCTGCAGGCGGCGTTCCAGCACGTCAGTCACGTCAAGCGACAGCACGTCGTCAAGCTGGTCCTGCTCGTTGAGGATGCCGTAGCGCTTGAGTCGAGCGAGGAACTCCTCGGACTCGGTCTCGTGCTCGCCGGCGCTGCCCAGCAGCTTCCGTGCCTCACGGCGGTAGCCACGAAGCTCGGACTGTGCGCGCCAGAGCTCTTCTTTGTTCTTCAAGCCGTAGCGGCCGATGAGGTTGGCCTCGTCGGCGATACGTTCGCCCTGGAAGGGATGATTCGGCGTCTCGTAGAACTTCGTGTTTGAACCAAGCGCCATTATTCGTCATCCTCCGCAGCGGCTTCCTCAGCCTGCTCTTCCTTGATCGCCTCGACGTTGACGCCGATGGTTCCCTCCGTCCGGCCAGTGGACTTGGTACGCTGTCCACGGACCTTCTGGCCGCGCTTGTGTCGGACACCGCGGTAGGAGTCGATCATCTTCATGCGGTTGATGTCCTGCCGGCGGGTAAGCTGGAGGTCGTTACCGGTCTCGTGGGTGGTCTCACCAGTGAAGTAGTCCTTCTGGTGGTTGGTCATCCACTCGGGCACATCGTCGGCGAAGTTCTCGACGCGGTCGACGACGCGCTCGATGACGTCGTCGTCGAGCTTGCCGAAGACAGCGCGCCGGTCGACGTCCGCCTTCTGGGCGATAATTCGGGCGGCCCGGTGGCCGATACCGTTCAGTTCTGTCAGTGCTCGCTCGACGGATTTCGTCCCGTCGAGGTCTGTCTGTCCGATACGGACGAAATAGCGGATGTCCTCCTCCTCTTCGGCATCCGCGTCCTCGCCCGCGTTGGGGTCTTCTGCACTCATATGTAGGTACTGATGGGTGAGCGTCGTGGCGGGGATTCGAACCCCGGAGGCTGTACGCCACAGAGTTAGCAACCCTGCGCCTTGGGCCAGGCTTGGCTACCACGACACGCGTTCTATGACACTCGCGCCCGCAGCACGCGGACTCGGGGGCCGACCCCCCTACACGAGTCTATCCGATTCTATTCCGGGGTTGTATTTAAACGCAACGAAGGGGGCCGGGCGCGTGAGAGTGACGCACAGTCAGATAGCCGTCGACAGCTATAGTAACAATTGACATGGTTTACACACCAATCGCACTGCTGTCGTGCGATCGGGTGTGCATTGAGTTTCAATGGCTACTACAGTACCTCGTATCCCAGTTGCGCCATAGATTTCCTACCGTATATGTCCTGAAGCAGCGTCAGTAGATACTCAGTCGCCCGCAGCTTCTTTGTCGACCCTGAAACCGAGACGACAGTGTGGCCGTCCTCGCGTCGGATAGAGATCTCCTGAGTTGCGTAGTGGTCCCCGTCGTACGTCGTCGTAATCGTCAGCCCGTCCTCGGTGTCGGCCGTCTCGTATCTGGCGACGTGGGACCGTCCGAACGGCGAGACCGTGTATTTGTAGCCATCGTCGGTCTCAGTTACTTCAGTGGCCCGTCCCCAGGTGAGTGCCATGGTCGGCGGCTTCGGACCGAGAAACTCTGAGCGGACCGACTCCGGTGATTTGTCCGTCACGAATTCGGTCTGCCCGTCGGTATTGACGAGTCGAACGAGTAGCCCGACCCCGAGAGCCATGATGAAGAAACCGGCACCCGGGAGGGCAGTGAACTCCCAGATCAACCAACACAGCGACAGCACGGCGACTAGTATCGCGGCGTTGGCCAGATATTCAAGCCGCTGATACCGCTGTACTATAGCATCTATTTCCGACATGAGATTTATATTTTCTCTTTTTCTATTGGTAATAAAATCATTGCATCGGGTTTCACAGCCGTGAGGGTACACTGACCCCGAACGGAAGCAACTAGTGGCCAGTGCCCCTCTCCATAGTATGGAACCGCGATTCGCCACTGACGGCGGCACCACAGTCGGCCCAACCGACCGCCAGGCGCTCCGAGAACATCTCGAACAGTTCGCCGGCGAGGATCGGGTGACCGAAGCGCAGGACGGGACACTGACCGCCGAGTTCAGTGGGTCGACGTACTTCTCGGTCGACCCCGAGGGCCGCGTCGAGGGTGAGATGCCCCTGCACGCGTTCGACGGACCGGTCGACAGCCTCCGATTCGACCACAAGCGCGGTGAAATACGGGCTTCGGCCGACGACAACGCGGTCAGCTACACCTTCCGGCGGCCGTCGAGGTAGCTAGTGGGTGGGACTCAGTCGTCGGCGGCGGCCAATGGCTCATCGACTGGCCCACTCAAGGCGGTTGACGAGTCCGGCATGTACTCGATGAGTTGAGTTGGAGTCCGTCGTTCGCGGCGACGTGGTCGACCATCTCGGGGACGTACCCCGCGGTGGATTCGAAGACAACCATGTTCAGCTTCAACGTCCAGGCCAGGGTCTAGTGCTGCTTCGACGCACGGCTCGGTCCGAGACGCCTCCCTTTGGTCGGCATCGCTTTCCCTGCGTCACAATCCTTATCGCATCTCCGGAGCCTATCCACGTGCATGAATACAGACGACGTACGCGAGCGCCTGCGAACGGTCGAGGACCCGGACCTTGGGGACGACATTGTCTCGCTCGGGCTGATCAACAGCATCGACGTGACCGACGATCAAGTCAGCATCGACCTGGCGCTCGGTGCGCCGTACTCGCCGACGGAGACGAGCATCGCGAACGAGGTCCGCGAGGCGCTGGGTGACCTTGACCGCGAGATCGACCTCTCGGCGAGCGTCGACCGCGGTGTCCCGGAAGCAGAGGACCCACTGCCGAAGGTCAAGAACGTCATCGCAGTCGCCTCGGGGAAAGGCGGGGTCGGCAAGTCAACCGTCGCGGTGAACCTCGCCGCCGGCCTCTCACGGCTCGGCGCTCGCGTCGGCCTGTTCGACGCCGACGTGTACGGGCCGAACGTTCCGCGGATGCTCGACGCTGACGAACAGCCGCAGGCGACAGAGGACGAAGAGATAATTCCCGTCGAAAAACACGGGATTCGGCTGATGAGTATGGACTTCCTCGTCGGCAAGGACGACCCAGTTATCTTCCGCGGTCCGATGGTCGACAACGTCCTCACGCAGCTCTGGGATGACGTGCTCTGGGGCGAACTCGACTACATGGTCGTGGACCTGCCGCCGGGGACCGGGGACACGCAGCTGACGATGCTCCAGCAGGTGCCCGTCTCCGGGGCCGTCATCGTCACCACGCCGGAGGAAGTCGCCCTCGATGACGCCCGGAAGGGACTCCGGATGTTCGGTCGCCACGAGACGCCGGTACTTGGCATCGTTGAGAACATGTCCTCGTTCGTCTGTCCAGACTGTGGTGGGACACACGACATCTTCGGGAGCGGCGGCGGCCGCGAGTTTGCCGACGAAACGGAGATGCCGTTCCTCGGCGAGATTCCGCTCGACCCCGAAGTCAGGGAGGGCGGCGCCACTGGCGAACCGCTTGTGCTTGACGAGGACAGCGACGTTGGCGAGTCGTTCCGCGACATCGCCGCCCGGACCGCCAATATGCAGGGCATCATCCACCGAAAACGCCAGAGCGACAGCCAGCGCGCTCAGCCCGAGCAGTAGCGGGCTGTGACTGAAGAGAGCAGTAGCTCAGGTACCGCGGGAGACAGAGAGAAAGAACCGAGTTACGCTTCGACCGGGTTGTTCATTTTCCGGGTGACGTAGCCGGCGATACGGTTGCGGACACCCTTGGACTCGATGTTGGTCAGTTCCTCGACGACATCTTTGTTGTGTTCGAAGTCTGCACCGAAGGCGTCAGGGTATCGCTCCATGAGGAGCGTCCCGGTCTTCTTGACGTAGGCGGGTTTGATTGCCATGCGCGCTACTTGCTTGGTCGCACTCAAAAAGGGTTCGGAACGGACTACGCACGCGAATGTTTATCAGTAGGGGTGGGACGACCCGCAACCGTGCGCTGAGCGTCACTGTGGCAGGTCCTGTAAGAGTGCGACACAGCCTGTCTCAGACCGTCGTGTGTCGCCTGTATGCCCCAAATTCCGTCGGAGTCCCCTACCAGTCGGCGTCGACCAGAACGCGTACGCGCTCGAAGGCTGCCCGCTCGCGCTCACCACCGGCTGTTTCGACCACGGACTCGAAGTACGCGAGTCGTTCCAGCAGCGTTTCACGGTCGTAGCTTGGTACATCCAGCCGCGAGGCTGCGACAGTCGCCTCAACGACGGCGGCGTGGCCACGGTTCGTCGTCGGGACGACACGGCGCTCGACGGTGCTGTCGACGGGGTGTAGCGCCCACTCGACCCACTGTGTGTCCCCCTCACTCCCGGAGTCACGCCGTTCGACATCGACCGCTACCCAGGCGTCCGCGCTGTCGATAACAGGGTCGTCTTCCTCGCGAACCGACAGCGCCGCCTCGACGAAATCGACCGGGTCGCGCGTGAACTGGACGTAGCCGCTACCACGCTCCCGAAAGTTCCGCCAAGTCCGGGTTCGGCCCCACGTCGTCGCCGTAGCTGGCCCATCGTCATCCGGTGCATGGACACCAAGTGCGGCGACGTTCCAGCGCTCGTTCGGCCCCAGCGTGGTGACGACCGTCTCGGAGACGCCGGCGAGCGTGACAGGCCACTGTGTCTCGGAATTACTGGATTCGGGACCATCGCCTGCCGAAGGGCCGCCGGTCACACTTCGAGCCCCCGTTCGAGCGCGACGAACAGCGACCCCGCAACGAGGTCGGCAGTCGTTCCGGGATTGATATCACACCTGACGAACTCCTCGGCGAGATCCGTTGCGTCTTCGTCACCGTCGAGAACGGCCTGTGCCCGCTCCTGAACCTCTACAGCGATTTCGCGGTCCTGCCGCGTGGCGACGAAGGTGTCCGGCTCCGCCGCAAGGAGTTCGAGGAAGACCTCGGACGCGCGGTCGGCGACCGGACCAGACCCATCCAGTAACCACTCGCTGGCCTCGAACACGCGTTCGAAGCCGGAGACCCACTCGGCGGCCACGCCGTCGGTATCGGCGCTGGACTCCATCACGTCGAACAACGTCATCTCGCGCGCGCGGATTTCCGGAATCGCGTCGCTTCCGCGGCGAACGTCGAGCGGTTCCAGCCCGTCGGGCGGGTCCTCGACGGCCACATCGACGTGCTCGAAGGCGCGGTAGAAGGCCGCAGCGTCTTCAACCGTCGTTCCACGAACCACAGCATCGACACCGGAAGGCGACAGTCGGCCATCACTCGCCGCGGCCGCCAGCGGTGTGAGCACCAACAGTGCCCCGAACTGGGTGTTCCCGCCGGATTGACCGGCCATCCCCTCGACAGCGGTCTCGAACGCAGGACCGATAGGGTCGCCCGCAGCCGCGCGGTCAAGCCCCCTCCGTGCGCCCACAGCGCCGGCCATGAAGTGCTCGAACCGGAGGTCGTCGTACTCCCGCTGGCGGTCGACATTACCGGGCTTCGGCGTGCCGGAGACCTCCAGTAATAGTGCCAACTGGGCGTTCTGTCCGACCGACCGCTCGCTCACGGTGACACCTCCGATGCGAACCACTCCGTTGTCGTCGCCCGGACCTCCTCGAGTAGCTCCGGCCTGTCGCTCGCGCGACCGACGCTGACGGCGTCAGCACCGTACGAGAGGTACTCTCGTGTGGTCACCGTCCCGCGAACGCCGTTGTTCGCGACGACGAACAGGCCAGTGGCGTCAGCCACGTCGGCGATGACTGACTCCGAGTCCATCGCGTCGACGTGGAATACATCACCACCGGCATCTTCGATGGCTCGGGCAACGGCCGGGAGCGAGACGCCGTCGAGTTCGGCACGGCCCTTCACCGAAACCGTCGCCCCTGTCGACGCTGCTGCTTCCACGAACGCCGCCAGTCGCTCCGGCTCCCGAAGCAACGACTCACCGGCACCCGCAGCGCACATCTCGTCCTGCCGGCAGTGAGCGTTGATTTCGATGATAGCGTCGTGGCGCTGACAGACGGCGGCGGCACGCTCGACAGGGCCAAGCGTCGCGCTCCGGACATTGAACGCCGGGCGTAGCGGTGCGTCCGCAAGCGCAGCCAACTGGTCGTCAACGAACGCGACCGGATCGTCCGGCAGAAACTCGGAGCGGTCGCGGTCCGTCATCACTCGTGCAGCCTCGCGGGTCCGGTCGTCGAGCGCAATACCGCCGAGGAACGCACACCCGACGTGAGACTCGACTGCACGGGCCCACGAGGCGTCAGCCTCGCCGCTGAGACTTGCGAGGGCGACGCGTGGCTCGAACATCAGGCCACCTCCGAAAGAGCTGTCTCGACGGCACGGTTCACCCGTTTAGCGTCAGCCGCATCATTGAGGGTCGTGTCGGTTTGGACGACCGGCACGTCGAGTGTCGTCGAATCCCCCTCGTCCAGCACGAACGCGTCAGCGAAGGGGTAGGCTTCGGCCACGCCGGCAGTGCTTGGCTCCAGCCCCACACCGGCCATCAGGTCCGCCGCCGGCCCCGAGAACACCGTATCCTCGATGAACGGTGAGACGGCGACGACCGTTGTCTCGTGCAGTGCTCGTTCGATGTCGTCGATGGCGAGCATCGGCCCAAGCGAGGTCACGGGGTTCGACGGACCGATGACAACAGTATCGTCAAGCGCCGTCAGAACGGCGTCCGTCGCGCTGGCCTGTTCTGCGCCCCTGAACTCGACATCTTCGACCGGCGGCTCCCCCTCGTGACCGACCCACCACTCCTGAAAGTGCATCGGACCGCTCGGCGTATGGATGATTGACGCGACGGGGTCGTCGCTCATCGGTAACAGCGTCCGTTCCAGCCCGAATGCATCGGCGAGCGTCCGCGTTACGTCTGTCAGTGAGCGACCCTCGTCGAGCAGCGAGGTGCGCGTAACATGGACCGCGCGGTCCCGGTCGCCGATGTGCATGAACTCCGCAACGCCGGAGAAGCGCCGCCAGCGTGCGATGTCCCGTCCCGCAGTCTGCGCGTCATCGGGAAGGTATCGCGGTCCGCCGTCGAGCCCGGCGGCGTCGGCGAGCCGCGTCAGCTCGGTGTGTGTCTCAGCGGTGTCGTCGGCGATACCCCACCAGGTCTCCCGGTCGAGGACCTCACCATCGAGAAACAGGACGGTATCGAGGTCCGGACAGACGAGGTGGCCTCCGAGCTCGATATCGTCGCCGGTGTTGGCGACGACAGTCGTCGCCGCCGGCGAAAACACGTCGTCGGCACCGGCGAGGAGCTTCGGCGTTCCCGTCCCGCCGGCAAGAAACGTCACCATGTCTCGACGTAGGGGGAACTGACAGTATAAACGTGGCCACTGAAACTGGTCGGAGCTGGAGAGCAGTCTGGCGGAGACAGTGTTCTATTCAGAGAATCACAGCTGAGAATTGGGTGGGTAGAGTGAAGGGTATCGGTAGGATAGGCAGGGTAACGGGTGCTATGCCCATCGTGAATCCACACCGCTTCGCGCCTGCAGCCTCCAACGAAGAGTACGTCTACGGGTCCTGTGCGCCGGGCTGGCATACGGCCGCCACGCATCAGGACGCGCTCGATGATTGGATCGCACATATGCAGGCACACGACATTGAGCGGATCTGCTGTCTGCTTCCCGGGCAACAGCTCGACGACGCTGGGGCCAATCTCCGGCGTTATCGGGAGGCCTTCGGAGCGTCATCAGTCCGCCACGTACCGGTTCCCGACCACCGACTTATCGCCCAAGACCGCCTCCACGACGAGATCCTGCCGTTCCTGGTTGACGCCTGTGAAACAGAAGAGCGGGTCGTCGTTCATTGCCTGGCCGGCATCGGCCGCACCGGACAGGTGCTCGCCGCGTGGCTGGTGTATCATTACGACTACGGCCCCGACCGCGCCATTGAGGCCGTTCAGGAGATGGGTCGTGACCCCAAAGACGCTATCGAAGCAGGGAACGCGACTGAAGCGGAGCTGTCCGGTCTGCTGTCGTCAGTCGCACGCCTGTAAAAGGTCCCGGTGGAGCTCAGTCCGTCTGCGGGAGGAGTCGCGCACCGATTACAAAGCCGACGACGGCACAGACTGTGAGGACAGCAAGTGGGCCGAGCGCTTCGCCGGTTCCAGTCGTCGCCGCACGGACGCCACGCGAGAAGTACGTCAGCGGCGAGAGCCACGTCGGCAGCCACGCGGGCAGAAGTGTCTGTGGGACAAACGTCTCCGAGAGAAAGAGCAGCGGGAGCGCGAGGCCGTTGCTCGCCGCAATGACGCCGTCCTGTGAGTCCGCAAGGCTGCCGAGCATCGCACCGACGGCACAGAACAGCGCGACGCCGAGGCCGACAAAGGGGAGCAGGAGTACAGAGGGGCGGATCGTCGCGCCGGTCAGCCACACCATCATGCCGAGTATCAGCAGGCCGGCGATGCCGATGATGGCGACGTTGACGAGCGTCTGTGCCAGCAGCCACTCGGTCCGGGTCAGCGGTGTCGTCGCCAATTTCTCGAAGCGATTGCCGTCCCGGTGTCTGGCCACCTCGCTACCGACGCGGGAGAGTGGCGTAAACAGGACGACAACGGCCAGATACCCCGGAGCGTAGAAGCTCGGCGGCTCCGTGAACAGCCCGCCACCGCCCGGCTGGGTCTGGACTAGCACGCCGAAGATGACGACGATGATGACCGGGAAAAAGAACGTGAAGAAGACGGCCGTCCGTCGCCGGAGGAAGGCCAGCGACGCTGCGCGCGTCTCCGCTGTGAGTCGTCCCAGCCGGCTCATTGGGCACCACCCGCGACCGGCCCCGTCTGTTGTGGTTCACCGCGCTGGCCGACGGCCGTCCCGGTGAGTTCGAGGTACACGTCCTCTAGGTCTGGCTGTTTCCAGGTCAGGCTGTCGTACTCGATGCCCGCCTGCCCCAGTTGCTCAGTGATGTTGCCGATAGACTCCGGCCGGATACCGTAGACGACCAGCCGGCCGTTTCGAAGCGCCGTCTCCGCCGGGTAGTCGATGGCTGAGACGGCAGCTTCGTCGAAGGACCCATCCACGATGAGCTGGCTGTCGCCGCCGTGTTCGGCCACGAGCTGCTCCGGGGAGTCAAGTGCGATGAGTGTCCCGTCGGCGAGGAGGCCGACGCGGTCCGCGAGCCGCTGGGCCTCCTCCATGTAGTGTGTCGTGACGAGTATCGTCACGCCGCGGTCGGCGAGTCCCTCCAGCAGTCGCCAGAGGTCACGACGACCAGACGGGTCGATGCCGGTGGTCGGCTCGTCCAGCACGAGAAGGTCAGGGTCGTTAATCAGCGCCGTCGCGACACAGGTCCGCCGCTGCTGTCCGCCCGAGAGGTTCTCGTATGTCGTGCTTGCGGTGTCGGCTAGACCCACATCGTCGAGAACAGCCTCGACGTCGCGGGTATCGTCGTACAGACCAGCATAATACTCGAGTAGTTCCCGCGCCGTCAGTCGCTCGTGGGGCGAAAACGACTGTGGCAACAGCCCGATTCGGTCACGGGCGACCGTTCTGGGCGACTGGCCGAACAGCCGTACCTCGCCAGTCGCATCTGTTGTTCCGGTCAACGCCCGCACCAGCGTCGTCTTGCCAGCCCCGTTAGGACCGACCAGCGCGAGCACCTCTCCAGTGGTCGCCGTCAGCGAAACGCCGTCAAGTGCGACCGTATCGCCGTAGCGCCGCCCGACATCCGACGCGACCAGTACCTCGTCCATGCGCCCTCGTCCGGTCGGGTGGCCGAAAGCAGTTCCGTTCTCGCGCGGCTATCGGCTACACGTTACGGCCACATCTCAGACAGACGGCCGGAAGCCACGGCTTGTCCGTGACGACTGGTTGGGTGTCTTCGCAGTGGTCACAGAACTCGGTTTTCGTCGCCATTTGCCGAAGATGTCACAGCAGAACAATAAATAGTTTGTTGTGCGGTAAATCGTCTCAAACCGATGGCAGCCTCGCCACGGGATTGCGCTGACAGCACCACGATGCCCTGTTACATGACGTGCGATCGGACCTCGCGTACGATAGCGTCCACGTCGAACTCCTCGCTGGCCTCGGCTTTGTCGTAGACGGTCTCGTCGTCGACACTGATTCTGAACACGCCGTGGTCGCCCATGACGAGCCGGACGCTGTCGAGTTCCCGCTCAAGTCCGGATAAAATCGCCTGCTGAACGTGTACTGCTCGCTCGCGGAACCCACACGGGACGCAGTATTCGATTTCGACAGAGCTCATATCGGCTTTCACGGCTGTCTGCCTGAAAGCTCTATGGCCGGTCGATCAGTGCCCGGAGCCGGCCGACGAGCGTCACGTCGAAGCGGTGGACGCCGTACAGCAACCCGACCGAGGTGACGAACACCACCGTCGAGAGGCCGTACGACTGGGACAGGGCCGCCTGTGACAGCGTCGCCCCGACGCCGACGAACCCGCCCAGTATCGACGCGATAATCGGGAGGACACAGGAGACACACGAAAAGAGGCCGACGACCCCGCCCACCGCGCCGCCGCTTGCGTCGACAGCGGTCACGAACACCAGATACGACAGCGCCAGGTAGCCGGCGACTTTCCACGGGATGAGCACCACACTGAGGGTCGCGCCGCTGAACACGACCGTCGGCGAGAACCCGGGCGGGGCCTGCGTGACCAGCCGGAGACCGGTCCCCTGACCGCCCGTGCCGTACACGCCGCCAACGTACCCCAACACGAGCAGATAGCCGAGAGCGATAACCGCACTGCCGACCGTCCGGCGGCGGCTGGTCAGTTCCGGTCGCACTCGCAGGGCAACGAGACCGGCGATGTTGAGCCAGATGAACGGGAACACCAGCAGAAACGGGCCCGTTGCGGGCTGGGCCGTGTTGACGACGTAGCCCAGAATAAGGATGAACTCCGCGTTCAATACGGCTGCCCAGGTTACCAGCGAGCGCGTGTCCGGTATCGCGTCTCTGAGAGTCGCTGTCGTGGTGCTCATAGTGCCAGTGCGTCGACGACGATGGCGATCAGGACCGCCCCGAGGTAGGCGTTCGACGCGTGGAACGCCCGGAACGCCGCCGCTTCGGTCTGCTCGCGGTGGAGCAGGATGACGGCCCAGAGGAACACCGCACCCAGCAACACCGACGTGACGGCGTACAGCCAGCCAAGCGGCGTGAGCACACCCAGAACACCTGCTGAGATGAGTGTCGCCCCGAGATAGTAGACGATGTGTTTGCGCGTCTCGGTCTCGCCGCGGACGACCGGCATCATCGGGAAGCCGCCCGCCTCGTAGTCGTCCTTGTACGCGAGCGCGAGATTATAGAAGTGTGCCGGCGTCCAGAGGAAGATGACGACGGCAAGGACGACGCCCGGGAGGCCGACCGACCCGTCGGCGGCGACCCAGCCGATAAGCGCCGGTAGTGCGCCAGCGGCCCCGCCGATGACGGTGTTCTGGACGGTGTTGGGTTTCAGGACGAGCGTGTAGATAATGCTGTAGAACACAATCGCAGTCAGCCCGAGGACCGCTACGAGTACGTTCACCTGCCAGAACAGCCATAGCGAGGCAAACGACAGGAGCAGGCCGAAAGCCAGTGCGTTCCGGACCGGAATCTGGTGGGTCGCGATGGGACGGTCCGAGGTCCGGTCCATCCGCTTGTCGATGTCCCGTTCGAGGACGTGATTGAACGTCCCCGACGCGCCGATAGAGAGGACGCCGCCCCCGAGCGTGAGCAGCACTGTCCGAACAGTGAGCGTCTGCCCGGCGGCGAGTGCCATCCCGGCCGCAGCGACCAGACACAGGAGCCACATCAGCCGGGGCTTCATCAGACGGAAGTACGCTGACGCGGTCCCGACGAGCCGTTCGCGGAACGTAAGCGCTGGGGTCCGGTCGGGGGTGTCGTCTCCGGTCGGTTCCGGCGCGGGTGTCGGGTTCTTCACTGGTGTCTCGTCATCACTGCCCGTCTCAGCTTCGAGGTGCCACGCCAGAGCCAGCACGAACGAGCCGAAGATGCCCATTCCCAGAGCGAGGTGGGCGCCGGGGAGTGCCGTCTCGGTGCTCGTCGCGACGATCGCGCCGAGCGCTATCTGGACCGGGTACAGCGCAGCCCCGAGAATGATGGCTGCTTTGACACGGCCACGACAGCCGGATCGGAGCCCGACTACAGCCATAGCCACCACCAGGAGTCCCACGGCTGCTGCGACGAGCCGATGCCCCCAGGCGACTAACAGGGCCGTGTTCGTCACGTCGACCGGTCCGTCACACAGCGGCCAAGTAGTACAGGCTGCTGCCGCATCGGTGAGCGTTGTCGTCGCGCCGGCGAGAACTAGCAAGTACACGCCGACAGCGGTCGCGGCGAGCAGCCCGGTGAAGGTCCGGCTCTCTGCCATTATTGTATCCTTCGATGCTGGCCACTTAGACCTCGCGATTCCGCTGTCTCCGTCCGGAGCCGCTCCGCTGCCCTATCGCTGCAAATCGGAAGCCTGCGGCGAAGACAGCAGTTATTTATCCCCGAAATCCTAAGCCGCATCCATGACCCGGAAACGCGCCGGTCTGGTCGCTCTGTTCGGTGCTGCGTTGCTCGCGCTCGCCGCCGAGCCGGCCGCCGCCGCACAGATTCAGGACTCGACGACGGATAGCCTCATCTGGGGGCTGAACATGAACCTCCTGTACGTCGCTATCCCGATTACGGTCCTCGTCGAGGGGATTCTGATCTACACCGTCTGGCGATTCCGTAATCAGGAAGAGGCGCTTCCGACGCAGGAGAACCGCCGACTCGAAGTCACTTGGACCATCGCAACGGCGATCATTCTCCTGTTCGTCGGCGTCGCCTCCTACCAGGTGATGGCGAGCCCGTACGTCACCGCCGAGGCCGGTGACCAGGCCGAACTACAGGAACAGGACACTGAACTCATCACCGTCGAAGCCCAGCGGTACGGCTGGACGTTCTACTACAACGAATCGAGCTGGGACGGCGAGGCAGAGGTGACTACCACGACGGACATGAAGATACCGGCCAATCAGGACGTATCCTTGCGGATCACGTCGACTGACTGGCTACACGCGTTCCACGTTCCCGGGCTCGGGCTGAAATCCGACGCGTTCCCCGGCCAGTACAACCGCCTCCGAACCAACGCGGGTAACACCGGGACATACCAGCTCTACTGTGCCGAGTACTGTGGCTCTGGCCACTCACAGATGCTCGGGACCGTTGAGGTCGTCCCGCAGGACGAGTACGAGGACTGGCTGGCAGAGCAGAAAAGCGGCGGTAACGGCTCCGAAGGCAGCGGCGAGTAGCGCGGTAACTGAGCGGCTTTTTCGCTTCGAGAACTGGCGAACTACGGAATATTACGTTCACCCGGCACACCGTACGTTTCCGTACGGAACGGGAGTCACGACCAAATCGAAGTACCACAAGAGAGCGAACTGAAGCGGGCCTGTCCGTTACTGAACGATCCATCTTTCAGTTACTTCGCCGTCCGAATCCACTGTCAGATTCACGCTTTGGTGGCTGTTGACCGTTTCACTGAATGCTTGCTTGCCGTCGACAGATAACACAATTCGACAGGTCTGCGCATCCGTATCGCGGTTAATCTGGACTGATTGCCCTGGGTGAATTGAAAGCTCCTTGTCCTGGCATATGGCTATTATCACAACGGCACCCGAGAACCCGCCGACAACTTGGACTTCCACGAGCTTCGACCCTTCACACATCGATGGCCAACATTCCGGTGTCGATACCTCGGAAGGCGGCGTCCCGGTTTCAGTGGCGGTTTTGCTCGGCGTATCTGTCGCCTTCGGTGCTGGTGAGTTATTTTCGGTTGTGCCATCAAAATCCCACTCGACACAACCCGAGAGAGGTATGGAAAGTGCTGAGATTGAGAGGAGTTGTCGACGATTCATAATAGCTGGTAAAATGGGTTGTGTAAGTGTCTTGTGAGAGATAGGATAACAGCCTCCGGTTCACCCACAAGAGACAGTATTACGTTGAGGAGCTCTGCTGACTGAGTGAGTACTGCCACCAGCGGTTTCCAAACGGTTCACCACAGAGAGAAGCGGGGGAACGACGACACGCTCGCATTTGGGGAAAATATAGAACCCGAGCAGAGATGTGGAGCGGTGGCGGCAAGACACTGCTCACAAACGGCCCGGCCATCAGAACAGTCGCTGTACCGATTAGCCCGTCCAGCCGTTAGCCGCAGATGTTGGCAGTCACGTACACGTTGCCGGTATCGGTTATCTCCACACCGACACCGACGAGATTAGCGTTGCGGAGCGTGAGCCGTTCGCGGTAGTCTGGCCACGCCATCCAGTCATCAACGATCTTTCTGGCGACTTCCTTGTCGGTAGCGTGGAATCGCTCTTTGCCACCCTCTTCGTACGTTTGTCCAGCGACTGTCTTCTCAACCGCCTCGAACCGGTTTCGGTCCGGTTGCTCGATGTACTCGCCTTCTGCAGAGTCGAACGTGCACCGGTCGTAAAGGCCGGTGTTTTTGTACCGGTCCTTACTGGAGACGCCGTCGACCTTGTGGATCGCCTGCCCTTCGACGGCCATTTGCTCGCTGTGGCTCTTTGCCATCTCGTTGAGATCCTTTTCCGTCCGGAGTCCCGACTCGAACGCTGGGACGCCTGCAGCCTTGCGTTCCTCGTTAAGGAACTGCCGGACGTAGTCCGAGACGTTCTGTTCGTTGAACTCCCGCGCCGGAATCGACTCCTGCTGTGGGGTCGCTGTCTCGGTCGCTGTTCCGTTTGTTTCTGCCGTTGGTGTCGGCGTCGTACTATTGCCCGCTGTCGCCGTTGAACTATCGTCATTACCGCCGCCATCGCCGCTCTGTGAATCGGTTGTCTGTGTCGTTGTCTCCGCTGTCCCGCCTGCGAACTGTGCTCCGACTAGGACCCCCGTCCCCAGAACCACGAGAAGCACCACGGCGGCGATAGCAAGTAACCCTTTCTTTACCATATACTACGGATAGATTACAGAGGTATGTAAGCTTGATTCTTCATATATTTCATCTGATGTTCATGTTCCCGACTGTCGACGGTGACGATAACCCATATATGCCACGGGCGGCCACTGCCGGTATGGTCGAGAACGTTATCTGGCCGGCGGCACTCGACGCCAACCGTTCGCGAAGCGATGGGCGTCGTGTGTCACTGGATCTAGCTGTGGAGGACCCGACTGTCGACGAGATCGCCAAAGCCGTCCAGCAGGTCGGTTACGACGCGGTCATCGAACGGGACAAGACGTATCCACGCGAGTACGAAGGCCGCGGGCGAGTCGTCGTCAAGGATGCGGACGATGCGACGAAAAGCGACTTGCTCGGGGCCGTAGCGGCCTACATGCAGGCACTCCGTGAATGAAACGCATCGGCACTGTCTCGCGGGTCGCACAGGGACTGGCCGTCGTCCGGGCACCTGACGACGAGTACGCGTCAGTGGGAACCACCGTGGTCGACGAGGAGCTCCAGACGGTTGGCTCCGTTGTCGACGTGTTCGGTCCGGTCGAACGCCCGTACCTCGCAGTCTCACCGAGCGACAGCGTGCATCTCCCAGCGCTGGTCGGCACGGTCCTGTACGCGCGGTAACAGTCCTCCGAACCGCCGACGCCTGTCCACCTCTGCTTCGTAACGCTCAAACCGGTTCCTGCAGGACGTGTGTGCATGGAGCGACGGTGGCGAATCCTCGGCGGTTGTGGCCTTATTGCTGGTATCTTCCTGTTCGTCCAACTCGGCGCATTAGCGCTGGTTCAGCCCTTCGAATCGGCTGGCTACCAGGCTGTCGAGGACCCGTCTGATCCCACGAACAGCCTCATGTATATCGGAGCGATTCTGGTTGCGACGGCGGTTATGTTGCTTGCCTTCCGCTACGACGTGGACCAGCTCATCCGCGGACTCATCGTCTTCTCGGCGGCCTGGCTCTCTTTGTACGTGTTTCAGGTGCTTGTGCCGCCGGTGTTCACGTACGCCGGCCTCAACGTCGGTGCCGTCCTGTTAGCGCTGGGCCTCGGGACGGCACTGCTGGTCTATCCCGAGTGGTATGTCATCGACAGCGCCGGTGCCGTGATGGGGGCTGCTGCCGCCGGCCTGTTCGGTATCAGTTTCGGGGTGTTGCCGGCGCTCGTCCTGTTGACTGTCCTCGCCGTGTACGATGCGATCAGCGTCTACGGAACTGAGCACATGCTCACGCTGGCATCGGGCGTCATGGACCTCAAGGTCCCTGTCGTCCTCGTGATCCCGATGACGCTGTCGTACTCCTATCTCGACGCAACAGCGCCGGATCCAACGGCGGAATCCGAGGAAAGCGACGAATCGGCAGCGGCGAACGACGCGGCCGAGGAGCCGGCGACCACAGCATCCGAGACTGACGCGGGCGGTCCGGCGGTTGTGGATGGGAGCCAGCCGGCGGAACGTCCCGACGAAGCGACAGAGACTGGCAAAGCAGACGAAAGTGACGACGTTCACGCCGACCCACTGGAGCGCGACGCGCTGTTTATTGGCCTCGGTGACGCGATTATTCCGTCCATACTTGTCGCCAGCGCCGCGTTCTTCGCCTCATCGGACGTGCTGTCGGTGTTCGGCGTTCCGTTGCCGGCGCTGACCGCGATGGTCGGGTCCTACGTCGGCCTGACGATACTGCTCTGGATGGTGCTGAAGGGACGTGCGCACGCAGGACTTCCGCTTTTGAACGGTGGGACCATCGCCGGCTACATCGTCGGTGCACTCGCCGCGGGCATCAGTCTGGTCGACGCTCTCGGTCTCGGCCCGTACCTCTAAACTGCACTCTCACGACAGCTATCGGCCGGTCAGGGCTTTGCTCGCGGGCGCAAAGTCGATCTCCTCGCCGCGACCGTCTGCCTTCGCCCGCTCGTACAGCATATGGCCCGCAGCGACGGTTTCGATGGCCGTGCCGCCGGAGTCAAAGACCGTAATCTCCTCAGGTGACTGCCGCCCAGAGGCGTTTCCAGCGACGATATCACCCAGTTCCGCGTGGACGTGATCCTCGTCGACGACGCCCGCATCGAGGGCATTGATGAACGATCCGGCGTCCTGTGTCACCCGCTCGCGCAGGTCCGGAACGTACGTGGCGCGTTCGATTGTCGTCGCGTCCAGTTCGTTCTTCTCGGGGTGGTACTGGCCCATCGCGGTCACGTGGGTTCCCGGTTCGAGCAGGTCGCCGTCGAACACCGGTTCGCTCGCGCTGGTCGCGGTGATAACGACATCGGCCCCCTCGATTGCTGCGGCTGGGGACGCGACAGCAGCCACCGTCGGGTCCAGCGCGTCGTTCATCTCCGCGGCGAAGGACTCCCGGCTACTGGCCGTCGGGGAGTACACCTCGATGCGGTCGAAGTCTCGGACTGTCGCCGTCGCACGGACCTGACCGCGGGCCTGTGCTCCACTGCCGATGACTGCGAGGTCGCTGGCGTCGCGGCGGGCCAGTGCGTCGACACCGACCGCCCCGGCCGCGCCGGTCTTGTGGGGGTTCATGCTCGCACCGTCAAGGACGGCGAGCGGGTCGCCGCTGTTGGAGTCGAAGATAGGGAGCGTGAAGTGTGCGTCTCGCCCGCTGAAACCGGCCGCGTAGGTGTACCCGCCCATCGCACCGGTGTCGGGGAGAATCGCGAGATAGCCCGTCAACATTCCCGCGGGCTCGTCCGAGAACAGCGTCGTTCTGGGAGTCGCTGGGGCACCCTCGCCGCGCTGGCGATACCCATCTCTGACGGCGTCGACGTACTCGGTGGGTTCAGCGAGGTCAGCTACTTCGTCGCTCTGCAGGAACAGCGCTGTCGCATCTGTCGTCATACTCCGTCGTTTGGGCGACCGACTCTTATACTGCCCGGCGGGGGCCAGTCTGTTCAACTGGGTACACAGTCACGGGAAGTCTACCGAAAACAGGAGATGTGACGGGTGGGACAGCGCCTAATCCGCGGTCTGGACCGGGTCCGACTGCGCGCCCTGCTGAGTCGACGTGTCGTTCGGAACCGGGTCGACGGGGGCACGGACGAACATCGCATGGCCGATGAGACCGACTGTTACGACAGAGGCCATCGGAATCGCCGTCGTCAGTTCGAAGCCGGCAACGAACAGAAAGGCGGTGATGCCGGCCATGGCGAGCGGAATGAGCCCGAGAATGATGTCGTAATATCCCGTCATAAGTATAAACTACTCTATGGTAGCGTAGTATATGAATGTTTCCCTAAAATACGGGATAATACACTCAATGGCCCCTGCAAATTTACTCAGTACCTGCTGGGTAACAATCTCATAAGTTATGAGTTGGATATGGGGGAAAGATTAATATGATGCTATTTCTGTGAACAGTTCACAATATAAGGGCAAGGGTGACCTGTTGTTGTTGGCCCGCAGCCGAACGCAGGCTATGTGATTTCACCACAAAGCTGGAATGCGGTGTTTGCTAGCCGGTAGACGATGACTGCTGTAACGGTTATCTGTTTCTCGGGATAGAACTTCCTAACTACCGGTTTCAGAATTTGAGAACGTGATTAGGGGGTTCGGGGTGTGATAATGGCCTCTATTTTCTACGATGATAACTGGGTCCGTGTGCTTATTAGGTACGCCAAGATACGTTAAATCGGAGAAAAACGGAACGCCGATTCCCAAACGAGACAATGAGCACGAACGCAACGGACAACACGACGGACGCCGCGACCGACGACCAAGAACGACGATACGCCGAACTGAACATCGGGGACGAGGAGTTCGTAATTTACGACCGGGAGAACCACCAGGCATGGATTCAGTCGACAGAGTCGCTCGAAGTCGCCGACCTGCGATAGTCCGTCATCGACACTGTGGCCCTGCTGCAGGCCGCTCTATTTTGCGACTGCAATCACGCCGCGCCAGAGTAACAGCAGCGTGCCACCGACAAGCACGGAAACGAGTGCGAATGTCAGCGCCGCATTACCGGGGAACATCGCCGTTGACCGAAGTCCCTGTGCGATCCCGACTGCCAGCACCCATCCAACGATAGTGCGGCCGAGAGCCGCACGAACCGTCGCGGTCGCGGCGGCGGTGTACAGTCCTCCAAGTCCTGCAACGAGGAGCCAGCCGATATAAAAGGGCGTCAGCGCCCCAACGAACCGACCTGGATTGAGTATCGGATTGGTACCGTGGGTTAGCTCGCCGACACCGACGAACAGGGCAATCGCCAGCAGGTCACCGACGGCGACCAGCGCCGTCCGAGCGGACAGTTCGATACGACCGTTCCCCACCGTCGAGACGCTCATACAGGGAGTTCCGACTCCAAGCACTTCCCTCTCCCGGATTCAACGACGACGGCGGTTGGTGTGACAAAACAGGGACCAGTACTGATTACAGTCGGCGGCCCGTTCAGTTGGACTATGGAGTTCACGCTGCTCGGCTGGCCCGAGGACGGCCACCGGCTCCGGCTGGACTACGAGCAGTTCGCGTACGCGGGCAAATTCGTCATGACCTCGACCGGGAAGGCTGTCATCGGGGACGACGGCGTCGTGGCCGCAGCTGCGTTCGACGCCGACCGGACAGACCCGGACACCCTCTGTGTCCGGTACATCACCGTCCGGCAGGACTGGCAGGGCGACCGGCTCGGTGCCCGTCTCCTCCGGTTCGTTCGGGAGCGGGCCACGGAACGGGGCTTCGAACGTGTGTCCATCGGCGTCAACAATCCGTTTTCGTATCAGGCCGCCTACCGGGCCGGGTTCTGCTTCAGCGGCGCGGAGTCAGGGATGGCCGAACTCGACCTCGTCTGGCCGGGCGACCGCAGTACCGGCCGGTATCAGGCCGGGCTGGACCTGTTTCGGGAGCGCGACCTCTCGCCCGCTGAGGAGTCGTTCCTCGCGGCAAAGGCCAACGCAGACCCGCCAACGGTCCTCAACGAGTGGGCTGAGGAGCCGTCCGCACGGACCGACTGAGCCACCCGACCGACGCTGACTGTGTGCCATCACGAAGTAACACGTCGTCTCCGAGAGATTCAAACCGCTGTCGGCCAAAAGCCTGCCAATGGGAAACGCTGATTTGCGGTCGCTCGCGGCCCTGTCGGACGTGTCGTTCGACGATCTCGGCGGGAGTGTCGTCGCCGTGGACGCCCACAACTGGCTCTATCGCTATCTGACGACGACGGTGAAGTTCACCAGTGAGTCGAAGTACACCACCAGCAACGGCGAGGAGGTGGCGAACCTCATCGGCGTCGTGCAGGGCTTGCCGAAGTTCTTCGAGCACGACATGACGCCGGTGTTCGTCTTCGACGGCGCGGTCACGGACCTCAAAGACGACGAGGTCGAGAAGCGCCGCGAGCAACGCGAGAAATACGAATCCGAGTTGGAGGCGGCCCGGGAAGCGGGCGACAGCACCCGCGTCGCCAAGCTTGACTCTCGCACGCAACGGCTGACCGACACTATCGTCGACACGACGCGGGACCTGCTGGAACTGCTCGACGTGCCTATCGTCGATGCCCCAGCAGAAGGCGAGGGGCAGGCGTCGGTGATGGCCCGGCGGGGCGACGTGGACTACGTCGGGACCGAAGACTACGACGCGCTCCTATTCGGTGCGCCGATGACGCTCCGCCAGATTACCTCGAAGGGCGATCCCGAACTGATGGATTTTGCGGCCACACTCAAGCACCACGACCTCTCCTGGGAGCAACTGGTCGACGCGGCGATTCTGATGGGGACGGACTTCAACGAGGGGATCTCAGGTATCGGCCCCAAAACAGCCGTCAAAGACCTCCACGAGCATGGCGACCTCTACGCGGTGCTTGCGGCCCGCGGGGAACACATCGACCACGCAGACCGCATCCGGGACCTGTTTCTCGACCCCGCAGTGACCGACGACTACGAGATTCCGGACGGCATCGAGCCGGATATCGATGCCGCCCGTGCGTTCGTCACCGAGCAGTGGGAGGTCGACGCCGACGAGGTCGCCCGCGGGTTCGAACGTATTGACGACTCGGTCGTCCAGACCGGACTCGACCGTTGGGCGTGACAGCAGACGCTCACGAGCGACCAACAGCAGAATAAGGACGGCTACGACGGGTTCCGCTCAGACGACGGATTCGACCGTTTCGATCTCGTCGAGCGTACGGTTCCGGATGGCCTCTCCACTGGCCGTGTCGAAGAGGTGGATGGCGTTTTCGGGGAATCGAACCTTGACGCGCTGGCCGGATTTGAGCTGTTTCATCCCACCGACTGTCGCGATGAACTGATCATCCATCGATTCGTCGAACTGCAGGTGCGCCGTGTTCTCGTTCCCACGTGGCTCGACGACATGGACCGTCGAATCAAACACGTTCGGACCGGCGTCGCTCTGAACGAACTCGATGTCTTCGGGTCTGATGCCGAGCGTGATGTTGGTCGTGCCCTCAACGGCGGCAACCGTCTCGTCGCTGAGTTCGTACTCGAACCACTCACCTTTGAGCGTCGACCCCTCCAACGTCGTCGGGAAGAAGTTCATCGACGGCTCGCCGATGAAGCCAGCGACAAAGAGGTTGTTCGGCTCGTGGTAACACTCAAGCGGCGTCGCACACTGCTGGAGGACGCCGTCGTTGAGGATTGCGATGCGGTCGGACATCGTCATCGCCTCCGTCTGGTCGTGGGTGACGTACACCGTCGTCACGTCCAGATCTTGCTGGAGCTCTTGGAGTTCGGTCCGCATCTCGGCTTTGAGCTTCGCGTCCAGGTTCGCAAGGGGCTCGTCCATCAGGAACACTTCGGGGTCTCGAACGATAGCACGACCGAGCGCCACGCGCTGTTGCTGGCCGCCGGAGAGTTCGCCGGGCTTGCGGTCGATGAGATCGAAGATGCCCATGTCCTTGCACGCCTTTTCGACGCGCTCGTTGATCTCGTCGTCGGGCATATCTGTCGACTCCTCCAGCCCGAACGCCATGTTCTCCCGCACAGTCATGTGTGGGTACAGGGCGTAGGACTGGAACACCATGGCCACGTTCCGGCGGGCCGGCGGCTGGTCGTTGATGATCTGGCCGTCCAGCCTGATTTCACCGCGTGTGATGTCTTCGAGCCCCGCGATCATCCGCAGCGTCGTCGATTTCCCACAGCCCGATGGGCCGACGACACAGAGGAACTCGCCGTCCTTGATGTCGACCGATACCTTGTCGACCGCGATGATTTCGCCGTCGTCGTCTTGGAACGTCTTCGTTACCTCGTCCAGTGTGAGTTGTGCCATTGTGAATACCTCCGTGATTATTCTCCAGCGACGCCTTTCGCGAACTGTTCGCCGAACACGATGTAGACGAGCAGCGTCGGCAGTGCTGCGACGATGGCCCCTGCCATCGTGGTGTTAAACGACTGGACGACCCCACCAGTGAGCGCCGCGAGACGCTGGGTCGCCACCTGCGAAGCCGGTTCGTTGACGAGTACGAGCGCGAACAGCAGGTCGTTGTAGACCTGCGTGAACTGGTAGATGAGCGTCACCGCGAACATCGGCAGCGACAGCGGGAGGATGATGTTGCGATAGATGCTGAACGCGCTCGCACCGTCGAGGCGAGCGGCCTCGATCATCTCGTCGGAGATGCTCTGGTAATACGACCGGAACAGCAGCGTACAGATCGGAATCCCGTACGCGGCGTGGGTGATAGACAGCTGCAGCAACTGCACGTACCCGTTACGGCTCGGATACTGCCAGTTGCCGCCCGTGATGAACCCAAAGACGGTGTTGACGAAGCCGTTGAGCAGCCCCGGAAGCACCTGGAACCAGAACTGTGCCAGCGGGACCAGCACGGCCTGGTAGGGGATGAAGATGCCCGCGATGATGAGAACGACCACGCCGACCTGACCGCGCCAGCTAATCGTCGTCAGTCCGTATGCGGTCATACTGCCCAGCAGCGCCGACATAATCGTCGCCGGAATCGCCATCAACAGCGAGTTTATCAGTCCCGGCCGGAGCGTGTTCCAGGCGGTGCTGAGCGCTTCGAGCGTGAAGCCGTCAGTGCCCGGCGGCGCGAACGGGAGCGTCCGGGCGAACGCACTCTCGGTCTTGAACATCGTCATCACGGCCGTCTCCACCGGGAAGAGGTAGAACGCGATGCCCGCCAGCAGGAGGGCATACAGGCCGATCCGACTGTTCTCTGTACTGCGAAGTTCGTCGATGAAATTGCCGCCTCTGATGCTCATAGTTCACCCCGTCGGTATTCGCTGTAGAGGTACGGTCCGATGACCAGCAGCGCGAGGGCAAACAGCACGATAGCGACGGCTGACCCGTACGCCCACTGGAGGCTGTCGAACGCGACCCGATACATCATCGTTGCCAGAATGTCCATGTTCGCCCCCGGCTGTGAGCCACGGAGCGCGTAGATGAAGTCGAACGCTTTCAGCGCAAACACCATCAGCACCACCGACGCGGACACCGCGGAGGCACGGAGTTGCGGGATGATGACCCGCGCGTACATCCGAACCGTCGACGCACCGTCGACCCGCGCGGCCTCGTAGTGTTCGGTCGGAATCGCCCGGAGGCCGGCGAGGAAGACGACCATCGCGTAGCCGCTGAACTGCCAGATGAGCGCGAAGATGACCGCCGCCAGTGCGGTCGTGTTCCAGGAGAGCCACTGAATGACCTCGGCGTTGACCCCGGCCGGGCGGAGCAGTCCCACGATGGCCCCTTCGAGATTGAATACCCGGAGAAGTTGATTGAGCACACCGTTGCGAGCGTTGTACACCCACGCCCACATCGTCGCCGTGACGACGAACGAGAGGCTCATCGGGAGCAGGTATATCGTTCGGAACGTGTTCTCAAAACGTATTTGTTGGTCGATGAGGATGGCCACGAACAGGCCAAGCGCCAGACAGAGGACGGTGAACACGACAAGTAACACCACCGTGTTCTGTGCCGCCTGCCAGAACGCCCCGTCGTTCAGCATGCGGCTGTACATACTGAAATCGAATGTCTCGTACTGCGCACCGCCCAGGCCGCTGTAGTCGGTCAGCGACAGGAGGAAGTTCCAGGCGATAGCGCCGTACACGAAAAAGGCCGCAAACAGGACTGGCGGCAGCCAGAACGGGGCGGATTCGATGAGTTCCCATTCGACCGGAAGCGAGTTGCGAAGCGAATCGCCTCGGGTCGTCTTCACCGTCGCCCCACCGTCTGTTGCCAGTTGGTCGCCGTCCGATTCATCTCTCGATACCGCCGACCGGAGCCTCCCTCCGGTGGCGAGGAGTCTACTGAGTATCTCGCGCATGGTTGTTCAGTGGTTCGCCGACGTGAGTTCGCCGTCCATCGTCCCGACGGATGTGTCGTCAGTCACATAGACTCGCCAGCCAGCACGCACGTAGACCACGCGACCCGCCACCTGTCGCACCAACACAGGTTGGCAGGCGGGGTGGATACGCCAGATGACGGGTGTGCCATCCCGTCGTCGTGCCGAGCGAGCGGTTGCAACGCGGCGGGTACACCGGCTGCGAGCGTTCGCGATGTGTCATGTCCGTCGGTGTCCCATCAGGCCCCGACAGCCGACGACGGCAGCAACACACTGCCGTCACCGAGCATTGTGGGGGCATCAGTCATGAACGTCTCTGTGGCGTCGAACTCATGGTAAGTGGAGAGAGATTCTACTTAATATTTCCGAATGATAATACACGTTTATCCAGGTCACGGGTTCTGAACCCCACGGTCTCCGCTGTCCGACCGGGGACTCGTGGTGCTCAGTGATCGACTGTCCCGGCAGTTGCAGGTCTGTGCCGAGTGGTGTCCGGACTCGTACCGGTGGGTTTTACGACCGGGCGGACCACCCCCCGGACGTATGACCGACGAGTACCGGACAGAGCAGGACAGTCTCGGTGAGATGCAGGTGCCAGCCGACGCGTACTGGGGCGCACAGACGCAACGCGCTGTCGAGAACTTCCCGATCAGCGACGTAACGTTCGGGCGGCGGTTCATCCGAGCGCTCGGCGTCGTCAAGAAGGCGGCCGCGCAGGCGAACCGCGACCTCGAAACGATTCCGGAAGACAAGGCGGACTGTATCGTCGAGGCCGCCGACGAGGTCATCGCCGGCGAGCACGACGACCAGTTCCCTGTCGACGTGTTCCAGACCGGGTCAGGCACGTCGTCGAACATGAATGCCAACGAGGTCATCTCCAACCGCGCCACGGAGCTGTACGGCGGTGACATCGGGACTCGCGAAATCCACCCGAACGACCACGTCAACTTCGGTCAGTCCAGCAACGACGTGATTCCGACAGCAATGCACGTCGCCTCCCTCGAAGCGGTCGAGAAGGACGTGATTCCGGGCCTGAAGACGCTGCGTGACGAACTCGAAGCCAAGGAAGACGAGTTCGACAACGTCGTCAAGACCGGTCGAACCCACCTGCAGGACGCGACGCCGGTGACACTGGGCCAGGAGTTCTCCGGCTACCGCACGCAGGTCGAGAAGGGCATCTCCCGCGTTCAGGACGTTCACGGTCGCCTCGCCGAACTCGCACTCGGCGGCACCGCGGTCGGGACCGGACTCAACACGCATCCCGAGTTCCCGGCGAAAGCGGCCGAGTACATTAGCGAGGAGACCGACCTCACCTTCCGCGAGGCGGACAACCACTTCGAGGCCCAGGCTGCCCACGACGCGATGTCTGAAGCCCACGGCGCGCTCCGGACGGTCGCCGGCTCGCTGAACAAGATCGCCAACGACCTCCGACTGCTCGCGTCCGGGCCCCGCAACGGTCTCGGCGAGATCGACCAGCCGGAGAACCAGCCCGGCTCCTCGATCATGCCCGGGAAGATCAACCCCGTCGTCGCCGAAGCGGTCAATCAGGTCCACAAGCAGGTCGTCGGCAACGACGCCGCTGTCTCGGCTGGCGCTGCAGAGGGCCAGATCGACCTGAACCTCTACAAGCCCGTGCTGGCCTCGAACTTCCTGCAGTCGGCCAAGCTCATCGCCAACAGCAGCGCGGTGTTCGGCGAGAAGTTCGTCGCCAAACTCGAAGCCGACGCGGACCACTGTGCCGAGCGCGTCGAGCAGAGCATGGCGCTGGCGACGGCGCTCAACCCCGCCATCGGCTATGATAAGGCGAGCAAGGTCGCCAAGAAGGCCCTCGCTGATGAAAAGACCATCCGCGAGGTCGTCCTCGAAGAAGGCTATCTCGACGAAGACGAGGTCGACGACGTGCTCGACCCCGAGAAGATGACGAAGCGTGGCATCCTGGGCGAGGAGTAGCGAGGGGCGCGCGAAGCGCGGCCCTCGTTAGTGCGAGCGGGGAACAGAGTGACCCGTGAGCAGCGAGAGGCCGAACGGAGTGAGGGCTCTCGTACCGGAACGGCGTCGTAAGACGCCGTGGAGGAGTAGCGAGAGGCGCGCGAAGCGCGGCCCCCATTAGTGCGAGCGGCGGCGGGAGCCGCGAACGGCAGTGTACCCCGCTGTGTCTTTGTTTTCTGGTCGGTTCTGTGCCGACGGGCAGCTGCCATTGCAGGGAAACAGCATCGTGCCACTGCGACCGATGCTTCTAGACCCGCGACTCGTCCGCGAGGACGTAGCGGCTCTCGGGGTAGCGCTCGCCGCCGATTTCGGTTTCGCTTTCGTCGGCAAATTCGAATCCGAACCCCTCGTAGAACTCGGCTCCCGGTTCGTTCGCCGAGAGGACCATCGCGTTGATCCGGTCGATGTCGTGCTCGAACAGTTCCTCGCAGGTCTGTTCTAACAGTGATCGGCCGATTCCCTCGCGCCTGTAGTCTGGATGGACGTACAACCGGAGAATGTAGCCTTCGCGGTCAGTCTCGTGCCACGTCGCGTGTGCGAACCCGACGACGTGCTCCTCGCGCTCGGCGACGAGCAGGAGCGTCTGTGATTCGACCAGTTCTGATTCGAGTTGTTCGGGCGCGTACCAGTCGCGAACGCCGTCTTCGGCCGTTTCGCGCGAAAGGATGTCCGGGTAATCCGTCTCCCAGGCCGCCGTCGCCACCTGATTGATGGCCGTTACATCGTCCGGAATTGCCAGTCTGGCTGTCATATGAAAACGTATGTCACGGTGTGTGATATTTTTTTCCCGCGCGACTGGAACGAAATATCAGGACTCGCCCCAACAGCCGACTCTGGTCGGCGAAGCCGATCACAAGACAATCCAAATCCATAATGTTTTTTAATTATTGAAGAGAGTATGTGATACAGATGCGTTACTCGGAAACGTTGCAGTTGTTCGACCAAGCCTGTGAGTTCCCCGCTGACCACGCCGCTGTCGTCCGGCAACTCGGCGATGTCGAGCTGGTCGCCCAGAACGGCGACTCGGTCGAAATGAGTGAGGTACTGGCTCGGACCAGCGAAGCCACGTACCAGTCCGCAGATGGGCTGTACAACTCTCTGGTCGGGAATCTCGACGACGACTTCATCGGCCGAAAGTACTACGATGACCGGGCCGGGAGCACGTCCGGAACCGACGAAGTTCGAACCGAGACGGACCGCCTGTAGCCGCTGGCGTGCGCTGTCGCGTGCCAACCTCACTCAGTTCGCCGGTGTTGATTCGTTGAGCCACGCCGGCCGCTCCGCCGTCGTCTCGCCGATGTCCTCGTACCAGAAGCTGTATTCGACGATGCGATCTTCGGTACGGTACCAGACGCTGAATCGGCGGACGAGGCCGGCAGGTTCGACCAGCAGTTCGATTCGGAACTCCTCCAGCCGTTCCGTGGTCGGAATCTCGCCGCCGGAACCGCGAATCCGGTGGGCCCGGCTGCCGTCCCGTGTGACGACGGCCGTGGCGCTCTGGTTGACCACGGCGTAGCGATTCAGATAGAATGCGGTCCGGTAGGCGTACTTGTCGCGGCTGAACCGAACTTCGCCGCGCTGGCGCTCGACAGTGCCGTTGTCACGGCGCTCGTACCAGTTAGTGCCGTCGGCGTAGGTCGACTGTTCGTACCGCTCGACGGTCCCGTTCGAGTCAGTCGTCATTCTGATCATCTCGTCGCGGTACCGCGTCGGTGATTCGACGGCGACAGTCTCTTCGCGCCGGACGGAACTGCTGTCGTTTCCGATTGTGAACTCGCTGTAGCGTTCGTGCAGGGTGTAGGTAGTGCCGTTGAGCGCCTGCCGGTGGGCAGCCGCAAGGAGGGCGACGTTTTCGAGGCGCTCCGTGGTAACGCCGGGCGGCGGGTCCAGCGACGTTGCCGTGTCCGACTCGGCTGCTGTTGGGACCGGGGCGGGCGTGACAGTTCGCTGGTCAGCAGTGTCAGCGCCGACGAAGGTGTTACAGCCGGCTGTCAGGAGAACAACGACCACCGCGGCTGTCGACAGCCAGCGCATACTGACAGTGAGGGCGAGACAAGCAAAAGGGCGGCGGCGAGCGCGGGAAGGGTGCGTTTTTTGGCCCCCGGTCCCGGACACCTCGACAATGACCGAGTACGACTACGAGGAGCTGGGGCTCGTCGCTGGCCTAGAGATTCACCAGCAACTCGATACTGCGACGAAGCTGTTCTGTGACTGTCCGACGACGATTCGCGAACCCGAGGAGAGCGAGCGCTCCTTTACCCGCTATCTGCACCCGACCAAGAGCGAGCTCGGGGAAATCGACGAGGCGGCGCTGGAGGAGAGCATGGTCGACCGGGAGTTCGAGTACCTGGCCTACGACACGACCTGTCTCGTCGAGGAGGACGACGAGCCACCCCACCGCGTCGACCGCGAGGCGATGGAGACGACGCTCGAAATCGCCCAGCTACTGGATATGTCCGTCGTCGACCAGGTGAACGTCATGCGAAAAATCGTCGTCGACGGCTCGAACACCACGGGGTTCCAGCGCTCGATGCTGGTCGCAAACGACGGGGCCATCGAGACGAGTGCCGGCCCGGTCGGTATCGAAGATATGCTACTGGAGGAGGAGTCCTGCCAGCGCATCGAGGAAACCGAGAACGGCGTGCGCTTCTCGCTCGACCGCCTTGGCATCCCGCTGGTCGAAATCGGCACGAAGCCGGACATCAGTTCGCCCGAGCAGGCCCGCGAGGCCGCTGAGCGTATCGGAATGCTCCTCCGCTCGACTGGGAAGGTCAAGCGCGGCCTTGGGACAATCCGTCAGGACGTGAACGTCTCCATCGCCGAGGGCGCACGGATCGAGCTGAAAGGCGTCCAGAGCCTCGATGACATCGACGACCTCGTCCGCAACGAGGTCCGCCGGCAGGTCGAACTGCTGGACATCGCCGAGGAACTCACCGAGCGCAACGCCACCGTCGGCGAACCACAGGACGTGACCGAGGTGTTCGAGGACACGGATTCGGGCGTCATCGAGGGGGCGCTCTCCTCGGGCGGCAAAGTACAGGGCCTCCTGCTGTCTGGCTTCGACGGACTCGTGGGCCGTGAGATTCAGCCTGACCGACGGCTCGGGACCGAACTGTCCGACCACGCTAAGCGCCACGGCGCTGGCGGCATCTTCCACACCGACGAACTCCCGGCCTACGGCGTCACCGAGGCGGAAGTCGAGGCGCTGCGGGACGCTGTTGGGGCCGGCCCCGAGGACGCTGTCGCTATCGTCGCTGATGACCCGGAGACCGCCGAGCTGGCCATCGACGCCGTTGCGGAGCGGGCCGAAACGGCGCTCGAAGGCGTCCCCGAGGAGACCCGCGATGCGAACGAAGACGCTACATCGCGGTACCTCCGCCCGCTCCCCGGCGCGGCACGGATGTACCCCGAGACGGACGTGCCGCCGGTGGAGCCCGACGTAACCGAAGTCGAGACCCCGGAACTGCTCACCGAGAAGGTCGACCGGTACGAAAGCGAGTTCGACCTCGGCTCCGGCCTCGCCGAACAGGTCGCCTACGGCCAGCGGTGGCCGCTATTCGAGGCGCTGGTGGCGGGCGAGGGCGTTGACCCGACGCTGGCTGCCGGCACGCTGGAGTCGACACTGACGGAACTCCGCCGCGACGACGTGTCTGTCGGGAACCTCACCGACGAGCACCTCCGGGGAGCGATTCTGCTGGTCGACGGCGGGGACGTGCCGCGTGAGGGGATGGAAGACCTCCTGACGGCACTCGCCGAGAACCCGTCGCTGACGGCCGAGGAAGCTGTCGAGCAGGAAGGACTGGGCGGCGTCGACGAGTCGGAAGTCCGTGACGCCGTTGCCGAAGTCGTCGAACGCCACGAGGACCAGGTCGCCGAGGAAGGCATGGGCGCGTTCTCGGCGCTGATGGGCGAGTGCATGGGCGCACTTCGTGGCAAAGCCGACGGCGATACGGTGAGCGACGTGTTGCGCTCGGAGATACAGAAGCGGGCTTAATTGCTTCGCTCGGGCTGTAAGGAGGCTATATCGACGGCGTTCGGTGTCAGCCCGTTACCGCTCGCCGACAGGTCGTGTTCTATCGTCGACTTGAGTAGCGGAACGAGGGTTGGCGCGTTCGGCCCGATATCGACCAGATCTTCCGACTGGTTGTACTGGACGACACCGGCATCGACCAGCCGCGGAAGGTGGTTGTGGTAGAGGGCCGTGTAAATCGTGAGCCGCTCGTCGCGGTGCTGTTCGGCCGGTGTCCCGTGTTCGAATTCGGTCACCGTATCCGTGAGCACGGCTAGTGAAACCGGCGTCGTGTACTGTGAAAGCCCGTAGAGGAGGTACCGTCGGTAGTGCGACGACAGGAGCGACAGCCGGTCGTCCAGTGAAAGCGAGTCCGGAATCTCGGTTTGCTTCGTATTCATTTTAGTTGGGAGGGGGACGAGTAGTGTGTCTGGTGTGGGAGCAGTTTGAACGCTATTGTACCACAGTACGCTCGTGCTCGAGTTCGTCGGCCAGGTCTGCGGTGTCCGCGAGATGGTTGACACGGTCGGTGACGCGGTGGACCGTTCCATCCCGCGTACAGGGGGCGACGTGCGTGAGGTCATCGTCAATGTATTCGGCGAGGGCGAGCATCGGCAGCGTGATGACGCTGACCGAGTCGTCAGAAACCATGTTCGTCAGCGGGTGCTCCCAATCGAACGCGTCAAGCGAGGCATCGGAGTCGCGCTCCCACTGTTCGAACATGGAAAGCCGCTCCAACAGGTGTCGTCCCTGCGCAGTCCGCTGTGCGAGCCGCGGTTCGATCCGGCGCCCCCAGATCAATATCGACAGGTCCTCGATACGACCTGCGTCCTCGAGCGCCTGTAACCGGTCAAGCACGTAGTGCTGTTGTTGCGTTGCATCTCCCGGACAGAGGGACCGGACGAACAGTTCGACGCGAACCGGATTGGCAGTGGAATCCATAGTGAGATGTTGAGTATCCTGTGCCCCGCTACAGCGGTAACTGTCCTAAGCACTCTCTCTAGGTCCCTAGAATAAATCGGGGCGAATCGGATTCATGGATGATATATCCGGGGCAATCGATAATTGGTTAGTATGTGGACAGCTGGTAGTTAGTTTGCCAAGCCTGTGTTCAAATCAGCCCGAATACAGCTCTGGTGTTCGGTTTCTTCATAGTATTCACCGTAGACGTGTGCCCCGACCAAATATTACTATTCTAACTGGACACCGGGCGTTAAGTAGCTCGCCACCACATTTGACTCATGGTCCCAAGTGTCATGGATGGCCATGATATCCCAGCCCTGTACGGGCCAGCCATGGATACACTACCACTCATGTTTGCGATCGTAGACGAGTACGGGGTGATCCTCTCGACGAACGAGACATGGAACGAGTTCGGCCGGGCAAACGGAACAGAGCTGACACCGAATACGCTCGGCGCGAACTACCTCGACATCGCTGACATGGCTGACGACGCGACCGGGCAACAGGCAGCCGACGGGATAAGAGCCGTCCTCGCCGGCGACCAGTCCTCGTTTGAACTCGAATACCCATGTCACACCCCGTCGGCGAATCGGTGGTTCCGGTTGTGCGCCGCTCCGTTCACCATCGATGGGGCGAGGTACGCGTCCATCGCACATATCGACATCACGGCCCGGAAGCAACGAGAGTCAGTGCTCGAAGCGGCCTACGATATCTGTACCGACGCGAACCAGACGTTCACAGAACAGCTCGACGGGCTGTTAGAACTCGGCTGTGAGACGCTCGATACGTCGTTCGGGACGCTCTCCCGGGTCCACGGCGACGAGTACGTGTTCGAGGCAGTCACTTCACCGGCGACTGCCGACCTCGAAGCCGGCAGCACGACCAGCATCGAGGACCTCCCGAACTGCAGACACGTCGTCGAACACCGCGAACCCCTCGCAATCAGCGACGTTGCTGCGGACGCGCCGGACCTCGCTGACCCGGAGTGGGGAATCGCGAACTACATCGGTGCGCCTGTCATCGTCGACGGGGCCGTGTACGGAACGTTCTGCTTCTACGGGCTGGAACCACGCGAGACAGTGTTCACGCAGTGGGACCTGACGTTCGTCCGGTTGCTCTCGGACTGGGCAGGCTACGAACTCGAACGACAGCGCCACACGGAACAGCGAAGTGCGTTGAATACTGCCCTCCCAGACCCCAGTTTCATCATCGACGCAGAAGGGCGATTTCTCGACTGTCTGACCGACCCTGAGACGATGGTGACGGTCGACGATACGGACACGCTTGTCGGCCAGACGCTACACGAGTTTCTTCCCCACGACACCGCTGATTCGCTCCTGGCGACCGTTCGTGCAGCCCTGCGGACCGAGTCGTTCCAGTCCGTAGAGTACAAACTGCAGGCTTCCAGTGGCAAGCGATGGTTCGAAGCACGGGTCGCACCGCTGGAAAGCCGCGCGTACGCCCTCGATACAGTCATCTTCGTTGCTCGAGACATCACCGCTCACAGAGACCGCGAGGCCGAACTCGAACGACAGCGTGATGAACTCAAACAGGCACAGCGGCTCAACGTGCTGGGCAGAGAGATCGCGAAGGCGCTACAGGACACACAGACACGTGAGGAAATCGAATCAGCAGTGTGTGCGCATCTCACCGAATCGGACCTGTACCAGGCCGTGTGGGCCGGAAGCCGCGGGAGTGCTACGACAATAACGCCGAGTGCCGCCGCTGGAATTGACACGGCAACGCCGGAGCGGGTTTCGCCCGGTGAGCACAGCCTCGCCATCGACGCCATCGACACCGGCGAGGTTCAGGTCGTCGAGGATATCGCCGACGTATCGACGCACTCAGAGGCCGAGACGGACCAGCCACTGTTCGCGACCCACTCTGCCGTTGCAGCAGTTCCCCTGACAACTGGTGAGACCACGTACGGCGTGTTGATGGTGTACGCATCGACCGACGCCACGATTGGCTGTCGTGAATCAGACATCCTGGCCGATCTGGGGCGACTTATCGCGCTGTCTATCCAGCGTGTCCACAGCCAGCGGTCACTGCTGGCGGCAACGACTGTGGAGCTAGAGTTCCTGACGCCGGAGTCCGACGACGTTTTCGCCACCCTCTCCGCGATGCTCGACTGTTCGTTCACGCTCGAGCGGCGCGTCCCAACCAGTTCCGGAAACTGCCTCCACTATGTTCGCGTGAGCGGTGTGGACACCGACCAGGCATATCAGGCGCTCACTGAGACGCCGTCTGTCGAGTCCTGTACTGTCGTCGAGACGGCGGCGGAGAACCAAGTTCCCCTGCTCGAAGTCGCGCTCGGCGAGATATCCGCCTCGCCGCTTGACACGCTCACGGACTACGGCGGGGCCGTTCGGCGGGCCGTCGCAGCGGACGGCGACCTGCGGTTCGCAGCGGAGATGGCGCCGGATATCGAGATTCGCGCCGTCGTCGAGGCGATCCGGGAGACAGCGCCCGGGACAGAACTGCGGAGCAAGCAGTACGTCGACCAGCCGGTTTCGACGGCCACTGACTTCCAGACACGGATACGCGACCGGCTGACGCCGAAACAGGCCGCCGCGCTCAAGACTGCCTATGCACGCGGCTACTACGACTGGCCGCGAGGGAGCTCCGCGGAGGAACTGGCTGCGACACTCGACATTTCCGCGCCGACCTTGCACTACCGGTTGCGGAAGGCCCACGACGCCGTCATCGGTTCGCTGTTTGAATCTGGCACCGGGTCTGAGAAGCTCGACTGAGCCTCAGTCGTCTTCGGCACGCTCGATTCGCTGTCGGGCTTGCCGAAACAGACCGCGAAGCGTCTTGGTCTCCCGACCGGTCGGTTGTGCACGCCCGAGCACCCGCCGGAACAGTCGTCGAGCCTTGTGCTGTTTTTCTTCGGGGTGACCGATAGCGCCGAGGAATCGGTCGAACTCCTCGTGTAGGCCCTCGACCGCCGGCGTCTCGGCGAGCGTATGCAGTTCCTCGGGGTGCTGGGTCTCGGCGACAGTTAGCTCACGCAGTTCATAGAGAACGATTGTAGCCGCCTGGCCGAGGTTCAACACCGGATACGACGCGCTGGCCGGGATAGAGCAGATGACGTCCAGCCGTGCGAGTTCGTCGTTCGAGAGCCCGACCCGTTCGCGGCCGAAGACGACGCAGATGTCGCCCTCGACATCCTGAAGCGAGTCGGCCAGGTCGGCCGGGGTCGTCGCCGGATACCGGACGTGGTTGGCGGGGTCCTCGTTCGTCGTCGCCGTGCAGGCAACGGTGTGGTAGTTCTCGACGATGTCGTCGAACGTCACCGTCCGGGCGTTCGGCAGGATGTCGTCACGGGCCTGGCCAGCAAAGCCATACGCTTCGCCGTCTGGGTCTAGCTCCGGCGGGTCGACAAGCAGCAGTTCCGACAGGCCGAAGTTCTTCATCGACCGGGCGATGGTGCCGACGTTGCCCGGCGTCTCCGCGTCGACGACGGCGACCGATATCATACGTCCAGGTCGCTGAGGTCCATATCGATCGTATCGAGGTCCTCCTCGTCCATCTGCTCGACTTCCTCTTCGAGTCCCGGAATCGCTTCGTCCCTGTCGGGGGCCTCTGGCAGCGCTGTCGGGTCTTCATCGACGTGTTCGAGACCGACGTACCCCTCCGGGGCGCGGTTCCCGTCGAGGAACCACTCGTGGAAGGCCGAGGCCAGATCAGTATCACCGGCGTAGGCCTCGCCGCCTTCCTCACGGAACCAGTAGATGAAGTCCGTCTCGTGGTCCGAACAGACGACCACCTCGCCCATCGGCTCGCCGTAGATAGCATCCGCGACGTTGCACTGCTCGATATCTTCGTCACCGTGAATCAGCCAGCAGGCGTCACAGGGGTCGACCACTCGTTCTGCGAGCACCAGCAGCCGCTGCCGGGTCTCTGGTTCCATGGTTTTGAGCGGGCGGACCCGCCCGTCCGACCCAAGCACGTCCTCGTCGAAGCGCCAGCCACGAAGCCCGATATTGACCTTGCTCATACGTCAGAGTGGGAGAGTCCCGGACTAAAAGAGCGCGATATGCCGGCCGACCGCTACCGATCCGTCCGCGCTCCATCATCGTCGTGGAGTGTGAACGGGGTGTGCCAGCCGATTACACCCGTCGCTCGTTCGAAACATAGACAGTTCTAGCTAAATTTAACATGAGTATTCCATCTAGCATCCGCGGCCGGCGTCCAGATCAGGCAAAACTGTTGGTCTCGCCCAAACATTTATACGTGATTGGCTTTTCTCCGTAAAAGAACACATGGAACGGCCGACGCGCCAGCGGGATTCTGAACAGGAGGAACGCGAGGAGGAGTCCGAGAGCACGGGCCAGCAGACCTGCCCCGAGTGTGAGTCGGAGTCCATATCTAGCGACGGCGGTGGTGAACTCGTCTGCGAGGACTGTGGCCTCGTCATCGAAGACGAGAACATCGACCGCGGGCCGGAGTGGCGGGCGTTCAATCACTCCGAACGCCAGTCCAAGTCACGCGTCGGAGCCCCCACGACCCAGACGATGCACGACAAGGGGCTGACCACACAGATCGACTGGAAGGACAAGGACGCCTACGGTCGGTCACTCTCCTCGGAGAAGCGGAGCCAGATGCACCGCCTCCGGAAGTGGCAGGAGCGCATCCGAACCAAAGATGCCGGCGAACGGAACCTGCAGTTTGCGCTGTCGGAGATCGACCGCATGGCCAGCGCGCTCGGCGTCCCTCGGTCGGTTCGAGAGGTGGCCTCAGTCATCTACCGACGGGCGCTCAACGAGGACCTCATTCGCGGTCGCTCCATCGAGGGCGTCGCCACGGCCTGCCTGTACGCGGCCTGTCGACAGGAAGGCATCCCGCGCAGTCTGGAGGAGGTCTCGGACGTTTCCCGGGTCGAACAGAAGGAGATCGGGCGGACGTATCGGTACGTCGCCCAAGAACTCGAACTGAAGATGGAGCCGGTCGACCCCAAGCAGTACGTCCCGCGCTTTGCCTCCGAACTGGAACTCTCCGAAGAGGTCCAGTCCAAGGCCAACGAGATCATCGACACGACCGCCGAGCAGGGCCTGCTCTCGGGGAAATCACCCACCGGCTACGCCGCCGCGGCCATCTACGCCGCCTCGCTGCTGTGCAACGAGAAGAAGACCCAGCGCGAGGTCGCCGACGTGGCGCAGGTGACAGAGGTCACCATCCGGAACCGGTATCAGGAGCAGATCGAAGCGATGGGCATCCACTGACTGGCCGCGCTTCTTTTCACTCGATACTCTCGCTGTCCGCCGTTCACTCCACGGTACTGCCAGCTATAGCACAGTACGGGTAATTGGTGCATGGCAACAAGTAACGCGTAGAACTATCTGCCTAGGCAGCGAACCGTAGGTATGCCTGTTTCCCCCTCCCAGAAACGGATCGGGATTCTCATCATCGGACTGGTGATCCTCTTTGCACCCGCGTTATTCGTCCTCGCCACGCTAGAGTTTCTCATCCTGTCCGGGAACCTCGCACTCAGTGAGATTTCCCTCCTCGAGTTCGTCGAACTGTATCTCATCGACTTAGTGCTGTTCGTCGTGCTCGGGTACGGTATCTACCGGTTGACGTTCTGGCTGATCAAAGACCAGCTTCCGGAGGCACTCGATACCGTCGAGGAGACCGAGGTAACCGATTCGGTTGACGAAGCAGAACCGTCTGGTGGCGTCAGTGAGGAGCGGTCCTGAAAGACCGGCGCGGCTGAGGCGATACAACGGCGTGTAGTGAATTTCTCGCAAAATCGGGACCGCTCGCGACTCCTTCCGTCGCCGCTCGCATTTTCGAGGGCGACTCAGTGCTCGCGGGTCGTTCCTCCCCGCTCGCATTTTCGAGAGCCTTCGCAGGCTCTCGCTAGTCCCCTGCAACCGCCGTCGGCTCCTCAGCAGTCTCGCCGACTGAGCCGAGGTCCATCATCGCTAGCAAGGCGATGACGCCGAAGCCGACTTTCGTGACCACGTCGAGATAAACGATCACGAGCGTCGCGGTTTCGACGTCCATTAGCCCCAGTCCTGCCGCGCCGAGTAGCCAGACGACCGGATACACCATCCAGAGGACGACGACGAAGTTCCGGAGCGTGCGGTACAGGCTGATCTCTATGTCGGACAGGGTCGACTTCGCAGCCGCCGCAATGTTCCGGTAGAGGAGGTAGACGACGCCACCGAACAGCGCTGCACCGACCGCGAACAGCGCGTAGTTAATCGGCGATGGCGTGACTGCACCGGCGAACCCGAAGACGATAGTCAACGCCTGCAGGACGACGAGTTTCACCGTGTCTTCCCGGCTTGCGCCGGCGAGGAGCGCCAGGAACCAGACGTTGAGCGGCGTCGTCAACAGCCAGTCAATGTAACGGATCACGTACACCGTGTGGCCGCCACTCTGTATCGAACCGAAGCCAAGCGCCATCAGGGCGTAGGCGACGATGGCAATACCCGGAATAGCTATCAACAGCAGGTACCGCTTCCGCGTCTCTTCGGGGACGAGCGTGTAGCCGTACGCCAGCACAGCCGTCCCGAGCAGTTCACCCAGTAGTCCCAGCGTGAACCAGGTCGTTATGGTTGCCATTGTTAGTCGTCCCCCACCACAGCCGTGCTGTCAGTGTCCGTCCCGGCCGAATTTTCGACCGTAAAGCGGTCCAGTAGCGATTCGAGGTCGTCAGCCCGCTGCCTGAGTTCCGTCGCGGAGTCCGATACTTCGTCGATGGACGCGGACTGGTCCTGTGCCGCACCGGCCACGGTGTCGGCCTCCGTCGCCGTCTGCTGACTGATCGTCGTCAGATCGTCGATGGTACCCATCACGTCCTGTGCAGTCCGGGCCTGCTCCTCGGTCGCCCGGTCGATCTCTTGGATACCGGTGTCGACCTCTTCCGTGTACTCGACGATGGTCTCCAGCGCGTCGACAGTCTCCTCGACCGTCGAGACGCCTTCAGTAATCCGGTTACTGGTCGACTCCATCGTCTCGACGGTGTCGCCGGCCTGCTCCTGGATGCCTTCGATACGCTGTTCGATGTCGGCGGCGGCCTCTTTGGTCTCCTCTGCGAGGCCCTTGATCTCGTCTGCGACGACAGCGAACCCTTCGCCATCACCGTCGGCGTGGGCGGCCTCGATGGAGGCGTTCAGCGCGAGCATATTCGTCTGCTCGACGATGCTCGTGATGACGCCGACAATCTCGCCGATTTCGTCGAGTTCGTTGTCGAGCGCGTTGATCTCTTCGACGGTCTCGCCGGTCTCGTCCTCGATGGCGCTCATCTCCGTGATGGCCTCCTGGGCGGCTTCGCGGCCGTCTTCACCGACTTCGGCGGCCGACTGGGACGTGTCGGCGACTTGCTGTGCGGAGGAGGCGACCTGCTGTGCGGTCGCCGAGAGGTTCTGCATCTCGGCGGCTGCCGATTCGAGCCCCTCGTTTTGCTCGGTCGTGCCTTCGAAGATCTCGTTTATCGACTTCGACACTTGCTTGCTGGCCCGGTCGACCCGTTCCGCGTTCGAGTTGACGCGGTCGCTGGACTGGATGACGTTGGCCGCGAACGCCTTCATGTCGGCAATAGTGTCTTCGAGCGCATCCAGCGTCGTGTTGATGTCCTCGCCGACCTCTGCCATCGCCTCGTTCATACTGTCCGTCTCCACCCGTGCGGTGAGGTCACCGTTAGCGGCGGCGGCGAGCGCGTCGCTGTACTGCTGTGCCTTGAGTTCGAGGTGGCCGGTCAGCGCCTCCATCTCGTTGCGTTCGGATTCGACGTCCTCACGGGCCGCCTGTGCCTGCTCTTTGGCCTCCTCGGCTTCCTGCCGTGCGGTTTCGGCTTCGGATATCTGCGTCCGAAGGTTCGCCCGCATATTGTCGAAGGCCGCGTACAGCGTTCCGAACTCGTCCTCGCGTGACGTGCTGAGGTCGACATCGAGGTCACCCCCTGCCATCGATTCGGCCTTCACCGAAAGCCGCCGCAGCGATGCGATGGTGTTTCCGCCGATAGTGACCCCGATGAGTCCGAGGTTGACGACGGCAAGCAAAATGAGCCCGATGAGATCGGAGTTGATCTGCTCGCTCAGGGCGTACGCGTTCTGGCGATCAGCGTGGACCATAACGACCCAGTCATGTGATTCGAGTCGGTTCAGTCCCATCAGCATACGGTCTGTTTCGTGGAAGACACTCTCACCAGATCCGAGCGTACTCAGCGGGTTCGACGCCATCTGCGAGATCGGTGCCGTCGACCCGATCATCGAGGTGTTGGGGTGGGAAACGAACTCGCCGTCAGTGTTGACGACCGTGGTAAACGATCCCTCGCGCTGATTCGATATCTGATCGGCCTTCTCCCGGAGGTCGATCATGTACACGAGCGCTCTGTCTTCGTCACCGGGGACCGGCGAAACGACGGCAACTATCGGATGGTCAACGACCGAGACAGAGAACGGCTCCGTCACGTGCGTGTCGTCGGGACCGTCGAACTGTGGCGGGTCCGTAGCGAACGGGGCGCCCTGCTCGGCAGCGTTGACCCCGATGAAATCCTGATTCGAACTGGCACGAATCTCGTTTGTCTCGGTGTCGAAGTAGTGCACTGCGACGACACCGGGCGGCAGTTCCTCGTTGGATCGTAACTCTTCCAGTCGTTGCTGTTTCTCCGTGTTCGTCCCGTCAGTGAACACGGGGAGTCGCGACACCGACCGGGCATCCCGGCGCGATGTCGTCAGCCAATCGTCTAATTGTGCGGCCTGCGTCTCTGACAGCGCCGTGATGTCGTCCGCCACGTCCTCCTCGAGCGTGGCGGACGCCTGTACGCTTGTCAGGACTCCGGCAGCGATAATAACAATTATCGCGAATGAAAGCGCCAACCCGAGCCTGGCGGCATAACTGCCAGCAATAAAACTCGGGAGCGGCGAGTCCCTATTTGAATCCATCACCCAATTCTACACAAACCTGCTAATAAAGGGTTGTTGCGCAATTCTCACCGATGATAAGCACCACAACCAACTGTGGAATCCGTCGCTTCGGAACGGCTACCGTTGGGGCGTTCTATTGCTCTACTGATATACCTCACAGTCGCAGAGATAGGCACCGACCCCACCCGTTCGCTGCCGGCGATTTCGCTTCACCTGCCGCGATATGAAAACCATATCAGAAGCCGATCGGACTGTGGGGAAAGGTTTTGCCGATACCACCTGACGCATACCGCAATGCGTGCTGTACGATTCCACGAATACGGTGGGACGGACGTGCTCCGCGTCGACGACATCGAACGACCAACACCAGGTCCGGAGGAGGTCCTGCTCGAAGTCGAGGCAGCGGCGGTCAATCCGGTCGATACGTACTTCCGGAGCGGCGACTACGAGCCAGGCGAACTGCCCTGGATACCCGGCTCAGACTGTGCCGGGACCGTCGCCGCGACCGGCGAGCGCGTGACCACCGTCACCGAGGGCGACCGGGCGTTCGCGACCGGACTGGGGAACTGGCTTCAGGGGACCTGCGCGGAGTACGTCACTGTTCCCGAATCGCATCTGGCACAGCTCCCCGAAGGGGTATCCGCCGAGGCGGGCGCGGCCGTCGCGCTCGTCGGCGTCACCGCCTGGCAGACGCTCGTCGACGCCTGCGCGCTGGAGCCGGCTGAGCGGGCGCTGATTCACGGCGGAAGCGGCGGTGTCGGCCACGTTGCGGTCCAGTTGGCTGCGGCAAACGGGGCGCGAGTGACGACGACAGCGTCACCGGCCTACCACGACCAACTGGCCGACCTCGGTGCGGACGACGTACTCGACTACAGTCGGGACGACCTCGCCGACGCCGTGGTCGATGCCGGCGCGCCAGACGTGATTCTCGACCACCGCCTTGACGACTACCTCGCGTTCGACGCCGAGGTGGCTGCCCAGGGCGCGCGGATCGCCGCCATCGGGAACACCGACCCCGCAGCGACGTTCGAGAATGTCCCACGCTGCCGGGCGAAAGCCCTCAGCGTCCATCACGTCTCGATGTTCAACACGCCCGAGTTCGGCGCGGTGCTAGACCGACTGGCGACGCTCATGGCTGACGACGAGCTGACGCCGGTCATCGCCCGCCGCTACGACCTTGCAGAGGTCCCGGCGGCTCACGACGACGTGCGCAACGACAGTTTCCTCGGCAAACTCGTCGTCACGCCGTAGACCGGCTACTGCGGACCACCGTCGTCGGTCCACGGACTCGAACCTCGCGTTTCCGGGGGTGAGCATTTATCCACCTACTATCCGTGGACCCATCCATGTCAGCTGAGTTTAATTTCGACGGCGAGGTAGCACTGATTACGGGCGTCGGCGGAGCGCTGGGTAGTGCGGTCGCAAACGCTTTCCTCGAGGCCGGGGCGACCGTCTGTGGCAGTGATATTGTCGAACCGAACACCGAGGATTTCCTGCTGGCCGACCCCGAGCGTGTGGATTTCTACCGGGCGGACTTCAGCGACGAGGACGACGTCGCCGACACCATCGACGCGGTCGTCGACGAGCACGGGCGGCTGGACTACTTGCTGAACATCGCCGGAACATGGCGCGGCGGCACACCGATCCACGAGACGGATGCGGATACGTTCGATTTCCTGTTCGACGTGAACCTGAAGACGATGTTTCTGGCGTCGAAACACGCGATTCCACACTTGCGGGCTGGCGAGGGCGCGATCGTCTCTGTCTCCGCGCGGTCGTCACTTGAGGGCGGTGCAGGCGACGGACTCTACCGAGCGTCGAAAGCCGGCGTCCGACTGCTAACAGAGACCATCGCGGCGGAGAACCTCGGGTCCGTGCGAGCCAACGCCGTCATGCCCAGCGTCATCGATACCCCGATGAACCGCGAGATGATGCCCGACGCTGACTTCGAGACGTGGGTCGATCCGAAAGATATCGCCGGCGTCATGTTGTTCCTCTGTGCTGACGCCGCAACCGTGACCAGCGGTGCGGCGGTGCCGGTGTACGGCGAGGTCTGATATTGTTGGCTGTATCTGGTCTGCCTACTGTTCGGCCACAATCCCGCGTTTCTCGTAGTTACGTATCCGCATTGTCGAGAAACGGCGGACAGAGCGGGATCAGTGCGAATCTCCCGACTGCTGCTGTTTGGCTTCACAGATAGTGTCTTTACTCTGACATTATAGGGTGGTATTGCGAACCTGAATCATGGTGGTTTTTATACCCCAAAAGAATATGCCGCATCACAATGAGTGACAGAGAAACGTGGGCCTCACGGCTCGGGTTCCTTCTCGCAGCAATCGGTAGCGCAGTCGGCCTCGGAAACATCTGGCAGTTCCCGTTCAAGACCGCGACAAACGGCGGGGCAGTGTTCCTCGTCTTTTATCTCGTCGCCGTGTTGCTCATCGGCTTCCCGGCAATGCTGGCAGAGTTCATCATCGGACGGCGAACGAATCGTAACGCCGTCGACGCGTTTGCTGAACTCGGATTCAAGCAGTGGCGGGTCGTCGGTGGTCTGGGCGTCTTTACAGGCTTCTGGATTCTCTCGTATTACAACGTCGTCGGGGGGTGGGTCATGCGGTATATCCTCGGAAGCGCGACGGGCGCATACTTCGGAAACTCCGCGGAGTACTTCGGCGCTATTTCCAGTGGCCCGGAAGCTGTCGCCGGACAGGCGCTGTTCCTGCTGATCTGTGTCGGCATCGTCGCAGTGGGTGTCGAGGACGGTATCGAGAAGGCGACGAAGGTGATGGTCCCCAGTATCGTGATTCTCATGCTCGGGATGGCGGCCTGGGTTACCACGCTTGAGGGAGCGGGGGCTGGCTACAGTTACTTCCTCTCACCTGACTTCTCCACGCTGGCGGCGAACGCCGGTGACCTGATCCCGTTCGCAGTTGGACAGGCGTTTTTCACCCTCTCGCTGGGGATGGCAGCCATGATCACTTACTCCTCGTACATCGGTGACGACGAGAGTCTCCCGGTGGATGGTGGCATTATTGTCGTGACGAACACGCTCGTCGGTGTGCTGGCCGGGCTGGTCGTGTTCCCGATTCTCTTCGCCATCAACGTCAGCCCCGACACCAGTGGTCCGTCAGCCATCTTCGTCGCGATGGCGTCGGCGTTCCCACAGCTTCCCGGAGGGCGACTCCTCGGCATCGTGTTCTTCGGCGTTGTCCTCATCGCCGCGATCTCCTCTGCCATCAGCCTCCTTGAGGTTGCAGTTTCCTACGGCGTTGACAACACGTCATACTCACGGGTGTCACTGTCGGCGATGCTCGGGGTTGGGCTGTTCATTCTGGGACTGCCGTCAGCCTGGGACCTGGCGTGGTTCGGCTGGTTCGACACGCTCGCGTACAAGCTGTTCCTCCCGCTGTCAGTGCTGCTCATTCTGGTGTTCGTCGGCTGGGTGCTCTCCTCCAACGCAGTTGCCGAACTCCGACAGGGGACGGGCGGGCTCCGGGCATTCGGTCCGACCTGGCTCTGGATGGTCCGAACGGTGGTCATCCTCGGCGTCATCCTGACGCTGGCCCTCGGCCTGCAGACGCTGTTCCTCGCTGAGGACCCCGCGATCATCCCGCCGATATAACCGACGAACGGCATCGGTTTCCCGCGGACCTTCTTCTCGGCAGTTCGCAGTGACCGCTCAGTGTGTGCGCTCGTCGCGGGATGTTTTTTCAGCCGTGACAGACTAGACGGACGTAGAGTAGGGCTGCATGACTCTCACGAATCGTGGAGGCGTAGATACACGCCACCAAAGAGACAGACCGTTGCTACCAGCAATAGACCACCGCTCAGCACGTCTCTGAGGAGTCCGGAAACACCGGGACGCTCCACAAGTCCGAAGGTACCCTCAAACGCTATCGACTGAAGCACTAGCGCCAGTCCGCCTATCGGTATCAATAGTCGTCGAATGCGTGTATTTTCGCCGATACTCATGTCCCTGGATATACATGACGGTGGGGTGAATACTTTGCTGAATCTCTGTGGCCGACGGGCTTAGTGTACTATCCAGTCTAAATAGGGGTGACAGCAGGCATATGACCTCCCAACCGTCCATCTCAGTCGGACTCGAACCCGCGCGGTTCGTCCGTAATCCCGAGACTCTCTGACACGGTGTCAGCCTCGTCGGTAGTACCCGGGAGCAGTCCGCGGATGTCGACCGACTCGCTGCCGAGTACCACGAACCCCGTGAAGATAGTCAGGAAGCCCGCCACTGCGGTCGGGGTGATTGCCTCACCGAGCAAGGCCCACCCGCCGAGCGTTGACACGACGGGGACTACGTAGAAGATGAGGTTAGCCTGGATTGCCCCGGTGACATCGAGCAGGCCGAAGTAGGCGATGTAGGCGATTGCGCCGGCGAAGATGCCGACGTACAGCAGGGCCGCAATCGCGGTCGGGGACCAGACCGCCGTGGCCGCTGATTCGCCCATGCCGATGCTCAGCGAGTGACAGAGCGCGGCAGCGACAGGGAGCGCCCACGCGGTTCGGACTGTACTCGACAGGCCACCACCGGACCACCGAATGAGCACGCTCCCCAGCGCCGCGCTAGCCGCGCCAGCGAACAGGATTAGCTTGCCGATGCCCCCGCTCAGGAGCATTGCCGGGTCGGGGCTAACGACGAGACCGACACCGAGCAGGCCGATTACCATCCCGAGACCGCCGCGGGCCGAAAGTCGTTCGTCGGAGAGCAGGAGAGCGGCGAACACCGGCGTCAGTATCGGATTGAGGCTGAAGATGATAGCGGCAACCGCGCTGGTAGCGGACTGCTGGCCCACGAATATCAGTGCGTTCGCGAGACCGAGCGCGAACAGGCCCGTCGAGAGAATCCCCAGCACGTCGCCGCGGGTCTGCGGGAGCAGTTCGTCCCGGGATCGCGTCACGACGACGTAGCCGAGGAGCACGACGGCGGCGATATCGAACCGGAGGGAGACGAACAGAAGCGGCGGGAGATACGACAGTCCGGCCTTCGCGCCGACGAAGGTTCCGCCAAGCAGGACACTGGCAACGGCGGCGAGGGCGAACGTCCGGCGCGAAATCATACTGCCACCTCGTATATTTTTTCTGATACGACTGCACAGCCGACAGAGAGAGCACGGAGAGAGACCTGAATCATCGTACTCTATGGTACGGTATCGATGCTTATAGGCCCGTTTAGAAAATATTACATAACGCGAAACGGCCGAACACCCGTGGCGGATATACACGGTGTGAAATTATTTCACACTACGAAAGCGCTTTAGGACGGACTCTCTAACGTGGCGGTATGGAATCGGCGCTCGAAGAGATTGAGTTCCTCGCGCTCTCCTCGAACCGGGTCGAGGTGTTGCGGCTTCTGGCGGCAGAGCCACACTCACGCGGGGAACTGGCGGCCGAAACCGGCGCGTCACAGGCGACGCTCGGACGTATTATCGCTGACTTCGAAGAGCGGTCGTGGATTCGCCGAACAGGGGGCGAGTACGTCGCCACGGCAACGGGCCACATCGTTGCTGACGGGTTCACCGACCTGCTCGGCAGCCTCGAAACCGAGCGGCGACTTCGCGACATCGTCCAGTATCTCCCTACCGATGCGATGGACTTCGACCTGCAACATCTGGCCGACGCGAGAATAACCGTCCCGAGCCAGACGCGCCCGAACGCGCCGGTCCAGCGACTGCTCGACCTGCTTCGGGACGCCGAGGAAGTCCGGACGTTCTCCCATGCGTTCAACAATCAGGCGATTCGGGTCGTGCAGGAGCGGGTCACCGCTGGCGAACAGCGGTTCTCGGGCGTGTTCTCGCCCGGCGCGATAGACGCGCTGGCGGCGGACGACCGACTCCGGAATCGGCTCGAATCGCTGCGTGCTGAACCAGACGCGTCAGTCCGGATCCGGAACGACGGTGTGCCACTTGCGGTGATGATCGCCGACGACGTGGTCCATCTGCTGTTGCGGGACGACAACGGCGTTCTGCAGGCGTCGATCGATACGACTGCGCCGGCCGTCCGCGAGTGGGCTATCGAGACGTTCGACACCTACTGGGCGTCCGCCGAGCCGCTCTCGGACGAGTGGGCGCTGTAGCCACTGTTTCTGATCGTTGGAGCCGCTGTAAGAATCAATAGAACCGCTACCGGACCAGATACGGATCGTCGTTCGGCAGGAACCGCCCGAGGTCCGCCTCGCGGCGATAGTCGGTCTTCAGCAGCGCAGTCAGCACGTCGACAAGGGCGTCCTCGTCCTCATCGCTCCACTCCGCGGGCTCCTTGATTGGATAGACGAGCCAGCCGCTGCCGACGACCTCCGTGGCGTGGCGCGCATCCATATCGACCGACTCGGTCGGCTCCGATGTCGTGTTCGCGAACACGTGTCGCGTGGCCCGCTCACCGACAGGCAGGAGGACGTGAGCAGTGATGGCCCGGAGCTCCGTGTCGAACAGCGGTTCCAGATCGTCGTAGTCCGCCTCTGTCGGCGGATCGCCGCCGCACATATACAGATACGATAGATACGTCTTCTCGACGGTTGGCGGCGTGCCAGTCTCGGCAAGCAGTCCGGCCTCGACAAGCGCCCGCTGGAGGCGGTCACCCGCAGCGTTGTCGGTAAACGGGATGCCTGAGGTCGTGCCACCGTGGACGCCGGGGTGGTCACCGATGACGTGGAAGTGGGCGTTGGCGTCGCCGTACCCCGGCACAAACGGCTCACACGGTGCGTCGAAGCCGAAAGGGTTGTGCTGGCGGGCCGTGACGTTCTTCACGCGCCATAGCAGCAGGTCGTCGCTCAAAACTCCGCCGGTTTCGGTTATCGAATACGAGAAATAATGGTTAAGTTTGATAACGCTTTTCTCGGATGCCCGCAAGGAGACGGATATGCTCCGGTCCGGGAGAAGTGATATCGCGTGAGCCACGATGACCGTGTCGAGGACCTTCGGGAACGAAAAGCCGAGGCCGAACGAGGTGGTGGCGAGGAACGAATCGAGGCGCAACACGACCGCGGGAAACTCACCGCGCGTGAGCGCATCGACTACTTCCTCGACGACGGCACCTTCGTCGAGATTGACTCGCTCCGTGAACATCGCTCGACGAACTTCGATATGGCCGACAAGAAAGTACCGGGAGACGGCGTCGTCGTCGGCTACGGCCAGGTCGACGGTCGGCGTGTCTACGTCTTTGCCCACGATTTCACCGTCTTTGGCGGGTCGCTGGGCGAGGCGTTCGCACAGAAGGTCTGTAAGGTGATGGACAAGGCCATCGAGACGGGCGCGCCCATCATCGGGCTGAACGACTCCGCCGGCGCGCGGATTCAGGAGGGCATCGACTCGCTGGCGGGCTACGCCGACATCTTCCACCGCAATCAGCAGGCTAGCGGTGTCGTCCCGCAGATCTCGGCCATCATGGGGCCGTGTGCCGGCGGCGCGGTGTACTCCCCCTCGATTACGGACTTCGTCTACATGGTCGAGGAGACCAGCCACATGTTCATCACCGGGCCCGACGTCATCGAGACGGTGACCGGCGAGGAGGTTGGCTTCGACGAACTCGGCGGCGCGAAGACCCACGCCTCCGAGTCCGGGGTGGCCCACTTCACGGCCGCCGACGAGAAGGACGCGATGGACGACATTCGCTACCTCCTCTCGTATCTCCCGCAGAACAACGTCGAGGACCCGCCGCGGGTCAAACCCTGGGACGACCCCGAACGCCGAGATGAGGAACTGAAGTCGGCTGTTCCCGACGCGCCACAGAAACCCTACGACATGACGGACGTCGTCGGGCGTATCGTCGACGAGGACTCCTTCTTCGAGGTGGCCGAAGACTTTGCGCGCAACATCGTCATCGGATTCGCCCGCATGGACGGCCACAGCGTCGGCGTCGTCGGCAACCAGCCGCGAGTCAACGCCGGCACGCTCGACATCAACGCCTCGCGGAAAGGCGCACGCTTCGTCCGGTTCTGTGACGCGTTCAATATCCCGATCCTCACGTTCGTCGACGTGCCCGGGTTCATGCCCGGCAAGGACCAGGAACGCAACGCCATCATCAATCACGGCGCGAAGCTCCTGTACGCCTACTCCGAAGCTACCGTGCCGCTGGTGACCGTTATCACGCGGAAGGCATACGGTGGCGCGTACGACGTGATGGCGTCGAAGCACATCGGCGCAGACATGAACTACGCCTGGCCGACGGCCGAAATCGCCGTGATGGGGCCGAAGGGCGCGGTCAACGTCCTCTACGACGACGAACTGGAAGACGCCGACGACGTGGAGGCCCGGCGGCAGCAACTCATCGACGAGTACCGGGACGCCTTCGCGAACCCCTACACCGCGGCCAAACGGGGCTTCGTCGACGATGTCATCGAACCCCAGGAGACCCGCCCGCGGCTCATCGACGATCTGGACCTCCTCCGGGGGAAACGCAAAGACCAGCCCGACCGCAAGCACGGCAACATCCCACTGTGACGATGGCGGCTGACACTGACTCAGCTGTCGATGCCGAACTGGTCGCGGAGATCGCTGCACAGCTCGACGATGCCTCGACGGACGAGGCGGCCGCCATCGCCGTCGCTGTCGGCGCGCACCTCACCGACCGCCAGCGCGCGGCGGCAGCGGCCGCAACGGCTGCGGCAGCAGACGACGGAGACTCCTGGGACGGCAAACAGTGGTCGTTCTCCGGGCGTGTCGAAGCCACGCAGAAGCGGTCCGTTCGGGTCCGCTCGGACGCGCCAACCGATCCCTGGAGTGCCGCCGGGCGCACCGAACGGTTCTAACCGCGGACAGTTCTTCTGTCAGTTGATTGGCGACGCCGTGGCTGGATTTGCGGGTATGTTCCATACTAACATGATTATATATGTAAGATTGGCCGCTATCTGCGCATAGTTTTATGGGCCGACTCTCAGTATGAGGGCGTATGTTCGATAAGGTGCTCGTCGCTAATCGCGGGGAGATAGCGGTGCGCGTGATGCGCGCATGCGAGGAGTTGGGCATCGGCACAGTGGCCGTCTACTCTGACGCCGACAAGCACGCCGGGCACGTCCGGTATGCGGACGAGGCGTACAACGTCGGCCCGGCCCGTGCCGCAGACTCCTATCTCGATCAAGAAGCGATTATCGACGCGGCCAAGCAGGCCGACGCCGACGCCATCCACCCAGGGTACGGCTTCCTCGCGGAGAACGCCGACTTCGCCGAACGCGTCCAAGAGACGGAGGGCGTCACCTGGGTCGGCCCCGAGAGCGAGTCGATGGAAGCACTGGGCGAGAAGACGAAGGCCCGCAAGATCATGCAGTCGGCCGACGTGCCAATCGTCCCGGGAACCACCGACCCGGTCGAGGACCCCGAGGAAGTCGTGGAGTTCGGCGAGGAGAACGGCTTCCCGGTCGCAATCAAGGCCGAAGGCGGTGGTGGCGGCCGCGGGATGAAAATCGTCCACGACCCCGAGGAAGCCGAGGAGCAACTCGAAAGCGCAAAGCGGGAGGGAGAAGCGTACTTCTCGAACGACTCCGTCTATCTCGAACGCTATCTGGAGAACCCCCGCCACATCGAGGTCCAGATCATCGCCGACCACCACGGCAACGTCAGGCACCTGGGCGAGCGTGACTGTTCGCTCCAGCGTCGCCACCAGAAGGTCATCGAGGAGGGGCCCTCGCCGGCCCTGAACGACGCGCTCCGCGAGAAGATCGGCGACGCCGCCCGCCGTGGCGTCCGCGAGTCCGGCTACTACAACGCCGGCACCGTCGAGTTCCTCGTGGAAGAGGACACCGACCGGGAGCAAGGCGAACTGCTCGGCGAAGACGCGAACTTCTACTTCCTCGAAGTCAACACCCGCATTCAGGTCGAGCACTGCGTCACAGAGGAAATCACCGACATCGACATCGTCAAGTGGCAACTGCGGGTGGCGATGGACGAGGAAATCACCTTCGAGCAGGACGACGTGGAAATCGAAGGGCACGCGATGGAGTTCCGCATCAACGCCGAGAACGCCGCCGACGACTTCGCGCCCGCGACCGGCGGCAGCCTCGATACATACGACCCGCCGGGCGGGATCGGCGTTCGCCTCGACGACGCGCTCCGGCAGGGCGACGACCTCGTCACCGACTACGACTCGATGATCGCGAAGCTCATCACCTACGGCGGGGACCGCGAGGAGTGTATCGAGCGCGGGAAACGGGCACTCAAGGACTTCGACATCGAAGGTATCCCGACTGTCATTCCGTTCCACCGCCTGATGCTTACCGACGAGAAGTTCGTCGGCGGCACACACACGACGAAGTACCTCGACGAACAACTCGACCGGACGCGTATCGAAGAGGCGCAGGAGAAGTGGGGTACTGTCACCGAATCCGACGGCGACGAGGACGAGGAGATCGTCGAGCGCGAATTTACCGTGGAGGTCAACGGCAAGCGCTTCCAGGTCGACCTCGAGGAGCGCGGCGCACCGCCGATCAACGTCGGTGACGTGGACGCCGACGGCGGGAGCCAGCCACAGCGACCACGGGGCGGCAGTAGTTCCGACAGCGGCGGCGGCAGTGCCACCACCGCCGAAGGGCAGGAGGTCGCCGCGGAGATGCAGGGGACGATTCTGGAGGTCAACGTCGAAGAAGGCGACGAGGTCGAGGCCGGCGACGTCCTCTGTGTGCTCGAAGCGATGAAGATGGAAAACGACATCGTCGCCGAACGCGGCGGCACTGTCAACGACGTAGCCGTCAGTGAGGGCGAATCCGTCGACATGGGCGACTTGCTCTTTGTGATCGGGTGAGCGAGCGGACTGCCCGCCGCGCGCTGCAGACGGCTTTTATTCCGGCCGGTCGAAGCCCCGGATATGAACGACACACGCCACCGGGTGCTCGATGCACTGGCCGACGGTCCTGTTTCGGGGCCGACCCTCGCTGACGAACTGGATATCTCCCGCTCCGCTGTCTGGAAGCACGTCGAAGCGCTCCGCGACGAGGGGTTCGAGATCCGTAGCGACGACGCGGGCTACGACCTCGATTCGGTCCCGGAGTTCGGGGCGAGCGCGGTCGAATACGGACTCGAAGCGCCGTTTTCTGTCGAGTACCACGACAGTATCCCGAGCACGAACGCACGCGCCCGAGACCTTGCGACAGAGGGGGCGTCGGACACTGTGGTGCTAGCCGACGAACAGACCGGTGGCCGGGGGCGACTCGACCGTGATTGGCATTCGCCTAGCGGTGGAATCTGGCTCTCCGTGCTGTTCCGGCCCGACGTGCCGATGGCCCACGCGCCGGTGTTCACGCTCGCGGCCGCTGTCGCGGTGACACGGGCGGCCCGTGAGGCCGGCGTCGAGGCCGGCATCAAGTGGCCCAACGACGTGCTCGTCCGCCACGGCGACGAGGAGCGGAAACTGGTCGGCATCCTCACAGAAATGGAGGGCGAGGCCGACCGCGTCTCCTGGGTCGTCGTCGGGATCGGTGTCAACGCGAACGTCGACCCCTCGGACTTACCCAGCGAAGCGAACCCGACAAGCCTCTCGGCCGAACGGGGTGAACCGATCGACAGACGCCTGTTCACGCAACGGCTACTGGAGGAGTTCAACGCGTTGCAACAGGATACGGAGCACGTCGTCGAGGCATGGCGGGAGTACGCGACGACGCTGGGCAAAAAAGTCCGGGTCGAGACACCCGGAGGCCCCATCGAGGGCGAAGCCGTGGATGTCCAGTTCCCGGGCGCGCTCGTCATCGAGACAGAATCAGGTACAGAGGTCGTTTCAGCGGGAGATTGTGAGCATCTCCGCCCGGTTACGGAGTAAGCGCGACGACAGGAGATACGTCACTGTGGGACGCCAGCAGGCTGTTCGTCCTCCGAGAGGTCTTGCATCGCTGTCTCCACCGGAACGGTGACGACTGGAACAGTGGCTGACCGGACGACCCGTTCGGCGACGCTGCCCAGTAGCAGGCGGTCGATGCCGCCGCGACCGTGGGTCCCCATCACGATGAGGTCACAGCCGTGCTGGCTCGCATATTCGACGATTTCCCGACTCGGGCTGCCCTCGGTCGTGGCTCGCGTGACAGCCACGTCGTCGGCAACGAGACGTTCCACCATGTCCAGCGCCATCTCACCTTCGCGGTGGAGCGAGTCGGTGACGCCCTCCCATGTCGGTTCGTGCGGGAGCGTCGAGAACCGACCGATGTCGACGACGTACAGCGCATGAATCTCACTGTCGTGGGCCGTTGCAAGTGTTTTAGCGTGTCTGAGAACGTCTTTCGACCCCGCCGACCCGTCTGTTGGTACCAGTATCCTGTCGTACATACTGTACTATTGACTGGCTGAACGGATATAGTTTGGTAAGAGATAACATTCAACAATCAAGCCAGAGATGGGTCAGTTCAACTCTCGGTCCCGTTCGAACTCCGCTGTCCCGGAGTCATCCACGGACGGGCCGTCAAGGGCCTGTTCAAGTCGGCGTTCCAGTTCCGCCTCGGTAATCTCCCCGTTAGCGTAGCGCTCGGAGAGCCGATCGACAGGGTCCGTTTCGTTGGCCTCGCCAGTCGTGTGTGCGGCCTGTGCCCGTGACGCGCCAGTTGTCGACGCTGTCGCCTCGTCCTGACCGAAGACCTCTGACACGACCCAGTACACGGCGTAGCCGATGGCCACTATGAACCCGATGGTGGCGGCCAGAGAGAGGAGTCCCAGTATGATGCCGATAAGACCGAAGAACAGTCCGAACGCAACTCTCACAGCCGCGAAGACGACAAACAACGAGACAAGGCCTAACAGGCCATACAGCAGTACTTTTACTGGTGTGCTCTGGGCACGGTCGGTGGTGGAGGGCATCGCCCGATGATACTATTCCCGCAGTGATAAGAATTATTCCGACTCCGGGTGGACGACGCGCCGAACGTCGGCCGTTTCCGCCCGACGAACGACTGCCCGAACGGGGTTCCGTGCTCCTGAGAGATTGTCAGAATCTCCATCGAGCACCAGCAGGCGTGCCGGCTGCCCGGTCTTGATGAGTCCGCCGCCAAGCCCCGCGATTTCGGCCCCGTTGACCGTGGCCATCCGCAGCACCTCGCGGGCCGAAAGGTCGTACAGCTTCGCGGTGAACTCCATCTCGCGGAACATCGAGGGACTGTTGAGCATGACGTTGTCCGTTCCGAGAGCGACCGTCGTCCGGTCGGCCAGTTCTTCGACCGGCGGACGGCCAACGTCGGTGACGATGTTCGACCGGGGACAGACCACAACGGGGATTTCGCTGTCAGCGACCCGTTCGAGATGCAGCGACTCGGCGTGAACCATGTGGACGAGAAAGTCCGGGTCGAGGTCAAGTGCGGGGTTGATGTCGGATCTATCGGCCTCGCCGGCGTGGATGCCGAACAGCTTCCCGGCCTGTCGGGTCGCGCGCCGTTCCGGCCCGAACTCGCTGTCGTTGGCCCCGCTCGCGCCGAACCCGTCGGCCAGCTCCATCGCGTCGGTCGTCTCGCGCCCGAGGATCACGCTTTCGAGGTCCGACCCGGACAGCGCGTCTCGAATCGCGCGGACGCCCTCGACGCCGCCCTCCCGGAACTCGACGAACGCGCCGGTCCCGGACTGCTCCATGAACGACAATGACCGCGCCATCGCGGCCACCAGTTCGTCCCGGCTGGCATCGCGGAGCAAGCGGTGTTTCAGGCCGTCCGGCGGCGCGACCAGTTCTTCCAGCGAGAGACCCTCCCCGGCCTCCTTTGCGATAGAATCGCCGATGTGGGTGTGGGCGTTGACGAACGCTGGCACCACGATGTCGTCGCTGTCGACCGCTGTTTCCTCGACGGCGGCTATCTCTCCGTCTTCGACGATGACACGGCCCTCGATAGCCTCGAACGACCGTCCCGTCAGAATCGTCCCTTCGAGAATCATACTCTCCCTTCGCCCGTTCTCTCAATTAAACTCATCGAGGGTCGCATGGATACCCGTCCGCACGTCCCGGACTCTGGCCCCGTCAAGGTCGAGTCCGAGTTCACGGATCGCCGCCGCACCGACCCGCTCGCTCTCGGCTTCCGGCGCATAGACCCCAAGCCGCCACTGGTCGCGCTGGGCGGCGCGGATGGCGTTGACCAGCGTCGACTGCTCGCCGAGCCGGCGGACCTCACCGTTGACCAGCACGCGGCTGCTCGACTCGGTCATCGACGGTTCTGGCGGAATGTCGAGTACAACGGCGTCGCTGTCGACGTTCGCTTCGTCGGCGATAGCCTGTTCCATCGCACCGACCGCGTCGTGGTCGGCCGCCAGCACCTCGTCGGGCACGGACTGCCACTCCGCCCAGACGGCGCGCTTGTACAGGTCCCGCTGGGTCAGCCGCCGCGCGTACGCCGCCGTCGCCTCGCACTGTCTGAGCGCCACGAGCAGGTCGTTGTCGTCCCACCGGCGGAGCGTCTCGGCGGTCGTGTCAGTCGCGGCGAGCAGTTCTTCGGTCCCGCGCCGCAGCATCGATTTGGCGATGCGGGCGACGTGGTGCTGGTAGACGGTTGGGTTCATCAGTGCCCGCGCGAGCAGGAGCGACTCGGCCGTCTGGACGTTCCCTTCGTCTAAGACGAGTTCGCCGTCGACGAAACACAGCTCCCGGACCAGCCGCTCGTGGTCGATAGTCCCGTATGGAACACCCGTGTGGTGGGCGTCGCGGACCAGATAGTCCATCCGGTCGACGTCCAGTTCGCCGGAGACGAGCTGGCCCAGTTCGCCCTCGCCGGCGACGAGGCCGGCCACGCGGTCCGGATTGAGGCCGTGCTCCGAGAGCACCCGCGCGACAGGACCGTCACCGAGCAGTTCGTCCACGTCGTCATGGTACTTGCCCGTCCGGCGGTGGATGAGCGCCTCGACGTTGTGGCTGTACGGCGAATGGCCCACGTCGTGGAGCAACGCTGCGGCGCGGACTCGTTCGGCCTGCTGGCCCTCAATGCCGAGGTGGGACAGCGCTCGGTCCGCGAGGTGATAGACACCCAGCGAGTGCTCGAATCTAGTGTGGTTCGCCGAGGGGTAGACGAGCGTCACCGTGCCGAGCTGGGAGATGTGCCGGAGCCGCTGGACCGGCGGCGTGTCGAGCAACGCCGCCGCGACGCCCTGCACCTCAATGTGGTCGTGGACGCTGTCCTTGATTGTGGTCATTGCCGCGGCCTACGGCGGCGGCCGACAAAATCGTTCGCCACCCGACACGCAAAACCCGAGGCTAGCGAGGGACCCAGCCGTAGATGTGGTTCAGCATGACGTATGTGACGAGCCCGAGAAAGAGGCTCAGCCCCCAAGCGGAGACCGCGATACGACCCACACGGGCGTGGATTGTTTCTCTGAGCTCGGCGGGAGAGTGGGTCAGCCCGAGGACGACCGCGTGAACGACGACGGGCACGGACACCGCGGATAGCAGGATGTGGATAGCGAGCATCACGATGTACGCCGTCCAGACGAACCCTTCGGCGACGATTTCCTTCTCGAAGCCGCCGCCGACCTTGAGTATATACAGCGCCAGAAACACCATGATGAGCGTGAACGCAGTCAGCATCGCCGCACGGTGTTTCTGTACCTGATTGTTCTTGATGAAGTAGACGCCAGCGACGATTGCGAGCAGGGCGATACTGTTGACGACGGCGATTGCATCACCTAGCAGAATAACGGTGTCATTCGAGAACTCTGGCAACGGTAAGACGCCACCAAACGCGCCGAACACGAGCGCGTAGCCAACGACCGAGACGACGGCGGTGACGAGCCGCGGACGAGCGCGGGCACGCGACTGGAGTGTGTCTGCGACGGCCATACCCATGATTCAGGACCGGAATGGTAACTGTGTTCTGAAACGGGCGAGTACGACAGCGCAGTTGCGGGTCGTAGCGGTGACTACTGACCCGAAAAACACGGAGAATCGGAACGAAGCGCTGCCGAAATCAGGCGAACGTTCGGGAAACGTCCTCGTCGTCGGTCTCTTCCTGCTGAATCTTCTCCCAAGCGTTGTGGAAATCAGCCATCGTGACCTCGGTCCGGTCGTCGCGGATGGCGAACATCCCGGCCTCGGTACAGATGGCTTTCACGTCAGCACCGGAGGCGTCCTGAATATCCTCGGCCAGCGTCTCGAAGTCCACGTCGTCGGCGACGTTCATGCTGCGGGTGTGGATCTGGAATATCTGCTTGCGACCTTCGAGGTCGGGGTTCGGAACCTCGATGAGGCGGTCGAAGCGGCCGGGGCGGAGAATGGCCCGGTCGAGCATATCGAAGCGGTTTGTCGCCGCGATGATGCGGATGTCACCGCGGTCGTCGAAGCCGTCCATCTCTGAGAGCAACTGCATCATCGTCCGCTGGACCTCGGCGTCGCCGGAGGTCTTCGACTCCGTCCGCTTGGCCGCGATAGCGTCGATCTCGTCGATGAAGACGACGGCGGGCTCCTCCTGACGAGCCAGCTCGAACAGGTCGCGGACGAGCTTCGCGCCCTCGCCGATGAACTTGTGGACCAGCTCGGAGCCGGCCATCTTGATGAACGTCGCGTCGGTCTCGTTGGCGACGGCCTTCGCCAGCATCGTCTTCCCGGTGCCGGGCGGGCCATGCAGCAGGACGCCGCTCGGTGGGTCGATGCCCACGTCTTCGAACATCTCCGGGCTCTTCAGCGGCATCTCGACGGTCTCGCGGACCTCTTCCATCTGCTCTTCGATGCCGCCGATGTCGGCAAAAGTGACATCCGGCGACTGGTCGACCTGCATCACGCGAGCGCGAACGTCGGTCTCGTCGTCGAGCTGTTTGACAATAGAGAGCGAGTTGTTGACGGCGACGCGGTCGTCGGGTTCGAGATCCTCGCGCATCTCGTCGGTGACCTCTGTCAGGGCCTCCTGATTGTTGCCGTGCTGCTTGATAATCACGCCATCGCTGGAGAGCTCCTGAACGGTCGCGACAAACAGCGGTGACTGCTTGAGCTTCTTGTTCTCGTGCGTGAGCCGTTCGAGCTTCTGCTGGTACTTGTTGTTCTCCGCGTTCGCGTCCAGCAGCTTGTCGCGCATCTCCTCGTTCTGCGATTCGAGCACCTCTAGCCGCTCCTGCAGCGCCTCGATCTTCTGTTGCTGAGACGCGTCATCGTCGTACGGCATATCGACCTCGTCGACGGTGTCGGTCATTACGACGCCTTTAGTAGGTGTATCGTTATGAGGCTTCGGGTAGTCTCAGAAACTGTATCGCCCGACGTGCGCCCTGAGGGGGCCGCTACTGGCCGCTCCCCGTCTATAGGTCTCAAACCGGCACGTTTCTTGGCCCCCACTGGGAACACCTGTCCATGCCAACCGACCGCGAAGACGTCATCATCGTGGGCGGCGGCGTCGCCGGACTGTCGGCGGCGATCTACACCGCTCGCGCCGACCTGTCGACCCGGATCATCTCGACCGATGAGTCGATACTGAACCGCAACGCACACCTGGAGAACTACCCCGGATTCCCGGCAGGAATCAACCCTCGGCTCCTGCTCGAACTCATGCGGGCACAGGCGCGGCGCGCCGGTGTCTGGTTCATCGACGGCGAAGCCGAGCAGGTGGCGGAAACTGAGGAAGGCTTCGAAGTGACCTGCGCCGACGGCGAGTCCTACGACGGGAGGTTCCTCATCGCTGCCTCCTGGTCGGACCCGTCGTATCTGGAAGGGCTGGATCTCTCGCTCATCGACCGTGGGTCGAAGCAGTTCATCTCGACCGACGAACAGGGTCGGACCGATATCGAGGGACTGTACGCGGCCGGCCGGCTGGCCGAGCAGCACCACCAGACCATCGTCGCCGCGGGCCACGGCGCACAGGTCGGGCTCACACTGCTAGAGGACTCCGATATCGACTTCTATCACGACTGGACTGCGCCGGAGGGGTATTTCACCGGCCGCGACCGACCGGTTCCGCCGGGTTGTGAGGAGATCGACGAGGCAGAACGCAAGAAACGCGAACAGGAGTCACTGGAGGTCATGCGACGGTACTTCGAGGAACCGATGCCGGGGGAGCCGACGATGCATCCGAGCGTCGATCAGGATTCAGACTGATAGGGACTGCTGTAACAGTTTCCCGGTTCGACCGTACGACGGTCGGTCCCGAAACGGCTTAGAGCAGTCGCTATGGCCCTGTTTCGAGCGTGCGTGCGACTGACTGCAGTCGCTCGATCCGTTCGGCTGTCGGTGGGTGAGAGCGTGTTTCGATGGACGACGAATCGCTCGACGCATCCGTGTCGAACCCGTATGGAAGGAAGCACAGTCCGCGGACGCCCGCGTACGCGGAGCGTTTGTCGGTTTCTGGGCGGTCACCGCCCCTGTCGTCGAGCGTCTCTAACGCCCTGACGAGCGCGGCGGGGTCGCCGGTCAGCTGGGCCGCGCTCCGGTCGGCGGCGAACTCACGAGCGCGCGACAGCGACCGCCCCAGAACAACGACGGGAGCGGTGAACACGCCCAGCGCGACGCCGCCGAACAGGACCGTCACCGCGAACAGAAACAGGAACCCCAACGTGAACGAGAGGCTTCCGAAGGGGGCCGCAAGCACCCGGGCGCTGAACACGTAGGAGAGACCGAGCGCGACCAGCCCGAGCGCGTAGCGGCTCCCGCCCGGGAGCAGATCCCCAAGCGGGTCGTACTCGCCGTTGGTCAGCGACGGGAGGAAGCTGGCCAGCGTCATGACAGTCGCGTCGCGGTTGGCGACGTGCATGAGTTCGTGGGCCAGCACCGCGTCGAGTTCGTCGCCCGAAAGCGTCGACAGCAGCCCCTCGCTGACGACCACCGTCGCGCCGCCAAGCGTCCCGATAGCGAAGCTGTTTGGTACGTCGGTATCCGCGACGGCAATCCGTGGCGGCGTGAGGTCGGCCAGTTGCGCGAGCCGCTGCACTCGTTCGTGGAGGTCAGGGTACTCCTCGGGGCCGACGGTGCGGGCGTCGACCTCGGCCATCGTCTGCGCGCTGGTGTATCGGAGCTGTGCCCAGACAAACGCCACGAGGGCAGGGGTGAGAACGGCTACCCACCAGGCGATGCGTGCCGACGCCCCACCGAACGGGAGGGCGGTGGCAACGGCGTCCCGCACCGGCGCAAGCCAGGGCGTCAGGAGCACCGCCGCGGTCGCGACCACAGCGATATCGACGGCGAGGAGGAGCAGGAGGGTCCACAGCATACGGCGGGTCAGTGTCCGCATAGGGATAGTTCTGCTATACCCACAGCGGATGAAAGGTCTTCTGCTCAGACAGTCCCACAGTGAGGGAAAGTATTTACTCTGCCGCCGGAAACGCTCCCGTAGTGTCAACAAAGCTGGTGCGTGCCGCCCTCGCCCTCCTCTGTGCAGTCGCTGTCTTGTTCGGCACGGCGCTGTTTCCCGGCGCGCTCGGCGTCGAGTTCGAGTCGAGCGGCCCCCTCGACAGCCGAGCGAGCGAACCGGTCACGCCCGACGGAACAGCGCCCGGCGAAGTCGACAGCGGGTCGACGCCGATAGCGACAAGCGATGGGGTAGAGACGACACCACGGGCGACAAGCGATGAGCCGGCGGCGACAGCGACGCCAACACCGACAGAGACGACGACAGAGACGCCAGCGGCCAGCGACGGCGAAGATAGTGGGTCCCCTATTCTGGTGAAACTGTTCGGGCTGGCGCTGATCGGCGGGTTCGGCGTCGTCGCAGTCGGTGTCATCCGGGCGGCATCGGACCCGGAACACGACGGGTCGGCAGACGCCGGACTTCTCCTGCACCCGCTCCTCGACAGATTGGCCGGGACAGTCGTCTCGGCGGTTTCGAGCGGTGCGATTGGGCGGACCATCGGCCGGATTCCGAAGGTGACGACGGCCGCGCTGCTCTCGGGGTCAGCGGCGCTCTCACGGGTCGGAGCCGGAATCAGCACCGTCTCCGGCGGTGTCTTGACCGGATTGACAACCGGAATCGGGTCGGTCGGTGCGATGTCACTGCGAGGGGTCACCGGCCTACCGAGTGCGCTCGGATCGCTCTCAGTCGCGCCGTTCAGAGCCCTCAGCGGCTTCAGCGGGACCGGCAGCTTCCTTGCCTCCGTTCGGAGTGGCGTCGACAGCCCGTCGCTGTTTGGTTCGTCGGACACAGAGTCCAGGCAGTCAACGGCCACCGAATCGACGGCAGAGGCGGACGACGGCCCGGACATCGATTCACTGTCGGTGCAAGAGGCCTGGGCACTGCTAGCTGACCGCGTGTCAGTGTCAGACCCAGAGACGGCGACGCCCGGGGAGTACGCTCGCCGGGCTATCGACAGCGGACTTCCAGCAGAGCCCGTACGCCGGCTAACAACCCTCTTCCGGGAGGTCAAATACGGCGGGCGGTCGGCGACCGGCGACCGAACGGAATCGGCTCGGACCGCCCTCAGACAGCTCCTCGGCCGAGGTGACGACTGATGAGTGACGCGAAGTCACAGCAGGGGGACACTGCCAGCGCAACCATCGACGTCAGTGTCGAACGCCCGACACCGGGGCGCAGATTCGTCCGGTACACCCTGTTGGGACTCACCGCGCTTGCCGGGGCAGTGTTCATCGTTACCTTCCCCTCAGTTCTTCCGGACGTTGGGAGCGGGACGGCCAGGCAACTACAGCTTGTTGCAAGCGTCAGCGCCGCCGCTGTCGGCCTCTTCGGCCTGTACACGGTTGTCCGGACAGAGGATTCGACGCTGCCGCCGATAAAAGGGAGCCAGCCGTGTGACCCGTATCGCGACGACGGGGACGACGAGCCGGCGGAACTGCTCGATGAGCTACTGGAGCCGGGAGCGATACCGGCGGAATCCGGCGAGCTGGTTGGCGACGACATCGACGAATTGCTCACAAAAATCGACGGGCGTGTCGATCCCTACAACGGCCTCGAAGCGAGCTATGCGTCGGAGATCAGGGACAGGCTCCGTGAGGCTGTACGACAGATGCTGGTCGAAACGGCAGATATGTCGATGGAGGCGGCGGCCCGGGCAGTCCGCACTGGCTCGTGGACGGACAACCGCCGGGCAGCCACCTTCCTCGGCGGCCCGGACGCGCCCGACCCGCCGATCGAGATGCAGCTACGGGACTGGGCCAGCGGCGAGGGGTTCGACCGAAAGGTCGAGGCGGCGACGGCCGAAATACGCCGCCTCCAGCGGGGTGAGCGCGCGTGAGAACGCGCGAGACCACACAGCGCAACGTCGGCGTCTCGGCCGCGCTGGTGGCCGGCGGGGCCGGCATCGTCACCGGGAACCCGGCGATTTTCATGGTCGCAGCGGTGGCGCTGGTGTACGCGGCCTATCAGGCGGCCATCGGTGACCCGGAGCCGACGCTCACAATCGAGCGCCACCTCGAACCGGCCGACCCGCTCCCCGGCTCGGAGGTGACAGTGACGCTGACGCTCACGAACGACGGGGACGCGACCCTGCCCGACGTTCGCGTCCTCGACGGCGTCCCGGAACGGCTGGAAGTGGTCGAGGGCTCCCCACGCTTTGGTACCCACCTCGAAGCCGGAATGTCGGATTCGGTCACCTACACCGTCGAAGCCCGGCGCGGTGACCACGCGTTCACCGACGTGGCAGTGGTCTGCCGGAACCTGACCGGGACCGTCGAGTTCGCCGAGCAGGTCGCCGTCGAGACGACGCTCTCGTGCAATGCCAGTGTGGACACCGTCCCGCTCTCGGGCCAGACACTCTCCCAGTCCGGGCGCGTGCCGACAGACGCCGGCGGGAACGGGCTTGCCTTCTACGCCATCCGTGAACACCAGTCCTCGGACCCGATGAGCCGCGTCGACTGGAACCGCCTCGCGAAGACGAACGAGCTAGCGACAGTCGAGTTCAAGGAGACGCGAGCGGCCACCGTCATCACACTAGTGGATTCCCGACACCCCGTTGCGGGCGAAGCGGACGCCCCCACGGCTGTCCAGTTCTGTGCCTATGCGGCCCAGCAGGTCGGCTCGGCGCTTCTGGGAATGGACAACCGCGTCGGTGCCGCCGTCTACGACAGTTGTGAGACGCTCCAGCCGTCGGCCAACCGGGCACAGGAGCAGCGGTTGGAGGCGTTTCTAGAGGAGACTTTGAGCGGGGCGTCAACCGGGTCCTCGGGGGCCCGTGGTTCATCGCTACTCGACACCAACACCCGAACCCGGCGAATGCAGTCGCCGACCGGGATGGCAGACAGGTACGGCATCGCCGACGGCGGTGACGCGGTGGCGACGCTCGACCGCTCGATACCGAGCGAGTCACAGGTCGTGTTCTGTACGCCCCTGCTCGACGACCGGGCGGCCGATGCGGCGAAACGGCTCGCCGCGTACGGACACGCGGTCACAGTCGTCAGCCCGGACATGACGACCGGGGACAGCCCGGGCAGTACCGTCGAACGAATCGACCGAACGGCCCGCCTCGACAGCCTTCGAGGGACGGTCCGAGTCGTCGACTGGACGCCTGCGGAACCGCTCGCAAAAGCCCTCATTCGCGCAACGGAGCGGTGGGCATGACGGAACTCGACAGTCGGCCGGCGGCATCGAGCGCGGCGCTGGCCGGGATGGTCGCGGTGCTCGTCTCGCTCGTCCTCGCTGTCGCTGTCGCGGACGCGATACCAGTCCTGACCGGCTTCGGCGGCGGGCTCTGTATCGCAGCTGGGGTCTGGGCGCTCCGCAGCGATATCCACGAACGCATCGCCGGCGGCAGCGTCGCCGTCGTCATCGGCGCGGGCGTGTTCTGTGGTACTGCGCTGCTGGCGACTGACTACTGGTCGCTCGTTGTGGCGCTCGGATTCCCGCTGGCCGCCACACTCGTCGTCATCGACGCGAGTAGCGGACTGGTGCCACCGACCGACGCGACGGACGAACTCACGGCGATGCTCGACGAGAGTTTTGTGGTACTGGTGGTCGGCATCTGCGTCACAATCGTCTGTGCTGTTGCCGCTGCCGTCAGGCTGCCCTGGGTGCTCGTCCGTGTCGTCGTCGGCTTCTCGGTCCATCCGCTCGTGGGTTTCGTGACGCTACAGGCCGGAGTCCTCCTCGCCCTGTTGTTGCTGGACAAAACCACGACGACGCTGGAGTCGTGGATTCCGGCACCCACGGCGACGACCGACCGGGCGCTCGGGCGGCTGGACCTGCTTGGGACTAGCTGGTGGGACATCGACCGCTACGTCAAAGCCGCCGTGGGCCTGCAGTTGCTCGTGGCGTTTGTCCCGACAGCACAGGGACTGTTCGACCGCTTCCTCGGTAGCCTTCCAGTTCTCGGGCCGGCCCTACGGGCCACTCTCGGAGGGCCGCTTCATCTCCCCCTCGTGGCCGGACTGCTGGCGTTACTGAGTATCCTCATCGTCGAACGGCTCCGGCAGTGGCTGCTCCAGTGGCTCGGGGACGACCCCGGACGGTCGCTGGCGCGGCAGACCGGCAGTATCGTAGCTCCTGTGGGACTGCTTCTGGGCGCGCTAATCCTCACAGTCGCTGGCGTGACCCGGCGAGTAGTGCCCACGTATGCCGGGGCCGGTCACTATGGATCGGCTACTGTGTTGCTTCTCGGCGTCCTCATTTCGATCGTCGTCCTCCGCGGACTCGTCACAGTGCTGGCCGAACTAGTCGGTGCAGAATTGTTGTCCCGGCGTGTGGCGGGATTCGCGGCCGGGAGCGGGCTCCTGTTTGTCATGACATTGCTCGGGGCTGAGCGCGGACTCGCACCGATACTCGTCCTCGTCGGAAGCGCGGCGGCGCTGCTGGTCTGGGACGCCGGCGCGCACGCCAGCAGTATCGGGCAGCAACTGGGCCGGGACGCCGAGACGACCGACAGCGAGTTCGTCCACGTCACCGGTACTGCGGCCGTCCTCGCCGGGGCGATTCTCCTTGTGATGCTCGTTCGATACGTACTCATCCCGGTGGCGGTTCCGACCACGTCGGCCGGGCTCTCGCTCAGTTCGGTGGTCGCGCTCGGACTGGTTCTGCTTGCGATAGCCGCCTTCACCCTCGCACTGAACGCCCACGACGGGGGACCACGTACCAGCAGCGACAGGAGCGGCAAGCGGAGCGAGTAGCCCGCTACTGACGGCGACTAGCCCCGCCGAAGAGACAGAGGCTTTTACCCCCGCACCGCGAACCGGCAGGTATGCTGACCGGAGTCAACGTCGTTCTGGGGGTTTCGGGGTCTATTGCGGCCGTCAAGACGGTGGAGCTCGCTCACGAACTCCGACGACAGGGGGCGTCCGTCCGGGCCGTGATGACCGACAGCGCGACTGGCATCATCCACCCGTGGGCACTTGAATTCGCGACGGACAACGAGGTAGTTACCGAAATCACGGGCAGCGTCGAGCACGTCGAGCTCTGTGGTCGGTCGGGCTGGGGGGACGTACTCCTGCTCGCCCCGGCGACGGCAAACACCGTCGGCAAGATTGCGGGCGCCATCGACGACACGCCCGTGACGACGTGTGCGACGACCGCCCTCGGCGCTGACGTGCCGGTTGTCGTCGCGCCGGCGATGCACGAGCCGATGTACGACCACCCCGGCGTGCTGGACGCCATCGACCGCGTCGAGTCCTGGGGCGTCGAGTTCGTTGATCCGCGAATCGAGGAGGGGAAAGCCAAGATCGCAACTGAGGAAGCCATCGTCACAGCGACTGCACAGGCCGCGGGCGACCGACCGCTGGCGGACGAACACGTCGTCGTGACTGCTGGCGCGACCACGGAATCAGTCGACCCCGTGCGGACGCTCTCGAATCGCTCCTCGGGACGGACTGGCCGGGCGGTCGCGCGGGCCTGTTACGTCCGCGGAGCCGACGTGACGCTGGTCCACGACGGGGAAGACGTGCCGTACGCCACTGTCGAGCAGGTCGAATCCGCTGCGGAGATGACAGCGGCCACCCGTCGGGTCGCTGCCTCCGCCGACGCGCTGGTCTCGGCAGCCGCCATCTCAGATTACACCGTCGAGCAGGCTCCGGAGAAGATCAAGAGCGGACAGGCGGAACTGACGCTGACGCTCAAACCGACGCCGAAGCTCATCGACACCGTTCGGGCGGACCACCCGGATCTCCCTATCGTCGGGTTCAAAGTCGAAACCGAAGGCGACGACGAAACTCTGGTCGAGCGCGCCCGCGAGATACGCGAGCGGGCCGGGCTGGCCTTCGTGGTCGCTAACGACGCGAACGTGATGGGGGCCGACGAGACGCGCGCCCTGCTCGTCGATGCAGACGCGGCCACGGAGTACGTCGGAGAAAAGGAAGGGCTGGGCGCTCGTGTCGCCGACGAAATCGGTGACCATCTGTCCAGTCGTGGCTGACCGCGTAACCGATTACGAAATAGTTTTGCGTGTTCCGTGGCTCCGGTCCGATAACGACAGTACTGCCCGACGAACCGCCTATTCGGAGTTTCTAAACAGATACTGTGACTGTACCACCACCCCGTCGCCTGCTCGTGCCAGTAGCCGATTCGGTGACGGTCCGTAACACCGTCGCCTACGCCATTGAACAGGCCGAATCGGCGGCCAGAGAGGGACAGAAACAGGTGTCGCTGCACCTCGTCGCCGTCGCAAGCACGCGCGCCGTCGACCCCGACGCCCAGACGGAACTCGGCCAGGCCAAAGACCTGCTCGACCGTATCGAAGTCTGGCTCGACGAAGATCTGGGTGCTGACCCGCCGTCGAACCTCGACGTGGAGCTGGGCGTTATCGGTGCCGACCGCTACCTGTTCAGCCCCGGCGATTACGCCGACGTGATACTGGCCTACGCCGACGAACACAGCATCGAACGGGTCGTCCTCGATCCGGAGTTCAACCCGGGCGGCACGACGCCAATGCTTCGGCCGCTCGAGGTCGAACTCGTCCGGGGCGATATCGACGTCGAGACCGCACCCGTCGAGCGGCCGGCACGGTCGACCGCGCTCGCTCGCGCCGCGACGCTCCCGAAGTATCTCACCATTTTCGGAGCGTCGTATCTGTTTTATCTGCTGTTGAGTTCGTACAAACCGCTGGATTTCCTCACTGGCGCGATAACAGCGACGATCGTCACTGCGTTGCTTGCGCCGATCGCGTTCAGTCGCCAGCCGTCGCTGACCCGGATTCCGAGACAGGTCGCCCGGTTCGCGATGTACGTCCCGTATCTGCTCAAGGAAATCGCCATCGCCAACCTCGAAATCGCCTATGTCGTGTTGCACCCGTCACTACCGATCGACCCGAAGATGGTCGAACTGGAGGCCGCCATCTGGGGTGACGGAGCGGTGACGACGCTAGCAAACAGCATCACGCTGACGCCCGGGACGCTCACCGTCAGCGTCTCCGAGCAGGCGTTTGACATCCACTCGCTCACCGGCAGTTCGCGAGAGGACCTGTTCGACGGCGGCCTCGAACGAGCTGTCCGGTTCGTTTTCTACGGCCGGGAGGCAGCAGCCATTCCCTCGCCGCGCGAGCGCGGACAGGGGGACGACGACACAGTCGAGAGTGACATTGGCGACCCGGAGGTGGCCGACGATGATTGAGTTTGAGGTGGCGCTGCTGGCAATCGCTAGCGCGTTCGTCCTGTTCGCCATCGTGTCGCTGTACCGCGTGTTCGCCGGACCGACGGACCACGACAGAGTCATCGCGGTCAACGTGATGGGGACGAACACCGTCATCGCTATCGCGCTTGTCTCCGGCGCGCTCGATAAGCCGCTGTTCCTCGACATCGCGCTCGTGTACGCCCTGTTGAACTTCCTGCTCTCGATAGCGTTCTCGAAGTTCAACGTCGAACACGGGGGTGTGCTATGACGCCGACAGAGTGGGCGATTGTCGCGCTCGCGTTGGTCGGGGCGTTCTTCGGCGGCGTTGCCTCGATCGGTATCGTTCGACTTCCGGACGTGTACACGCGCGCTCACGCGGCATCGAAAAGCGATACGCTGGGGGCCGTCCTCGCTATCGGGGCCGCCGCGCTCGCGATTCAGACCGACCTCGCGACGATCAAGGCTGTCTTCCTGCTGGTGTTTATGTTTCTGACCAACCCCACCGCTGCCCACGCCATCGCCCGGGCGGCACAGGACCAGGGTATCGAGCCGTGGACTGCCGGCGATGAGGAGGACAAATCATGACCCTCTCACTCATTGAGGCAGTGTTGCTGGTGTTCGTGCTGGGCTGTGCTATCGGCGCGGCCGTACTCCGTGACGTGCTGGCGTCACTGATGGCGTTTGCCGCCTACAGCCTCGGCATCTCCATTATCTGGGTGATGCTTGAGGCCCCCGACGTGGGGCTAACCGAAGCGGCTGTCGGGGCCGGCATCATGACGATACTGTTCATCCTGGCGCTGGCAAACACTGTTCGGCCACAGGAAAACGGCCTGTTTGAGTCGATCAGCGCCCGGACTGTCGTACTGGTCGGCGGGTTCGTCGTCGTTATGATTGCGACCGTTCCGTCGCTGCCACCCGTCGGGGCGGACGGGACGGTACACCCAAACCCCGTCGTCAGCGGCGAGGTGACACAGTACTACCTCGAAAACGCATACGCGGACACAGAGGTCAAGAACGCGGTGACAGCCGTGCTCGCAGCCTACCGCGGGTTCGACACGCTGGGTGAGGCTGTCGTGGTCTTCTCGGCCGGCGTCGCGGCGCTGACCGTCCTCAGACAGGAGGTCTTCGCATGAGTAGCGACGAGCGAACCGGATTGTACGTCGAGAGTACCATCATCATGACGACGGTGCGGGTCGTCGCGCCGTTCGTGCTCACCTTCGCCCTGTTCGTGATGTTCCACGGGGCGAACTCCCCCGGCGGGGGATTCCAGGGCGGGGTCATCGCCGGGTCAGTCGTGATGATGCTCGCGTTTGCCTACGGTATCGACGCGGCGCGAGAGTGGCTCGACGTTCGCGTTGTCGCCGCGCTCGCTTCGGGTGGTGTGCTCACGTTCGCAGCCATCGGTCTGGGAACGATAGTTCTGGGTGGGAACTTCCTCGAATATCACCTGTACGAACAGTTCATCTCGCACGTGGTCGCCTACGCCATCGAGCTTGTCGAACTGGCCATCGGTGGTATCGTCGCCAGCGTTGCTATCGGCCTCTTTTTCCTGCTTGCGGCGGGGTTCGGCCACGCCGTCGACGAACCGGAGGGTGAAAACTAATGCTAGAATTGCTGAACTCACACTACAACTACTTCGCGGTGATGCTGCTGCTGGGTATCGGCCTCTATATGCTCATCGAGTCCCGGAACCTCGTGAAGAAAGTCATCGGGATGAACATCTTCCAGACGGGCATCTTCCTGTTTTTCATCACGCTCGCGTTCCGGACTGGCGGGAACCCGCCGATAATCAAGGAGGGTGGCGGCCCCTACGTCAGCCCGCTGCCGCACGTCCTCATCCTGACCGCTATCGTTGTCGGGGTGAGCCTGACCGCCGTGGCGCTGGCACTTATCATCCGCATCTACACCGAGTACGGTACGCTGGACGAAGACAAGCTCAAACAGCTCTACTATGATTGAACAACTCCCCGTATTGTTGGTCGTCCTGCCGATCGTCGGCGGCGCGATACCGCTGGCCGCGAGTCTCGTGAGCGACCGGGCCGGGTGGCCCGTCGCGACGGTGACACTCCTCGGGCAGGCCGGCCTGGCCGGACTGCTCGCGTGGACCGTCGGCACAAATGGGACTGTTTCCTACGCGGTCGGTGGTTTCGCCGCCCCGTACGGCATCGAACTCGTCGTCGACGGGCTCTCCGGTGCCGTCGCCCTGCTCGTGGCTGTTGTGTCACTTGGCGTGCTCGCGTACGCTCGGCAGGCCGGCCCGCACTCGGGCCCCTTCTACGGACTGTACCTCCTGCTGGTCGCCGGCCTGACGGGCATGACGGTCACTGGCGACGTGTTCAATCTCTACGTGTTCCTCGAAATCACGGGGCTTGCGGCGTACGGTCTCGTGGCGAGTGGCCGGGACGCCAGCGCCGCCGTCGCGGCGCTGAAGTACCTCATCATCGGGACCATCGGGGCCTCGCTGTACCTGCTCGGCATCGGCTACCTGCTTGCGGCAACGGGCACGCTCAACATGGCCGACCTGGCGACCAAACTCGGAGAGATGGCGGCCTACGACTCGACGCTCGTCCTGACCGCGTTCGGGCTGATGGTCGGCGGGCTGACGGTGAAGGTTGCCCTGTTCCCGCTGCACACCTGGCAGCCCGACGCCTACGCGAACGCCCCGGATACGGTGAGCGCGTTCATTTCTGCGCTCGTCTCGACGGTCTCGGCGTACGCGCTCGCTCGACTGCTGTTTTCGGTGTTCACGGTGGAGTTCCTGACGGCTGTGCCCATCGCTCGCTGGGCGCTGGTCGGGCTGGCGTGCGTGAGTATCATCGCGGGAAGTGCGCTCGCTGTCTCGCAGGACAGCGTCCAGCGGATGCTGGCGTACTCCTCAGTGTCGCAGTTCGGCCTCGTCGTCGCTGGATTCGCCATCGCTACCCCGCTGGCCGTCGTTGGCGCGACCGTCCACCTGCTCGGCCACGCGGTGATGAAGGGCGGGCTGTTCGCTGCGACGGGCGTTATCGAGCGCAAGACGGGTGCAACAACCGTAAGCGGCTACGCTGGGATGGGGAGCCGCGTCCCGATCTCGGCGTTTGCCTTTGCCGTGCTCTCGCTGGCGATGGTCGGCGTTCCACCGGCGGTCGGCTTCGTCGGCAAGTGGTACATTGTCCTCGGCGCAGTCAACACCGAGAACTGGGCCGTTGTGACCGTGTTGCTCGCGAGTACGTTGCTGACGCTTGCGTACTTCGCCCGCCTCGTCGAGCGGCTGTACTTCGCCGAGGCGACCATCCACTCGAAGCCTGACGAGGCTCCCGTAACAGACGGGAGCGGACAGGCAGTTTCGTTCGGGATGATTGCTGTCGTCGTTATCGCGGCCGCACTCGCGGTCGCGCTGACTGCAGCCGTCCCGATGCTTGAACAGGTGCTTCGAGAGACGCTTCCACCCCTGCTAAACCAATGACTGATATCACATCACTTCGACCGCTGTTTGCAATCCTCGTCTCCGCGGTGGCTATCCCCGTAATTCTCTCGCTCAAACGCCGTCCGAACGTGCGGGAAGGGGTGACCATCACGGTGGCAGTCGCGAAGTTCGCTATCGTCGCGAGCATGGTCCCCGGCGTCCTCTCGGGGACGCGGTACGTCTTCTCGTTCGGGCAACTGGCCACCGGAATCGAACTGGCGTTCCGCGTCGACCCGCTCGGGCTGCTGTTCGGCCTGCTTGCGAGTCTGCTGTGGATCGTCACCAGTTTCTACAGCATCGGCTACATGCGCGGGCTGGACGAACACGCACAGACGCGCTATTTCGCCTCCTTTGCGGCCAGCCTCGCGTCGGCGGTCGGCGTCGCTTTCGCGTCGAACTTGCTGACGCTGTTCGTCTGCTACGAACTGCTGACAGTGTCGACGTACCCGCTTGTTACCCATGACGAAACCGACGAGGCTCGCGCTGCCGGTCGGAAGTACCTCGCGTACACCTTCGGCGGTGGGGTCGCCGTGCTGGGTGGCACGGTTCTAGTGTTCGTCCTCGCCGGAACGACCGCGTTTACCCCCGGCGGGCTCGAAGGCCTCGCGACGGCCGACCCGACGCTGGCACGGGCGGCGTTCGCCCTGCTGGCGACCGGCTTCGGCGTCAAAGCCGCACTGATGCCGGTGCACTCCTGGCTCCCGGATGCCATGGTCGCGCCGACGCCGGTGTCGGGCCTGCTGCACGCCGTCGCAGTCGTCAAAAGCGGCGTGTTCGGCATCGCCAGAGTCGTCCTCGATGTGTACGGAACGGGAACGATGGAGCAACTCGGCGTCGGCCTCCCGCTGGCCGCGATTGCGGCGTTTACTCTCCTGACCGCGAGTATCATCGCGCTCAGACAGGACAACCTCAAACGACGGCTGGCGTATTCGACGATAAGCCAGCTCTCTTATATTGTGCTCGGGCTGGGACTGCTCCACGGACAGGCGCTGACGGGCGGCCTGCTCCACATTCCGGCACACGCGTTCATGAAACTGACACTGTTCTTCTGTGCCGGTGCGATACACGTCGAGACCCACACCGACGACATCAGCGACATGGCCGGCATTGGGAAGCGGATGCCGCTGACGATGGCCGCCTTTGCCGTCGCCGCGGCCGGGATGGCCGGGATTCCACTGGTCGCTGGCTTCGTCAGCAAGTGGTATCTCGTCATCGGTGCGCTGAGCCTCAATGGCGGGCTCGTCTTTGCCGCCGCGTTGCTGGTTTCCGGCGTCCTCAACATTGCATACTTCTGGCCCATCGTCTATCAGGCGTACTTCGAATCGCCGGAGAGCCACGACGAGAAGCCACTCATCGGCGGACCGCTTGGCGGGCGAGACGAGGTTCGAGCCGACGGCGGTGAGGGCCATGGTTCGGACGATGCCGACGACCACTCCGACGAAGGTGAGGTTCCAGACCCACAGCACGTCGACCACCTCGGGAAACACGACGAGGAGCACGAACACCACGGCGGCCCGCCCGCAGGGGGCTGGGACGACCGCGGCTGGCGCGGCGGCGAAAGCACGTGGTTCATGCTCGGGCCGATACTCACCGCGGCCACGCTGTCGCTCCTGCTGGGGACAGTGCCGTACACGGCTGTCTTCCTGCGGATCGTCGACACTATTGTCGGTAATCTGCCGGGGGTGATGGCCTGATGTCGGCGCTGACAATGGTCCCGCCAGTCGTCGTACTACTGGCGCTGGCAATCGTCGTGTCCCGGCTTCCGCGGCGTGCCGGACACGCGGTCGGTGCGCTCGTGCCCGCTCTCGCGGTACCGTGGGCGCTTGCGGTCCCGGAGGGCGCACATCTCCAGACCCAGTTCCTTGGGTTCGACGCCGTGCTACTGAACGTCGACCCGTTCTCTCGGCTGATGGGCATCATCTTCGGACTCATCGCCGCGGTCGCCGTGCTCTACTCCTATGCCAGCGAGGCCAACACGACACAGACAGGGTACGCCCTCTCGTACGTCGCGACCAGTTTCGGAGCCGTCTTCGCTGGCGACTGGCTGACGCTCATCTTCTTCTGGGAGCTGATGGCCGTCACGAGCACGCTACTAGTGTGGCACTACGGCGGTAAGGCGGTCCGGGCTGGGTTCCGGTATGCCCTGCTGCACGGGCTGGGCGGCACGCTGTTGATGGCCGCCATCCTTCGGCACTACGTCAATGTGGAGACGTTCCTGTTCGCGTCAGTGCCAGGCGGGCCGGAAACGGCCGGTATTACGACCGGGCTGGCCGCCGCGCTGGCCGCGATCGGTATTGGCGTCAATGTCGGCTTCATCGGCCTGCACGCGTGGCTGCCAGATACCTATCCGCGCCCACACATCGCCGCCAGCGTGTTCCTCTGCGTGTTCACGACAAAAACCGGCGTCTACGGGATGTACCGCGCGTTCCCCAACGGCCACGAGGCTATCGCGTACATGGGCGGCGGAATGGCTATCTTCGGCGCGCTATTCGCGCTGTTCCAGAACGATATGCGACGGCTCCTCTCCTATCACATCCAGTCACAGGTCGGGTACATGGTCGCCGGCGTCGGTATCGGGAGCGCTCTCTCACAGGCTGGCGCGTTCGCCCACGTGTTCAACCACATTCTCTACAAGGGCCTGCTGTTCATGACCGCCGGTGTCGTCATCTACCGGACTGGGACGGAGAGCCTGAAGAAACTCGGCGGGCTCTGGCGGGAGATGCCGATCACGGCAGGAGCGTTCTCCGTCGCTGCGCTGTCTATCGCCGGCTTCCCCGGGTTCAACGGGTTCGTCAGCAAGGGGATCATCATCTCCGGGAGCCACTATACCTTCGGCAAGGGACCGCTCCCGCTCGGTGAGTTCTATACGCTTGAGTGGATGCTACTGCTGGGTGGCGTCGGCACGTTCATGTCGTTCATCAAGTTCGGCTACTACGCGTTCTTCCACGGCGAGTACGACAGCAGCGTCCCAGACGCGAACCGTCTGCAGAGCGTGGCAATGGTGTCCGTAGCCGCGCTCTGTGTCATCTACGGTGTGTACGACACGGCGCTGTTCGCCATCCTTCCGTTCGACGTTACGAGCGAGGCTGTCGTTCACCACGTCTACAAGACCTACACTATTCCCCACGTCATCGAGGGTGTAGTTCTGGCCGTCCTCGGGCTGATTGGCTTCGCGGTGACTAAGAAGCCCCTCTCGAAGCTCGGCCGCGTTCCCGATATCGATTCGGTGTACAACCCCGCTGTCTTCTATGGCTCCCGCGGGCTCGTTGTCGGTGTGACCGAACTGTACGCCGCCGTCGACCGCGCAGTGGTTCAGGCCACGAGTATCGTCACGCGGACGGTGACGTCCCCCAACGACGTAATTGCGCGGCTCCGCGACGACGACACCCTCATACATCCGATGCGGGCCGGCATCGGACTCAGCATCCTCATCCTCGCGGTCTTCGTTACGGTAGCACTGCTGGCCCTTTCATGAAGTTCTAAAAACATCTTCTGTGATAATCGTGGATCAGGTCGGCTAGATCTGGGTTCAAGCACCCCAGAATAGCTGTTAACAAATAGGGTAATTACAGGCTCTGATAATACAGGTGCAGACTTATATATCTCCATAGCCACGATTCGATAAGCACGGCATAACAGGGGGACCTGTTGATGCGTGCGGACACAACAATGGAACTCAAACGATTCTTCAACGACGACGATGCTGTGTCGCCGGTCATCGGGGTCATCCTGATGGTCGCAATCACGGTCATCCTCGCAGCCGTTATCGCAACATTCGTCCTCGGCCTAGGCGACCAGGTCAGTAACACGGCTCCACAGGCTAGCTTTAGTACGGATTACGAGGATGCAAACGACTGGGTTGAGTTTACACATGACGGTGGTGACTCAATTAAAGCGAGTAACTTGTATCTCAGAGGCGATATCGCCAGTGGTACCGACGGCGAGACCCCCGATATAACCTCGGACAACACACAGTGGAACGGGGAAGCCAGTGGGAGTAATAGTAAGGTCGTCGCAGGTAATAGCGTCACCGTCGGGGTTGATACGGAAAGTTTCACTATCAACCTAGTCTACCAGTCAGCTACTGGCGACAACTCCGCAACGCTCGCCACCGCATCCGGACCGAGCGCATAAACTCGCAACATCTCGTTTTTTCCGGCACCAAAACCCGTGAGTTTATAACCGATGAACGCCCTGATGTTCGCTGTATTCCCTGCGATGGGTGGTGGGGATCGGAGAAAATGACATGAGCAAGCAGGTAGAACGGTCGGACTCCGCTTCGGACGATGACCTTTCAAAAGGCGAGATATTCGACGTTCTGCAGAACGAACGGCGTCGGTACACGCTTCAGTATCTACGAGAACACGACGGGCCAGTACAGCTCGGTGACCTCGCGTCACACGTCGCGGCACAGGAGTACGACTGCCCGAACACCGCAGTCACGAGCGCGCAGCGGAAACGCGTGTACACCACGTTACAACAGTCTCATCTCCCGCGGATGGATGAGACGGGTATCATCGACTACGACGACGAGAACGGGACGATTTCCAAGACTGCACACACGGAAGAACTCACTGTCTATCTCGAAATCGTGCCGGGAAGCGAGTTCCCCTGGCGCGAGTACTACCTCTCGCTCGGCGCGGTCAGTCTGGCAATCGTAACAATCCTCTGGGTTGGGATCTATCCCTTCACGGCAATTCCGCCACTGGTCTGGGCCACGCTGATCGCGGTTGTACTCAGTGTCTCCGCGGGCTATCACACCTACGCCGGTCGTGAAATGACACTAACCGAGTATGTGGCGCAGGAAGCCGGCTCCGACGACTGAAGCACGCAGTTTGTTTCACGGCCTGTGCCGTTTCGTTTGTCTCGTTTGCCGCTAAACTATCGAAATACCGCCGTATCGAATTCTGGCGGTACAGCCAGCCTTGAAGGCTTTCAAGGCAACGTTGAACGGCTAAAACGTACTGTGAGTATAAGTGGGTCCCTCCCATGTGGTTGAATCAGCACACCCCGCGAGCCGGTAAGGAAATCCTTCGATCTATAGGGGGTTCCTACTCGGGTCACACTCGCGGTGTGCGTCGAACAAACATGGATATCAAACAACTCATCCACGACGACGACGCAGTGTCGCCGGTCATCGGGGTCATCCTGATGGTCGCAATCACGGTCATTCTGGCCGCAGTAATCGCCTCCTTTGTGCTCGGTCTTGGCGACCAGGCACAGCAGGCAACGCCGCAGGCTAGCTTCTCATGGGACTACGACCAGTCAGCAGCCCCTTACGGTACGCTCACTGTCACCCACGATGGTGGTGACACAATTAGCGGACAGGAGATGTACATCCGAGGCAGTGGAATTACTTCAGATGGTGACACCCCCTCTACTAGTGAGCAGTTGACCGATAGTAACTCTGGCAATACTTGGGGAACTGCAGCAAGTACGAGCGAGATTACGGCAGGAAACCAGTTGACAATCGCTGTCGAGAACAATTACGATCTGCGGGTTGTTTACGAAACGCAAGAAGGCGACTCCTCTGCAACACTCGCACAGGACTCTGGTCCTGAGGCGTAACTAAATTTATTTCCGTTTCCAGTCAGTAAATAATAAAACTCCCTCCACGACACTTTTATTGCCAGATATCTAGTGACTGGTAACAATGGAAGGAACGCGGGCCGTTACCACCAGTGTGATAGCCGTTATGCTCGGCGTTACACTGCTTTCTGGCCCGCTGGTCCCCGGCGTGACACTGGCAACGGAACCAGAGCCGATCGCGCTCGAAACGGGCAATGTCACGGTTTCCGAGATTGAAATGCCGGAGGAAGTAAGGCTTGAGAAGGGGTCCTACGGCGCGGCGAGTTACTATCTTGATGCGCCACCGGTACGCGTAGAGTTCGCGAATCGTACCGGACGGCCAACGCTCGTCTACGAACTCACGATCCAAGAAGTGGGCTACACACGGACGACGAATCACTTTCTGGATGACTCGACCGGAGGCACGTACGAGCTGACGCTGGCGTCCGATACGTTCACCGACGGGGAGATAGAACGCAAGCAGTACAACGGGACAGTGACGGTAAGCAAGCGCGACGGGTCGGGCCATGGCGTGGTGGCGGCGCGCAACGTCACGATATCGGTGGTCGAATGACGGCGACGGAGTTCGTCGGGCGTCTCCGACAGCGGACATCCGCGCTGTCGAACACCCGCGAGACGGCGTATTCGGTGCTGTTCGGTGACCGACACGGCCTGACCGTATTTCTCGCGACGGTCGTGTTGTTCGGGCTGCTGTGGCGGACGGCGTTCCTGATAAACGATTCCTATACGCTGGCAAATGGGTTGTACAGCCTCTCGAACGGACAGCTAGCAATGACTGAAGCTGCCTACGGCCCCGGACTAGAAACGCCGGGGGCGAGCAGATACGGCGGCCAGTGGTACGCACGCAACTACGGCGTCATCGTCCTCTCGCTGCCGCTCGTGCTCATGCTTGACCTGCTCACCGCCATCGTCGAACTCCGCATTGCGCTGGTTGCGCTCTGGTCGCTCGCGCTGTTAGCGCTGGTGGTTCAGTGCAGTTACTACACCGACGGTGACTGGGTTCTCTACGGCGGCACCGCCGCCGTCCTGGGACTGTTCGGGCTGAACGTGGCGCTGGCGCAGCCGCTCGATGCCGGTCGAATCCATCTGTACGCGCTGCAACTGACGCATCTCCTCATCGCAGCGTTCACGCCGGTAGTACTCTATCGGGTCCTCAGCCGGATACAAACGCCTCGGCTGGGGCTCCTGAGCGCCGTGCTGCTCACAGCCGGGACACCGCTCGCGTTCTGGGCGTCAATACCGAAGCGCCACGCCGTCACCGGAACGGTCGTCGTCTGCATCGCGTACTGTCTCTATCGGAGCCGTAAGCCAGCAGACGGGGCAGTTATCACGCAACGGCAGACCTTCCGTGCGCTCGCGTACGCGCTGGTTGGACTATATGCGTGGGTACACGCTCCGGAAGCGCTCCTGCTCTGTGTCGCCCTGGCGCTGGTCGATATCCCGACAGCCCCGGACAACAGCCCGCGGACGCTCGCTCGTATCGGCGTCGTCTTCGCCCTCTCCCTGCTGCCGTTCATTATCACTAATGTCGCTATCTCCGGTTCCCCGATTAAACCGCCGAGACTGGTTTCCGGCGGCGGCTCCCTCGGTAGCAATGCTGCGAGCAGTGCCGGGGGTAGTGGCGGTAGTGGCGGTGGTGGCGCGTCCGGAGGAGTGCTCACGCCGCTAGCACCTCTGCTCGGGATCATCGAGAGCGGAATGCAACCACTGTTGCTGCTCGGCGGCGAACTCGTTTCGGGATTCGAAACGCTCCGCCAGCAGCCAGCCGACGTGTATCACGCGTTCGTCCGGTCAGGAAGCGCGACCGGAGCACTCGACAACGCCGGTGAGGAATCCGTCAATCTCTCACTGCTCGAATCCGCGCCGGTTCTCGTCGCTATGCTCGGAGTGCTCCCGGTCATCCGACGGCTGCGTTTGCCATCGTCGGTGGCTGACCGGACACTCAGCGCCGACCGTGTCGTGGACGCGTTCGCGATAACGGCGTTCGTCGGCGTCGTCCTGCTGTACAACAGTCGCTTGCCACTGCACGCACAGGTGACCGCCCGGTATCTGTTCCCGCTCTATCCACTCGGCGTGTATCTGCTCGTGCGGCTCCCAGTGGTACGCCAGAGCCTCGCGAATCACTGGCACCTGTTCCTCTGGACAGTTGCGGGGACAGTGCTGATCGGCGGGCAGGTGACCGTAGTGTTCGTCGCGCTGACAGTGAACGGCGTCGGCGAAGCGTTCCAATTACATGCGCTGCTCGCGCTTGGGGTTGCTGTTCCACTCGGTATCTGGGCACTGTGTGGTCGCTCGAAAGGAGTGGCTGGGCAGGCAGGTGCAGTGCTTCTCGGTGCTGCAACGGGCGTGGCGGCTGTGTTTCTACTGCTGACGAGCGTCGAGTACTACGCACTGGGAGATGCGCACCTCCTGCCGATGATGCGAGCACTCGGTGAGTTGCTGGCGCTCTACTGAGTCGGTGACGGAGAATTTTAGTACGGGCTTGTAGTACCGCCAGCATGGACCGACTCAAGAAGTCCCTACTCGAAGCGCCAATTATCGAGAAGGAAGGCTATCACTACTTCGTTCACCCCATCAGCGACGGGGTCCCGATGCTTCGACCGGAACTTCTGCGCGAAATCGTCATCAAAATCATTCGGAAGGCAGAGCTCGACGACGTCGACAAGATCGTCACACCGGCGGCGATGGGTATCCACATCTCCACAGCCGTCTCGCTGATGACCGATATCCCACTCGTCGTCGTCCGCAAGCGTCAGTACGGGCTCGACGGGGAAGTGTCACTGTCTCAGGTGACTGGCTACTCCGAGAGCGAGATGTACGTCAACGACGTGTACGAGGGCGACCAGGTGCTCGTCCTCGACGACGTGCTTTCGACCGGCGGGACGCTGGCCGGACTCACGGGCGCACTCGAAGACATCGGCGCGGACATCCGTGACATCGTCTGTGTCATCAAGAAAGCCGACGGGACGAACAAGCTCGACGAAGCGGGGTACGACGCCAAGACGCTGATCAACGTTCAGGTCATCGACGGCGAGGTCACCATCGTCGACGAGCACGGCGACGACTAAGGCGGCTGTTAATACGGTTCCTGTAGCGAGCCGAAAGCGGGCCGCCAGAAGTCACCAGTGGATTTACAAGAGATTGAATCGACACTAGCTGCTGTGTCTCCCTCCATTCGATCCCTCGCCGGGGATTTCGCCGCCCTGTTCAGTTCACTTGTGTTGCTTGGGCCACTGACGCTCGCGTTGCTCGTCGGCGCAAGCAGAATTGTCGCCGGACTAACCGCGCTCAGGATTCCGGACCCGCTTGGAACCGTCGGATTCAGTGTGGCCGCACTGCTGGCGCTCTGGCTGGCACTGGAAGGAGCGATGGTACAGCGATACGGCCTCGAGACGATGGACCGCGGCGGCCCATTTCAGCGTGTTGCCCGGTATCTGTTGGTCGCCGTTACGACCCTCGCTGGGCTTATCGTCTCTGTCCGGTTTTTAGTGCTGTCGCTCCCGTGGGCATTCGAGACACAGAACACGCCTGCACAGGTCCTTGGCGTGTTGCTCGTTGTTGCGCTGGTTGCCACGCTGTACCGGATACTGACGGCGGCGAAAGAAGGGTACCTCCACAGCAATGAGCAATAGCGGTGAACAGGCTGAAAGCAGTCTACAACGCGAGAAATGTCCCAGAAGGTAGATTCGAACAACGCGAACACCTCACTATCACTCGGCGTTCTCTCGTTCAAATCTTCTCAACTATAATTGCCGAACTCAGCGTCGTTCGATGGTGAAACGCTTCACTGGAAGAGTGAGTTCGGCAAAATGATAGCGGGAGGTGGATTTGAACCACGTTCACGTCGCTCTCTTTGATCGCTTGTAACCTTCTTCAAATCTACTGGACTACTCCAGCCGCTCACGAATTTGTGAGCGACAGAATATAGCGGGAGGTAGATTTGAACTACCGATCTGCGGGTTATGAGCCCGCCGGAATCTCCTGGCTATCCCATCCCGCTACTATCTCGTAGTCCGGTCCCCTCATTAAGGGTTGTGATTCGAGTGCCGTCCGTGAGTTAGTAACGCGCTATGCTCACCCGTCCGCATGGACCTGCCACGTGAAGATACTCTCGGCGACGTAGTTGACCAGCATCGCAACGCCAATGGCGAGTGGGCTCGCGGCAATGAACCACAGGTCAGTTCCGGCAACGAGAAGCTCAACCGTCAGCCACTGCGTGAGCAGCCAGTAGATGGCAAGCTGGACCGCGACACCGCCGGACCGGACCAGATGGGATTTGCCGAGCCGCTTGGCGAACGAACGACGGCCGGTGGCACCCTGACCGGAGAACGTCCAGTGTTCGTTGACCAGAAACATCACGAGAATCGCCGTTTCGACGCCGGCGGCTTTGGCCCACATATCGCTCACACCAAAAACCAGGCCGAGCACGGCGAGCACCGTGTTGTCGCTGATCGCACCGACGACGCCGACGGAGACGAACTGGCCGAACCGGACGCCCGACACAAGTGACTCGAACCGGTCGGGAACGATGCGTCGAACCTGCTGTTCGATGTCCATCATCGGTCCTTCTCGATAAGGGCGGTTGGTTCGTCAAGGTGTTCAGCCAGAGCCGTATGAAGGCGATCATCGCGCAGCTGCTTCGATCGGTGGCGAGCCGTCAGCAGTGCTTCGAGCAGGTCTATCGACGTTCGTATCGGCGACACCGTCGAGCCGGGCTTGTCTTCCCATTCTATCGGCACCTCTTCGATACGCAGGTCCAGCGCCGCTGCGATGGCGATCAGTTCGACATCCCACGCGAAGCCGGGCTCGTACAGGTGGTCGCGAACGCGCTCCCACGCGGCCACGTCGATGGCTTTCGCACCGCACTGGTAGTCATACAACCGCGCGTCAAGCAACTGGCCGGCGAGCCACGCGAAGCCGTCGCCGAGGAACCGGCGAGCGAATGTCTGATGGGTGGCGACCGTCGCGTCCGGGTGACGACGGGAACCCACGGCGAGGTCCGTTCGGCCCTCGGTTACCGGGTCCAGTATGCGTTCGAGCGAGCGGACCGGTGTCGACCCATCGGCATCGACAAACGCCAGCACGTCGGTCTCCAACCGTTCGAATCCAGCGGTGATCGCTGCGCCTTTCCCGCGACGGTAGGGCACGGTGTGGACTTCGATTGGGAGCGAACGGAGCTGTACAGGGACGCCATCCCGTGGTGCATCGAGCTCGACAACAATTGTCTGCGGGGTGAGGGCATCGTCGATGGCGGCGATATAGTTCCCGAGTTGGTCCATGTCGGGACGGTAGGCTGGAAGGACAACCCCGACGGAACGCGACATTGCCGAGTAGTCGGACAGGCGGAAGTAAAAACAGTTCGAAGCTACTGGTTCCTAGTCAGCCGATAATCGCGGGAGCAACGAAAAAGCGTATAGGCCAGCGAACCGGTCCCTTCAGTGATGGAATACGGGCTCCTTGCCACCTGGCTCGTCCTCTACCTCCTGTTACTGTACGCTGGCGGGACCGTCGCCGGACTGCTGTTCCCACGCTTTGCCGACCGCGGACTCGCCTTCGGCGTCCCGGTCGCCGTCTCGATACTGTGGCTGGTCACCTATTTTGTCGGTCGCCTGTCGCTGACACTCGGCATCTGGCTCGGTGTCGCCGTGCTCGCCGTGAGTACACTGGCTGTCTGGCGAAAGGACAGCGAACCGAATCCCCGAACGTATGCGGAGACGGCCGGCGTGTTCACAGTCGCGTTCCTGTTCGTCGTCGGCATCCGGGCACTCGACCCAGCAATTGTCCCAATCGGCGGCGAGAAGTTCCTCGATTTCGGGCTGTTGCAGTCGCTCGTACGGGCTGACAGCCTCCCGCTGGAGGACATGTGGTTCGCCGGCGAGCCAGTCGCGTACTACTACGGTGGGCATCTCATTGCGGCGATTCTCACCAGAATAACGGGCACTGCCGGACAGTTCGCGTACAATCTCGCGCTGGCGGGCTTTTATGCGACGCTGGTCACGGCGGCGTACGGACTGGCGGGCGCTGTCGCGAGCGAGCGCGGCCTCCCGCGGCGGCTGGCCGCCGGGCTCACTGTGTTTTGTATTGGGTTTGCCAGCAACCTATCGACACCCGCCAAGTTCGTCGTCTGGCTTTTGCCGGGCGGGCTGAGCCAGAGCGTTGCCGAGCGGGCGGGTTACGAACTGAAGGGGCTTGCAGCGGGGCCGGATTCGTTCAGCTACTGGGACGCGAGCCGCGTCATCGAGGACACGGCAGCTGATTTCGGCACGTACGAGCCCGGCGCTGCGCTGGTCATCGACGAGTTCCCGCTGTTCTCCTGGCTTAACGGCGACATGCACGCCCATATGATGAGCACGGGCTTCCTGTTGCTTGCCGCCGCACTCTGTTTCAGCTACTATCAGACACCGGCCGCCGAGCGTCGACGGCGGCTCGCACTGCTTTTCGGCGCGCTCCCGGCCGTTGCGGGCATCATGGCCGTGACGAACACGTGGTCGTTCCCGTCGATGGGCGGCCTGGCGCTGCTGACTGTCACCGTCGCGCCAGCCGATCCGACGACGCTCCTCCCGGAAGCCGTCGGACAGCGACTCCGGCTGAACGGACCGGGTCAGGAAGGTATCCGAATCGGGATGGGCTTAGCCGTCGCCGGTGGCGTCCTCGCGCTGGGACTGCTCTGGTCACTCCCGTTCTGGCTCGGCCCGGCGAGCGGCCGCGAGATAGCAGTCCTCCCCGACCGGACCTCGCTGATTGAGCTGCTGGCCGTTCACGGCCTGTTCGTCGCCCCGTTCTGGCTGTACCTGTATGCACAGACCGGCCGTGCCGTCGGGCAGAGTCCAGCCCGCATTGTCGGCCTTGTGACTGTGGGTACGGCGGCACTGGCAGCGACGCTTGATGTCGCAGCCGTCGGCCTGCTCGTTCCCCTGCTACTGGGCGCGTGGCTGTTCGCGCGCTCGCCGACGCTTGACCGAACCGTCGACGCGGTCCCGGCGCTCGCTGACGGTGGCGACCGGCCCGTCGGCTTCGAGGCCGTGCTGATTCTCGCCGGCGCAGGCCTCGTTTTCCTCGTCGAATTCGTCTTCGTCAGGGAGAACATCGGGCGGATGAACACCGTCTTCAAGACGTACATGCAGGTGTGGGTGCTCTGGGGGGTCGCCGCCGGCCCCGTGCTGGCGTGGCTGCTCACCCGCTGGCGGCCGAGCGGCGAGCAGGCACGAGCGTGGACGAGCGTGGGTGTCCGTGCGTTCGTCGCCCTGCTGGTCTGTTCAGCGTCCCTGTACGGCGTGTTCGCGCTCTCGAACCATGTCGACGCCGCGGGCGAGCCCACGCTGGACGGGCTGGCGTACCTCGACGACGACCATCCCGAGGAAGCCGAGGCAATCCGGTGGCTCGACGAGACGACGACCGGACGGCCGACTATCGTCACGGCCGCCCCCGCGGACTACGAGTGGGACGCCAGCGAGGGCAAGGGCGCGAGCGCGCCGTCGAGTCTGACCGGACTGCCGACCGTTGCAGGCTGGACCCACGAGGCCCAGTACCGCAACGACACGGTGTACGACCGCCGCGTCGACGACGTGGAGACGATTTACACCGGCGACGCATCCGAGCAACGCCGTCTTCTCGAAGCGTATGATGTGCGTTACATCTACGTCGGCCCGGCCGAACGAGCCCGCTACGGCGAGGTGACTGTCGACCAGCTACAGGGCGTCACCGTCGCGAAACGAGCCGGTGGCGTCACGATCTATCAGGTCCGACCGGAGTACTTCTGAAAAAGAAGCGGATTACGTGGGCGAACGGCGAGTTTTCAGGGAATGATGCGGGCCACTCAGGACTCGGCGTTCGGCGGCGCGCGCTCGCGGAGAACGGTGACGGCCTCAGCTTCGATGTCGTCTGTGTCCAGATGCATCGGGATGTACTCCTGTCTCTTGAACGTCTCTTCCTCGTCTTCTGAGCCGATAGTACACCAGAGCTGTGGCCGGTCCGGGCCGTGCCAGTCGCCCTGCCGCGAGACCGAGAACACCTCGTACTCCTCGTCCTCGTACTCGATGCGGCCGCCCTTTCGCAGCCCCGGGTCGCCGTGGATAATGAGCTTCTTCATGGCCATTCCTTTGCCAACAGCGTACTTAGTGACTTCGAAGGCGATTGCGACACAGCACAGCAACCGACAGAGAGTACCTGTAACTAGAATGTCCTTATATTGTTACCGGTCGTGTCTATATGCTTAACAGCCTGATAGCCGAGATTTATATGTCCGGAATAGCGACAGTCGTGTATGTTGAAACAACAGCAGCGGTCGTGCGAGCGGGCCTCAGTCGTCGTCAGCCCGATGGACGAGGACGGACGGATGGAGCTTCGGGACGTCGAAGCCGACGAGACCTACGAGGTTGTGGACTACATCGACAGCGAACTGGCGACGAAGCTACGGTCGCTCTCTGCTGGTGAAGCGGTGAATCTCGAACTGCTTTCGGGTTCGGAGTCTGGTGTGTTCGGGGCAGTCCGAATCGAATCTAGTGGGCCGTCAGCCCGGTTCCAGTAGCCGGAGCGATGGTGGAACGCGGACGGGCTGAATATGGTGGTTAGTCGTGTGACAGGGACGGTACTGTGGGGCACACAGCAGGTGCGAACCAAACGGGTTTTAAGCGGGCACGTCAAATCGCTCGGTAAGGCCGATATCTATGCAGATGCCACGACGATTCAATACGTACTGTCCGCACTGTAACGAGCACCAGGAACACGAGGTCGAGAAAGTCCGTAGCGGCCGTCAGACCGGCATGAAGTGGATCGACCGCCAGCGCGAGCGTAATTCCGGTATCGGGAACGACGGGAAGTTCTCGAAGGTCCCGGGTGGCGACAAGCCTACCAAGAAGACGGACCTCAAGTACCGCTGTGGCGAGTGTGGGAAGGCCCACCTCCGCGAAGGATGGCGTGCCGGCCGACTGGAGTTCCAGGAGTAACGATGGCAGGAAGCTTCATCACCGTCGAATGTCCCGACTGCGAGAACGAACAGTCTCTCTTCGAGAAGGCCGCGAGCGAAGTTTCGTGTGCCGTCTGTGGCCACACCATCGCCCGCCCGACGGGCGGCAAGGCCGACATCGAAGGCGAAGTGACCGCCGTCGTCGAGGCCCGATAGGATGAAATACAGCGGCTGGCCCGAACCGGGCGAACTCGTCGTCGGCAAGATCGACGAGATCGAGGACTTCGGCGTCTTCGTCGACCTCGACGAGTACGAGGGCAAGCGCGGCCTCTGTCACATCTCCGAGGTCGCCAGCGGATGGATCAAGAACGTCCGCGACCACGTCAACGAAGGGCAGACAGTCGTTGCCAAGGTGCTTGACGTCGACGAGAGTGCCCAGCAGATCGACCTCTCGATCAAAGACGTCAACGACCACCAGCGAAAAGAGAAGATTCAGGAGTGGAAAAACGAGCAGAAGGCCGACAACTGGATGGAACTGGCCTTTGGCGAGGACCTGGACGACGAGACGTACGCCGCCATCGCGAACGAGTTGTTGTCGGAGTTCGGATCGATGTACGATGGGTTCGAGTCGGCGGCGATCCACGGCAACGACGCCCTCGAAGACGTCGACCTCTCCGAGGAGGAGATCGGCGCTATCGTCCAGACGGCCCGGAACAACGTCTCAGTGCCGTACGTACAGGTCACCGGCTACGTCGACCTGTCCTGTCCCGAAAGCGACGGCGTCGACATCATCAAGGAAGCGCTGCAGGCCGCGGAGGGCAACGGCGAGGTCCCCGATGAGATCGAACTCGAAGTGACCTACGTCGGCTCGCCCGAGTACCGCATTCAGGTGCAAGCGCCTGACTATAAGACCGCCGAGGATGCACTCGAAGAGAGTGCAGACCGCGCCGCGAAAGTCGTCGAACAACACGGTGGGTCGGGGCAGTTCCACCGCGAACGCAGCGAAGACGACGAGTAAGCCGGTTGTTGCTCCAGTGATTCACCACCGATGAAATCGGATATCCACGTGTGTGCCGTCTGGGAGTCCGAACACGACCAGCCGGTGTACACGCTGGACGACACCTGTCCGGAGTGCGGGGCCGAAGCGGTCAACAGCGCACCCGCGCCGTTCTCCCCTGAAGACAGCTACGGCGAGTATCGACGTTCTCTTAAGCGCCGCCGCCGCGAATAAGCCGTATGGACGAATTCGACATCGAGCGCGTAGCGGACCCCGACCTTGACGAACCGGTACTGGTCGAGGGCTTGCCCGGCGTCGGTCACGTCGGCAAACTCGCCGCAGAGCACCTGCTTGAGGAGCTCGAAAGCGAGCTCGTCCGCCGCGTCTACTCGACGCATTTCCCACCGCAGGTCAGCATCGACGAGGGCCAGGCACAGCTCGCCTGCGCCGAATTCCACGCTGTCACCCCCGAAGAGGGTCAGGACCTGCTTGTCCTCTCTGGTGACCACCAGGCCCAAGACAACCAGGGCCACTACGGCCTGACCGACACGTTCCTCGATATCGCCGATGAGTTCGGCGTCCAGCGGGTGTTCGCCCTCGGCGGCGTCCCGACCGGCGAACTCATCGAGGAGTACGACGTACTCGGCGCGACGACGACCGAGGATTTCAAGGAAACGCTGGAAGACGCTGGCGTGGCCTTCCGCGAGGACGAACCAGCCGGCGGTATCGTCGGCGTCTCCGGCCTGCTGCTGGGCCTGAGCAAACGCCGCGACGTGCCGGCCAGTTGCCTCATGGGCGAGACGTCGGGCTATCTGGTCGATCCCAAGAGCGCGCAGGCCGTCCTCGAAATCCTCCAGGAGGTCATCGGGTTCGAAGTCGACTACAGTTCCCTGGAAGACCGTGCCGACGAGATGGAGGAGGTCGTCCGGAAGATCCAGGAGATGGAACAGCAGAACTCCCCGTCGCCCGCCGACGAGGACCTCAGGTACATCGGCTGATACGGATTGGGGCCCCTGTGTCCCGGTATTGGCGACCTCGGGGCCATGCTACCGGAGAGCGGGAATTTCTTTACCACTGGAGCCTAACAGAGGGTCGTGCAGACAGAACCGGGCGTCCTACCGGAGTGGCTGCTCCTCGGACTCGTCCTCGGTGTCGCCGGAACCCTCGTCGTCGCCGGGCTGTTCGTCCTCGCGAACCGTGTGTTCCCGGCCAAGCGGCCGAACCGACAGGCGACAGACGGCGGGGAGATGCGACGCCGGGCGGAGCTTCGCGAGTACCTCACCGCCATCGACGAGCAGTTCGCCGAGAACCACTTCGTCGAGGGGCAGCACGTCGCCTTCTACCTGCCGAAACGGGACGTGGCGATCACGTTCGACGCCCGGGCGTACTACCGCATCGAACGGTCGCCGACCGTTCCCGTACTGGTCGAACACGAGATGCCGGGGGTCTATCTCGGCGCGCGCCTGCCCTTCGAAACGCCCGAAGTCAATCTCGGCCCGGACCCTGAGGATGAACCACACCCGACAGTGCAGGCGTTCAGCGAACTGGGCCTGACCCAGAGCGCGTCGCTGGACGACGTGAAATCGGCCTACCGTGAGCGCGTCAAGGAGGTCCACCCAGACCACGGCGGCAACGAGGACGAGTTCAAGCGCGTCAGAGAGGCATACACGACTGCGAAACAGCACGCATCCGGTGCGTCGAGACAGCGGGCATCGTAAGGAGAGACGGAAGACCTGTCACTGCATCGGGACACAACAGACCGGGACAGTCGCATTACGTACCACTGTCTCGGTGACGCTTCCGGTCAGATATCGCGTGAGGCCGGACCGGCCGTGTGTTCCCATCGCGATGAGGTCGATATCGTGTTCCTCGCTGTAGGAGAGAATCGCGCGTGCGGCCGGACCGCTTGCGATATTACCAGCGACACTGACGCCTGCATCTCTGGCACGCTCATGGACCGTCTCGAGTGCCTCCTGGCCGGTTTGCTCAAGCGCATCGTGAATTTCTGCTGACCCCTCAGCGCCGCCGAAGCGACTCGTATCGACGGAATACATCGTGTGTATCGTTGCGTCAAACACCTCAGCTAGCGTGATTCCCCACTCGACCGCGAGTTCTGCCCCCTCGCTGCCGTCCGTCGGAAGCAAAACGTTGTCGTACCGCTGGTCGCCGATTTCGACGATATCCCCGTCTGGAGTTACCGTGACGATCGGGACATCGGCGGTGCGGAGCGTCTTTTCTGCAACACTCCCGAGGACTACCCGTTCGAACCCTGTCCGTCCTTGCGTCCCCATAACGATGAGATCGATGTCGCGAGCGTCGACGTAGTCGTTGATCACTTGGAACGGGATACCCGACTCGACAGCGGTCGTGATTTGCCCAGAGAGATGTGCCCGGGCGAGTCTGGCGATGGAATCCACCGCCCGTTCTGCCTCCTCTTCGAGGAGACGCTCCCGGTCGGTCTGCCCGTCAGAATTCAGATCTGGTTCAATATCACGGGCGTCAACCGCTGACAGTACGTGGAGGTCGGCACCGAGCGTGGCAGCAAGGTCGATACCCCGCCGGGCCCCTATCCGTGCCCCGTCACTGCCGTCGGTCGGCACGAGAATCGAGTTGATTGTTTGGCTCATAGCCACGGTTTGACAGGCGATTGATTTAACACTACGCTCGATTCTCACCAGGCTGTTGCAGAGTGAATTTGATACCACCCTGTGCTGCATACGCGTACTGCATCTTGCACGCCTCGTTCAACGGACGTCGCACCTGCCAGAAGCCGCTGGCAAGATAGCGGGTCGTTCACAGCCGGTGGTAATCTGTCGCGTGTCTGAGCCGGGCGCACCATCATTTTATCCACAGCCTGACCGTAGTCGTGATATGATCGCACAGATTCTCGTTCCGATGGACGACTCAGAGATGGCCCAGCAAGCGCTCGAGTACACCCTTGAGAACCATCCCGACGCGGAGGTTACTGTCTTACACGTCGTGGGCGGACCGTCACCGTTGGGGGGAGCGGCCACCGCACTTGCTCTTGCGGATGACATCGAAGCGGCCGCCGAGGAGCGTGCGGAGGAGGTATTCGACGACGCTCGGGAACTCGCCGCCGAGTACGATGCGGAGATAACCACCGAAGTGCAACTGGGTCACCCGGCGCGGGCGATTCTGAATCGAGCCGCCGACTTCGATGCGGTCGTGCTCGGAACGCACGGCGGTTCGTTGGCCGATCGGCTGGTCGTCGGGAACGTCGCCCAGAAAGTGTTCCGTAACTCGCCTGTTCCAGTCATCATCGCACGGTGAGTGGCGGTCGCTGAGGGCAAGCAACACCGCAGGCCCCAGGCGTGACTACGGCGTCACGACGAGCTTTCCGACGCTATCGCGGTCCTGCATCGCCGCAAACGCTGCCCCGGTCTCCTCCAGCGAGTACGTCGCCTCGATTTCCGGGGTGAGTTCGCCGTCAGCGACGAGGTCGACGAGTCGTTCCAAATCGCCTTGCGTCCCCATCGTACTCCCGATAACGCGCTTATGACCGAGGAACAGGTCTGGAATGTCGATTTCGGATGCGCCGCCGGCGGTCCGGCCACAGACAGCCATCCGGCCACCGCGACGGAGAACGTCCAGACCGACCTGCGTGTACTCACCACCGAGGTGATTAAGCACGCCATCAACCGTCCCAATCTCGGTGACTGCCGCCCGAATCTCGTCCGGGTCGGTGCTCTCAATGGCGTAGTCTAGCCCGAGCGACTCAACGCGGTTTAGCTTCGCCGCTGAAGATGAGGTCCCGACGCTGTGAGCGCCGAGAACGGACGTGAGTTGCACGCCTGCGACGCCGACGCCGCCGGTGACGCCCGGAATGAACACCAGATCGCCCGGTCCGGCGTCGACCCGGCGGAGCATATGGAAAGCCGTCATGTAGGCCGTCGGGAGCGCGGCCGCGTCGACCGGTTCCACATTGTCGGGCAGCCTGACGAGGCGGTCGGCCTGCACGCGGGCCGCCTCGGCGAGGCCACCGTGGTACAGTGAGAAGTTCTCACAGAGGTTCTCTGGCCCCTCACGGCAGTAGCGACACGTTCCGCAGGTCTCGTTCGGACAGAGGACCACGCGGTCCCCAGGTTTGACAGCCGTAACGCCATCGCCGACGGCGTCGACGGTTCCGGCGACGTCGAGGCCGCTGACAAACGGCAAATCATCCGTGTCGACCATCGCTGAATCTCCTTCAAGAACCCAGAGGTCGTGGCGGTTGATGGCACACGCTTCCACGGAGACCACCGCCTCGCCGCGTTCGGGTTCAGGGGTCGGTTGGTTGATGACCGAGACGCCGTCCGGGCCAGTGAGTTCGCTGAACGCTGCAACGCGCATTAGGTTCGTGAATGGGTCAGAGCCGTATAAACAACATCGAAGTGTGGGATACCTGCCTGATCGGCGGCGGTATCGGACCCGCTCTCGGGTGTGCCGGTCGATTTCTCAGATGCCCTGGCTCATGAGGTGACTGCGTAGCAGGTCTGCCTCCTTGCTCCCGGCGACAGGATTCACCAGGACGACGACATCGTCATCGTCGAAAGCCCCATCGTCAGCCAGCGCCCGTGCGCCGGCGATTGCCGTCCCACCGGTCGCACCGGTTTCCGGCCCCATCTCGCAGCCGTCGACCGCGCCGGCCAGAATGTCCTTATCTGAGACGGCGACGCCGTCGCCGCCCGAGCGGTCAAGCGAGTCGAGCGCCGCAGCGCCGGCGGCAGGGTCGGGGACTTCAAGCGGGCCGACGATGGTGTCAGGGTGCTCGATGGCCGCCGGTTCGCTCGCACCCTCGCTCGCGGCATCCGCGATGGCGGCCGTCGAGTCGGGCTGTGCGGCGTAGATTTGTGGCACCGACTCCGTGAGCCCGCTGCCGGCGGCCGCCCGGAAGCCGTGTTCGAGACCGACGAGCGTCTCGCCGTGGCCAGTGGGGTGGACCACCGCGTCGGGGGCCGTCCAGTCGAGGTCGTCGGCCGTCTCGAACGCGACAGATTTGGCTCCCTCGATGCGGAAGGAATGGCCGGGCGCGACCGGAACCCAGCCGTCGGACGCGTCGGCCAGTTCCTCCTCGAACACTGAGACGGCGTCGTCGTACCGGCCCTCGACGACGCGCATATCGCCGCCGTGGACGTTCACCATCGCCTTGTTGAGGAACGGGCAGCGCGAGGGGACGAATCCCTTCGACTCAATGCCGGCGCGGGCCGCGTAGGCCGCGCTGGCTTGTGCGCCGTTCCCCGTCGACGGTGTCGCGACGCGCTCAGCTCCGCGCTGGGCGGCAGCGGTGACAGCGAGCGAGAGCTTGCGGTCGCCCAGCGAGGCCGTCGGATTGCGCCCTTCGTCTTTGACGTACACCGAGTCAACGCCCAGTTCCTCGGCCAGATCCGGAACCGATACCAGCGGCGTCGCCCCCTCGTCAAGCGTCACCGTCACGTCTTCCGGGAACGGTCGTAGCGGCTCGTACCGGCTCGGTCCCGTCGCATCGGGCAGTGCTGCGGGCGTCAGGTCCGGAACGTCGTAGTCACCGACGAGAACCCCGCCACAGTCGGGACAGCGGTCGGCCGTGCTGTCGGTTTCCGTGCCACACGCCGTGCAGATGAGGCCGCGAAACGCCGCAGTCGTCTCCATGTCTTTCTCTGTGGACGGGACAACCAAGTGTGGTCCGGTCCCGCTTCAGCACCCTCTTGTCCCGGGCGGTCGAATTGGAGAGTATGACAGACGTCGTCGTCGCCGGCGGGGGACTCGCCGGGCTGGTCGCTGCCCGCCACTTGGCGGAGTCGGGTCGGGACGTGACAGTGTTCGAGCAGCGCTCGGACGTGGGCGGTCGCGTCCGGACAGTTCACGAGGACGGCTACACGTTCGACCGCGGGTTTCAGGTCATGTTCACCGCCTACCCAGCGGCGAAGCGGGAACTCGACATCGAGGCGCTCTCTCCACGGACGTTTACGCCGGGGGCCACCATCGCCAGCCCAAATCACCGCTCGGTGCTGTCGGACCCGCTCCGGAATCCCTCCGCCGCACCGCAGACGCTGCTCAATACCGACGTGCGCACGGCCGACAAGCTCAGGCTGTTCCGACTCCAGCGCGAACTGGCCGGCGTCGAACCCGTCGAACTGCTCTCCCGGGGCGGAACAACCATCCGAGAATACCTCGCCGACTACGGATTCTCAAAACGGTTCGTCGAGCGGTTCGCCGCGCCCTTCTACGGCGGTATCACGCTCGACCGCTCGCTGGGCACGGACAGCAGCATCTTCGAGTACACCTACAAGATGCTGAGCGAGGGCGAGATATTCGTCCCCGCCGACGGGATGCAGGCGATGCCGCGACAGCTCGCCGACCGCGCTTGCTCGGCGGGCGCGACCATCGAAACCGACGCGCCCGTGACAGAGCTGGAGGCCCACGAGGGAGAGGTTACTGCCGAGGTAGGCAGCGAGACAGTGGCGGCCGAGAGTGCTGTCGTCGCGACGGACCCACAAACGGCGGCAGAGCTGACGGACATCGACGCCATTCCGACCGAGCCGGTCGGCTGTGTCACCCAGTACTTCGCGCTTCCGACGAACCGCGCCCCGACGACCGGACAGCGTATCATCCTCAACGCGGCAGACGACCGGCCAAACACCGTCGCGCCGCTATCGGCCGTCGCCAGCGAATACGCGCCGGCTGGGATGGAGCTATACAGCGCTACGTTCCTCGGAACGCCGGAAGAAGACGACGCGGAACTGGCCGCCGAAGTCCGGGCGGCGCTGCAATCGTGGTATCCGAACGCGAGCTTCGAGGCGCTGGAACTGCTCCGGACCGACCGCGTCCCGCTCTCGCAGTTCGCCCAGCCGCCGGGGTATCGGGACTCGCTCCCGGACCCGACAGCGCCGGAGGGCAGTGCCGTCCTAGCGGGCGATTACACCCGCTGGTCAGCGATACAGGGTGCGCTGGAAAGCGGCAAGGTCGCCGCTGATCTGCTACGATAACAGGACTGCCGATACAGCTCTCGAAGGGACGGCGGTCTATGCGGCTGGACCGCCGCTATTCGTGTTTCCCTCGTTGTCGTCGTGCCCCTCCCCCTTGAGGACTTCAGAGACGTACTTTATTGTCGCGAAGTACAGCAACAGTAGCGAAAGCAGCGTAATCGCGATGAGACCCAGCGCGATTTCTGTCTGAACCATATTCCAGCGTCCACCGTCGTCGCTCAAATACTTACCGTTATAGCATGCGCCGGAACTCCCCTAGCGGCGGAAACGACAGGGTCTCGCGCCCGCTCTCGTCCCAGACCACTGGCTCCAGTCGGTCGGCATCAGTAACGAGTGGAGACTGAAAATCGCTGGCCCGCATCTCGTTGACCTCCACGCCGGCGTTCAGCCTGTTGAACGACGGGAGCATCACGACGTCGCTGCCGCGGTACTGCCCGCTCCCGACAAGGTAGCAGGGTTGGCGTTGCCCCTCGATGTTGATCGTCGGGTGGTCATGTCCGACGACGTAGCGGTCGGCGTCGACGTCGGGGGCCTCGTGGCCGTGACAGACGACGGTGTCGCTGATCCGGTATGTCGTCTCGGTCGGGCCGTCCCAGACGCTATCGAGCATCGTGTCGTGGTTACCCGGCGTCACGAGCAGGCGCGCTCCGACCGACTGGCAGGCGCTTTTGAGCCCCGCCACGGTGCTCTCGACCGACCGGGGGACGGTCTGGAACGAGTGGAGCAGGTCACCGGCGACGAGGACCTCCGCTGGGTCGTGCCGCTCAACGAGTGACTGGAACCGCTGGACCATGTCCGAACCGGACCCGACCGGGAGTTCGAGGTTCCCGCCGGTGCCCCGGCCGACGTGGAGGTCCGCGACGACGAGCGTCTCCCCGAGCAGGAGCGACCTGTCGTCGTAGCTGGCTGTCATCGCCGTTCAGTCAGCACCGGCGAGGCTTATATTGTCGGTCATGGCGACGAGGTCCACCGCAGGTAGCCGGACCGCAGCCGCTATCTCGGCCTGACAGTGTCGGTGGTATTTTTACCTGCGACTCCCGTGACTCCTGTATGGTCGACGTCCTGGAGAACAAGCGGGCCGCGACGCGGTTTCGGGTCCTCGTGGAGATTGCCGAGCGCCAGCCCGCAGTGAGTCAGGGCGAAATCGCCGACGCTGTCGGCGTGACGAGCCAGGCCGTCAGCGAGTATATCCGTGAGCTCGTCGATGACGGCCTCGTCGAGAAGGAAGGGCGGTCGCGCTACCGCGTCACCAAGGAGGGCGTCGACTGGGTGTTCCAGTCCGCCACCGACGTGCGCCGGTTTGCCGACCACGTCACCGACGACGTGCTCGGTAGCGTGCAGGAGGACGCCGCTATCGCCACGGCAGACCTGGCGGAAGGCGAGACGGTGACACTCTCGCTGTCAGATGGTCTGCTGCACGCCGACCCCGGCGGCGGCGACGCGACGGGCGTGACGACGACCAGCGCCGCAGAGGGCGAAGTCGTCGGTGTCACCGGCTTCGAGGGCGTCATTGACCTCGACCCCGGCCACGTCAGCGTGATACAGGTCCCGCCAGTCCGGTCGGGGCCAGTCGAGAACATCGATGACATCGCCGCGGCCTGTGCGGACGTCCCCATCGTCACCGCCGCTGGCGTCGAATCCGTCGTCGCGCTCCGCGATGCCGGCATCGAACCGACGACGCACTTCGCGGCGGGTGAGGTGGCCGCCGACGCCGCATCCCGGGGACTTGATGCTGTCGTCGTCGCGACACAGGACACCGTCGGTCGTGCGACCGATGCCCTCCGCGACGCGAGCGTCGACTACGACGTGACGCAGTGATCCGCGAGTAGCGAGACTTTTCCGGTCGGCTACCGTCGGGACAGCCATGAGCGACCACGAGATCCACGACGCTGTCGAGGCGTTCCTGAACGAGGCCGACGACGCCTACGGCGAGTACGAGCAGGGCTACACCGACGCTGATGCGACGCTCCGGCGACTGGAAACGGCCATCGAGGAGCTACGGACGGCGAGCGAGGAGTAAGACGCCGTCCATCGTCGGGCGAACAGTATTGTAGGCTCAGGTTCATGTAGCCCGTATGACGGATGTGGTTCTGGTAGACGGCGCACGCACCGCACACGGTGAACTGCTGGGAGGGCTCGCAGAGCGAAGCGCGATAGAGCTCGGTACTGCAGCTGTCGAGGGACTGCTTAATCGGACCAGCGTCGACGAAAACAGTGTCGACTGGGTTGGCCTCGGAAACGCGGTGCAGGCCGGCGTCGGTCAGGTGCCGGCCAGACAGGTCGTCGTCGAGTCGCCACTGACGGACGATGTCGCCGCGACGACGCTGAACGAGGCCTCGGGGTCGGGGCTGCGGGCGATCATGACCGCCGCCGACCGCATCGAGGCCGGTCGGGCGTCGGTGTGTCTCGCCGGTGGCATGGAGTCGATGTCGAACGCGCCGTATCTCGTCCCCGAAATGCGTGGTGGCCGCCGGCACGGGAACAGCGACCTCGTCGACGCGATGATCTGGGACTCACTGTGGGACAAACACTACGACGCGCACATGGGCACGCTGACGGAGGAAATCGCCGCCGAGCACGACATTAGCCGCGAGGCCCAGGACGAGTACGCTCGGCGGAGCAACCATCGGGCCGGCGAGGCCATCCAGTCCGGGAAGTTCACCGAGGAACTGGTTCCCGTGGAAACGGCGGACGGGCTCGTGACCGAGGACGAAGGGCCGCACCCGGACACGACGGTAGACCAGTTGGCGGCGCTCCCGCCGGCATTTGCGGACGGAGGCACGATCACCGCCGGCAACGCCTCGAAGCTCTCCGATGGCGCGGGTGCAGTGGTGCTGGCCGACGCCGAGACGGTCGAACGCGAGGGGCTGGGACCGATGGCCCACGTCGAGGACTACGCGGTTGCCTACCGCGACCCGTCGGAGTTCTCAATCGCTGTACGGGACGTGGTGTCGAAGCTCCTAGAGCGCAACGACCTCACAGTGGCCGACGTGGACCACTTCGAACTCAACGAGGCCTTTGCCGCGCAGATGGTGTACGTCGCCGACGAACTCGACATCCCCGCCGAGAAGCACAACCCGCTCGGCGGCGCGGTGGCGCTCGGGCATCCTATCGGAGCTAGCGGCGGTATCCTCACGACCACGATGCTGTACGCGATGGAGCGAGCGGATCATCACCGCGGCATCGTGGGGATGAGCGTCGGCGGTGGCGGCGCGATTGCGATGTCTGTGGTCCGGTAGAACCCGCCAGCGACGAGGTGAGTGAGCGTCGGCGGTGGCGGCGCGATTGCGATTCAAAACCAGCGTGAAATCCCGCTGAACTGAAAGTGGAAAGCGAGAGGGACGCTACGCATGGGATCAGTCAAAACGATAGAACAGCAATTAGATTACGAGCTTGTTTTTCCGATTTCCTCCAGTGTGAGCGTGTAGTCTCCGCGTCCGCTGTAGACATACACGAGTATGCCGATCTCGCTGATCTGTGAGAAATCGTCGATGATTATCTGTTCGTTACTGTCCTGCGTATAGGACGCGCGATCGTAGTCGTTCGGAGTGGGTGTGCGGCCGTCGAAGGAGACATACAGGTCGAAATCGGCGTCAGATGGGCCATCGAGGCTGAGGATCAGCTGCATGGGCGACTCCGTCTTGAGGGAGTACGTCTGCTTGTCATAATCGAGCATCCCATCGAGTGACCCGGACAGCTCTTCGGTGAGACGGTCTTTCGATTCATCAGTGACGGAGACGCTGACTGACGTGGTTGCCTCGGCACCGTCGTTGTCAGTCGCAGTCACGGTGACGGTGTAGTCGCCGGTACTGGTGTATGTGTGGCTGACCTCCGTCGCGTCCGCACCTTCGATGGGGTCAGAGCCGTCGCCGAACTCCCAGCGGTAGTTCGTTATCGAGCCGTCGGGGTCACGGGAGCCGCTGGCATCGAAGATGACCTCCTTATTCACAGTGACAGTTCGTGAGTCGTCGTTGAGCGTCACGATCGGCGGTTCGTTTTCGGTTCCACCACCGACGGTTACGAAGTTGTATGCATCCGCGAGGCCGAAACCGACGAACTGGCCGTCTGCGTCCAGTGGCTGGGCAGTGTCGAGAAGGTTCTGTCGGGTCTGGCTGACGGGCCAATCGTGTCTGTCCAGTCCAAGCGCAGCAACGCCAGCGACAGCAGGACTCGCCATCGACGTCCCGGGGAACTGCGCGTAGTCTCCCCCTGGAACAGATGAGAGTACGTCATTACCCGGTGCCGCAATGTCGACCTTCTCGCCGTAGTTCGAGAACTCGGTCGGACTCTTGTTCTTATCGACGGCACCAACGGCGACGCATTCTTCGTAGGCCGCTGGGTACGATACGTCTTGCTGGCTTGGGGGATCACCGTCCTGATGGTTACCGGCTGCACAGATGAGGAGCACACCCTGATTCCATGCGTACGAGACGGCGTTTTTCATTGTCTGGTTGTAGCCGCCGCCACCGAGAGACATATTGATAATGTCCGCCCCTTGGTCGGTCGCCCACTCGACAGCGTTAGCGATATCGGCGGTTCGGCCCCCGTTCGGGCCAAGTGCACGGCAACTCAGAAGCCGGGAGTTACTGACACCTGCAATTCCGGTTTCGTCGTTCGTTTCGCCGGCAGCAATGCCGGAGACGTGTGTCCCATGCTGAGCAGATTGTGGGGCGGGGTCGTCGTCGTCATCGACGAAGTCACGTCCTTTCTGGCTCCCGAACTGCCCGTCGAGGTCGGGATGGGTGTAATCCGTACCGGTGTCTATGACGGCGATGGTGACGTCTTCGCTTCCGAACGTAATGTCCCATGCTTTCGGGGCATTGACCAGTTGTGGCGCGTACTGGCTGTCGAACTTCGGATCGTTCGGAACCGTGGCGATCGGCTCGCGAACATGGTTAAATTCGGTATATTTGACCCCGTCAATTCCTTCGACTGTCGGAAGGATGTCGCCCTTGAATTTTTGCGGGACTGCTGAGCGAAGATACGAAAGTGACTCGTTCACGTCGAGGATATCGAGCTGTTCGAGGTCGGACCGTTCTTTTATTTTGTCATAAACGTCTGAAGCGTTCCTATTATTCGATACACCGATCAGATATTCTTCTGTATCAGATTCCTGTGATGCGCTGACTTCGCCACCAAAAGCTGCGACGGTTACGGCGGAGCCAAGTGCCTTGATAACTGATCTTCTGGACGGTTTCGGCAGGGTATGTCGGGACATCCGACTCCCAATAAATATGGGTGGGTTATAAAATTAATATATAATTCCTCATGCAGCCCGGTACCTAATAAACAAAATTATATATGCTGCTTTATAAATACGTGTTTGTTTCGAGTTTTGATATATAAGGTGACAGTTATGAACGCTAAAAGTGTTTATGCCCGTCGGCAATAGCGACAGAACAGGCGGACGCCGCTAATGCTACCGAAGCACAAGGAAGAATTATCGGGCCGGCCGCCCCCAAACAGAATATGACTGGATTCTCCCGACGGGTAGAGCAGGTATCGATTTCGGGCATCCGCGAAGTGTTCGAGGCGGCGGGCGAGGACGCCATCAACCTCGGCCTCGGCCAGCCGGACTTCCCGACGCCGGAGCACGCACGCGAAGCGGCTGTCGAGGCAATTCAGGCGGGAGAGGTCGACGCTTACACGTCGAACAAGGGAACCGAGAAACTCCGAGAAGCCATTGCCGCCAAACACGAGCGGGATAACGACCTCGACGTCGACCCCGGAAACATCATTGCCACGTCGGGTGGGAGCGAGGCGCTGCACATCGCGCTGGAGGCACACGTCGATGCAGGGCAGGAGGTCATCTTCCCGGACCCGGGGTTCGTCTCCTACGACGCGCTGACCCATCTGGCCGGCGGGACGCCGCGACCTGTCCCACTGCGCGAGGACCTCACGATGGCCCCCGAGACGGTCGAGGAGGCAATCACCGACGACACGGCGGCGTTTGTCGTAAACTCGCCCGCGAACCCGACCGGGGCAGTGCAGTCCCCGGAAGATATGCGGGAGTTCGCCCGTATCGCCGACGAGCACGACGTGCTGTGTATCTCCGACGAAGTGTACGAACATCAGGTGTTCGAGGGTGAGCACCGCTCGCCGGCGGAGTTCAGCGAGACGGGCAACGTCGTCATCGTCAACGCCTGCTCGAAGGCGTATTCGATGACGGGCTGGCGGCTCGGCTGGGTCACCGGCGCGACCGACCGCATCGAGCGGATGCTGCGGGTCCACCAGTACGCTCAGGCCTGTGCGTCGGCCCCGGCGCAGTACGCTGCCGAGGCGGCGCTGACCGGCCCGCAAGAGCCGGTGTCGGAGATGCGCGAGGCGTTCCAGGAGCGGCGGGACGTGCTTTTGGACGGACTCGACGAGATGGGACTGGACTGTCCGACGCCCAAAGGCGCGTTCTACGCGATGCCGAAGGTCCCCGACGGCTGGGTGGACGAAGTCATCGACCGCGGTGTCGTCGTCGTCCCCGGCGACGCCTTCGGCGAACACGGCGCGGGCTACGCCCGCATCTCCTACGCGACGGACATGGAGACGCTGAAAGAGGCAATCGACATCATGGCCGACGCGACGGCGGCAGTCCGCTGAGCGCTCGCAGGCGAGTGGGCCCGCGGACAGTCGTCCCGAAATTGGAACAGTCTCGGAAGAGAGTGTGAAGAAACGCTTTATTTGCCGCCTGTCTTGACTCTCGTATCCCATCGTGGCACATACATCCGAGTCCAGCGCGCTGTTCGACGGGGAGAGACAGGACTATACGACGGGCAGACACAGTTCCCGGGAGGACAGTGGGATGGAGAAAGCGCTCTGGTATCTGCTGACGGCGACGCGCGGCGGCGCCAACCGGGCGCGTATCATCGACGCTCTCTCGGACCGACCGATGAACGCCAACGAACTCGCCGACGAACTCGACGTGGGCTACAAGACGATCAGACACCACATGGAACAGCTAGAGGACCACGACGTGGTCGAATCCGGCGACGAGGAGTACGCCAAACTCTACTTCCTGACCGATCGGTTCGACAACTACCGCGACACCTTCGAGGAGATAGTGGAGAAGATGGACGAATGACGGAGACAGATGTAGAGAGGTGGCGCTGATGGCGATGGGACCGCTCATCACCGCCGCAGCGGCGCTCGCGGGGCTCAACGTCCTGCTATTGCTCCCGCTGCTTGGCGTCTGGGTCCGTAACTACGCGACATTCCGGACGGGACTCGTCGCCGGCCTCATCGCCTTCGCCGTCGCGATGCTCACCGAGAACGCCATCGCCGTCTACTTCTTCTTCTCGATGCAGAGCTTCTACGCCGGCGACCCACACGTCCAGCAGGCCGTGCTGGTCCTGCGCTCGCTGCAGTTTATCGCCATCGCCGGCCTGAGCTATACGACGCTCCGGTAACCTTCGGGTGGCGGCGACGGTTCGTTTTCGGAGACTCCGTATTGAAACCGTGTTGTCGCCCGAACACGTTCGGGACAAGCGCCTGACTGGCGGGGACCGTCATCGAACGTATGAGCACAGATCACCAGGAGTCGGTACAGGAACTCGACGTTCGGGACGTCGACGGAGAACCGTTCGAACAGATCATGAACGCCCTCGACTCTGTCAGCGAAAGCGAGGCGCTCCGGCTGGTGAACAGCTTCGAACCGGTGCCGCTGTACGACGTCCTCTCGAAGAAGGGGTACCAGTACGACACGGAACAGGTCGCCGACGAGGAGTGGCACGTCACGATCCGGCCGGAGTGAGATGCGTCCCGAGCGCGTCTCACGGTGGTTCGTCACCGTCAGCGCGCTGTTTTTCGTCAGCTTCCACGCCGCAATGGCGGTCGCCGCGCCCCGCCGCATGGTCGTCACGCTCGGCCTGTACGGGTTCGTCCTGCACGTCCTGTTCGGGAAGGCCTACGCGCTCGTGCCGTCGTACTTCGATCGGGACCTCGCGTGGGAACTGGGGCCTGCCGTCCAGTTCCCGCTGTCCGTCCTCGGCACAACAGGGCTGGCGCTTACACCGCTCGGTCCACCGTGGCTCCGGCCAGTCGGGACTGCGCTCTGGGTCGGCGGCGTCGCGGTGTTTCTCGGGACGCTGGGGTGGACGGTTCGTGACAATGTCACCGGCGCTGCGACGGGGACCGGCGGTGCGAACGCCCATCGGGAGCCGGTCGACCGAACTGCCAACGTCGCAGTCCCGATAGCGCTCTGCTACCTCACACTCGCCGCGGGTGGCGCGCTCGCGACCACTGCTGGCTTTGGGTCAGTACTCCCACAGCAACTGTCGCACTTACTCGCCGCAGGGACAGCCGCGCTGTTCGTCTTCGGCGTCGGCTTCCGGCTGTTTCCCCGGTTCTTGGTCGCTGAAGTACCGCAACCGGTCGTCGTGGTCGTCGTCGCTGCCGGCGCTGTCGGTCCCGCGCTGCTGGGATTCGGGCTGTTCGACCGGAGACTCCTCCTCACCGGTGGCATCGTCGAAGCTGTCGCAGTCGCGGGATTCACGCTGTCGTATCTGGTCCTGTTCCTGCGGTCGGAGCGCCGCCGCGTCGGATTCTACGCGGTGCTGGTAGCGGTCGTAGCCGGAGTCGTCGGTATCGGACTCGGGCTGGCTCTCGCCGTAACTGGACGGAGCCCGGCGCTGGTCAGCGCACACTATCGGGCGATGCTGGCGGGCTTTCTCGGTCTCACTGTGGTCGGGGCGGCGTTCCAGTTCTATCCGCCGGCCGTCGGCGTCTGGCCCTACGCTGATGACCGGACGGCGCTGGTAACGATTGGACTGCTCGGTGGTGGGATCGGCATTCAGCTACTCGGTCTCATCGGTCGGTTCGGCTGGATAAGATCGGTCGGCACAGCGGGTGGCGCCCTCGGCGCACTCCTCTATACGTATCTCCTGTTGGCGGCGTTCGCTCGTCGATGGCAGTAGTAGCGACGGCGTGGCCTACTCCGCGATGATGCTGTCGAGCAGTTTCGTCTGGGCCGCGGCAAGGTGTTCCGCGAACGTCGAGACGGAGATGTCCAGTTCCGACGCCACGTCGCCGGCGTTGGCCCCTTTCGGATACTCGAAGTACCCCATTTCGACAGCGGTTTCGAGCACCTCCTGCTGCCGGTCGGTGAGTTTACTTCGGTCGACGAGAATCGAGTCCACCGGGTCAACGTCGCCGTTCCGCCGCATCGATCGGAGCGAGACGCCGTCGTACAGTTCCTTCAGCCGTGTCACGATAGCGCGCACCCGGTCGACATCGGGAGCGTGGAAGGTCAAGTGGAGCTGACCGCCCTCGGCGCGGATATCCGCGACCGGACAGTCGTATGTTTCGACCGCCTCGCAGACGCACTCAGTTCGCGACCGGGAGAACTGGTAGCGGGCCCCGTTACCCGTCGCGAACACCTTGTCCATGTCCTCCCGGGCCTCGATTGCTCCCTCGTCAGTGCCCGTCGCGGTGAACTCTTCGATGACTTGCCCGTCTGCATCTGGGCTGCTTCGGGCGACGTCGGTCACGGCCGCGCCCGCCTCGTCCGAGACGCTCGCCACCGGACAGGCTCCAGGGGTGTCGACCGACAGCTCCACTCTAATGCCGGAGTCGCTCATATAAGTTACTGTGAGACCACATTACAAAACGGGCGAGGCGCGTTCCCACGGAGTGAAAAACCCCCTCAATCTGCTGGGTGCTGATCGGGAACCGATCCCTCGAACCCATCCGGCTGGTAGTCACACAGCGGGTCCGCAGCCAGTGGGTCCCCTGTCGTCGCATACGCCCGCGACCGGCTGCCGCCACAGACTGTTCGGTATCGACAGGCCCCGCATTTGCCCGTCAGCGCGTCATCATCCCTGAGTTGCTGGAACAGGGATGACTCCCGGTAGATGTCCACGACGCTTTCCTCGCGGACACTGCCCGCCGATTTCGGCAAGAATCCGGAGGGGAACACCTCGCCGGTGTGGCTCACGAAGGCGAATCCCTTGCCAGCGCGAATGCCCATCCGGCGTTTGAGCCCGCTGGCCCCCTCCTCCTGATTCTGCATCGCGACGCGCCGGTAGTGGGGCGCTTCAGTCGTCTTGAGGCCGAACGGGGCCTCGTCGCTGACCTCGTGGAGCCACGACAGCACGCGCTCCGCTCGCTCGGGATCAATCGGCGTCAACACTCGCCCGCGGCCGACCGGAACGAGGAAAAATACCGACCACAGCACCGCGTCGAGGTCCGCAACGAGGTCCCGGATAGCCGGCAGTTGCTCAACCGTCTCAGCACAGACGGTAGTGTTGATCTGCAGTGGAATGTCGAGGTCACGAGCCGCCTCGGCGGCCTCCATCGTCGCCTCGAAGCTCCCGGATTCGCCCCGGAAGGTATCGTGAGACTCGCTGTCGCCGCCGTCGATGGACAGGGCCAGCCGCCGGAGTCCGGCGTCGTCGAGTTCGATCAGTCGGTCTCGCGTGATGGAGTTCGTCCCGCTGGGGGTCAGCGTCATCCGAAGTCCCTGCTCGGTCCCGTAGTCGACGAGTTCCGGGAGGTCCTCGCGGGCGAGCGGGTCGCCACCAGAGAGGACGACCAGCTGGCCGTCACCGAAGTCGCGGGCCTGGTCCAGCAGCGCCTTCCCCTCCGCCGTCGAGAGCTCGTCGGGATGGCGGCGCGGCTGTGCGTCGGCCCGGCAGTGCTTGCACGCCAGTTCGCAGGCCTGGGTCACCTCCCAGATCAGCACCAGCGGCTGCTCGTCGAGATCGAGTTTCCCGCGCATCTATGCCTCCCTGTGGACGCGGGTGACGTGGCCCCCACAGCCACACTGCTGGACGTACTCCGTTGTGATCGTATCACCGAATGCTTCCTCCAGCGCGTCGAACAGATAGGTTTCCGGGTGGCCGTGGTCGGCGTGGCTCACCAGATTGACGTGGTTCCCAGCCGTCGTCATCTCGACGGCGTCGATGGCCTGTTCGACGACCACGTCGGGGTCCTCGGCGTGTGCGGGCGTCTCCAGGTTCGCCGACCAGGAGTTGTCGTGAACCTCGGTTGTCACCGGCGGCACGTCCTCGTGGGAATGGCTCATATGTACCGGTTGACGGCGGGCGTCCCTCGGTCCTCTCCCGAAGATGTTCGGGCCATTATACACAACGGATTGCGGAGAGGAATTCGTCCGAACAGCCCCAATCACACGTAGTGCTACGTCACCTGTTCGACGAGCCAGTCGAACTGCTTGTTCAGTTCCTTCTTGCGCTGTCGCGAGATAACGGTCGAATCGATCATCTCGCCGAGCACCGGGAGGTCGAGCGCGCTGTACTCCGTCGTCGCCGTGACTTCGGTCCCTCCCTCGACGGCCTCGACCGTGTATTCTGTCATCATCGACTCGAAGATGCCCTGCCGTTGCTCGTACCGCAGCACTGCGTCGGTCTCCACGATTTCGAGGTCCAGTTCGATTTCAAAGAGTCCGACGCGGTTCGTGATGCCGAGGTCGTCGCCGTCGAGTGTCACCTCATCGAACCCTGCCGCAAGCATAAACGGCTCCACATTAGTTATGAGGGCAGTGACTGTTTCTGGATCGGCCGGGACCGTCCGAGTCAGTGAGACGCGCTCCATACCAGACGGCCAGTGGCCGGCGGAATAAGCGTTCGCCATACCCGGAGATGTTCGACGCTGTGGTTTTGACCGGCTTAGCCTCGTGTTGACAGCGTGTGACAGTACGCCCCAAGTTTCTTATTCTCACCCAAACTAAACGAACATGTTCGGGAATATCGCCGCGGGGGTTGGGCGAATATATTCGGATACACCAATGCCACACGCTGAACTCACGCTCACGATTCCGGATGAAATCTGGATCGGCGACGTCTCACGAGCGTACGACGACGCGACGTTTCGCATCCTGTCTGCGCTCCCAGGCGAGGACTCCGGTGTCGGGTTAGCGGAGATCACATCGGACGACCTCCCAGCGGTTCTCCGTGATATCGAAAATCGCGAGTCGGTCACGACTCTTGAGATACTCTCTCACCGGGACGACAGCGCACTGGTGCAGTTCGAGACTTCGATGCCACTCCTGCTCTTCCCGGTGCAGGGCTCGGGTGTCCCGCTTGAGATGCCGTTTACCCTGTCCAACGGCGAGGCTGTCTGGGAGATATCAGCGCCACAGGAGCGACTCTCCGAACTCGGCGAGCAACTGGAGGAGTTCGGCATCTCCTTCAGCGTCGACCGTATCCAGCAACACCTCGAAACCGAGCAGGTGCTCACCGAGAGCCAACTGGAACTGGTACAGGAGGCCATCGACGCGGGCTACTACGACACGCCGCGGGAGTGCTCGCTGACGGAACTGGCGGACCGCGTCGGTATCGCGAAGTCGACCTGCAGTGAAACCCTCCACCGCGCGGAGGAGCAGATCCTGAAACAGTTCGTCTCGGACCTCCCCGCGCGGTGAGGGTAAGTCGAAGCGCGTAATACGCGCCTCTGAGAGAGGTACGACATATGAGTTCCGACGCGGTTGACGAGACGCACGAAAACGCCCGACAAGAGATTATCGCGGTGGACGCCGACGACAACGCGGAGGGGCTGGTCAATCGGCTCGATGCCCACACCGGCGAGGGTGTTCGCCACCGCGCGTTCACTGCCCTGCTGTTCGACGAGAACGACCGGATTCTGCTCGCCCAGCGCGCGTCGAACAAACGCCTCTGGGATACACACTGGGACGGCACCGTCGCCTCCCACCCTGTCGAGGGCCAGACGCAGGTCGAAGCCACCGAGGTGCGACTCGAAGAGGAACTGGGCATCGACCCCTCGCAGTACCAGAACCTCCGCGTGACCGACCGGTTCGAGTACAAACGCTACTACGAGAACGCCGGTCTCGAATGGGAAGTCTGTGCGGTCCTGCAGGCCACACTCCACGACACCTCGCTGGAACCGAACCCCGAGGAGGTCGACGGCCTCATGTGGGTCCCCTACGAGCGACTCCGGGAACACCCCGAGTACTACCGTCAGCTCCGCCTCTGCCCCTGGTTCGAGATCGCGATGCGCCGGGACGAAGAACGGTAACGCCGACGCCTCGACGCGACGGTGTACGCCGGCGCTCGGGGAGTCACTAGCAGCGCAGTCTGCAGGCATTGCAGTGACGCCACCCCGACCCGTTTCCTTTTCGGCCCCGCCGCCTAACGCCGGGTATGGACGTTCCGCTGTACGACTCTCTCGACGGACAAGTCGTACTCGTCACCGGCGCTACGCGGGGCATCGGGAAGGCAATCGCCGACGGGCTGGTCGACCTCGACGCGACGGTGTACGCCGGCGCTCGCGATACCGACGACATCGGGGCTACGGACCGACACGCTATCGAACTCGATGTGACCAACGACGACGGGATGGTCGCCGCGGTGGACCGCATCGAGCGCGAGCAGGGCCGGCTCGACGTGCTGGTCAACAACGCCGGCGTGATGGACTCACGGGAACCGCTGGACGAGATGCCGACCGACGTTATCGACCACACCCTCGACACGAACCTCCGAGGAGCGGTGCTCATGACGAAGTACGCCCTCCCGCTGTTGCTGGCTGAGGCGGGCGGCCGCGTCGTCACCATGGCCTCTGGGCTGGGCGCCATCACCGAGAGCCAATCGGGCGGCACACCGGCCTACCGCATCTCGAAGACCGGCGTCAACGGGCTGACGAAGTACCTCGACGGCGAGTACGCGGCCGACGGTCTCGTCGCCAACTCGGTGTGTCCGGGCTACGTCCAGACGGACATGACCGAAGGGAGTGCCCCACGAACGCCCGAAAAAGGGGCTGAGACGCCAGTGTGGCTCGCTCGCTTCCAACCCGACGCGCCGAGCGGGCGGTTCTGGCGCGACAAGGCTGAAATCGAGTGGTAGGCAGCCGGGATCAATCAGCGTTCTCGCTGTGGACTGCCGCGGGCTCGTCCGTTGCGTGGGCTGGCTCAGCCGCCGGCAGTTGCAGCTCCACAGTCGTTCCCGGCTCGTCCGTGTCGGGAAACGACATCCGGCCGCCGAGGTTCCGAACGATCCAGTTGACGAGCCAGAGCCCGACACCGGAGCCGTGTTTGAGCGGCGTTTCGGTTCCCGAGCGGATAACCTCGCGCTCGTGGTCGGTGATACCGGGACCGTTGTCGTGAACGGCCACATGGACACCCGGCGTTCCATCGGCCCGTGTCGCCGTGATTTCGACCGCAACTGGCCCCGCATCGGTCGCTTGATGTTCGACAGCGTTCTCGACCAGCTCCTCCAGCGCGATGAGGACCGACGGACCGCCCCGTATCCAGATGTCATTCTCGCAGGTGAGCGAGATCGCCACGTCAGGGTGGCGGTCCCGGGCATCGCTCACAACCGATTCTAGCAGCTGCTGAAGCGCTGTCGGGCTGTGCTGTTCGGTCTCCAGAGCTTCGGTGACTCGGCCGATCTTGTTGCTGCGGTCGACGATGTCGTCGACTGTGCTCATAATACGGTTGAGTCGCTCGCGTTCGTCGGCATCGGCCGTATCCCTGAGCAAGTCCGCGTTCCCCTTGACGACGTTCATCTCGTTTCGGATATCGTGACGGAGCAAGCGGTTGAGCACATCTAGCCGCTGTTCACGCTGCCGGCGGCCTGTGATATCACGAAGGCTGATAAGATGGCCCGAAACAACGCCGTACGCGCGGTACAGCGGTATCACGCGCACGTCGTAGTACCGGACACTGCCGTCGCGTTCGAGGGCCGTCTCGGTCTGCGTTCGCTCACCCGGGCCGGGGACTGTTTCGGCGAGTGTCGGTGACGCCTGCGGTAGCGAACGGCCCAGAAGCGTGTTCTGGTCACCGTCGAACAGCGCCGTGGCGGCCGCATTGACGTCAACGATACGGCGTTCGTCGTCGACAATGATGACGAGGTCGTCCATTTCCGTGAAGATAGCTTCCCGACCCAGTTCCCGGGTCACCGGTGCCACATCAAGTAGTTGCCCGCGGAGGATGGCGACCGAGAGGACGGCCCCCGACGCGACGTACCCAAGGCTTGTCGGATTAAACGTGGTTGGAACCACATCAAGCACAAACAGCGTCTGGATGACTGTCGGGACGGTGATGGCGAGCAGCAGCGCGAGCCCTTGACCCTGAAAGACCTGGTTCGACCGGAACAGCATCCGGAACAGGAGGACCCCGCCGGCAAGGATTAACAGCAATATATACGATATGTGACCCCAGTACATGACTTCGAACGCGGGAACGAGCGTCACCGACGATGCTGAGACGAATTGGGTTTCGCGGCCGGACCAGATGAGTTCGTGGGCATGGTTCGACCACACGAGCGTGACAAACACCGCCGGTTCGACGAGCAACAGCGCTGTTCGGCGTTGCGTGAGCCAGTGTGGGTGCCCCGTGTACTCGATAACCGTCACGAGCCACGCGACGGGGATGATTACTGAGAGCGTCAGCTGTACCTGGACGAGTCGCTCCATGGTGGATAGCCCCGGCACAGCGAGTTCGATACCGTACGCAACAGCCCAGAGACTCGCCGCGACGACGAACACTGCCAGCGGTCCTGCCCCCGGCCGGTCCCGGTGGAGCCACACGAGAAAGGCGACGCCCATTCCGACGACACCCGACAATAAAACGACAGTAAGCGGCGACAGGACCATTCAGTAGCCTAGCAAAGGCGTCCCTGATATAATTATTCTCGGTCACCCCGACTGCGAGCGAACCGCGGACCACACCGCGAGCGCACCGAGGACGAACGCCGGAACGAGCGGGAGCGTGAGATAGGCATCCCAAAGCGTGAGTCCGAAGCTACGGATGACAACCTGTGCGGACGGCAAGAGCAAAATTGCGCCGGGAACGAGGAGGAACGCCACGCCGATCATCCCGACGAGAATCCAGCCGCTCGTCCCGAACTCGGGGCCGTCGGCGGCTTCCGTGCCCATCTCACGGTCCGCACGCGACGCATCCGTGGACTGTGGCTCTGTGTCAGAGCGGTGGACGTAGCCAGACTCGTCGTCAGCCATCAGCACGCACCCCGTCGCGCCCGCTCGAACGGTGTGTCACGATGGGCCCACCTCCAGTAATACCGACAGAACAACGTGGCTGCATATCTCGGAGTCAGGCAAGCGTGTGCAAAACGCTAACGGTCCCGCTACTGCGACAGACCGGGGGCTTCCTGGCTTGAGATGTCACGCAGGCTCATCCGGTGGCCGCTGTCGGAAACGTGTGCGTCCCGCTGTCCCTCCGCGACCGACGAGTCTTCGTAGAGTCCCTCAAACGCACACTCATGGCAGACGACGTGGTAGCTCCCAACCATACATTTTATTTCCTATTGCTATATTTTAATACTGTCGGTTTCAGATATTATATGTATTACAGTCCTGCAAACGGTCGTCAGGGTATTTATCCACCGCAACCGATGGAGAAGTATGGTGGATTTCCAGTCCCGTGACACACGCCGGGGTCCGACTGACGGGGAAGACGACGAGACAGACGAGGGCGAGACGGGGGACGACGAGGAATCCGCGGCAGTCGATACTGATACCGAGGCCGCCAGTTCGGAGCCCACCGAAGCGACCGACAGAGCGGCGGAAAACGACGATATAGCAGCAGGTGAGGCTGACAGCACAGAGACTCCTGCAACGGATGATACTGCGGAGGGTAGTGACGGACACACATCGGAGTCCGAAACCGACGGCTCTGCTACACAACGAATCGACGAGGCGGCGAACCAAAGTACAGACAGCCAGCCAGCGGATGAAACACAGAACACTGGGGGAGTTGATAAGGCGACACAGGAGCCTGATGAGGCCCCCCACCAGGACCCTCTCTCTGAGCCACAGGCACCGACCGAACCGGCGGATACACCGCAGGAAGCGGCGGTTCAGGCGACGGATGAGACGACAGCGCAGGCAGTAGCCCAGGCCGACGCGTCGCAGGAGCAGTCGGTTGCCGCCGCCGTCGTCACGGTCGGGACGGCGACAGCGGAAGGCGACCCGACGGGCGAGGCAGTGGAGACAGCACTCGAAGCGACCGGGCAGACGGTCACGGCCCGCGAGCGCCTGCGGGGAGACTACGACGGCATTCAAGGGGCCGTCGACAGGCTGGTCGGGCGCGACGACGTGGCGGTCGTCGTCACTGCCGGTGGCCTTGGTATCGCTCCATCGGAGCAGACGCTCGAAGCGGTCCACCCGCTGTTCGAAAAGGCCCTGCCGGGATTCGAGGAAGTGTACCGGAGCCTCCTCTTCGAACAGCAGGGTACCGGTGTCATCGCTGTCCGCGCGACGGCCGGGATCGCCGACGGGACCCCGGTGTTTTGCCTGCCCGCGGACCCAGCGGCGGCCCGTGTCGCTATCGACGAGATCATCGCGGCGCAAGCCCCGTCGCTCGTCGCTGAACTGTCCTGACCCACAGCCGGCGGACTCGTGGTATCAGTCTTGTGTCCGTTTACCCGACTTAACGTGATATTTGCCGGTTCGTTCCGGGCCGTCAATTTTTCTACGGCGGACGGGGTATCCTCCCGAATATCGGTCGTTTAAACGGTTAAATCGCCGTGAAAGGTCGTTAACTGCGTCCCCCATTGAAGTGGAGACAGTCCACAGGACCTGATGCCATGTCCGATCGCAACGCGACACGACGCGGCGTACTCAAGGGTATCGGCGCGACGGCTGCGGCTGCACTGGGTGGGGCGGCCCTCTCCGGGACGGCTGCGGCGACCGGTCCCTGGGAGTCCGTCGAGTCCCCGACCGGGAACACCCTCCACGACGTCGAATACACGGCCACCGGCGCGTACGCGGTGGCGGGTGGCGGTATCGTCCTCGAACGAACCAGCACGGGCTGGCGGAAGGTCATCGGCGGCGGCCCAACCGGCAATGGGAACAGTCTCTACGGGGCCGACGTGACCGACGACGGCAAGGTCCTCTGGTTCGTCGGGGCCTCGGGGGCTATCGGCGAGTACGACGTGGAGTCGGGCGTGCTTACCGACCACAGCGCGCCGATGGATGTCACCAACAACTTCAACGACGTGTCCGTCACCGGCACCGCTGGCGAGGCAAACGTCTACGTCGCCGGCGACTCCGGCAAGATGTACTACAGCTTCGAGAACGGCGCGAGTGAGACGTGGGACTACACCACGCCCGGGTCCGGGTCAGCCATCAACGCTGTCGACTTCCACGGGGTCCGCTCGGGCCATATCGTCGACGGCAACAAGAGCGTCTTCGTCACCGATGACGGGTCGACGTGGGACAAGATCGGCCTCGCCGACGCCAACGTAAACTTCTACGGCGTCGACTCCGACGGCCCGGACGACGTGTGGGTCTCCGGCGGTGGCGGTATGGTGTTCCACTGGAACGGCTCTGAATGGACGCCGACCGACACAGGCGACGCCGGTTTGCGCGATATCGAGGTCACCGACGACGACAGCACCGGTTACACGGTCGGTGGCGGCGGCAAGGTGTACGCCCTCGGTGGTGGCGACTGGACACAGGAGGAGACCCCCGCCGGCGAGAACCTGACGGCCGTCGTCCGCGGCGGCACCGACATCGCAGTCGGTTCAGGCGGAACAATCTTCGAGAAGTGACGCCACAGTAGCGCTGGCTGGTTCGAGGCCGCGACACATCGGAGCCACTGACTTTTCACCGGCCCCCTCCAACACCGTACATGGACGACATTCAGGTTCAGGGGACGTCGGTCCCCGCACTTGGCCTCGGAACGTGGCAGCTCACTGGCCAGACCTGCCGCGAAACTGTCGAGACGGCCCTGGAGATGGGCTATCGCCACATCGACACAGCACAGGCCTACGGCAACGAGCGGCAGGTCGGGCTGGGGATAGAGGCCGCCACAGTCGACCGCGAGGACGTGTTTCTGACGACAAAGCTCGACGGGTCCAATCGCGACGAGCGCAGCGTCCGCCGGTCGACACGAGAGAGCCTGAACAAACTGGGAACAGACTATCTGGACCTCCTGCTCATCCACTGGCCGAACACCCCGTGGATGGCGTCGCTGTCGGAGACGCTCGGGGCGATGAACGACCTCGTCGAGGAGGGGCTGGTCCGCCACATCGGCGTCAGCAACTTCTCGCCGTCGCTGCTGGACAGGGCGCGGGACATTTCTTCGGCCCCTATCTTCACCGATCAGGTCCAGTACCACCCCTACTGGGACCAGCGGAAACTGCTGGATTACTGTCGCATCCACGACGTGCTCCTGACCGCGTATAGCCCGCTGGCCCGCGGCGGCGTCCTTGACGACCCCGCGCTCGTCCAGATCGGAAACAAATACGGGAAATCCCCGGCGCAGGTCGCGCTCCGGTGGCTCCTCCAGCAGGACGGTGTGGCCGCGATTCCGAAGGCATCCAGCCGCGAACACCTCGAAGCGAACCTGGCAGTCTTCGATTTCGAACTCACAGACGCGGAGATGGAACGGATTCGGGACCCGTCGAAGGTCAAGACCGGCGTGCAGTTCGTCCGGTCGCAGTTGCCGTTCTGAGCGGTGTTCCGTTTCGAACCAACGATCTCTGGATAGGAGAGTATTCCGCATTTCGTGGCACGTATGGTGTATTTTATAGCAGTTACCCCAGTAATCGTGTCGCTTGGTGTGGCAAATATTACTAATCACACAACTATGATAAGCCGTCTGGCCGCAGCTTTTGTGTGGTGTGTTACCACTGTATTTCGGCGCGGGAACACACCGCTGAACCCACAGCGAGGCCACTGTGTCAGTACACGAATCCGATCCGATACGACGGAGCATCGAAGTGGAGTACTGGGTCATCGACGACGTGGGCCGGCTGGTCGAACCGGGCGCGCTCGTCGACGCAACCCCTGGGGCAGAGCGGGAGTTCGTCGAGCCCCTGCTGGAAGTCAAGACGACCCCGTGTGAGACAGCGACAGAACTGCGCAAGGAACTCCTTGACCGGCTCGGGTCTGTGCTGCGACGGGCCGACGACCTCGGGAAAGGGCTCGTGCCGCTTTCGACCCCAGTCAACGCTGACGAGATTCAGGAGATTCCGTGTGACCGGACCCGGATTCAAAACTGTGTCGTCGGCGACGATTTCGAGTACGTCCGCCACTGTGCCGGCACGCACATCCATGTCGAACAGCAGTCGGGGCGGGAAATCGACCAGTTGAACGCGCTGATTGCCATTGACCCCGCGCTAGCGCTCGTCTCATCCTCGCCGTACTTCCGTGGCCGGCGGCTGGCCGACAGTGCGCGCTCGAAGCTGTACCGCTGGATGGCGTACAACTCAGTGCCACACCAGGGCTGGCTGTGGTCGTATCTCGACGGCACTGCAGAGTGGGACCGCCGGCTCGAACGGCGCTACGATGAGTTCGTGACCGCGGCTGTTGACGCTGGTGTCGACCGCCGGACTGTCGCAGCGAACTTCGAGCCCGAAAGCACGATCTGGACGCCGGTCCAGCTTCGGGCCGAGTTCGGCACCGTCGAGTGGCGGTCGCCCGACGCTGCACTCCCGAGTCAGGTCCTGCAACTCGCCGATGCTGTTGCGTCTCTCATGGACCACCTCAGGGAAACCGAAGTACGTATCCAGGGCGAAACGGGCCGCGTTACCGACGACGAAATCGTGCTCCCGGAGTTCGACGCTGTCCTTTCGTACGCGAACGACGCTATCCGGGACGGGGCCACCTGCGATAGCGTTCGGTCGTATCTCGACCGGATGGGATTCGACGTGGACGCGTACGAACCGGTCGCGCCGACGTTCGACAGACCAGAACCGGTCACACCTCACGATGCTCGCGAGATTCGGCTCGAACACGCTGACCGACTTCAGGACGATGTGCGACAGGCTGCGCCGGTCGCACTCGATTAGAACCGGAGTCGGCTCGCCGAGACGGAGTGGTGACCAAGGGTTTAGGAATCGCCACACCAATCCCGCGCTATGGTAACGGCGCTCGACGATGATGTCTGGTGGTACGATCTCACGGGCGTCAACGCGACGCTCGTTGACGACGACGGCGCACTCACGCTCGTGGACACGGGGCTGCCCTGGCACGGCAACGGGCTCATCGCCGGCCTGAGCGAGGCCGGCTACGAACTCCGGGATCTTGACCGAATCCTCCTCACACACTTCGATCTCGACCACGTCGGCGGACTGACGGCCTTCGACGGCATCGACGTGCCCATCTACGTCGGCAAGCGGGACGCACCGCTGGTCACCGGTGAGCGGTCGCCGCCGCTGGGAAACCACAAAGGTGCGTTCCAGCGACTCGTCTCACCGTTTCTGGACGCGCCGGACAACGATGTCGTCCCCTTGGCTGACGGCGATACCGTTGGCAGTTTCACCGCGTATCACACCCCTGGACACACGCCGGGGCACGTCTGCTACGTCAGCGAGTCGCTATCGCTGGGACTGCTGGGCGACCTCGTCCGTGAGGACGGCGGCCGCTTCGAGCCCTCGCCGTGGCTGTTGAGTTACGATACCGCCGCCGTCACGCAGAGTATCAGTGAGTTCGTCGAGCGCGCACCGCGGTTTGAGATCGCTGTCCCGGGCCACGGCGTCCCCTTCGAGGAAGAGGGTTCCGCAAAACTCAGTGAGCTGGCAGCGACGCTGTGAAACGGCTGGCTTAGTCGCTACTGAGCCGGCCAGCCACGAAGTCTTGGCCGCCCAGCCCGACCGCCAGCGCGAACCCGATCCCGACAGGGAACACGACCGCGAGCAACAACACGGCGAGCAGCAGCGAGTCGACGCCCGCGAGGTTGAGCGCGATAACGGCGGTAAACAGGTAGACGAGCGCCTGCAGCGTTCCCGAGAGAAGCGGCTTCGAGACCCACTCTTCGGCAGCATCGACCGACGTGACCACGTCGCCGACGTGGTCAGCAACTAGTGCCCCCAGAACGAGGACGACGAGAGCACCGACGAAGGTCGGCGCGTAGGCCAATCCATCACGAAGCAGGGCCGCGACGGGAGCGAGAGTGAGCGTCGCCGCAGCGACGTAGACGGCCGCCGCGTAGACGTAGTACTCGACGACTAGACCAGCCACTCTGCCAACGGTACCGCTGCCAGCGTCGAGCAGTTGTCCGAGGTGCGTTTCCGGGAACTTCTCCGTGAGACCGGGCCGGGAGACGAGGCCGGGGACGAGTGTGCCCAGCAGTCGGCCGAGACCGAATCCGACAACCAAGAACACTGCGGCGGCGACGATGTTCGGAACGTACCCAAACAGCGTCGCGGCGAGCGTCCGGAGCTCGCTGATGTTCAGCGTTCTGACCGCCGCAAGAACAGCGACCAGATAGACGAGATATCGGGCGAGCAGACCTGCTGCGGACGCGACCGGATCCGACTCCGCTGTGACGACCGACACCGGCGTTTCCTCGGCGCGGTCGTCGAGCCCGCGTTCGAGCGTCCAGTCGTACACCGCGTCGTCGAGGTACGCGCCGACCCCGTAACCGATGGCGAGGATGACTGTCGCAATCAGTATCGTCCCGACGGCCGATACGCCGTCGGCGACGAGTGTTGTCAGAAACGCGATAATGCGCTCAGTGACGTTCGCTTGCAGCAAAAGCGGTCGTTCCGTGACGGCCTGAATCGCTAGCATAGGTGTATCCGGTATCTACTCTCTTAATCTTCCTATTAAATCCGTCGAAGAATGTATTAAATTATCTCTTCTTCAACAGCAAGAGTGTGCAACCGGACCGGCTGTTGGTACTGCTAGGTGGACGTCATAGACACGAAAAGACCGGGCTATCCTACAGTTCCTCGGCGACCGCGTCGGAGCCGAGCAAGTCCGGGTCGACGACGAGGTCCGTCTGTCGGCTGGCGAAGTCGGGCAGGGAGCCCTCTGCGTAGACGACGATCCGGAGGTCGGGGGCGAGATCCTTCGCAACAGCGATCGAGGTGGCCTGTGACATCTCAGTCAGCAGGTACACGTCCGCCTCGTGGATGCCGGCCTCCTCCAGCCCGGGGCGGTTGCCTACGTCAGCGACCGTCACAGTGTGTCCTTCGGCTTCGAGCGCGTCCGTGAGTCCGTTGGGGTCCGAGCCGACGAGAACGACGTTCATTCGTACTCGATTGTCGCCGGCGGTTTGTGGGTCACGTCGTAGACGACGCGGGCGACGTTCTCGTGCGCCCCGGTGATGCGCGACTGCATGCGCTGGAGCGTGTCCCAGTCGAGTTCCTGTGCGCGGGCGGTCATGCCGTCCCGGCTCTCGACGGAGCGAACGGCGACGACCCAGCCGTGGACGCGGTTGTCGCCCTTGACGCCCGTGGCCTTGCCGATGACGGCGGCCAGCGCCTGCCACGGCTCGTACTCCTCCAGTTCCTCCTCGACGACGTGGTTGGCCTCGCGGGCCACCTCCAGTTTCTCCTCAGTGACCTCGCCGATGATACGGACGGCGAGTCCCGGACCGGGGAACGGCATCCGCTCGGAGATGATCTCTTCGAGGTCGAGCGCGCGGGCGACTTCGCGGACCTCGTCCTTGTAGAGGTCCCGCATCGGCTCGACGATACCGTCGAAGTCAATGCGCTCGGGGAGGCCGCCGACGTTGTGGTGGGACTTGATCGTCCCCTCGCTTTCGATGCGGTCGGGGTAGATAGTCCCCTGCACGAGGTAGTCGGCGTCGACCTCGCGGGCGACTGTCTCGAACTCCCGGATGAACTGCTCGCCGATGATGTGGCGCTTCTCCTCGGGGTCGGTTTCGCCTTCGAGTTCGTCGAGGAAGCGGTCCTGTGCCTCGACGATGCGCAGCGAGTCCATGTAATCGAACGTCTCGCGGATCTCGTCGGTCTCGCCTTTCCGCATCAGCCCGGTGTCGACGTAGACGGCGGTGAGCTGGTCGCCGATAGCCTCGTAGGCCAGCGCGGCGGCCGTCGAGGAGTCGACGCCGCCGGAGAGCCCGATGACGGCGTGCTTGTCCCCGATCTGCTCGGCGATTTCGGCTTTCGCCTCCTCGATGAACTCGTCGACGTTCACCATCAGTGGCTCACCTCCTCAGTCGTCACAGTGTGGGGGTCGTCTCCGAGCACGGCCTCAAGCAGGCCGACGAAGGGCGGGCTGGCACGCGTCGGTCGGGAGCGGAACTCCGGATGGAACTGCGTCCCGATGAAGTATGGGTGGTCCTCGGGTCCGAGTTCGAGTATCTCCATACGGTTTTCGGCGTAGCCGGAGAACTTCATCCCGGCGGCTTCGAGGTCGTCGATGTACTCGGGGTTGACCTCGTAGCGGTGGCGGTGCCGCTCCGTACAGGACTCGCCGCCGTACAGCGTCGCGGCGAGCGTGTTCGCGTCGATTTCGGTCTCGTGGGCCCCCAGTCGCATCGTCCCGCCCATATCCTCAATCTCGTACTGCTCGGGGAGGATGTCGATGACGGGGTGTGGTGTGTCCTCCTCCAGTTCCGCCGAGTGGGCGTCGTCCAGATCCAGCACGTTGCGGGCGTACTCGACGACAGCCATCTGGAAGCCGAGACACAGGCCGAGGAACGGAATGTCGTTCTCGCGGGCGTACCGGATCGCCTCGATTTTACCCTCCGTGCCGCGGGCACCGAAGCCGCCCGGCACGACGATAGCATCGGCCTCGCGCATCCGGTCAGCATGGTGGTCATTCATCTTCTCGGAGTTGACCCACCGGACGTTCACGTCGACGTTTTTCTCAAGGCCGGCGTGTTTCAGCGCCTCGTGGACGGACATGTAGGCGTCTTCGAGGTCGTACTTGCCGACGAGCGCAACTTCGACCTCGCCTTCGGTGTTCTGGGTGACGAGGTCGCGCCAGCGGTTCTCCCGCTCGTCTTCGGGCAGTGCCTCCGAGGCGATGTCGAGTTCTTCCATCACGTACTGGTCGAGTCCTTCCTCCTCGACCATCAGCGGGACATGGTAGATGTCGTCGACATCGGGGTTCGAGAAGACGGCTTCCGTCGGCACGTCACAGAACAACCCGATCTTCTCTTTGGTGTCGATATCGAGTTTGTCCGAGCAGCGGCCGACCAGAATGTCGGGCTGAAGACCGATAGAGCGCAGTTCCTTCACGGAGTGTTGGGTCGGCTTGGTCTTTTGCTCGCCGTTTTTCGAGTATGGGACGAGCGTGACGTGGGTAAAGAGAATATCGTCCTCGTCCTCTTCGTGGGCGAACTGCCGGAGCGCTTCGAGATACGGCATCCCTTCGATGTCCCCGACCGTGCCGCCGACTTCGATGATACAGACGTCGTTGCCCTCGGCAGCCTCGCGGATACGGCGCTTGATGTCGTCGGTGATATGCGGGATAATCTGGACCGTACGACCGAGGTAGTCGCCGGACCGCTCCTTCTCGATGACGTGCTGGTAGGTCTTCCCCGTGGTAACGTTGTGGTCGAAGGTCATGTCGATGTCGAGGAACCGCTCGTAGTTCCCCAGGTCGAGGTCGACCTCCCCGCCGTCTTTGAGCACGTACACCTCGCCGTGCTGGAAGGGGTTCATCGTACCGGCGTCGACGTTCAGATACGGGTCAATTTTGACCGCTGTAACGTCGAACCCGGCGTTTTTGAGTAATCTACCTGTGCTGGCGGCAGTGATGCCTTTCCCCAGGCCAGACATCACGCCACCGGTGACGAAGATGAACTTCCGACCCAGTTCCGGGTCGTAGTCCGTTTCGGGTTCGGTCGGCATACCGACGGTGAACCCCGCGTAGTCTAAACGGTTTCGGAGCGCGCACTGTTCGCCACCCCGTCGCAGTGTCAACGCGGCTACAGTGAGGGCTGCGTGAGGACGCGCCACGCAGCCACGAGCGCGGCAAGTGACAGCGCCGAAAACACCGCATCACTGGGACTAGAGCCGATGGCGATAAACAACAGGTACCCGGCGATGAACCCGCCCAGAAGCGAGACGACGCCGTGCCGCGTCGAGTGAGACACCGCCGCCCTGGTTCGCGTTGACATACAACATTATTTATTGTTATATAGTATAAATGTATCTTCGGTATTGGTGGGCAGGTTCGGCGACGGTCAGGGCTTGAGGACGCCGGACCGGATGGCGAAGTACGTCCCGATGGCACCAACCGAGGCGAGCACGAGTGCCCGGAGCGGCCCGCCCGCGACGAGTGCCGTCTGCATCAGCACTAACAGCGTCACCAGCGTGGCGAGAAATGACACGGCAGCAAACGAGAGCGGGCGGTTCATAGTATGGAGTCGAGCCGGCAGCGCCTCTGTCTTTCGATACTGACCAGCAGGTGTGGTGCCTGAGCTACATTTTCACTGGGCGCTGAACCGGCGACAGGAATCGACCGCGGACTCTGAACACCGGGTTCCCAGCAGCTACAGGTGGTCGCGGAGAAACGGCCCAACCGTCTCGCCGATACGGCCGCTCTGCCCGACGAAATGGTGGTCGGCTGGCAGGCGCTCAACCGTCTGGCCCAGCTCGGTAGCCCGGTCAACGACCGGCTCCCAGTCGACTGTCGCATCGCGCTCCCCGACCACGACCTGTACCGGGCAGTCGATGGCATCAAGCGCAGCGGCCGCATCGAGATTCTCAGTCAGGCTGGCGGGCGGCGCAAGCACTGACAGGACCGCTGGACCGGCGTCGCTATCGGCCTCGGCGGCCGCACAGAGCGCCACAGCCGCGCCGAAACTGTAGCCAAACAGGCCGACTGCGTCGTAGCGCTCGTCGGCCCACGCCAGCGCGTTCTCGGCGTCGGCCCGCTCGCCACGGCCCTCGTCCCACGCGCCGTAGTCGAACCGGAGACAGCCGATTTCGGGGGCGAGCGCGTCGCTGACCGCCGTAAGCCGACTATCAGACCGGGAGCCACCGTACTTCGGGTGGGGCGGGCACGCGACGACGACGGTGTCCGATGCTGGCCGGTCAAGCGATGCGGTGACGTCTCGCCCACCCGAGATCCCGACGGTAGTCATACGTGTTCACTCGCCAGCCCTCTGTAAGAAATTTAAGGTTGGAGAGACCAATGCGCATACATGGGAATCCTCTCGCGCGCGTCGTACGTCATCCGCTCTAAGCTCAACGCCGTCCTGAACCGAGCGGAGGACCCGACAGAGACCCTCGACTACAGCTACGAGCAGTTGCGTGACGAACTGCAAGATGTCAAGCAGGGCATCGCGGACCTGACGACCCAAAAGAAGCGACTGGAAATTCAGAAGCGCCGCCTCGAAGAGAACGTCGAGAAGCACAACGAACAGGCGCGCCAGGCCGTTGAGCAGGACCGCGAGGACCTCGCCCGCCAGGCGCTGGAAAAGAAAAAGCAGAAGATGAGCCAGATCGAGGATCTGGAAGGCCAGATACAGGACTTACAGAGCCAACAGGACCAGCTGGTCGAGCAGAAAGACGAACTCCAGAAACAGATCGAGCAGTTCCGGACGAAGAAGGAAACGATGAAGGCTCGCCACGAGGCCGCGAAGGCGTCGGCGCGCGTCAACGAGGCGATGACCGGCGCGGGCGACGAGATGCAGGATATCAATCAGGCTATCGAGCGTGCGGAGGAACGGACCGAAGACATGGAAGCTCGTTCGCAGGCGATGGACGAACTCCGGGAAGACGGTGTTCTCGAAAGTCAGATATCGGACGAGAGTTCGCTGGAGCGGGAGCTTGAAGAAGTCCGACAGAAAGGGTCAGTCGACGCCGAACTCGACACGCTGAAAGCCGAGATGGGGAAAGCCGAGGACGGCGACAGCGGATCAAGCGACGCAGATGTCTCCGAGGCCGAGCTGGAACAGGAACTCGCCGACGAGAGTACGCAGGTCGACGTCGACGAGAGCGAGGTTGAGTCGGAACTTGACGAACTGAAAGAGGACGAGCAGTAACGCGCCGACGCGGGACTTTTACAGCGGCCAGACGACCGACACCGAGAGCGTCGTCACGGCACACAGAAGCAGTTGTAGCGGTCCGCCGACGCGCGCGAAGTCGGTGAAGCGATAGCCGCCGGGGCCGTACACCATCAGGTTCGTCTGGTACCCGATGGGTGTCAGGAAGGCCGTCGCGACCGCGAACGTCACGACGACGAGGAACGGGAACCCGGAAACGCCGATCTCGGCGGCGGTGGCGACGGCGATCGGGATCATCAGTACGACGGTCGCGGGCGGGGTGATGACGCTGGCGAGGACGGCCGTCAACAGGTACACCAGCGCCAGCAGCGCGAGCGGCGGGAGGACGCCGGCGGCGTCGACAAGGAGCCCGCCGACGAACGCGGCTCCGCCGGTGGCCTGCATCGCCTGGCCGAGCGGGAGCAGGCCGGCGAGCAGGAACACGACATTCCAGCTCACCGCATCGTAGGCCCTCGACGCGCTCAGTGTGCCGGTCGCGACCGTGGCGACGACGCCGCCCAGCGCGGCAATATAGATGGGCAGCAGGTCCAGCGCTGCGAGCGCGATGACGGCGAGCAGGGTCGCGAGCGGGACCGCCGCAGCGGCGTCAAGCGAGGGTGGGCCGCCCTCAAGCGCATCGAACAGTTCCGGGGGGCCCTCAGTCAGGACCAGGTACCCCTCGTCCTGCAGGTGGCCCACCTCGTCGAGAGGCGTCTGGAGCAAGAGCAGGTCGCCGGCGGACAGTTCGACCGCTGCGAGATTCTCGTGGATGATCTCGTCGCCGCGGCGGACGGCGAGGACCGTCACGTCGAACCGACTGCGCAGTTGCACGTCGGCGAGCGTTCGCCCGCGGAGCCGGGACTCCCTGTGAATGACGGCCTCCGCGAGAACGCCCAGATGGCCGCTCTCCGCCAGAAGGTCCGCCGTAACGGACTCACGGGCGAGGTCCCGAAGGTCGAGCGTCTGAGCGAGTTGGTTGACGGCCTGGCGGTTGCCACGGACCGTCAGCACGTCGCCGGGTTCGAGCGGCCGGTCTGTGGCCGTCGCGAAGAACGACTCGCCGTTGCGGTCGATCTGGAGCACGTCGATGTCAAGTGGGTCGCTCGCGGCGAGGACCTGTTCGACGGTGGCCTCGGTCGGCAGCGACTCTCCCGCATCGATCACGTCCACGACTGCTTCAACCACATCGTCTGGGACGCCGCCTTCCAGCGCCTCCTGCACCGTCAGTCCGACCAGCGGCGACGAGTCCCGCACCTGTAACTGCGACAGGTGGCGGTCCATGTCGAACTCCTCCGTGAAGTCGGCCGCGGGGTGGACCCGTTCGGGGACGAGCGCCCGACCAACCGTCAGCAGGTAGGCCACGCCGACAGCGAGGATGACGACACCGACAGGCGTCAGCGTGAACATCGAGAACGACCGGTCAAGCAACTGCGCCGAGAGGTCGCTCGCGAGCAGGTTTGTCGAGGTACCGACCAGCGTGAGCGTTCCGCCGAGCATCGCTGCGAAGGAGAGCGGCAGTAGCAGGTTCGACGGCGAGATACCGTATCGCTCCGAGAGCCCGGTGACCAGCGGGATGAAGACGGCAACCACGGGCGTATTGTTGACAAAGCCCGCGCTGACGCCCGTCGTGCCGACGATGGCAGTCAGCAGACGCCGTTCGTCGCCACCGGTCAGCGCCGCGAGTCGTCCGGCCAACCAGTCGACGACGCCAGCCGATTCGACGCCGGCGCTGAGGATGTACATCGCGACGATAGTAACCACCGCCGGGCTGGCGAACCCCTCGATGGCTGTCCGCGCCGGGACGCCGGTGTACGGTTCCAGCACGACCAGCGCAACGAGGACGGCGATGGCCGTCATGTCGGGCGGGAGCCATTCGGTGACAAACAGCGTCAGCGCGGCGGCGACGAGCGCGAAAACCACGAGCGCGCCCATCGAGAGCGAGGGCATACCAGTTCCCTCGATGGATGGCGGCAAAAGCGTCAGGGGCCATTCGGACCGGTCACCCCACTGTCGGACAGGTGTGCCAGCCGACCGGCCTCACTGCGGGTCCGGCTCGTAGCCCGGCCCGACTCGCAGCGTCAGTGTGGTCTCACGCACCGACAGCGACAGCATCTCGTGCGTACTGAGTTCGCCGTCCCGGCTGAATGTGATTGCCTCGTCGTGACCATCGACGGTAATCTCGTCCGCCCGAACGTGAGTCACCCCGTCGGTATCCAGCGCCAGCAGCCGCTGGCCGATGGCCTCCGCGACGAGGTTTCCCGTGGGCATCTGTTCGACGATGGCCACGTCGAGCAGCCCGTCTTCCATGTTTGCCTGCCCACCCTCAGCGACGAACTTGCGGGCGTTGCCCACCAGCAGGCAGGTAGCCTCGCCGGACCAGGTGAACGGCCCGTCCTCGCCGACAGCCGCGATAGTGATGTCAAGCCCGTCGAAGCGGAGCGCCTCCTGTGCGCCAGTGAGCAGAAACGCCAGCGTGCCGAACCGCTCCTTGAGGTCGCCTGATGTCGAGACGCTGGCGTCAGCGGGGAGGCCGGCGATACAGGAGACCAGAAACGGTTCGTCGCCGGCGACACCCACGTCGACCGGCCGCGCCTCTCCGACATCGGCGATTTCGACGCCGTGTTCGATGTCCGTGACACCGATGTTCCCGGCCAGCAGGTTCGCCGTCCCGGCCGGGATGACGCTCAGCGTCACCGAGTCGAGGTGACCGACGTCGTCGAGCCCACGGACGACCTCGTTCACCGTCCCGTCGCCGCCACAGACGGCGACCTCAGAGGCCTCGGCCCGCCCGGCCTCGCGGCCGAGTTCGACCGCGTCGCCGGCCGCCTCGGTTTCGTACACCTCGAACCCGCGTGCCTTCATCAGCCGCGGAACGTAGTCGGCGTGCTCGCCGTCGCCGCTGACGGAGTTGAGGATACACCGACGCGAACCAATCTGCATAGTCATAGCGAGTCCGGACCAGCACTTATACCGTGGTGATGTGCCGGCGTCACTCCCAGTCGACGTCGACACTCCGGTTCGTCTCGCGGAGAATGAACGGGCCGATTGCGAGCGTTCGTTTGGTTATCGTGACAATACGGAGGATGTACGATATCAGGACTGTGAACGGAAGCAGGGATGCTGTCGTCGTCACCGCGAGGAGCCACAATGCGTCGGGGACGCCGGCTGTGACGCCGACGAAATCCTGCACATCGAGGAACAACAACGAGGTGATTGCGACGGTAAGCGCCGGGATGGCGACGTACAGCAATGTTCGGGAGAGGGCGGACAGCTCCCACTGAAAATACAGCGTTTTGAAGTGTTCCCGGGCCGGGCCGAACAGTTCGAGCATCTCGACGAGTTCCGCAAGCGAGTCGTCGACCTCGTCGGTGAGTTCGTCGGCGTATGCTTCCCGGATGCGCCGGCCGGCATACAGCTTCCAGGAGTAGTTGTAGTTCAACGCGGCCTTGACGACATCGAACTCGCCGAAGGTTCCGCCTTCGAGCTGCTCGGTAACGCTGTCAGCGTTGGTTCGCACGTCCGCCAGATAGTTCGACAGTAACGCCGACAGGTCGTCATCGAGCGCCGCCCCCTCGGCGGCGTTCTGGGCATTCTCGGCCCGTTCGGTGGTCCCGCGGACCAGCGACCGGAGGAACGCCGAGGGTTCGGCGGGGCTGACTGGCGTGTCGACGGCGTCAGCAACGTCGGCGCGGAACTGCATCGACCCATCCATCCGTTCGCGCTGATCACCCACCGCACCGAGTTCCTGTGAGAGGACGAGCTGGTTCAGTGTCAGGACCAGTGTTACTGCGGTTATGGTCCCCGTAATCAGCGCCTGGAACAGCGTTTCGACCGGGTCACCGCGAGTCAGCAGCGTCATAGCCGGTGTGGGGTGCAAGTGTCCGGCTGCGAGAACCCCAAAAAATAGGACACCGGAGAGGAGGGCGGTAACGAGCCAGCGGTCCGCATCAAGGAGGAACCAGAGGAGTCGCGTATCGCCGGCGGCGCGCCCCCGCATGGTGTCGCTCGACTCACCGCTGTCAGTGGTCATACAGGTCGGCTCGCCCGCCGGGGTTAAAAGGACGTGCCCGACACATCCCGGGAGTCAGCACATCGGCAGCGAGAATCGGCCGAGCGAACAGCAGCTATCGGCCGGCGAGGAACGTCACCGCGGTGCGCTGTTGCTCGACTTCGGTTTCGAGGTGGTCGCGGAACTCGGCGATGTCGATGTCTTTCTCTTCGCGTTCCTTGCGGTCACGAACCGAGATGGTCCCGGCTTCCTCCTCGTTGTCGCCGATGACACACATATAGGGAACGCGGTCGTCGTGGGCCTGCTGAATCTTCTTGCCGACGGTCCAGGAGCGGTCCTCGATAGTGACCCGGAAGTCGTCGAGTTCATCCTGAATCTCCTCGCAGTAGGCGATGTTATCGTCGCTGACTGGCAGCAGGCGGATCTGTTCGGGAGCGAGCCACGGCGGGAACTTCCCGTTGTAGTGCTCGGTCAGCACCATGAAGAACCGCTCGTAGGAGCCATACAGCGCGCGGTGGATCATCACCGGGCGGTGCTCTTCGTTGTCCTCACCGGTGTAGGAGAGATCGAACCGCTCGGGCATATTGAAGTCCAGCTGCACAGTCGGGCCGTCCCAGTGACGACCGAGCGCGTCCTCGAAGGCAAAGTCGATCTTCGGGCCGTAGAAGGCACCGTCGCCCTCCTCGACGACGTAGTCGATGTCCTGCTCGTCAAGGACGGATTCAAGCTGGGATTCGGCTTTCTCCCAGATCTCGTCGCCGCCGACGGACTTCTCGGGCCGGGTGGCGAACTGGACAGTGTAGTCGAGATTGAACGTGTCCAGCGTGTCGAGGATGATGTCGACCGTCGCCAGCACTTCTTCCTCGATCTGGTCCGGGCGGACGAACAGGTGGCCGTCATCGATGGTGAAGGCCCACGTCCGGGAGAGCCCGGAGAGTTCGCCGCGCTGCTCTTTGCGGTACACCTTCCCGTCCTCAAAGTACCGCACCGGCAGGTCCCGGTAGCTCCAGGAGTTCTGCTCGAAAATAGTGGCGTGGCCGGGACAGTTCATCGGCTTCAGGCCGTACTCCTCGTCGTTGACATCGAGCAGGAACATATCGTCAACGTAGTTCTCGTAGTGGCCCGACTTCTTCCAGAGTTCGGTGCGGAAGACGTGGGGCGTCTCGACCTCGTCGTAGCCGGCGTCGCGGTTGAGGCCGGCGACGTAGTCCGTCAGCTCGTTGAGGATCTTCTTGCCGTTGGGCTCGTACAGCGGCAGGCCCGGCCCGGTCGTTTCGTCGATGGAGAACAGGTCCATCTCCTGGCCGATCTTGCGGTGGTCGCGCTCCTCGGCCTTGCGGCGCTGTTCGAGGAACTCATCGAGCGCGTCCTCCGTCGGGAAGGCGGTTCCGTACACGCGGGTCAGCGTCTCGTTTTCCTCCTCGCCGCGCCAGAAGGCGGCGGAGATTTCAAGCAGAGCGAAGCCGCCGATTTCGCCGGTCGATTCGACGTGGGGCCCCTGACAGAGGTCCTCGAACTCGCCCTGGGTGTAGAAAGAGACCTCCTCGTCGTCCGCGGCCTCGGTTTCGAGGATGTCCTGTTTGAACTGATTATCCTCGTAGCGTTCGAAGGCGTCGTCGCGGTCGACGAGTTCGCGTTCGATGTCAAGGTCCTCCTCGATGATCTCCTCGGCTTCGGCCTCGATGGCTTCGAGGTCGTCCTCGTCGATATCGACGCCGGTGATGTCGTAGTAAAACCCGTTGTCGGTCCACGGCCCGATTGTGAGCTTGGCATCGGGGTAGAGGCGCTGCAGGGCCTGTGCGAAGACGTGGGCGGCGGAGTGACGAAGCACGTCGAGATACTCGTCACTGCTCTCGGTGACGATTTCGAGTTTGACGTCTGCTGTCAACGGCGCGTGTTTGTCGACAAGGTCGCCGTCGACGACGCCGGCGACCGTGTCGTCACCTAACCCTGGCCCGATTTCGTAGGCGACATCCTCGACCGTGCTGCCGCGTTCGACCTCTAGTGGGGTCCCGTCGGGCAGCGTGACCGTGACCGTACTCATACCCGAGGATACGACGGCGGCCGGGGATAAGTGTATTGAGACGCGGGCGACGCTGGCGTTACTCTGGTAACGGCGGGTCCGAATCCTCGTCGGCGGTGTCGGCCGCCGACAGCTCGGACTGGGCCGGCGGCCGTGCCGCGCTTGCCCGTTCCAGCGATGCGAACGTCGATTCTTCCTCGCCTTCGATCATGGTAAGCCGGTCCATGACAGTGACGGTCTCTCCATCGGTCGTGTGCGGCGTCACGCACTTGAGTTCCGAGCCAGCGTACTCGGCTAATAGTTGGACCGGAAACACAAGTGCCCGGTACTGCTCTCCCGATATTTCGGAGTCAACCGACCGGACCTGAAACGCAGGTTCGAGTGAACATCCGTTGCGTTTTGCCCACTCCTGAAAGACGCTCACTCGGTTGAGTGCGAATAGGCCGAGTTCGGTCCGTGCCTCCGCTGGTGTGGACGGTATCTGCCGACCGATAACCTGAACAGAGACATCTGACAGAGCATCAGTGTCCGACAGCCCCTGAAGTCGATCGATGACCGCAGCCTGTTGCTGCGTGTGCCCGTCGGGCAGTAGTGAACGAACGTACAGTTCTGCCCGTGTCCCGTCTGGCTGCGTGCTCCCCTGCATCGTATAGAAATTAATGGGTAGCTACTGGCAAAAGTATTCCTGTTGACAAATAATGGTTAGAACAGTTATACACTGAACGACGGAAACTGAATCGACGGTTACACCGTCGGTTGGACAGCCACGGGCCGTGTCAGCGTGATAGGGAGTACTATGTGGGCACAGTTCGCATGAGAAGCCGGATATGTACGATTCGGTGCTCGTGGCCACAGACGGCAGTTCGGGAACGACGGAGACGCTCGCACACGCCACCTCGATCGCGCGCGACAACGACGCGACGCTCCATGGACTGTACGTCGTGGACAGGCGGCTCTACGTCGCGGCCGACAAGGCCAATCAAGACGAGGTGCGTCAGTCGCTGGAGGAAGAGGGAGATGTCGCGCTTGACGACATCGTGGTTGGGGGCGAGGAGGCCGGCGTCGAGGTCGTCACGACCATGGCGGAAGGGATTCCCCACAAGACGATTACCGACTACGCCGAAGAGGAGGATATCGACCTCATCGTGATGGGGACCCACGGCAGAACCGGACGGGACCGGGTCGCTAATCTCGGGAGCGTCACCGAGCGCGTCGTGCAGAGCGCACCCGTTCCCGTTCTCGTCGTCCACATCGAATAGCCCGGTGTTCACTGACGGGTGCAGTGAGGACGGACGCGACAGCGGCTATACGACCGGTAGCACCCCCTTCTGACCGGTATCTTTTCGAGCCGCCGACACGATGGTGGCAGTATGGACAGCCGAGAGTACGCCTTCGAAGGAGCCACGCCAGATATTCACGGATACGCCCACGTCAGCCGCGAGGCGACACTAGTGGGTGATGTCACCGTCGGCCCGAACGCGAACGTCTGGCCCGGTGTCGTGTTGCGCGGCGACGTGGCCCCCGTCGAGGTGGGCCGCGAATCGGCGATCGGTGACGGCGCCATCGTCCATGCCTCGACCGTCGGCGAGAAGGTGATGGTCGGCCACGGAGCCGTCCTCAACGACGCTCATGTGCGCGACGGTGCGCTCGTCGGGTTCAATTCGACGGTCAGCGATGCCACCATCGGCGAGGGCTCTATCGTCGCGATGGGAACGGTTGTTCCACCGGGCTACGAGGTGCCCGCGGAATCCTTCGTCCGTGGGAGCCCGGCCACAGTGACGCCGCTATCCGAGACCACGATTGACCCCAACGAGGTGTTCGAGGCGTTCAGCTCCGGCGACTACGCCAACCTCGCGGCCCGCCACGAAGACCTCTTCGAGTAACGCCCCGTCGGACAACGACGGGTCACTTATAATGGAAGAACCCACACAGTACCGTGCATGGACGATATCGTCGACCTGGTGACCCGGTCGCTCGCTGACGAGACTGCCGCGGCGTTCACTGAGCGGGTCGACGAACAGGCGATGCAGCTCCGGAACGCCATCGAGGCCGGGGAGTTCGACAACGAGGCGTTCTCCGTCGGTCTGGAAATCGAGCTATACGCGATCAACGCCGAGCCGGACCCGCCCGAACCGGACGATGGGGAAGACAGCGAGGAAGCCACCGAGGAGGAACTGAACGACGACCTGAGCGGATCGGGAAGCGCGGCCTGGAGCGGGTCACTCGACGCGCCGGCGGAACCGGAAGGCGGCGGTGGCGCATCACTGGAGCCAGACGATAGTAATCCACTGGAACCCGACGGCGATGCGTCTCCGGACCAGAATGCTGGCGAAACCGCCGACGAGCCCGAGGATTCTTTCGGTCCCGGAGAGGGGCCGTCACTCGACATCGACCCGGACAGCCCGCTGGCAGAGGACGAACCGGAGACGCCAGAGGAAGAAGAGGCCGAACCGGCCGTCGAGTCGTCAGTCGAGGAAGAAAGTGACGAGCCGTACATGGACCCCGAGGACTGGAAGGGGCGGCTGACCCGCCTGCCAGATGTGGTGTTCGAGGGGGAGGCCAACAAGGAACTGGGCCTGCACAACGCCGAAGTCAACACCGAGCCGAACAGCTTCGACCAGACCGGGATGGAGGTCCAGACAACGGCGGTGGAGATGCAGACGAAACAGGCCCGCCAGCAGGCGAGCAAGCACAACTGCGAACTCGTCCTCGACGCGATGTGGACCATCCCACCCGAGGAAGGCAGCGAGCAGTACCTCTCGGCACACGAGACGAACGACGGCGTTGTCCTCGCGGACAATATGCGGCAGGCTCCCAGATATGTGGCGCTAGACAACGAAGCGCTGGACCACGCCGGCGGCAGCATCGACTTCGACGTGCCGGGGTACAGCGGGTCGTTCCCGACGATTCTGTTCGAGTCGCTGGCCACCTCGATCCAGCCTCACCTCCAGATTCCGGACGCCGCGGCGTTCCCCGAGTACTACAACGCCGCGATCCGGACGCTCGGGCCGCTGCTTGCGCTGTCGGTGAACTCGCCGTTCCTCCCTGCCGATATGTACGGTGACACCGACGGCGAGTGGCTCTGTGCGAACACCCACCACGAACTCCGAATCGCGGCCTTTGAGCAGTCGGTCAACACCAGTGATAACCCAAAGGTCCGGGTCCCGCGGGACCTCGACGACACGACGGACGTCGTCGGCCGCGTCGTCAATGACGACCTGTTCGCACCGTTCCTCCGAGAGTTCCTGCACGACGACGACCGGACCGGGTTCGAAGACGAGTTCTGGGAGTTCGACCACAAGCGCGGGACCTACTGGCGCTGGCTCCGCTGTGTCGTCGGCGGCGCGCCCGTCGACGGGGCAAGCACCGAAAAGTCGCTCCGCATCGAGTACCGCCCGCTCCCGACCCAGCCACACGCAAAGGACATGATCGGGCTGCAGGCGCTGACGGTCGGCCTCATCCGCGGGCTAGTCGTCGCCGACCACCCCGCCGCGGAACTACCGTGGCAGGAGGCCAAGCGGAGCTTCTACAGCGCCGCACAGGACGGCTCTGACGCGGACCTCTCGTGGGTGACGGCCGAGGGCGAGCGGACGGTTGATCACGACGACATCTACGACGAGGTTTTCCAGTACGCCCGTCTGGGGCTAGCCGAGCAGGGCGTGCCCGAGGCTCGCATCGACGAGTATCTCGACCCGATTGAAGCCCGCTACGAAGCCGGTATGACCCCGAGCGACTGGAAGATCGCTCGCGTCCGCGAGTACCTCGACGACGGCAACAACCTCTCGACAGCCATCCAGTCGATGCAGCGGGACTACATTGAGGCAAGTCGTGAGCACCATTCCTTCGCTGAATGGATGTAGGCTACCGGTTTTCGGTCTCGCTTTGCCTCTTAAGTACAGTATAGACGGACACGAGTCCAGTCGATATAATCCCAGTCAGGAGACCCAGTCCCGGTCCTGAGCCATCAGTTGTTTCGGTCAATGGCGGTTCGGTGGTGGTGGTGTCGTTTTGAGGGAAAGTGGCTGACTCAGTTTGTATTGAGGTACGTTCCTGTGTCTTAGTTTCTGCTCCCACCAGTGGGCGTGGAATGGCTACTACTCCTGGAGAGCTAACATCCGGAGAGATGAAATGCCCTATTACCCTAATTTGGTTTGAAACCGTGTGGACCGCCTCTGGACTGAACTGTTCATTCCATGGTGAGTAGGTCCGCATAGTCTGTAGCCGGCCAGACCTATCTACCTTGCCGACAGCAAGTGTAGATGCAATCTGTCCGGATACCACAATGTAACCACCTTCCGGATCATCGCTAAATAGATCGAATGAGCGGTCATATTCACCAGGAACGGACTCCTTTATACTCGAGATTGTTTGCCCATCACTATCCAAGGTTAGTAGCTTATACGCTGTCTTTGACTCCCTATCAGAACTTAAGAGGACAATTTTTCCCTGGCCGGTACTAGAGACTGAGAGGAAATTAGCGTATTCTTGATCATCATAGAATCGCTCCCAAAGAATATCCCCTGTGGAAGATATTCTAGCTACCCAACTGTGCCCCTCAGAAGTGGAAGTGGTACCGGCGATTATACAACCATCTTCATATGGGTGTATTGACTCTGCAAAGAAGTCGGGGGAAAATGCATCAACCACCCAATTTATTTCTTCACTTTGACGATCAATGCCAGCTATTTTCGTTCTGGAAGTTGCCGTTCCATGGTCAAGTCCAACCAGAATAATCTGTTCGTTGGCCAAATTGGCACAGACCCACTTCATATACGGTCCCGGGCTGGCCTGCGTCTGCCAATTGATTTCCGCAGCACTGGTTATCGAAGTGACGACAGGGTTATTTTTTGAATTTTCTCCGACAATAAGTACCTCTTCATCAAAGGCTGCCAGTGAGTGAAAATCAGCAGGGAATGCACTGCCTTCTAGTGAGATTTGTTCTTGCAGTCCGTCTTCATCGAAGACAAGAAGCCCCTCGTTTTTACCATCTTCAATATCAGATGTACGCAAAATAAATGTTTTATCGCCAACAAAAGCTGTGTCTACGTATTCCACGTTTTGACGGTCTTTCCAAGATAGCTCTACCCTGCGAGCAGAGCCTGTTGTAGCCGTCAGCAGACCGCCCGAGGCAGCGGCCGTTCTGAGAAGTTTCCTTCGAGTGATGGAGGGCATAATACATAGTTCTTCTCAAGTTATAAACTCTTGGTGAATCTGACAACAAAATCGAATCTGTAGCATCGTCGCCGGATCAAGACTTGCGGCAGACCCGTGTCGGAGTATCTCTATATTCTACCAGCGGGAGTATGATGTGGCCACTCTTCTCGGTGGGTGAGAGCTGTAGTCAATCTGTGTCGAACCCCAGGCAATTTCACTTGAGTTCCTCAGTCTTGGGATTGGTCGCTTCAAAATACTCCATTAGGAAGCGGACAAAGAAGACTGATCGGAGCCGAGACCGCCCTGCCGGATGGCGGGTATTTATTCGGCTGACGCCGTTATATTCGGGTGATGGTATCCACAGGCGACACAGCGCCGGACATCTCGGCGACAATCGCGAACGGTGAGGTAGAGGACTTCGAACTGAGCGACCACCTTGGTGATGGGCCGGTCGTGCTGGCCTTCTTCCCGGGCGCGTTCACACCGCCGTGCTCCAACGAGATGGTGGCCCTGCAGGAGCACCTCGGTGACTTCCACGACGCCGGCGCGACGGTCCTCGGCCTCAGCGCCGACTCGGCGTTCTCGCTGAACTCCTTCCGTGATGAGCACGGGCTGGAGTTCGACCTGCTCAGTGACATGGGCCGGTCGGCGATTCAGGACTACGACCTCGAAATTGATATCGAAGACCTCGGGCTGCTCGGCGTTGCAAACCGCGCCGTGTTCGTCGTCGACGACGACGGCGAGGTCGCCTACAGCTGGGTCGCCGACGATCCGACCAACGAGCCGGACTACGAAGAGCTGCTGGACGCTGTCAAGTCGGCGTAAGTAGTCACCGGGCGAACCTGATTTTTATTCTACGACCTCGGAGCTACGCGTCTCGTGTCCGCCGGACCCCGGTGCCGGCCGACACTGCGGTGAGGTCGAACACGTCGCCCTCTAACGGCACGCCGGCGTACGGGTCTGTTGCCAGCAAGAGCGCCCCGTCGAGGTCAACGTAGTCGACAAGCGGTGCGAGGTGGACCGCTGCGGCGATACTGGCGTTGGACTCGACCATACACCCGAGCATCAAGTCGAGGCCATGGGCGTCGGCGGCGTTGAGCAGTCGGGTTGCGGGCCGGAGGCCGCCGCATTTGACCAGTTTGGCGTTGACAATATCACAGGCGTCAGCGACCCGCGGTACGTCCGACGCAGTCACGCAGGACTCGTCGGCGGCGACGGGGATTTCGGTCGCGTCGGTCACGCGGCGCAAGCCGTCGATATCGTCAGCCTCAACCGGCTGTTCCAGCATCGTGACGCCAGCGTCGGCAAGCCAGTCCGCATTGTCGATAGCTTCCTGTGCAGTCCAAGCGGCGTTGGCGTCGACCCGTATCTCGGCGTCGGAAACAGCGTCCCGGACCGCGTCCAGTCGCGCCCGGTCGTCGTCGGTCCCGAGTTTGACTTTCAGGTGGCCGAAGCCGGTGTTGGCCGCCTCCCTTGCTTTCTCGGCCATCCGCTCGGGTGAGTCAATGCCGACCGTGTAGGTGGTCGGCGGGACCGCGTCGGAGTCGAGCCCCCACTGGTGGTACAGCGGCAGGTCCAGTTGCCGAGCGGCGAGGTCGTGGATGGCAATAGAGAGTGCCATCCGGGCGGCTGGCTGGTCCGGCGCTTGCTCGGCGAGGTCCCGCTCGATGCGTTGCTGGGCGTGTGGGTCGCCGATGCGGTCGACGGTCTCACAGAGCGACGGCAGCGTTTGAGCCACTGACTGAGCGCTCTCGTCGTAGTATGCCGACGGCGTGACGGCTCCAATGCCGGTGGTTCCCTCGTGGGAGAGTTCAACCGTGACGGTCTCGCTGGTCTCGCTGGTCTCCCGCGAAATGCCGAATGGGTTCGACAGCGGCAGGTCGTAGCGGTCGACGCGCCAGTTCATAGGATGGCGTCCAGTACCTCGTCGGGAACGCCGTGGCGGACCGGGTCAGTCGCCGGTGCGTCCAGAGCGTCGCTGTACTCTGCAACAGCATCCGCGGCCGCATCGTCGTCGAGGTGGCGGGTGTTCAACATTCCCGCGACGACGGAGGCATCAGAGATTGGCGCGGCCAGACGCTCGTAGATGTCGACGTACTCGGGGAGCGGTGGAATGTCGAACGACTCGTAGCCGTGGATGACTTCGCGGCCAGCCTCGTGACACATGACGAGCGCATCCGGGACCGACCCGTGGAGGATACTCGTCGTCACACCCGAATAGGCCGGATGTGCCAGCGCACCCTGTCCTTCGACGACAAGGAGGTCCGCCGCCTGCGCTTCTTCAACCAGCCGCTCGACCGCGCCGGCGGCGTAATCAGCGATGACGCGGTCGACGACGATGCCCCAGCCGGTGATGGCGATGCCAGTCTGGCCGGTCGGGACGACGGCAGCGTCGAGGCCGCGTTCCCGCGCCGCGTCGCGAATCTCGAACGAGGCAGTCATCTTCCCTGTCGAGCAGTCGGTGCCGACGGTCGTCACGACCGTCGCGTCCACGTCGCCGGCGGTCCCTGCTGCCACGGTCAGGTCTTCGGGTGGCTTGCGGAGGTCGTGCAGTTCGGCGTTGTGTTCCGCGGCGAGACGGGCGAACTCTTCGTCGTCAGCCAGGAAATCGTGCAGTCCAGAATACACGTCACAACCGCGTTCGAGCGCTGTGCGAACGTCGTCTCGCCAGGACTCGTCGAACTCGCCGCCGATTGGCGAGATACCAATTACGAGCGCGTCAACGTCGGGTGCGTCGGCCATCGATGCGACGACTGGTGCGTCCTGTACATCCGGCAGCGAGTCGTGGACGCGCTGGCCGGCCCGCTCGCGGTCGACAAGCGCGCGTACCGTTCGGTCACCGTACCGCAACAGCCCGACGGCCGTCTTGGCTCGGTCGGGGAAGGCGTCGTGTGTTAAGATAGCTACGGCCATGGCCGGACAGAATCACCGCCCCGCGAAAAAGCTACGGAACGCGCAGCCGGACTGACCACAGCGACCGAACGGCATCGTCAAGCGCTGCGTCGGGCTCCCCGGTCGCGTCGACCGGTTTCATCGCCGTCGCGAGGTCCTCAAACTCGTGGATGACCGAGCCCTCGCCGACGACGTACAGCCGGTCGGGGGACACTTCGTCGATAGCGGCCCGACAGCGGTCGAGGTGGGAGTCGATCTGCTGGTCCCGGAGCCGCTCGAACCGGCTCTGTGAGAAGCCGCCCTTGGAGTGCTGGCTCTTTAGCTCCGAGTCGAACCCGTGGAACGCAGTTTGCTCCCGGCAGTTGTACTCGCCCATGGCGAACAGGTCCGAGCGAACCAGCGCGACGACGTGCTCGCCGGTCGGTTCAAACCACGACCGCTCCAGTTGGACGGTATCGGCCCACCCGGTGAACGGCGACGGCGGCGCGGGGACGGACAGACACGCCGACAGGAGGCCGGCGTCGTCGGTGACTGCGAGACACGGCGCAGCGCTGGCGACCAGCGACGCGCGGTCACCGAAGGCGTCCCGGACTGGACCCGGCAGGGAGCGCTCCGCATCGACGTAGGTGGTAAAGACCCCCTCTGGTTCTGTCTCGACGGATTCCAGCCGGTCGAGAACCTCACTCAGTCGCGCCCGACTAAGCGTCTCCTCGGCTCGGAACGTCGATTCTCCCTCCTCGTCTTGCAGGCGTTCGACTCGGTCCTGAAGTTCGGCGACGCGGTCCTCCAGCCGATTGAGCTCGGCCTCAGCCTGCTGGCGTTCAGTCGCTGCGTCGGCGCGGCGCTCCTTCTCGGCGTCGAGCTGTCGTTCGAGGTGGTGATTTGCCTCCTCAAGTTCGGCTACTCGCTCTTTCAGCGACGCCCGTCCCAGCAACCGGTCAAGCATCGACTGGATGGCAGACGGGGACGGGCTTAAAAGTGACTTCCCGAACCGCCGCTGCATCGGAACGCTCCCGCTCAGTTCGGCGGCCCGTCGTCATCTCTCAGCGAGGAGATGATAAGCCGCCTGATGCCGCGTCGAAGGAGACCGCTAGCCGCAGGCTGAGAGATGTCTAGATCGGCGGCAACGTCGCTGAGAGTCGCGTTCCGTGGTTCTTCGAAATACCCCGTTTCGAGTGCGACGAGAAGCGCTTCCCGCTGGCTGTCGGTCAACCCTGCATCCGTGTTGCCCAGACTGGCGTATTCGTTCACGCGCAGCAGGTCGATGTCGATGTCGTTCTCTTGAGCATAGTCCCAGAGATGAGCGAGAGCCGTTCGCTCTGGCATCCATATCGTCAGTATCCATGCGCTCCCGTCGTTTTCCATGTCGAGGATAACCCCATTCGCGGATGAGATGACGGGAGAGAGAATCTTCGCCTCGTCGGTGTACTCAAAGCTGTAGATGGCCTCGTTGTCTCTGGTTTCGATGACGCGCTCGAATTCGCCGATAGTGCTGTCGTTCTGTAATCCGTCCTCGAACTGCTGGAAGTCAGGCGATTCGATATGGTAAAAGAACCTGCCCGACGTCGGGTCCGTACCCGCCTCTGACACGGACCTGACGCTCGAATCTGGGGCGTGGGTCACGGTTTCTGTGAGCACGATGTCAGGGTGCTCCACCCGGACGACCGCCTTGATATCGGTCATTAGTTGTAGGGTAGTGTGTGAGTGTGCCAAAACGTACGATTACGGTGTTTGTTCGAGACGTCTGTGGAGACTTTGTCTCAGATTCTTGTTACTGGGTGAAAGTGGTCGTGCGGTGGCTTAACTGAGTCGGTCGATTGTGAGTTCTGAGTACGGGAAGGCAATGCGGATTTTATGTCCCGTCTGTGCGGGTCGGCTTGAGAGAGGGACTCGCCCACTGGGCCAGCGGGTTCCCGTGCAGTGATGGCGCCGGCTCAGACGCGATGATTGAATAGCATGGCCCAGAGCCGCTCGGACCAACTGGCTTCGGACGACGGAGTGACCCCAGCGGGGAGGTAGAATTTGGATTCTGTAGCGTTGTCCCAGTTGTCGGTGTGGCTTCGCTGTGACATACAGGGAACTAGAAGCCCCTGAACCGCATTGGTCTGTAGCTTAAGCGTATAACCTACTTATCCCGCGTTTCAACCATTCCGCCCACTCGGTGGACGGAGAAAACACAGTAAAACAGAGTTGTGCCCCCTCAGACGGCGGTGTCGGGCAGTGTCGGCGTCCCCTCGGAGATAGAGAGCAGTTGTGCGGCGTGGTCCGCTTTCGCCAGAAACACTTCTTCGAGGCTGGGCGGGTTCCGGACGTTGGCGTCTTCGAGCATCGGTTCGGGAACGACGAGTGTGTCCGCCGGGACCTGTTCGTCCCCGTGGACGGCGAAGTGCTGGGAGCCGAGTTTCATTACCAGCGGATAGTCTGTGCGCTCGACCCCGTCCCCGGAGGCGTACAACTGTTCGTTCACTCGTTCGTGCTGCTCGCGACACATCGCGGCCGCCGCGTCGTCTCTCGGTTCGACGTAGAGGCGGCCGAGGTAGTATCCCCGCGAAAACTGTTCGAACATCGGTGCAACTGAATGTGTGTCATTGACATACATAAGTGTTCGCCGGCAACCTTTTGCCGTCGTGCAAACAGCGCGGATTCAGGGGCCGGTGACCTGATGCCGGCTTCCGTCCGACAGGGCTTTGCCACGGCCGGCCCCGAGTCGACCTATGAGCGAGCAGCGGGGGCCGTTGCCACGTCGGTACGCACGGTATTACCTGGAACAGACGCCGAGTCTCGTGTGGCTGCTGGTCGTCAACGCTGTCGCGATGCTCGTCGGTGTCCGGTTTTACGTCGAGACGATGCCCGACGTGTCGACGTTTCTCTGGCCGCTGTACGCCGATTCACCGGCCGCGCTGTTCCTGATGACGCTATCGGTAGCGACCCTCCTGCCGTTCCTCGGCGAGTCGCTTGACGAGGTCCCGCTGACGGTACCGCTCGCGTACCTCCACACCATTGCGCTGGTCTGGCTGGTCAAGATGGGGCTGTGGACAGTCGTGGCGTTAAACATCGGCTTCGACGCCTATTTCCCCGCCCCATGGGCGTATTTCGGCATCATCATTACCCACCTCGGCTTCGTTGCCGAGGGACTGTTGGTCCCACACTACGCCCGGACAACGAAAGGCGCGCTCGTGACTGCGCTAGTGCTGGCACTCGGTAACGACATCCTCGACTACGGCTTCGGGTATCATCCGCCGTTGCGATACGAGCCAGCGCTTCTGTTACCGCTCGCCACCGTCGTACTCTCGGTGCTTTCGGTGGGAATCGCCTGGCGACTGCTGCCGATGGAGAAGCCGGCGCAGAAGACAGCTTAAACTCTCTTGGACTATCTGAGATAGTTTCAAGCGTCGATGAACAACGCAAACGAAGGCGTTTCTTTTTGATGAGGGAGGACAGAGGCAGAGATAGGAATGAGCCCACGCCAGGCCACGCTCCTCACCGTGCTGGTCATCGTCGGGACTGTCGCTGTCGGCCTCCCGGCCGTGACAGCACAGGAGACCGCGACGGAGACAGTGGCCACGCAGAACAACTCTGCCAGCGGAATGGGAACGCAACTCACCGCGTTCCTCCAGTCGAACTCCGCCGCCGCGAACGACACAGTGGAAAACGGGATGTGGCGGTCGGCGTACAACCAGTCCAACGGAACCGAACGAGCTGAACTGGTCACGGACCGGACTGGCTCGCTCGAGCGCCGACTCGAACGACTGCAAGAGCGCAACGCCACGCTCGAACAGCGATACGAGAACGGAAATGTCAGTGAGCAAGCCTACGTGGCGCAGCGAAGCCGGCTCACTGCGGAGATCGCAGGCCTACAGACCGCGATTAACGACACTGACACGGCCGCCGAACAGACCGGTGTGAACGACACCGCACTGGAGCGCCTGAAACAGAACGCCAGCAAGCTCTCCGGCCAACAGGTCGCATCGATTGCTCGCGGCATCGCCGGACCGCCAGAGACTGCCGGCCCGGATGAGCAGGAGCCACCGGACGTCGCCGGTGTCAACCGAACTGACCAAGGACCGCCGGACGATGTTGGAACCAACCAGAGCGAACGGGGACCACCAGCCAACACGTCCGAACGGGGTGCCAACGGAAGCGAACAGGGACCGCCTGCAGATGCCCCCGGACAGCAAGGGAACGAGAGTGACCGAGGTCCACCGGACGACGGGCCTGACGACGGCGAAAACGAAACCGAAGAGTCCGACGACACAGCTCAGAGTGGGGGAAACGGAGCTGAGCAGGGTAACGACAGGGGCAACAGCGATGGGAGTGGTGATGAGAGCGACAGCGGCGACGATAGCGCGGGAGGCAGCACTGGTTCTGATGGGGCTTCTGACAGTGACGGTGAGGATAATTCAGCCGACACGTCAGATTCTGACGACAGTTCTGGCAGTGGCGATTCTAGCGGCTCCGACGACAGTTCTGGGAGCGAGAATGCCGGCGACTCTGACGACAGTTCTGATAGTGACGATTCCGCCGGAAATGGCGGTGCTGATGATTCTGGCAGCGCTTCTGATGGTGGCAACGACAACGCGAATGGCGGCGGAAATGATGGTGGACAAGGGAACAACGGCGGACAGAGCGGTAATGGCGGAAGCGGTCAAGGGAGCGGAAACAGCGGCTCACAGGGCACGTCGTGGATGGACCAGCTAACGTAGCCGGGAGACACCAGTAAACCGCCCGACGAGAGTCATGCTTTTGAACCGTGACCCGCTACCTACGTATCGATGGACTCCGCCGAGTTACTCAATCTCCTTGGAAACGCCAACCGCCGGCGGATTCTCAAACTACTCGCACACAAACCCTGTTACGTCACGGAAATCAGCGAATACATCGGCGTCAGCCCGAAAGCGGTCATCGACCACCTCCAGAAGCTCGAAGACGCCGGGCTCGTCGATTCCCGGACGGACGACCAGCGCCGGAAGTACTTCTCTATCGCTCGAAACCTCCGTCTGGAGGTCCGTGTCTCACCATATGAATTTGGTACCAAGAGCGCCTATCCGGCAAACCCCGAGTTCGAGATGCCCTCCTGCCGTCACCTCTCGATAGATGTAGGCGAAGAAGCTGGCGGGAATTTTCACGACTTAGCACGCGAACTGGAGCATCTCCAGCAGCTAGAGAACGAACTGTCGCTGGCCCAGCGGTGGGTGCAGGCCCGTCTGACTGACGTACGGGACCGCATCGACTCCGGCTTCGAGAACGGTGACGGCCGGCTGTACGCAGAACTGGTCAGCGGACTCGCAAACGGTATCGACACCGTCCCGGCGCTGGCCCGAGAAATCGAGGCCCCGCCGGAAATCGTCGAGGAAGCGCTTCATCGACTCGAAGACGACGACGTGGTCGAGCGGACCGACGACGGCTGGGAGATCGTCTGAACAGAACAGTAGTTCAGAAAGCGGACCGACTCAGTCCGCTTTCGACCCGTACGAACTCGGGACCTCGACCGACAGCTGTTCCGAGAGCAGGTAGGTCACTGACCCGACAGCGGCCAGTCCGATCGGAAGCGCGATGTACGCCGGGACGCCGTAGCCGGCCATCAGGAACAGCCCAGTTGCGACGATGCCGGCCAGCACTGCATAGGGAATCTGGGTGTTCACGTGGTCAACGTGGTCGCTTGCGGCAAACATACTCGACATCACCGTGGTGTCCGAGATCGGCGAGCAGTGGTCACCGAACAGCGCGCCAGTCAGAATCGCCGCGATAGCCGGTGCCAGCGGCGCGCCGAGCGCGTGTCCGAGCGGGATTGCGACCGGGAACAGAATACCCATCGTCCCCCATGACGTGCCGATGCTGAAGCTGATTATGACGGCGCTGAGAAAAATGATAGCGGGCAGCATCCCGGCCGTGATAATCCCCTCACTGATAGCGACGACGTAGGGACCGACACCGAGTGCCTGGCTCACAGCACCGATGGACCACGCGAGCGAAAGCACCGCAACGGGGAACATCACCATTTTGAACCCCTCGAAGATAGCGTCGCTCACTTCGTCAACTGCGATTCGTGCGTGCCCGACGAGAATGGTCAGAATGACCAGACAGGCCGAGAACGAGGCCCAGAGGATGGCGTCCGCAGTGGCCGCGTTCGACAGCGCGTCGGTAAGGCCCCGGCCAGCAAACCCACCACCGGAGTAATACAGCGAGAACCCGGTTACCCCCACAAGTGCGATGATTGGCGCGGCGAAGTACCACCACCGCGGCTCGACGTGGTCGGGCGTCACGATATCGTCTTCCTGCGTTTCCATGAGCGGGTCAGCGTTGTCGCCGAGGACTTTCCCCTCTTCTCTGGCTCTGCGTTCGGCCTTCGCCATCGGGCCGAAGTCCAGATCCGCAATGACGATGATAAAGACCATCGCGAGCGCAAGGAGACTGTAGAACCGATAGGGAATCGATTCGAGGAACAGCAGAAACGCGCTACGATCGACCCCAATTGTACTCAGTTGCTCGGCGATGAGGCCGACCTCGAATCCGAGCCACGTCGAGACGACTGATATTGACGCGGTCGGGGCAGTGGTGGAGTCAAGGATGTACGCCAGCTTCTCGCGACTGATGTCGAACTTATCGGTGATCGGCCGCATGACCGACCCGGTAATCATCGTCGAGGCGTACGAGTCGACAAAGATCGTCATCCCCAGTAGCGACGTGCCAAGCGCCGCCTGGCGACGAGTCCGAATACGCTTGACCATCTGTGATGCCAGCGCATTCATCCCGCCGGAGAGGAAGATCATCCCCAGCATTGCCCCGATGAGGAACGTGAACAAGAGGAGTTTGACATTGAACGACTCTGTCACGTTATCTACGACAAACTGGAGGCTCCGAGCAGCGCCGGCGGCCGGGTTCCAGCCGACAAGCACCGTCGCACCGATCCAGATACCTGCAAACAGCGAGAGCAGTACTTGGCGAGTGAACAACGTCAGTACAATGGCGAGCATCGCCGGAAACAGGCTGATAAGCCCGTACGTTTCTGGTGCCATGCGTTCTGTTCCGGGGTTTACATACGAGAGTTATAAGCGTTGCTAACTCAAGATACTGTGGCCGTAATACATGAAAGTGTAGCAGATGGTCAGGTATAGACCAATATTCTGGACATATGGGTTTATTTTACCACCATATGACAAGACCAGTACAATCGATATTACGCAACATGAAGTCCGTTCGCGTCGACACTGCTATCGAGGACTCTTTCGCAGGCAGGCTATCGGCAGAAAACATCGACATCGTTTGGCCGGGCGACCGATATGCGGCATCGGACGGGAAGACCATCGAATACAGTACAGTAAGCTCAGAAAGGCGGTCGCAGCACTGACCCGAATCTGCCGTCGAGAGAGCTACAGGTCTTTCGTCAGTCCGCTGCGGAGGTCACGCCCGAAGTAGTGCCCGACGAGCGCAAGCACAAGGCCGACGCCGCCGGCGATGGCGAACAGTTTGGCTCCGTTCAGCCCCGCGGCGAGCTGTGGGAGGAGAGACAGCACAGCCGTCGCACCGCCGCTGACACCGCCCGCCAGCCCCAGTTCGACGTATCGGCGCTCGCTGGCGAGCAGTCCGTAAACGAAGCCGCCAAGCAGGATACCGACCAGTTCGGTGAACGGGACGAGCGGTATCAGCCCGCCGAGCACCATTCCGCCGCCGACCGCCCCGAAAGCGAACAGCAGCGCCCGCAGTGAGAAGTAGCTCCCGGTGTCTTTCGTAGACGTTTCGGTGACAGACGGCTCCGCTCCGCCCGATTCCCCGACAGCAACATCCGTCTCGACCGACTCGGTCGTGCCAACATCGACGCCGAGGTCACTGCCCGATTTCGCGTCCGTGTCGCGGGTCCGTTCCTCGGTTCGTTCGGCCATACAGAGTGTGGGACCGCGAGTAGTATGGTCCTTGTGGGGTCTGCCGGCAGTCAGGGATACGGTGGTGTGTCGCTCAGATACCGAGCCACTCGTCGTTGCGAACCGAATAGCCGTTCGACCGGCAGAACTTCGCCGCTTCCCGGCGAACATCGCGGGACCCGGGAAGCTGCTCGTTCTCGTGAATGTGCTCAATAATCCAGTCGGCGATGGTCCGAACGCCCTCGTCGTCGTCATCCGCGTCGATAGCCCGTAGCTCCCGGAACGTCCGCTCGTAGCCGTCGCGCTGTGAGGCCCCAAAGGACGCACTCTGGTGTTCGTCGGCGGCCGCCACGACGCGCTTCATCGCCTCGGCTACCGTTGGTCGCTGGACTCTGGCCCGGACCTCGGCTGGCGAGTCGAAAGACTCGACCTCTGTGTCGGGCAGGAGGTCCGCGACAGTGTACGTCTCGTCGGCCGACTCAATCTCGTGGTCGCCGACCGTCGCGACCACTGCAGCCGCTGTCGCCGGGAATTCGAGCGAGTCGAGTTCTGTCTCGAAATACGCGAGTTCCGTCGGGTCGACCGGCGGTTCGGGTTCGTCCGCGCGCTCGAGTTCCTCGGCGATAGCGCGCTCCCGCTGGCGGCGCTCCTCGTTCTGGGCCTGAGCCTCGCGGCCGTTCTTGTTGTCTGCCATACTTGTTAGAAGAGTGTCGAGTGAGATAACATTGTGGTCCGGTACCGCTTGAAAGCCAGCGTAACGAATGTCGATGCCCCGGAGGTGAACCGAAGCGTGGACCGAAGCCGACGACCGCTTTTCAGGTCCGGCCTGTGGTCGAGAGCGCTCGCCGAAACGAGTGGGTTCAAGTCCCACCGGCGGAAAGTGCCGCCCATGAACGCAGGCGACCGGGTCCGCGTCGAGCGCGCGGCCCAGACCTACGAGGGCGTGTTGCTCCCATCGAGTACGCCCGACCACCTCGTCGTCAAACTCGACGGCGGGTACAACGTCGGCATCGACCGCGAAGATGCGTCTATCGACGTGCTGGAGTCGGATGTCTACGACGTCGAGAGCGCACAGGACGAACAGAGCCAGTCAGCGATAGAGTTCGACGACGACCTCCCGACGGTCTCACTTATCTCCACTGGCGGAACCATTGCCTCGACAGTCGATTACCGGACCGGGGCAGTGACGGCCCAGTTCGACGCCGAGGACGTGCTGCGGGCAGTCCCGGATCTGGCTGGGATGGCGAACTACCGCGGCCGCGTCGTCGCAAACATCCTCTCGGAGAACATGACCCCGGCAGTCTGGCAGGACCTCGCGCAGGCAGTCCACGAGGAAATCGAGAACGGGGCGGACGGAATCGTCGTCATGCACGGCACCGATACGATGCAGTACTCCGCGTCGGCGCTGTCGTTCATGCTCGACACGCCGGTCCCCATCGTGTTTACGGGCAGCCAGCGGTCGGCGGACCGGCCGTCCTCTGATAACGTGATGAACGCTGTCTCAGCGGTCGAGGCTGCGACGAGCGACTGTGCGGAAGTGCTGGTCTGTATGCACGCCGATGAGTCCGACGACCGCTGTGCGCTCCACCGCGGCACTCGCGTCCGGAAGAACCACACCTCGCGTCGAGACGCCTTCGAGACTGTCGGCGCGAAGCCACTGGGCGAGGTCGACTACGACATCGACGGCGAGAGTACAGTCACGTTCCACCGCGAGTACACCGAGCGGGACGCCGTCGACCTGGCCCTACACGACGATATCGAGACCGACGTGGAACTCCTGAAGTTCTCTCCGGGGATGGACCCGTCGCTGCTCGAAGCGGCCGCCGAGAACAGCGAAGGCATCGTCATCGAAGGGACCGGGCTCGGCCACGTCAACACCGACTGGATCGGGACCGTCGAGGAACTGGACATCCCGCTTGTCATGACCAGCCAGTGCCTCGAAGGCCGGGTCTGTGACCGCGTCTACGACACCGGCCGGGACCTGCTCGACGCGGGCGTCATCGAGGGCGAAGATATGCTCCCCGGCACAGCGAAGGTCAAGCTCATGTGGGCGCTGGCAAACAGCGGCGACGTGGCCGACGCTATGCAGGAGCCCCTCGCCGGCGAGATTCAGCAGCGCTCGACGCCCTGGTTGTAGCACTGGACCCGGCGCGGTACCTCGGTCACAGTGCGGACGGCTCCACCACCGGAGCGCCTCTTTTTTGTTGTCGCGGGCGAGTCTCCCGGTATGTCGCCGACTGTTCGGACGGCTTGTCACGACGACTACGACGATATTGTGGACCTGACCAGCGATGTCTGGGCTGACCGCGCGATGGCTGATTACATCCCCGACGTGTTCCGTGAGTGGGTCGACGACGACGGCGCGAACCGGAAAACCCTCGTTGTCGACGTTGACGGCCACGCGGTCGGCCTCGCACAGGCTGTTATACTCACCGAGACCGAGGCATGGTTCCAGGGCATGCGTGTTGACTCGGATCACCGGGGGAAGGGATTCGGGTCGCTGCTGACTGACCACCTCATAGAATGGGCGGCCGATGCCGGCGTGTCAGTCGGTCGAAGTATGGTGTTTTCCTGGAACGAAGCCGGGCTCGGGCAATCACTGGCTGCTGGCTTCGAAGCGGTCACGTCGTTCCGCTGGACGCACCCCGAGCCACGGGACGAGACGCCCGAGATGACTGTCGGAAACGACCCCGCGATAGCGTGGCGCTACTGGGAGGAGAGCGACGGCCGGGACGCCCTGTCAGGGCTCGCGCTCGACAGCGAAGAGAGCTGGGCGCTTTCGACGCTGACGCGGGAAACGCTCGACCGACTGGCGACTGACCAAGCGGTCCTCACTGTCGGCGATGACGAGCCACAGGGGATGGCCTGTCGCGCCCGGACGACCGAAGCTGACGGCGAGCAACTCGCGGAGTACGCGGTCGGGGTGTGGAGCGATGTCGACGCTGCACGGGCCTTGTTCACTGCAATAGCCGCCGACGCAGCGAGCCTCGGCGTCGACGGGACACGGGTCCTCATCCCCGAGACACCGCGTCACGTCGCCCAGGCCGCGTACGCCAGCGGGAACATCGATGGGCGCCCGGACTTCGTGCTCGAGATAGACGGCCTCGAAGCGTTATCATAGCCGATAACGAGGACATAACACTCATTGAAATACTTACCATATCATCGGTAGATGAATTTGATCGGGAGCTCTCCGGCATATCTTGCGTATGTCTCGGCGTACGCTCTCGCGGCAGTCGGGTGTGGTATCGGGCTCTACAGAGCGACTCGCATGGAGGACCCCGATACCCGCCAGGGGATGGTCGGGCTCCTCCTCTGTAGCGGCGGCTGGGCGGCGCTGCAACTCGGTTTCCTGATCACGCCCGGGACGCTTGGATACGTGTTCTACCTCGGCAGCCTCATCGTCGGTCTTGCGACGGTCGGCGCGTGGCTGTACTTCTGTTCGGCGTACACGGGTCGGGCGTTCCACCGGAACCGACTATATCGCGTGGTCGCCGTGAGCGTGTACCTCGGTATCGTCACGGTGAAGCTGACCAATCCGCTTCACGGGCTCTACTTCGCCACGCAGTTCGTCTCTGACCCGTTCCCGCATCTGGCGATCACGCACGGTGTGTTCCACTGGGTGGTGACGGGACTCTCCTACGCGCTCGTCACCGTCGGCTTCTTCATGCTGTTCGAACTGTTCCTCGAAGCGGACTACAACACCCGTCCGCTGGGCGTTCTCGTCGGCGTCACGGCGATCCCAGCGGTTCTTGACGTCATCGGGTACACCAGCGACATCCTGCTCGACATCAACCACGAACCGCTCGGCGTCGCACTGTTCGCGTTCGGTGTCCTCTACGTGTACGACGAGGCATTTCTCGCCGTGCAACTGACCGATGGCGTCGACGATGCTGTCGTGTATCTCGACGATGAGCGTTACATCAAGGAGTCCAACGGCGAGGCACAGCGGCTCTTCCCGCCGCTATCCGGGAGCCGTGGGCAGCAGCTTGAGACGGTGTTGCCGGTCGTTTCGGAGATCGTGAAAACGGACGAACAAATCCTCGAACGGAACCGGGACGGCGGGACGGAGTACTACCTCGTCAGTGACACCTCGTTTTCGCTGGGACAGGTCGATATCGGCCGGATGCTTGTGTTCACTGACGTGACCGAAAGCGAGCGGCGTCGCCGCGAGCTCGACCGACAGAACGAGCAGTTGGAGGGGTTCGCAACCGCAATCAGACACGAACTGCTGAACACGCTGCAGATAATCACCGGCCGCGTCTCCGCCGCCGGCGACGCCCTGAACCGCGGCAAGGTCGATCTGGCCAAAGAATCCCTCCAGTCGACGTCTGAGACAGCCGAGCGGATGTCCGAAATCGTGGATGGCCTCGCGACGCTGGCTCGACACGGGCAGACAATCGACGAAACAATGCCTGTCGACCTCCAGCCGGTCATCGACGGAGCCTGGGAACGTGCCGACACGAACGGTCTTACGATGGTGGCCGACGTAGAGGGAGAGGTCATTGCCGACCCGACCCGCCTGCGGGACCTCTTCGAGAGCGGGTTCACGTTCGCGGCGCACAACAGCGCGTCGACGGTCACCGTCGAACGAGAGGCCGACGAGATCGTCATCACCGACGACGGGACCTCGGCGGGCGAGACAGCAGCGGAGGCCTTTTTCGAGTACGGTGGCGCGATGCCGGACGCCGAAGCCGGGATGACACTCCCGAACCTGCGGATGCTCGCCCGGACCCACGGGTGGGACGTGACGCTCGATACCGAGTATCAGGACGGCGTCCGAATCGTCATCTCGAACGTGACGGTGGCGGGACCGGTAGAAAGCTGACCCGGCCAACAACCCGTATCAACCGCCGCTGACCGGCGGGAACAACGCGAGCTCCGTCTCCTCGTCGACTGCTGTCGCCAGCCCATCGGCGGCGGCGAACGGGTCCTCGCCGTCGACGAGCACCCGGATGTGGTCGGCCAGCTCTTCGTTCTCGTCAAGCACCTCCTCAGCGAGCGCCGGTCGCGACGCGAGCAGCGCATCGAGCGCCGTCTCGACCGTGGCGTCCCCCTCGATATCGACGCTGACCGACTGGCCGTCGGCCACGTCCCGGAGGTGTGCGAACAGTTTCCACTCCATATCCGTACTCCGGGCGTCCGGCAAAAGAGGGTTCCGGACGGAGGTGTGTCCTGCCCGTTCAGGTGGACAGGAGAAGGACGGTCCGCGACGGCGTGCGTCCGGCAGTAACGGTACCCGCCACTCAGTTTGGCTTCTCCGATTCGTCACCCGCAGTCGATTCGTCGCCTACATTGTCTGCGTCCTCGGCGGTCGCTTCGGAGTCCGCCGAGTCGCTGTCGTCGACCTCGTCGGCAGCAGGCTCGTCGTCCGCCCCACCGATCCGCTCTTCGGGGTCCCACACCTCGACGGTGTCGTCGCTGTCGTCCGCCGGCAGGTCGTCAAACGCCCCGTCCGCAGTCAGATCGTCGCTTGCGTCCTCCACATCGGCGTTCCGGAGTGCCTCCAGCGGGTCGTCGTCCGTGGGTTCGTCTCCGGTCTCAGTTGTCCTGTCGTCAGCGCCGACATCAGCCGAGCCAGCGTCAGCAGCAGTATCAGCCGACCCATCCTCATCGGCGGTGCCAGTCGGCTTGTCAGCGGTGGTGGTGTCAGTCGTGTCTGTGTCCGCATTAGCGTCCGTCATATCACCGGCATCGGTATCGGCCGCGTCGACATCTCCTGTGCCGTCGCGGGCATTGGCATCAGTCGTATCGGCCGCTGATTCCGCCGTCCCGTCAGTCTGTTCGCTCTGGTCAGCAGCGTCAGACGCGCCTGGCTGAGCGTCCTCGTCGGCAGTATCGTCTCCCGACTCGTCCGTCACAGCCGCCGTGGAAGTCGGTTCGCCTGTCCCTTCCGTGGCTTCCTCCAGCCGGCGCAACGCGTCCGGGGTAGCGATTGCGTAGATTGTGTCACCGGCCGCGAGGACGCGTTCGCGGGACGGGATTGTCTCCGGTGCTGTGTCGTCGCGGGTGATCGCGACCACCGAGACCGCCAGACTGCCGACCGGCGCGCCGTCAAGCGAACTCCCTGATTCGACGGTGGCCGTGCCCATCGTCTCGTCGGCCGCCCGGAGCAGCGAGGCGAACTCCCGGTCGGAGCGGTCCTGCACCGGGAGCGTGACGAGCTTGTACTTGGTTTGCGGGTCGAGTTTCGGCGTGTCGGCGGCGTCGATAGCAACCGTCACCACGTCGTCGGCGACGCCGCGGAGTTCGCCGGTGAGCACGCGTTTCGACGGCGCTTGCTCCCAGACCTGAACCAGATCGCCGGCGCTTGCGGCATGGGCCGGGTCGGCCTGGATGGCAACGGCGTTCGTTGAGGGCGGCAGCGTCGGGCCAATACCGGCCGCCCGAGAGCCGACGGCGAGATACTCGACGGTGCCGTCGTCGGCCAGTTCGACGTCGACGTGGCCGACGCCGTAGTCGGTCTTGAGCCGGCCAACCAGCCGGTCGCGGAGTTCGTCTTTCGTCAGCCGCCGAGGGAAGAGAAAGCGACGGTCAGCGAGCGTTTCTTTCGTCTCCTCGGGCATCGGATCGTAGCCGACGATGTCGTCGATGTCTTCGGGGAGGCGGACGGATGTGACGCGGCCGACGGTCTGGACGATCTCGCTCACGTCGGCGTCGATGTTTCGGCCGCCGGTTGCGGCAAAGAGGTCGACGCCCAGCCGGTCCCCGATGCGCATACCGCCGTAGGCCCCGACGCCGCCGGCGAGGAACGCGGCGAGATTCAACAGGACCGCGCTGGCCGCTAGCACGTCGTCGTCGCCGAGGATGACCTCGCTGAGCGCGGTCGTCGCGCCGATAATGAGGACGACCGCAGTCAGTCCAAACAGGAGCGCCAGCCCGGTCTGAATCCGTTCACGGACGTACCAGCGGTAGAAGACGGCGATAGCACCAGCCGGCGTCGCGGCGAGGACCGTAATAGCGAGGAGCCAGACAACGCCCTCGACAAGCGTCCGTGACACTATCCCCAGTTGCAGGTTCGAACCGATCTGTGCGAGGAGTGGCGCGCCGAGCGGCGTCATGCGACCGCCTCCGCAAAGGCATCGAGGTCGGTGCGGCGGCCAATCGCGTACAGTTCGTCGCCGGCTTCGACGGCCGCATCGCCACGCGGCGCGACCTTCCAGCCATCCGGCGTCCTGATAGCGACGATGGCAACGTCGTAGACCTCTCGAACGGAAGCGTCCCGGAGCGTCGTTCCGTCGAGCGGGCCATCGGCGCGAACTGTGAGACGGCGGAACCGGCTTCCGGCCCGCCGGAGCAGGGAAACGAGTTCGTATTCCCGGTGTGTCCCGCGGGGTTCGACCACGACCTTCGGCTGTGCCGACCGCAGGAGTGGTTGTACGTCCGTCCGAGTCACGGCGACGGTAAGTCGGCCCTCACCGCCGTCGGTCGTCGGTGCCTGAACCGGCGTCGGCGGTGCCTCGGCGTCGGCGACTTCCGGTTCCGTCGGCGTCTCGGCGGGCATCTCATCGGCCGACGGAGCCGACCGGGCACTAACGACGGTCCCCCGGACCTGTGCGTCCTCAGTCAACACTGTCACCTCGTCGTTGCGGGCCAGCCCGGTCGGCAACAGCGCGTCCACCGAAACGGCGTGGCGGTTGTCGCCCACACGTTTCGACAGGCCCGAAAACGGCGGCGCGGCGACGACCGTCGCCCGCCCCTGTTCGTCTATCGAGACGGCGGCATCGCCGAGGTCGAACGCCGATTTCAGTCGCTCCTCCATCCGGCGTTCGAGTTCGCCGATGCGGAGGTCGGCCGGGAACCGCCAGTCCTCGTTGCGGATTTCGGCCCGGAGTGGCTCCGAAAGCGGCGGGTACCCCTCCATGTCGGCCACGTCGCCGACAACGCGGATACGGACCTCGTCGCGGCCGCCGACGAATTCGACCACGTCCGCCGAGAGTTTCTTCTCGCGGAGCCCCTGGAAAGAGAGCCGCTTCGGGAACTCCGCCCCGAGCTGGTCGCCCTTGCTGTGAGCGTACAGCGACACCATCCCGACGAGGACGATTGCAGTAATGATTCGCTCGGCGTTGGGGGCCTGCGTAATCGACTTGTCCGCCAGTGCCATGAGGCCCCCGCTGACGCCGGCGAGTGCGATTGCCAGCACGACAACACCGAACCCCGGCACGGTAATGCCGGTAAAATACTTGAAGCTGAACCCCAGCGCCCACGACACGAGTGCCGGTATCACTCCCACCAACAGCCCCAGATAGATCCCCATCAACACCTCGACCGGGAGCGAAGCCATGTCCACATCCTGCGTGGCCGGTAGTAAATCGCTTCCGGCCCGCGGACAGTACATTTACACCGACCGATGTAATCTGGATGGGTATGGACAGGCCGCGGAACTGGTTGGGGGCACGCGCGACCATCGTCTTGCCGGTGCTGGTGGCAGTGCTTTCGTTCATCACTGGTGTAGTCAACATCAGTGCCGTGTCGATTGGCGGGCCGCTCGGGGACCTCATTCCGCGAAGCATCCAGCGCACCGCCGGATTTACCGGTGCACTCACCGGATTCACGCTACTCGTCAGCGTGGTCGGACTCCGCCGCCGCCTGCGAATCGCGTGGTACGCGACCGTCGTCTTGCTCCCCGTGGCGGCGATACAGGGGCTCGTACAGAACTCGGAGGTGCCGCTCCCGTTTATCGGCCCCGTACCGAGTTCGGCGGTGTCGATTCCGCTCGTGGTACTCTCGCTGATTTCGCTCCCGGCAATGTTGCTGAACCGGCGGCGGTTCGACCGACCAATCGATCTCTCGACAGCGCAACTGGCCGCGGGCGCGGCACTCCTCGGGTCGCTCATGTACGGGACGGCAGGGTCGTACGCGCTCCGCGATGACTTCACCAACCTTTCGACGGCGACCGATGCGTTCTACTACACGCTGGTCACGGCCAGTACCGTCGGGTACGGTGACGTGACCCCACAGAGCCAGCAGGCGAAACTGTTCGGGATGTCGGTGGTCGTCCTCGGAACGGCCAGTTTCGCCATCGCGCTGGGGTCGCTGCTGGGCCCGGCAATCGAGAAGCGGCTTTCGGAGGCACTCGGAAACATGACTGACGCACAACTGGACTTGCTCGAGAACCACGTACTGGTACTCGGCCACGGCGACCTGACGGAACCGATTATCGAAGAACTGACCGGCGCAATCGATTTCGTGGTCATCACGCCGGACACGGAGACGGCCACGCGGCTCCAGCAACAGGATATCGCCGTCCTGACCGCGGACCCGAGCGACGAAGAGCCGATGCAACGGGCCGGTATCGAGGAGGCCGCAGCGGTCGTCGCAGCGACGAACGACGACGCACAGGATGCGCTGGCGATACTGACGGCACAGACGCTCAACCCGGAGGTCAACATCGTCGCCGGGGCAACCGACCGCGAGAACATCGAGAAGCTCCGCCGGGCGGGCGCGGACACAGTCATCAGCCCGGCGGTGCTGGGTGGCCACCTCATCGTTCAGTCGGCACTGGGTCGCAAGGGGATGGAGAACATCGCCGACCACCTGCTCGACGTGAACGACGAGGACGACACAGAGATCTAGGCCCGGCCGCGGTCGACGATAGCGACGTCCGTCTCCACGTCCTCCAGCCGTTCGAACGTCGGCGGCGAGATGAACCGCGACGCCTTGCTCCGGTCGCGGCTCGCTCCGATCATGACCAGGTCGTACTGCGGGGCGATGTCGGACAGGAACGTCTGGATGTCCGTCCGCGGGACCCGCGTCTCGAACGCGCCCTCGTACGGTTCGACGAGGTCCGCGAGCATCTCCTCGGCCCGCCGGCGGTCCCCGCGGGAGCCGATACAGGTCGCGACGGCGACCCGCCCGCTCCGACCGGCCAGTCGCGTGGCGAAGTCGACCATATTGTGGGCCACGTCGCTGACAGACCGCACGGGGACGATGACCTGTTTCCAGCGGGTCCGGTCGCTTCGGGACCGATGGACGACGATGTCGCTCTTACTGCGGAACAGCCGCTGTAGATACGGCGTCAGCGCTCCGTGTTGGCTCTCGTAGGGCGCGACGATGAGGTCGCAGTTGGTTTCGGCCGCGGTTTGCAGCGTCGTCTTGGCCGGCGAGCCATCGTCGCTCGCAACGACGACCTGGCAGGACACGCCCGTTCGCGTCTCGATTCGGTCGGCGTGGGTCTCCAGCCAGTCGACTTCCGCTTCGAGGTCAGTCTTGTCGGGTGACGCCCCCGCGGTGGCCGGGTCACCGCCATCACCGACGAGGCGGGTCCGAGCCGGCGGCGACTCTGCACCGTTCTCCGACCGGATGTCAAGCTGTATCGTGTCTCGCATAAGCGATTGCTGGGTCGTGGCGGCGTCGCTGTCTGCAACCATGTCGAGCAGAACGACTTTTCCGGCTTCGTGGGCGGCCGCGAGTCGTGCGCCCAGCATCGCCGTCTGTCCCGCTGAGTTGCCGCGCATCGGGACCAGAACGCGGTCGTCACCGGACATCGACTCGTACAGGTACGTCGCTCGCTGCTCGTAGAACTGCTCGCGCCAGATGACAAAGAGGATGGCCACGAGTGTACTGGCAAGGAAGATGCTGGCAACGAACGTCGCCCGCTGGTTCGGTTCGACCAGCAGCGCCAGCAGGGCGGTGGAATACGACGACGGCTCCTCGATGTCAAGCGGCCAGGTGACGACACCGGTCGCGAAGACGGCGAGACCAGCACCGAGCGCGTTGACGCCGAACTGGCCGCCCGCGGCTGTGAGATAGCTGTTCGAGACAGCGAGCGCCCCCAGCCCACAGACCGCGCCGATAGTGAGTCCCGCGACGAACCGCTTCGGGTCGGAGTACTTGCTCGTCGGGTCGACGAACAGCGTGTACGACCCCGCCGCGAGTGGCGGAAACAGCAGGAAGCTCAGTTGTGGGACGGCGTTCGCCAGCGTCGTCACCAGCACGATAGCCAGCGGGACGAACACCAGCATCGAGAGGTGGACGAGGTTTTCAGTCACCTCTGCCCAGCGTCTGAAGTCCTGAAGTTCGCGGCGCTCGACCCGCCGGAGTCGTCTGGCCGCCGCGTGGAGTCGCTTCCGGAACTGGTCGAGCATACCGGTTCTCACGGGAGAACGTCTGTTAAGCCCTCCGCCGGAAAGCGGTGCGACCGGCCACTCATGCGGGTCTGATAGCCCGGCGGGCGCTCGCAGAATCCAGCGGTGCCGACGCTTACAGCGACGTGGTCGCCGTCAGACTGATTTCGATGGCGCGCTCGACGTTGTTCTTGGCTTTCTCGGGGAGTTCCTCGTCCTCGGTTTCGCCCTTCTGTGTCCCCTCGACGAGGTTCCCGTCGACGGTACAGATAGCGCCCGAGCGCAGGCCCTTACGGCGACACAGGGAGAACAGCGCGGCGGCCTCCATCTCGACGGCCAGCAGGCCGGCGGCCTCCCAGTCGTTGATGTACTCGTCCGTCTCGGCGTAGAAGGCGTCGTCCGTGGCGATGGGGCCGACGTGAACGTCCTCGTCGTTTGCCTCGGCGGCGTCGACCAGCGACGAGAGGACGTCGTAATCGGGGACGGCCGGGACGGCCTTGGATTCGTAGCGCTGGGACGTTCCCTCGTCCTTGGCCGCGCCGTTGGCGACGACCATGTCCCCGATTTCGATGCCTTCCTGAAGCGCGCCAGTCGTTCCGACGCGGATGAGCGTCTCGACGCCGACCGCCTCCAGTTCCTCGACGGCGATGGCCGTCGACGGCGACCCGATGCCGGTCGAACAGATCGTCAGTTCGCGGCCGTCGTAGGTCGCGTTGACGAGTTTGTACTCGCGGTTCTCCGCGACGACCTCGTGGTCGTCACAGAGACCGGCGATGCGGTCGACGCGGCCGGGGTCGCCCGGCACGAGCGCGATGTCTGTCAGGTCACCCGGTTCGACGAGTAGATGCGGTTGTTTCGCCATACAGGCCAGTCGCACGGAACTATTTAGTAGTCAGTGGATTCCCGTCGGTCACAACAGTGAGGTAGGACGGCCGCGAGAGAGGACGTATGGCAGACGATATCTCGCTGTTCGACAGACGGATGCGGGGGCCGGCGGGTATCGCTCTCGCCGCCGGAGTCGTCCTCGGACTGCTGACCGGCTACACCGTCGGCGCGGGAACGCCGGACGGCCCCTCGTGGACTCTCGTCGTCCCGTTCGCGCTGCTTGCCAGCGTCTTCCTGTATCTCGGGGCCTACAGAAACCTCTCGAAGCGGGTCCGGGACACGTAGCTTACAGCCAGGTGACGAGCACTGGGATGAACAGCGCAAGCGCCGCTCCAAAAATGAACGCCGTGAGTGCCCACTGTCGGATGATCTCGTCAGCGTCGTCTCGGAGACTGCCGCCGAAGCGAGGCATGGCGATCCGAGCGAAGAAGTAGTAAATGAACGCGGAGACGCCCGCAACGCCAGCGATATGCGGTAGCAGCGGGACGCCGTTGAGCGAGACTGCCGTCGGAAGCACGGTCGAGAGGCCTGCAACGACCGCACCGTAGAGCAGTGCTGCAACGAGGGCGGTGCCGTGATGCACAACGACGGCGATTGGATGGCCCACTGCGGCCGGGTCGGCGCGAGTGAGGCCGGCCGCGGCGACGTGTGCCGGCAGATACCCCTGATCCTGTGTCACCATCGGGATATTCAACAACAGACCGACGACCGCACCGGCGACGACACAGACGAACGCCCACTGCGCGATGGGGTAGTCAAGCACGTATCGTCCCTCGTTCGCAGTGCCAATGAGCATTGTGTCATATGAACAGAACGACACAGCGACGACCGCTCTAAATACGAGGTCTGTGGCCAGGACAGCCTACTGTCAGGATTTTGTTCAAGATGTCTCACTGGGCACCAGCAGGCCTGTTTCAGCGTCCGCAACTGTGGCGTCTCGGTATACTCAGATACCGCCCTCAGCAGTCGATTCACTCAATATAGTACACCACGATAATATATATGTAGTCGTGTAGAAAAGTGACGCAAGTTATACCATGACACAGCAGCGCTACCAGAACGGGAAGCAGGTGATCAAACGCTGGGACGAGGTTTTCAAGGCCGTTACGGCCGAACCGCGGCGACAGCTCATCGTCGCGTTGTTGGATACCCACCCTGACGAGACAGTCCCGCTCCCCGAAAGTGCGATAAACCCAAACGTTCCGCAGGACCCGGAGGTTCTTCGGCAGGAGCTGTACCACTGTCATCTGCCGATGCTGTCCGACCACGAGTTCATTACGTGGGAAAGCGAGCCACTGGTTGCCGGTCGCGGCCCGCGGTTCGATGAGGTGGCCGTCGTGTTCGACTCGCTACAGTCCAACGCGATAGACGTTCCGGACTCGCTCGTATTCGGGTGTCAGCGGCTCGAACGGGAACGGCAGGAGCGCTTCGACGATTCGGTGGCAGAATAACGCCGCCCTCAGACCGGGCTGAACAGGAACAGGACGATATTGTTCGTGGCCGGGCCGATGCCGACGGCGGTCACAACCGCGAGCAAGAGGCTCGCTTCGACGGGATCCTCTTCGAGATAGTCATCGAGCAGGAAGACGACCGCAATCGCCACGAGCAGTTTGACGAACACGAACAGCCAGCCTTTGCCGAGATACGGCGCTGTCGGGAGCGTGCCGGCGAACTCCATAATACGGGCCGGTATCGGCGTTCGCTCCGTGATGCCGATAACGTCAGCGCCGACCGCCGTCGAGACGCCATCGAGCATATGCGCGAACACGACCGTCGGGGCCGCGTAGCGCATCCGGACGACGACCGGTGTCCGCCACAGCGCGACCGCAAGCACCGTCACGGCAGTCACGACGATTGCGACGACGACGGCGACGGTCGGCCAGATGAGTCCCAGCAGGCCGGACTCCAGTGCCATCACGACGGCGATGACGAGCAGCACCGTCAGGAGTCCGATACCGATGTACCCCAGATTACGCGATATGGTCTCGCTATGGCCGCGCCGGACGCTGAACAGCGTCAACGTGATCCAGACGACACCAAGCGTGACGAACGTCGTCAGGTACACCGCCGGTGCTCCGAACAGCGGTGCAACCACGGGTCTGTACGCTTCAATCGGTGGCTGGTGGAACGCGTGGAGCGCGCCGCCGAGCGCCATCCATGGCGTCAGGGCGACCACGGTCCGCTGGTCGATCGGTGGTTCGAGGGCGTACAACAGCGCTGTCACTACGAGTGTGCCCGCAAGCAGCGCCACAGTGTACTCAAGCGGCGGGAGCGCTAACCCCGAAGGCAGTACCATGTCCCTCACGCCGACGCCTACGAGGGAAAACCTTCCGAACGAGACCGACGGAGGGCACATCGGCACGAGCGGCGACCGTCGGACAGGGTGCCAGTAGCCCCAGCGCTTGCCGCCCGCCGTCTTTACGTAGGCACCGCGTGTCACCCCGCGGTATGGACGATATACCAGACCGCATCGAACATACGATCCTCGGACCGACGACGACACCGGACGACGTGCGAACTTGCCTCGACGAGGCGCTCCAGTACGGAATGCGGGCGTGCATCCCCCCGTGGGCGCTCCCACTTGCGACTGAATACGCGAACGTCCCGCTCACGGCCGTTATCGACTTCCCCCATGGCCAGGGCCAGACCGACAGCGTCTGCAAGGCGGCCAAGCTGGCCTGGGACGCCGGAGCCGACGAACTGGATATGGTGTGCAACGTGGGCTTGCTCAAAGCCGGCGAGGACGATGCCGTTCAGGACCACATCACCGAAGTCGTCGCCAGCGTCCCGGTGCCCGTGAAGGTCATCGTCGAAGCGCCGCTGCTTTCCGACGACGAACTCGAACGGGTCGGACAGCTCGTTGCAGACGCCGACGCCGCGTATCTCAAGACTGCGACGGGATTCAGCGAGGGCGGCGCGACGGTCCACGACGTAGAGATTCTCAGCAAATACCTCCCGGTGAAAGCCAGCGGCGGCGTCGGGTCGTGGGCCGACGCCAAGGAGATGTTCGAGGCCGGGGCCGAGCGGATCGGTGCGTCGAGCGGCGATACCATCGTTCGGGGGTGGCAGGCCACGACGGAAGGCAAAACCCCGGCCGAACCGGAGCGAGATCGGGACGACGCGGACACAACCGACGGCTACTGACCGGTCCAATCCGTCGCCCTTTTGCCGTCCTGGCGATAGTGTTTGGATGAATGGCCCGGTATCACATCGAGACGTACGGGTGCACCTCGAACAGAGGTGAGACCCAGCAGATCGAGCAGGCGCTCCGGGAAGGCGGGCACCACCCCGCCGACGGGCCGGAGTCCGCCGACGTGGCGATCCTCAACACCTGTACGGTGCTTGAGAAGACCGAACGCAATATGCTCGCACGGGCCAAAGAACTCGACAAGGAAACGCCGGCCGACCTCGTCATCACGGGCTGTATGGCGCTCGCGCAGGGCGAAGAGTTCCAGAGCGCCGACATCGACGCCGAAGTGCTCCACTGGGACGACGTCCCGCAGTACGTCCTCAACGGCGAGTGCCCGACGATCACGCCGGACACCGAAACGGTGCTCAACGGCGTCGTCGGCATCCTCCCCATCGCCCGGGGCTGTATGTCAGACTGTTCCTACTGCATCACCAAGCAGGCGACCGGTCGAATCGAATCGCCCTCTGTCGAGGAGAACGTTGAGAAGGCCCGCGCGCTCGTCCACGCCGGCGCAAAGGAAATCCGTATCACCGGCCAGGACACGGGCGTCTACGGCTGGGATACGAACCAAGGGACGAGCCTCCTGCCGGAGCTACTCGACCGCATCTGTTCCGACATCGACGGCGACTTCCGGGTCCGTGTTGGCATGGCGAACCCGAAGGGACTCCATGGCGTCCGAGACGAACTCGCGGCGGTGTTCGCCGAGCACGACAAACTGTACAACTTCATCCACGCACCCGTCCAGTCCGGCAGCGACGACGTGCTGGCAGATATGCGCCGCCAGCACGCCGTTTCGGAGTATCTGGAGGTCGTCGAGACACTGGACGACCAGCTGGACTACTGGACGCTGTCGACGGACTTCATCGTCGGCTTCCCGACCGAGGAGCCGGCCGACCACGAGCAGTCGATGGCGCTGCTTCGCGAGACCCGCCCTGAAAAGATCAACGTCACGCGCTTCTCGAAGCGGCCCGGCACCGACGCTGACGACATGAAGGGACTCGGCGGCCAGACTAAGAAGGACCGCTCGAAGGAAATGAGCGAGGCGAAGATGGAACTGATGGCCGAGGCCTACGAAGAGATGGTCGGTCACACGTCTTCGGTGTTGCTCGTCGAGGACGGTACCGACGAGTCGCTGGTGGGCTACGACGAGGCCTACCGGCAGGTCGTCATCGCCGACGCAGAGAAACGAGGCCTCGAAATCGGCGACACGGTCGACGTGGAGATCACGAGCCACAACACCGTGTACGCCTTCGGCGAGCCGGTCGAGCGGGCGCAGGTCGCGGACTAAACGGGTCGTCGGCTCAAATTTTCAGCCTGAATCGACCGTCCGCTCAGTCACTGCTGTAGGCTTCGCGAAGGAACGTTACCGCTGCGCCGAACATCGCGAGGTTGCCGAAGAAGGCCAGACGCTCGCCGCCCCGGTCGTCCGGGTCGGCGTTCCAGAAGTCGTGCATCGTCGGAGTGACAACGGCAAGGAACGTGGCGACAGCACCGGTCGAAACACGGGGGAGCCGCCAGAATGCCGTCCCCAGCCCGCCGACAAGCATCATCCCCGAGGCCAGCGGGGCCAGCAGGTCCGGTGCGGGGACACCCGCCGACTCAGCATACTCAATAGCGTCTTCCATGTCCCGGAAGTCCTCAGCGGCCTGGAGGGCCACGCCGAGGCCGAACAACAGTCGTCCAAGCGCGAGCCAGCTACGTGATGAGTCGTCACCCATATGCTACAGCATGGCACGGAAGCTACTAAAACATCACTCCAGGTCAGCGAGCCGTTCCACTTCCTCGTCGTCTTTCCACTCGCCGAGTTCCTTCGGGTCGACGTGGATGAACGCGTCGTCGACCTCCGGAAGCTCCTCGATGGACTTGATGACCGCCGTCTCGATGTCGTGGGCCTCGAACAGTGTCAGGTCTCCCTCCACCTCGATGTGGAGGCTCACGTCGATTTCGGGACCGACGTAGTGAGCGATGACATCGTGTGCGCCGCTGACCTTCGGGTGGTCGAGTGCGCGGCGGAGAATCTCGCGCCGGAGGTCCTCCGGCGGTGCGCCGCCGACGAGATACGTGACGTTTTCCTGCACGACCTCGATACCAGTGTAGATGATGCCGATTGCGACGACGAGGGCGGCCAGCGGGTCAGCGATGGGGTAGCCGGCCATCGCGCCAGCGACGCCGACAAGCGCCGCTCCCGCGGTAAGGATGTCGTTGCGGTTGTCCTTCGCCGTCGCAATGAGCGCCGGGGAGTTACGGTCCGTGCCCGCGCGGAGACAGTAGCGGTAGAGGGCGTACTTCGCGACTGCCGAGAACACGAGTACGAGTACAGCGGCTGGCCCCTGTGTCACCGAGACGTCCCCGGTCAACAGGGCAGTCCCGGCGTTCCAGAGGACGAACCCGCCAGCGGCGAAGATACCTGCGGCGACGAACAGCGAGACGAACGGCTCGATGCGCTCGTGGCCGTGGGGGTGCTCGAAGTCAGGCGGGCGCGTCGTCAGGTACAGTCCAGCAACGATGACCAGCGAGTAGGCGGTGTCGGCGGCGCTGTTGACCGCCTCGGACTGGACGGCGAAGCTCCCAGTAGTGAGCCAGATGCTGGCTTTCAGCAGCACGAGGAGAAGGTTGACGCCGAGAACGAGCAGGCCGACTCGCCTGAGCGTCGCGCGGCGTGACATTGCTCCCCCGTTGTCGGGCCGCCGTCAAAGCCGCTTCGACACTGGCGCAGTTCGCTCCGGGCTTTGCTTACGACCGTCTCAGTTGATTCGGACAGCCCCGTCTTCGGGGACGGTCGTTCCGTCCTGTGACGCGAACGCAGCGTAGAGCCGGTCGTACGTCTCTTCGACGGCCTCGACGATGACTTTCGTATCACTGATCACCGGCATGAAGTTGGTGTCGCCGTTCCACCGCGGGACGACGTGGGTATGGAGGTGGTCGTCAATCGAGCCGCCGGCCGCCGTTCCGCCGAGGTTCAGCCCGGCGTTGAACGCGTCTGGGGACAGCGCGGTTTCAAGGGCGTCGAAGGTCCGCTGTTTCAGTTGGGCGTGGTCGAGTAGGGTTTCGTCGTCGAGGTCGCCGTACTCACCGGTGTGGGTATGCGGAATGACCATCACGTGTCCGGGGTTGTACGGGTAGTTGTTTAGGAGGACAAAGGCGTGGTCGCTTCGCGCCACGAGATTGTTCGCTTGGTCGTCATCCTGTGCCTGAAACGCACAGAACACGCAGTCGACATCGGAGTTTGTCTCCTCGCGTTCGACCCACTCGATGCGCCACGGCGCAAACACCTTGTCCATATCGCCAGTTGTCGACCCACCAGCAAAAACGACAGGACTGGTACCGCAAAATGAGTATATAAAAGTATTGGCCGTTCATGCAAACTGATCGAGTTCTGTGGCCTTAGCGAGGTTTTTAAACATTCTTATAGGATCTAAGGGCGTTTTCGGCAGAAATCAACTGCCGTCTGGCGATAAACAGTGCTGAACGGACCAGAACTGAGGTCGGTTTTTATACTCCCTACCCGGCTTGTATCAGACGGGATGGCAGCGATAAACGACGGCGTTGACATGGCTGAACACTGTTCGACGTGTGACCGTGAGACACCGCACGCCGTGCGTGTCCAGATACAGACAGAGTCCGATAAACGCGAAAACGCGGCGTTTTCCCGAGAGCCGTATCGGGTTAGCGAGTGCCAAATCTGTGGGACAACCACGTCGACACGGATGAACAACGCCTAACCATCCCACACACCCCACCCCCACCCCACCCTTTCCGTACGCCACGCGGTCTTTGACTGTGTGGCCACACACCCCACCCCACTCTTTCCATACGCCACGCGGTCTCTGACTGCGTGGCCACACACCCCCCTACTCCACCCTTTCACACTAATCGCAGAGTGATGGCGTGCTCGAAAACGAGATTCCGATATTATCCGGCGGGTTCGAAGTCGGTGTCGCGCTACCGCGAGCGTGTCGTCACTTCACAACCGTCCTCGGTGATGATGACAGTGTGTTCCTTCTGACTGACGTACGCGCCGTCCTGCTCTTTGAGTACCGGGTAGCCGTGGACAATATCCTGCTGTTTCAGGCGGCGAAGCGCCATCTCCGCTCGCGGCGAGTCAAGCCAACGTGCGGCAAACGGCAGCGTGCGGTACTCCTCGGTGATCTGTTCGAGGACCTGTCGGGCCTGCCGGTTCCGAACTGAACCCTCCCGTTCGAGGGCGAAAATCTCCTCGTCAGCCCCTTCCTGCACCTTGCCGCGGCCGTCGGTGGCGAACGGCTCGATAGCGACCACGTCACCCACGTCGAGCGTCGCACCCTGTGCCACTTCGCGGTTCGGGATGTTCGGCGACGTATGCTGCTCCCAGTGACCGAGTCCGTGGCCGGTGAGGTTCACGACGGGGTTGTAGCCGTACCCTTCGATGACCTCCTCGACGGCTGCGCCGATCTGGCCCACGTCGACACCGGGGCCGGCGACGTCCAGCGCAGCGTCCAAGGCTTCAGCGGGCGCTTCGGCGAGTTCGTCCTGCCCGGAGAGGTCGACCGTCACGGCGGTGTCGGCGAGCCACCCGTCGACGTGGACGCCGATATCGAGGTTAACCATCTCTTCGCCGAAGGTGGCGTCGTCGTCGCGCTCAGGGGTGGCGTGAGCTGCCTCCTCGTCGATGGAGATGTTGACCGGGAACGCCGGCTTGCCGCCCAACTCCTTGATTTTATCCTCGGCCCACTGGGCGACTTCGAGGTGGGAGACGCCCACCTCGACGCGTTCGGCCGCCTCGTCGCGCACCTGTGCCAGAATTTCGCCTGCTTCGCGGCATTTCTCGTACTGCTCGGAATCGAAGTCCACGTCAGTCATGCACGCCGGTTAGTCGGTGGCGGCCAAAGGGGTTTCCCTCTGCTATTTCGTCGCGGTCTGCATTGCTGCGGTGTTCCGTTCGGCCCCGGTATGGCCGGCATGGTCGAGAACGATGACGCCGGCACGTCCACCGGTCGCGTCCTCGAACTCGGCGATGGCTTCTTCGGCGGCCTGTTTCGGGCCGTACGTGTCCAGTAGTTCGACAGCGCGGCGAGCCACCCCGAACCGGGCGATAGCCTCCCCTTCGCCGGTCGCGCTCGCACCACCGCGGCTGTCCGCGTAGAAGCCAGCGCCGACCTGTGGCACATCGCCGACTCGACCGGCCAGCGCGTACCAGCGCCCGGCGGTCGATGTCGCCGCGGCGAGCCGGTCCCCGTCGGTTGCGACAGCGCCGACGGTGTCAGTGCCGCTGAAATGCTCACGAACCCAGTCGAGGTGGTCAGCGGGGCCACCGTCGGGCGGGTCCGCGCGCTCGTATCGCTGTCGCGTCTCTGCAGTCGTGAGGTCCCGGCCGGTTTCGACCCCTGTACCAGCCGCGAACTCAACGGCCTCGTCGCCGGCAAGGAGGACGTGTGGCGTCTCAGTTGCCACAGTATGGGCTACATCCGCGGCGTGTACAACGCCAGACATTGCACACGCCGCTCCGACCACGCCGCCGTCGGTCATCAGTCCAGCGTCAGTCCGGACTTCGCCGTCGCTCTGGATTGCCCCACCGACACCAGCGTTGAACGCCGGGTCGGATTCGAGCGGCCGAAGCGCGGCCAGCACCGCCTCCATCGGACCCTCCGCCTCCGTTGCCTGTTCAGCGGCGTCTGTGAGCGTTTCCTGCCGAGTAGTCGGTGACTCCGGTGGACTGCCCGCGCCGCCGTGGACGATGACGTGCATACAGCCCCGTTGACACACGAAAGGCATATCACCTCCGGGAATTGCGATAGTGACGTGCCGGCGTGCGGTCGTGACCTTTCTTTACGCACTGTGTTACCACGTCTGAGGCAAAGCGGCACGCCTTTAGGGGCGACTATCAATTGGCGGAATATGGGCTACGATTACGACAAAGTGGAGGTTCCCGACGAGGGACAGCAGATTCAGGTCACGGAGGACGACGAACTCGACGTTCCGGAGAACCCGATCATCCCCATCATCCACGGGGACGGTATCGGAACGGACGTCGGACCGGCCGCACAGAAGGTGCTCGAAGCCGCCGCAAACGCCACCGGTCGTGACATCTCGTGGATGCGCGTCTACGCCGGACAGTCCGCCCGGGACAAGTACGACGAGAACCTCCCTGATGACACCGTCGAAGCCATCAAGGAGTTCAACGTCGCTATCAAGGGCCCGCTGACGACACCAGTCGGCGCTGGTTTCCGCTCGCTGAACGTCGCGCTCCGGAAGACGCTCGACCTCTACGCGAACGTCCGCCCGACATACCACATCGACGGCGTCCCCTCCCCGGTCAAAGACCCCGAGGAGATGGACATGGTCACCTTCCGGGAGAACACCGAGGACGTCTACGCCGGCATCGAGTGGGAGGCCGGCACTGACGAAGTCGAGGAGGTCAAGGAGTTCGTCGAGGACGACATGAACTTCGACGAGACCATCCACGACGGCCCGGTCGGCATCGGCGTCAAGCCGATCACCGAGTTCGGGACCAAGCGCCTCGTCCGCGAGGCCATCGACTACGCCCTCGAAGAGGACCGCGACAGCGTCACGCTGGTCCACAAGGGCAACATCATGAAGTTCACCGAGGGTGCCTTCCGCGACTGGGGCTACGAGGTCGCCGAAGAGGAGTACGGCGAGAACGTCATTACCGAGGACGAGCTGTGGGACGAGTACGACGGCGAAGCGCCCGAGGACGCGCTCGTTGTCAACGACCGCATCGCCGACAACATGCTCCAGCAGCTCCTGACCCGGACCGACGAGTACGACGTCATCGCGACGATGAACCTCAACGGGGACTACATGTCCGACGCCGCCGGCGCACAGATCGGTGGGCTCGGCATCGCCCCCGGTGCGAACTTCGGCGAGGCGCGCTGTCTCGCAGAGCCGGTCCACGGCTCCGCACCGAAGTACGCCGGCGAGGACAAGGTCAACCCGACCGCGATGATTCTCTCCGGCCGCCTCATGCTCGAATACATGGGCTGGAAGGACGCTGGCGAGCTCGTTCGTGACGCCGTCGAGGAGACCATCTCCTCGGGCAACGTCACCTACGACCTCGAACGCCAGATCGAGGGCGGCACGAAGCTCGCCACCAGCGAGTTCGCCGAGAAGGTCGTCGAAAACATCGAAAAGCTCGCATAAGCGAGTCGCGCTGACGACATAGACGCTCAATTTTTTATCACCCCTCACAGCCTAGGAGTGACGTGACAAGTGAGTACTGTTAGGGGAACGGGGCTGTCGCTCGGGAGTCTCCTTCGTCCACGGACCGCATCCGGTCCGAGAAGCGTTACTCTGTCAGCGGCAGGACCACGCCGAACACGAGCGGTGAGAGGAGTCCGACGAGAATACCGAGCATTTCCATGTCGACCAGCAGCGTGTCGCCCCAGGCGGGGAGCGTCCCGAGAACGGCGCTTCCGGCGACTTCTCCTGCGATACCGAGGAGGAACAGCCCTGCCCCGAGCATGAACCCGCGCTTTGCGAGTGTCGCATAGTCCGCGTTCCAGTTCTGGCTCATATAGGTCCGTTCTCGTGGGTCTACTAAGCTCTCTCGGATCGAAAGAGCTACAAACGCGTTTGTAGTGATATCTGTGCATACATGGTTTCAGAATCGATTCCGGAGCTACTCGAACTCCTGCTCTCGACGCTTCTCGCGGCCGGACTAACTGTGGGGGGAGCACTCACCGAACAGGCCGCCCTCGCCGATCTGTCCGGCGGCGTCTCCGCGTTCGCTGCCTGGGAGGTGTACATGGGGCTGGTCCTCCTGTACGCCGGCTACACCCTCGCATCGCGGCGAGTGTTTCCCGCGCTCGGAAGCGCCTGATTGTTTTCTGCAGGCGGACTATTAGTCCTGAAACGACCGCTGGGTTGTATTTTCGACCCACTCTGGCTGTCTCACTGTTGTCGACCCGATCTGTCGGAGCCGCATCTCTTGGGTGACACGAACCTGCCGGTCGCTTCGTTCTGCGTCGAAGGCCAGCCGAAACGCCGAAACGGTACCGTCGTGACTGACGCGAAGTCGGACGGAGACGTTGCGAGGGTCGTTCACGAACAGCGGTGTGTTGAGTCTGTCAGGGTTCCGAAAGCGGGTGCCGACGAGGACGACGCCGCTGTCACTCCGGTCTGCAACGGAGAGGGCGACGGCTTCTCCGACGCCACGTATCGTCCGGCGCTCCGAGAGGTCCGAAACCGGGCCGTCGTCGCGGACTGGCCACGTGACCCGGTTACGCCCGTTCGCTCGCTCGTCGTACTGGGCCGCGACGATAGAGCCGTTGGTCCAGTAGTCGATGCGGGTGGTGAACGTGTTCAGTTCCGTGCCGTTCTGGCGGAACTGCCCTGCGTACGTCGTCTTGTTCACCGCGACGTAGCGGGTGTGGTTGGACCGCCGGAGCACTGTCCCGTTGCTGTCAGTGACCCACTGGCGAGTGACCAGCGTGTAATTCGTCGTCGCAAGCGTCCGCTCGTGGGTGCTGGCCAGCGTTGACGGCACCACTGCGTCGTCGCTCACGCCCGGCGGATACCCGACCCCGTCGGTCGGCACCGCTGCCGGCGTGACCGTCTCGGGACTGTCTTGCTGGACAAATCCAGAACAGCCGGCGAGTACGAGCGCGAGCGTCACGACAGCAACCACTGCTCGCGTCATTGGTTACCATACGGCCGGAGGACTCAAACAGTTGTGGTTGTACTGTCGGCTGGACCTATTGTAGGGTATTCGCGGTGGCGGAATTCGGTACAGACGTACAGCCGACAGTGCTAGTCCTGCCAGTCCGGGTTCGGCCTGGGCGGACTGAACACGTCAATGCCACGAACCGGCTCCTCACCGTCGTTGCGCGCCTCGTGTGGTTCCTCGCTTGGGACCACGTAGGAGTCGCCGGGACCGATGACGTACTCCTCGCCGTTGACGTGGAAGGTAAAGGTCCCCTTCACAACGTAGCCGACCTGCTCGTGGCGGTGGCTGTGCTCCGGGACGGCCGCGCCGGGTTCGATATGGAACTGCTGGACGCTCATCTGCTCTCCGACGGCCATCTGTGTCAGGTGCACGCCGTCGACTGCTTCGACTGTCTCACAGGCCGCCTGTGGTACTTCTTCCATGCTCAGCTATGTCATGTCCACCGCACCTAAGCCTTCGTCCCCCGGCATTGGACGTCGGTGGATTCAGTACCGTCCGGCCCTGACAGAGGGGTATGTACGCGGTCGTCGGGTGTAGTGATTGTAGCGCACTGTGGGTCACCGAGGGGCGGCCGGAGACGACCCAGTGCCCGCGGTGTGGCACGCGCCGCAAACACGAGAAGCGCCGGAAGTTCGTCGAGACGGACGACGAGGCCCACGCCCGCGAGGTTCGAGCGTCGATGCTGGCCAACCGGCAGGGGGAGGGCGACGCCTTCGCGGAGTTGGACTCCTACGCTGAGATGGAGCGGCAGGTCGACGACGCGGGCGTGGACGACGAGACGTATCTCGGAGATTCGGGGGTGGACACCGACGCCGTGTCGGCAGCCGCCGACCGTGCCGAGCAGGGGGCGACAGGTGGGTCAAGCCGCAAGGAAACGGTAACGAACGCGTTGCGGGAGCTGGACGAGCCGACCGAGGACGAGATCGTAGGCTACGCCGAGGAGCGTGGCGTCCCGGCGTCGTACACCCGGAAGGCGTTGAAAAAGCTGGTTCGCGCCGGCGAGGCATCGGAGAGCCGGGGGCAGTACCGGCTGCTATGACCGCGACACTGGATTTCGAGCCCGGACCGGTAGCGGTCGGGACGCTCGTCGGTCTCTCGGGACTGCTGTTCTTGCTTACGCCGGTCGTCGAACCCGTCGCAGTCGGCTCGCTGCGGGTGAGCACGGTCGCGCTCTCGGCAGTCGTTCTCACGCTCGGATTCACGCTGGGCACGGTCGTGTTCGCTCGCCGGGGCCGACGGCTGTTCGCCATCGCCCACGGCGTCTTCGCCGTCGCGTGGGCGCTGCTCGTGCTTGGCCCGCTGCTCGGGCGGGAAGCGCTCCTGCTCGCTGGGGTCGTCGTGCTCGTCGCGGGTGCCGGCTTTCTCGTGAGTCAGAGCCGACAGCGATAGTGCACCGCCGGGCGGCTGACGCTACCGACCGAGGTCGGCGTGTGCCGAAGAGAGATGGCGCGACGACAGTGCTGCAAGCAAAGAGAGTTCCCCAGCCAGTGCGCCGGCGGCAATAACTTCGGCGAGCGCGTCGGCGTTACTCCCAGCAGGGTCACCGCCGCCACTGTATCCCAGCACGTCCAGTGCTTCGGACTGTGTCGGCAGGCCCGTGCCACCGCCGACGGTCCCGACCTCCAGCGACGCGATGGTGACTGAGGCGTACAGGCCGTCCTCGCGGGCGTCGACCGTCGTGATAGCGTTGCTCCCTTCGACGACCTGTGCCATATCCTGCCCGAGCGCGAGGAAGGCGGCGGCGACGACGTTGGCGGCGTGAGCGTTGAATCCTAACGCACCGGCCTTTGCGGAGCCGACGAGGTTCTTTCGGGTGTTGGCCTCAACGATGGCGTCGGAGGTCGTATCGAGTCGGTCCTCGACCTGCTCGTGTGGGATGAGTACGTCGGCAGCGACGGTGCGGCCCCGGCCCTCGACGGCGTTGATGGCAGCGGGCTTCTTATCCGAACAGAGATTGCCCGAGAGCGCCACGAGGTCGGCCGGCGTTTCAGACTCGACAATATCGCAGGCTGCTTCCGTCGCGATGGTGGCCATGTTCATCCCCATCGCGTCTTTGGTGTCGTAGGAAAATCGCAGGAATACGCTGTCGCCGACGACGTAGGGTGTCACGTCCTGTAGTTCGCCGTGGCTCGTCGTCGACTCGGCGGCGTCGGCGAGGACGTCGACGTGTTCGCGAACCCAGGCCGATACCTCGCCCGCCTCGGCTACGTCCTCAACGCGGAACACCGGCGCGCGGGTCATCCCGGATTTGAGGACACGAGCGGTCGCGCCGCCGGCGTTGCGGATGGTCGAAACGCCACGGTTGACGGAGGCCAGCAGCGCGCCCTCGCTGGTCGCCAGCGGGAGGTGGTGGTCACCCTCGGCGGCCCCGCCGTCGACAGGCAGCGGGCCGACGACGCCCATCGGGACCTGCGCCGCGCCGACCATGTTCTCGATGTTGCTCTCGGCGTCGGCGGCGTCGAACGTGTAGTCGCCGACCGCAGAGAGGTCCGTGTCAGTCTCCTCGGCCAGCAGGTGTCTGCGGGCCGCCGCCGCGGTGTCGGGCTCGGCGTGGTCTTCCAGTTCGTAGAGCCGCAACTCACCGTCACGAACGCGCTCTGCGAGCGCGACGACGTCGGAGTCGGTCATGCCCGGATTCTGGCGGTGGACCCCCCTAACAGTTGTGGGACGCAGGTCCAGTCACACCTTGTCCGGGAGTTCGTCAGGGCTGACGGTCTTACCGTCGACCTCGATGCTGAAATCGGCGTCTCCGTCTGTACGTGCAAACGACGTGATATCCCCGGTGACGAGGTACGTATCGCCGCTATCGGTGTTGCCGGTGGATCCGGAGACAGTCATCGTTCCGTCCTCGTTTTCTGTGAAACTGTCGTTGTCTTCGACAGATCTGTCGTCCACCGCACCTGGCTGGGGTTGGACGCGCCCGTCGACGGTGAACTCGTAGGCGACCTCACCTTCTTCGGTCCCGATGATTGCGACGCTGTGTCTCTGTGAGGTAGAGCCGCCGATTACCCGTCGCTCAAGCGCTCTAGCGACAAACTCCCCGTCGCCGCCGGTCTGTGTGATATCTGTTATGTCACCGTTGACGGCGTAGACATCACCGTACCCAGGGTTACCGGTGAAGCCGGTGACCGTCCACGTTCCGTCCCCATTCTGTGAGATGCTATCGTTCGAGCCAGCGCCGAGTTTCTCATTCACGTCGACGGGCCGTATCGGGCCTGTCGCAGTGAGTTCGTACTCGACGGGGCCGGCTTTCGTGCCGACGATCTCGATGAGTCGCTCCTGATGACTCTCGGTGCCGAACAGCGACGGCTGTGCATGGGGGTTTTTCAGGTTGAACGAGACGTAATCAATATCGGTACGAATATCCACCGCATCGAGTACCTTGCCGGAGTTTTCGCCGGTCCCCCGGTACAGGTTCGGAACTGCGCCCATGGCAAGCGAGGTAGTAGATCCGATTGAGTCTTCAAACTCCTGAATGTCGCCGGGGCCGCCGATGTTGTCCGTTCCATAGTGTTGCTTTCCCTCATAACTCCCGTCAGTGAATCGGATTGAAACACTCGTCGCCAACACATCGGCAATACGTCCTCTGAGATTGAGCAATAATTCTGCTGGCGGGACGTAGGCGGATGTCGCAGTGTATCTCGTTGCCCGTGGCCGGTCTGGTTCACAGGGGTCGACCTCGAATCGCTTTTCCTCGCCGGTCGAATTGTTTTCAATGTCAATAGAGGTCATTGTCCGCCCGGGTGAGCCATAGCGAATCAGTTCGTCATCGCTAGCCCGTCTTCCTGGCCCCTTTTGTGCTGCGACTGTGCTCCCGTCGCGGAAGTTAACAGCGAGATAGTCGATACCGCTTCTGTCGTCGACGACCACGTGGTCGCATTTGAACGTGAACTGGTCTTCAGTGACTGCTGCGGCTGCCGTCCCGGCGGTCCCGCCGATTCCTACGGCTCCGACGAGTGCTGTCCCGAGCGCGCCTTCAAGAAATGTCCGTCTCGTGTTGCCGCTCCCGTCTTGTCGGCTGCCGTTCGACTGCAAAGAAGTGTCTGTGCCGCTGTGTTCGCTGTTTTCGGTCAATCTGAATAGATTGGACACACACTCGGTGCCCCGTGGCTGTACATTGTTATAGAGACCTAAACTGGGTGACAGCAGCGCGTCTCATACTGGAATTCTATTGATATACACGTTGTCTTGTACAGGTTCTCCGTCAGGAAACGGCTGGGATACCAGTGCTAGAGACCGTTGATCTCGATAGGCAGAGCGGTTGAAACGAACGTGTGAAATACAGCTCCACAATCACCAACAGTTGCTTACCGGTAGCGGACAGGAGTAAGGAGTCCCATCTGAATTTCCCGCCCATGAACATTCAGGAGATATGTCTGTCCCGTTTGCTTCCCATCCATGACCCGTGACATCAGCAATCGCCCGTCGGTGATGGAAACCACGTCGTGTGACGGCTGCACTGTCGGCGTCGCGTGACAAACTACCGAACTGTTTTCCCGCCGCCGGTCCCGGAGCCGGTATGGTCGACCGCGTATTCACGAACTGTGAGGTACGGCCGCTATCCGGCGACGACCCGGCGTCCGCGGTTGCAGTAACGGACGGCACGGTTACCGCCGTCGGGGGCCCGGACGAACTCTTGACAGCGGGTGCTGAGACCGTCGACTGTCGCGGTGGCGTGCTGTTGCCCGGCTTCGTCGACGCCCACACGCATCTGGACATCGTCGGCCGGCGTGCGGTCGAGGCGGACCTCGCCAGGGCAGACGACCCGGACGACTGCATCGGCCGGCTGCTGGCGGCCGACGACGGCGAGGGCTGGGTTCTGGGCTTTGGCTACGACGAGAGCGACTGGGACGGCGAGCTGCTGCAGGCGGCGACACTGGACCGGGTGAGCACTGATCGCCCGGTCGCGGCCGCACGCGAAGACATCCATACGGTGTCGGTGAACCACGCCGCGCTGGACGTGCTGGACCTACCCGCCGACGGCGTCCGCACCGAGGACGGCGCGCCGACCGGCGTGCTCGTTGAGGAAGCCGCTGAGGCCGTCTTCGACGCCATCGCGCCCGACTACACACAGACTCGGGAGTATCTGCTGGCCGCACAGGAAGTGGCCCTCTCAAAGGGAATTACCGCCGTCCACGACATGGTACGGCAGTCGCACGCCCCACAGGTGTACCGCGAGTTGGACAACGAGGACGCCCTCTCCCTGCGGGTGCGGCTCAACTACTGGGCGGACCACCTCGACGCCATACGGGAACTCGGTCTGGTGACGAACCACGGGAGCGACCGCGTCCGAACGGGCGCGATTAAGGCGTACATCGACGGGTCGCTCGGGGCTGGAACCGCGCGGCTCCGGACCCCCTACGCCGACAGCGACAGCGTCGGCGAGTGGCGGACAGACCCGGACGCACTCCGGGAACTCGTGTCGGCAGTCGACGACGCGGGCCTCCAGTTTGCCGCCCACGCCATCGGTGACGCGGCTATCGACGCGCTGCTTTCCGCCGTCGAATCGGTCGACGCCGCTGGCGAGCGCCACCGCGTCGAACACGCCGAAGTCCTCACCGGCGACTTGGTGGAGCGACTGGCAGCGTCGCCGCTGGTCGTTTCGGCACAGCCGAACTTCCACCGCTGGGCAGCGCCGGGGGGTCTGTACGACGAGCGCCTCGGCGAGCGTCGCGGGCTGACGAACCGCTTCCGCGACCTCGTGGATGCCGGCGCGCAACTGGCGTTCGGGAGCGACTGTATGCCGCTTTCCCCGCTGTATGGTATTCAGCAGGCCGTTACCGCGCCGGAACCGAGCCAGCGCCTGACCGTTGACGAGGCGCTCCGGGCGTACACCAGCGGTGCTGCCTCTGCGGGCTTCGACGAGGACCGGATGGGCGCAGTCACACCGGGGTCGGTCGCGGATTTCGCTGTGCTATCGGCCTCGCCGTGGGAAGTGCCGAACGGGGAGATTTCGGACATAGCAATCACGATGACCGTCAGCGCCGGCGACATCGTGTTCGACTCCGGTGACTGAATCAAACAAAGAGCGGTATCGAAGCGCTCCGGATCTTGTTGTTCGGTAACAAACAACTTGATTCAGCAATACGGGATATAGAACCGGATAAGTCGCCAAAGTCGGATATAAAACCAGAGCGGTCACCAACCCCGGAAACAAAAGTATAGTGACCACCGATATTGGATACACAATTTTCTCTGCTACCAACTAACTTCTTTGAAGATAAAATCTTTTCACGAAGTAGTTACGAAGTGTGAGTACCCACAGGTGGATACAACGTGCCCGAAATGGAAACCGCCGCGTTCGAGACGGACCTTAGCCTCTTCAAGTATGACAACCTCGAGCAGCTCCCGCCGTCGTATCGGGACCTCGATGCGGACGAGCGGACTGAGCGCATCGAGAGCGCGCTCGCCGAGCTTGGCGACGACGTGGTCATCCTCGGCCACAACTACCAGCGACAGGAGATTGTCGAACACGCCGACTTCATCGGCGACTCCTACCAGCTCTCGAAAGAAGCGGCCCAATCCGACGCCGACTACGTGATTTTCGGCGGCGTGACGTTCATGGCCGAATCCGCAGACATAATCACGGACGACGACCAGTCCGTGATTCTCCCGTCGATGGAGGCGTCCTGCCCGATGGCCGGCATGGCCGAAGCGCTGCAGGTCGACGCCGCGTGGGCGGAACTGACCGCGGCGCTCGACGACGATGAGGAAATCATTCCCATCACGTACATGAACAGCTACGCCGACCTGAAGGCCTTCTGCGCCGAGCAGGGCGGGCTGGTCTGTACCTCTTCGAACGCGCACAAGGCCTTCGAGTACGCCTTCGAGAAGGGCGACAAGGTGCTGTTCCTGCCCGACAAACACCTCGGTGAGAACACGGCCCACCGGCTCGGCATGGCCGACGAGACTGTCGAGTGGGACCCCTGGGACGCCGAGGGCACCGACGCCGCCGACGCCGTTGAAAACGACGTTATCCTCTGGGAAGGGTACTGCCAGGTTCACGAACGCTTCCGCGAGCACCACATCGAGTCCATCCGAGAGGACTACCCCGACGCGAACGTCATCGTTCACCCCGAGTGTCGCCGCGAGGTCGTCGAGGCCGCCGACGTGGCCGGCTCGACGTCGACTATCTGTGAGTCCGTCGCCGAGGCCGACCCCGGCGAGACGTGGGCCATCGGCACGGAGATTCACCTCACGCACCACCTCCAGCGGTGGCATCCTGACGTGAACGTCGTCCCGCTGTGTGGCGACGCCTGCATGGACTGCAACGCCATGCGCCAGATCGACCCGAACTACCTCGCGTGGGTGCTTGAGGAACTGGTCGAGGGTCGCGAGCGCAACGTCATAGAGGTCGCGCCCGAAGAGAAGGAACTGGCACAGGTCGCGATGGACCGAATGCTGGAGATCTAACCATGACAGACGACCCGATTACGACGGACGTACTGGTCATCGGTTCTGGGATTGCCGGGCTGGCGGCAGCGCTCGCTGCGGCCCGCGAAGGCGACGACGTGACGCTTGCCACAAAGGCGACCCGCCCGGAAGGCTCCTCGTCCTGGTGGGCCCAGGGCGGCATCGCCATCTCCCGAGATACGCCCGAAGGATTCAAAGACGACATCATGGCCGCCTCCGACGGCACCGCCGACCCCGACGCCGTCGACGTGCTGGTGGAGAACGCCAACGAAGCCGTCGAGGACGTACTGCTTGAGACGCTGGATGTCGAGTTTGACCAGAACGGCTCTGGCCACGACTTCACCCGCGAGGCCGCCCACAGCGAGGACCGCATTCTCCACGTGGACGCCTCGACGGGCAAGCACATCCACGTCCCGTTCCTGAACTACATCGACGACCACGACGGCGTGGAGATTCTGGACGATACCGCCGCGCTCGAACTCATCCGCCACGAGGGCCGAGTCCACGGCGCAATGCTCGAATCCGACGGCGAGGTCGACCCGTACTTCGCCGGCAGCGTCGTGCTGGCGACGGGCGGTATCGGCGACCTCTACCCGCGGACGACGAACCCCGACAACACGACTGGTGACGGCATCGGCATGGCCGCGCTCGCCGGAGCCGAGGTCGAGGACATGGAGTACGTCCAGTTCCACCCGACGGCCTGCACGATAGACGGCGACGTGGCCTTCCTCGTCAGCGAAGCCGTCCGCGGTGAGGGCGGCCTGCTACGGAACGGCGACAATGAGCGGTTCATGCCCGACTACCACGCTGACGCCGAGCTCGCGCCCCGCGATGTGGTGGCCCGGGCAGTCAAAGCCGAGCGGGAGGCGACGGGCGAGGTGACGCTCGACGTTTCGCCGCTCGACTTCGCCGAAGAGTTCCCGAACCTCGCCGACCGGTGTACGGAGCACGGGGTCGACTGGACAGACGGCATCCCGGTCGCGCCCGCCGAACACTTCCTCTGTGGCGGTATCAGCGTCGACGACCGCGGCCGGACGACGCTGGACCGGCTCTACGCCGTCGGCGAGTGCTCCCGGACCGGCGTCCACGGTGCGAACCGACTCGCCAGCACGTCCCTGCTTGAGGGCCTGGTCTGGGGCCTGCGGGCCGGCGAAGACGCTGCCGGAGCCGACCCGGAGCCAATCGAAGCGCCGGAGCTGCTCGAACGTGACCCGGACCTGCCCGAGCGGTTTGCCCGCGACAAGTTCCAGCGGCTGACCCGCGTGATGGACGAGAACGTCGGCGTCGAGCGCGACCCTGCGGACCTCCAGCGCGCGATGGCCGTCCTCCGCCGGCTCAAGGGCGAAGTGGATGCCTACGTCCGTACGCGAACCAGCCGCTCGCTGTACGAACTCCGCCACGCCAGCGTCACCGCCCTCCTGATCGCGCGTCACGCCGCCGAAAACGAGGAGAGCGTCGGCACGCACAACCTCGTGGACGCGAGCGAAGACCCGCCGGAGTCCACGGCCGACTGATGCTTACCGACAGCGACATCGAGCGGTGGCTCCGCGAGGACGTGGGCCATCACGACGTGACCAACGATGTGCCCGGGACGACCGAGGGCCGCCTGGTAGCGAAAGCGTCCGGCGTCGTTGCGGGTCTCGACGCCGCCACCGCGGTGTTCGAGTATCTGGACTGTACGGTGGAGACACCGGTCGACTCCGGGGACGCTATCGATGCTGGCGACGTGGTGCTTCGCGTCGACGGCCCTGCCCAGTCGGTGCTCCGCGGCGAGCGCGTCGCGGTGAACGTCACCGGCCACGCGTCAGGCGTGGCAACGAAGACTCGGGCCGCCGTCAATGGGGCGGAATCTGCCGCGACAGATTCCACACCCCGTATCGCCGGCACGCGAAAGACGACCCCGGGATTGCGTGGCGTCGAGAAGCGGGCGGTAGCGGCCGGCGGCGGCGACACCCACCGGCTCGACCTTTCGCACATGGTGATGGTCAAAGACAACCACATCGCCGAAATGGGCCTCGTCGACGCTATTGAGCACTTCCGCGAGCGAGTCTCCTTCGCAACAAAACTCGACGTCGAAGTCGAAGCCCCGGAGGACGCGCCGCGGGCCGCTGAGTCCGGCGCAGACATCGTCTTGCTGGATAACATGTCCCCTGCTGAAACCGAGCGGGCCGTCGACCTCGTAACGGCGTCCGATGCCGATGCGCTCACCGAAGCCAGTGGCGGTATCACCGTCGCGGACGTGCCGGCCTACGCTGAGACAGGTGTGGACATCATCTCGATGGGGTCGCTGACCCACTCCGCACCAACGCTGGATTTCTCCTTCCGAACGGGGTAGCGGCCCTGAGTCCCGTCAGTTCCGACCATCTAGCCGGCGAGCAAGCATCACCTCGTCGACCAGTTCGCCCCTGATTTCGTAGTGGTCGGCACGGACAGCCTCGGCCGTCCAGCCGGCCGCCTTCAGAAAGTCGATTGCTCGCTCGTTCGTCGCCGGCAGGCTGTTGTACACCTTTCGACAGCCACGGCTTGCGGCCCATTCGACCCCGCGGTGAAGCAGGTGGCTGCCGATACCATGGCGACGGTACGTCTCCATCACACCGAGCGTGAGCTCGGCCGTCGACGCGAGTTCATCCACTTCGGACATGGCGACGTGGACCCAGCCGACGACATCGTCGTCCACCGTGGCGACGAATACGACGCGACAACGGTTGGGGCCCCAGCGGACGAGTGTGTCCTCGTAGGCCAGTTGCTCGGCGACGCCGGCCGCGATAATATACGGCGCTTCGCTAGTCACGTCGCGGATCGTACCGACGACGCCGGAGAGGTCCGACGGCCGGGACGGGCGTATCTCGTAGCTAACGCCGGCTTCGTAGTGTTCGGCCGTCTCACCGCCATGAAGTGCCACGGTGAGCTTCCCGTCCTCGGTGGCCTCGATGAGGTCGTCCCGTTTGAGAATGGAGACGTGGTGCTGGAACCGCTCGGGGTCGACACTGATAGCTTCGGCCACCTCGGCGGGCGCGACAGGGCCGTTCCGTTCCACAAACCGGTACACGTCGGACCGCTCACCGCCGAGTTCGAGGTCTGTTGGGGACGGCATCTCGCTATGGCCCACTGATGACTGTATCTACTTGAAGCTACCCGGCACCGTCGCCTGCAATTGCAGGCCGCCTTTGTAGCGGCGCTGCCGTGGTCGCCGGTGAGACCGGCTGGAACAGGGGTTGCTGCCGCAGCATCCCGTGCGTCCGCGTGACGCTTTTGTATGGTCGTGGCTCATTCTCAGCTATGCCAGACGCGGTCCGCCGCTGTCCCGAAGACGGCTTCTTCGAGGGCAACACGTGCCCGGTTTGTGACGCAGTTGGGACCCAGATTCTCGACGGTGCACGGCGACGACAGCTCTCGAAGTTCGTTTCGGGCGCGCTCAGACATTTTCCCGAAGACGCAGGCATCGAGGTAGACAAAACGGGGTGGACGAGCTTCGATTCCCTCCGTGCCGCAGTTGAGCGACAGTACGACTGGGCGGATGCTACGGCACTGGCCGGCGTCATCGCCACGGACCCGAAAGGGCGATTCGAACGGACGGGCGTCGACAATGAGGCAGGAACGACGACCGCTGGTGACCGCGTTCGGGCCGCCTACGGGCACTCCGTCGACGTGACCCTCGATGGGACCGACGACCCCGTTCCGGCGACGCTGTACCACGGGACCGCCCCGCGGAACGTCGATTCGATACGCGAGGCGGGATTGAAACCAATGAGCCGCCAGACGGTCCACCTCTCCGAATCCGCCGCGGCGGCCCGGGAGGTGGGGCGTCGCCACGCCGCCGACCCCGTCGTGTTCGTCGTCGACGCCGCGGCGATGCAGTCCGATGACCGCCGAATCGTCAAGCGCGGAACCGAGACGTACACAACTGACCGCGTGCCGCCGGTGTACCTTTCGCTGCTCGAAAAATAGCGTGGTTGCGTCGCCCGCTACTCGACCAGCGGCGTGCCGGTCATCGCGTCCGGCCGATCGATTCCCATGAGCATGAGCATCGTCGGCGCGAGGTCGGCCAGCGTCCCGCCGTCACGGGCAGTCCGACCGCCGGCAGTTCCGTCGGGAGAGAGATAGATGAACGGGACGGGGTTGGTCGTGTGGGCCGTGTGCGGGTCGTCTTCGGTCCCCATATCGTCGGCGTTCCCGTGGTCGGCACAGATGAGTGCGTGACCGCCAGCAGCCCCAATTGTCTCGACCAGTCGCCCGAGCTGTTCGTCAACGGCTTCGACGGCGGTCACCGCCGCGTCGAAGTCGCCGGTGTGGCCGACCATATCGGGGTTGGCGAAGTTCAGGACCATCGCGCTGGGGTCCTCAGTCTCGATGAACTCGATAGCGGTGTCGGCCAGTTCCGGCGCGCTCATCTCCGGCTGGAGGTCGTAGGTCGCCACGTCAGGGCTGTCGACGATTTCGCGGCTTTCGCCGTCGAATGCGACCTCGCGGCCGCCGTTGAGGAAGTAGGTGACGTGGGGATACTTTTCCGTCTCGGCCAGTCGAATCTGCGTCTTCCCGGCTTCGGAAAGCACCTCGCCAAGCACGTCCTCAGGCTGGTTCGGTGGGAAGGCGACCGGCAGGTCGAACGTCTCGTCGTACTGCGTCATCGTCACCAGCCGGGTGTCCGGTGGCTCGGTGTCGGCCCCCCAGTCTTCGGGTCGGATATCGCCGAGCATTCGGGTGAGCTGCCGGGCGCGGTCTGAGCGGAAGTTGAAGAAGACGACCGCGTCGCCGGCTTCGAGACCGGCGTGGTCGCCGACAGTCGTGGGTTCGATGAACTCGTCAGTGGTGTCGCGGGCGTACGACTCCGTGGCGGCCGTGACGGCCTCATCGGCGTGGTGGTCGCCCTCGCGGCGAACGATGGCGTCATAAGCCCGGCGGGTCCGCTCCCAGTTCTGGTCGCGGTCCATCGCATAGTAGCGCCCGCAGACGGTGGCGACGTGGCCGGTCCCGTGTTCCTCGACGTGGGCTTCGAGGTCGGCGAGGTAGTCCTCGCCGCCGGTCGGCGAGGTGTCCCGGCCGTCGGTGAAGGCGTGTGAGACAGCGTCAGTCCCGCGCTCGCCGGCGAGTTCGATGAGCGCGTGCAGGTGGTCCTGATACGAGTGGACGCCGCCGTCCGACACGAGGCCCATGAAGTGAACCCGGCCGCCGTGCGCCTCGGCGTGCTCAAAGGCTGATAGAATCGTTTCGTTCTCGAAGAATGGCGGGTCCTGTGCGTCGTCATCGGGCGGGGCTTCGCCCCGCGAGCGGGCGATGCTGTCACTGACGCGAGCGGAGTCCTGCTTGACGACGCGGCCGGCCCCGATGTTGAGATGGCCGACCTCGGAGTTGCCCATCTGGCCCTCCGGGAGACCGACCCGGCGGCCGTGGGTGGCAAGCGTCGACGCTGCGCCTGCGTCTCGGTAGCGGTCGAAGTTCGGCGTGTCGGCGGCGGCGACGGCATCCCGGACATCGTCGTCCGGATTCAGGCCCCAGCCGTCCAAGATGATGAGTCCGGCGTCCATATCCAGTGGGTCACGCGACCGGCCTAATACACTGTCGGTCAGTCCCGAACGTGACGGTCGATAATGCGAAATTCGGCGGTGCTGATGGTGCTATCCCCCCGCATCCACTCCGCTATCCTTGCCGGTATCTGGAACCCTGAAATTAAGAGGGTGGCCCGCCTTCGGTCGGGCATGACTCGAAATATTCTCTCGGACGATCTGGCCGACGCAATCGTTACCACAGCCCGGACGGCGACGGGCGACTCGCTCCGTTCGGTGACGTATTTCACACGTGCGAACTTCGAGCAACTCTACCTGCGGGACGACCTCGAACAGGACGCCGACCTCAACGACTTCGTCGGCCACGAATGGCAGGGGTACAAGCAGACGAAAAACGCCTACCAGGAGTCCGAACTGGGCGACTATCGCTTCACCGTGCGCGCGTTCTCCAATGGCTACCTCGTGCGGGCGACAACCGAGCGTCAGGGCGTGCTCATCACCACGGACGGCCTGACAATGCAGTCCTACGAGGAAATCGCCGAGGCCATCGAACGCCTGCTCCGCGAAGAGTCGGGGAAGGAGTAACCACCGAGTCGGCGGGCGACCAAAGGGTTATGCCCGTCCCGGCGAACCCACGGGCATGACGCTGGACCCGGTCCACGTCGACGGGATCGCCAAGCTCGCCGGGCAGGTGCGCGAGACCGTCGAGACGAGTGACCAGGAGGCGGCTGCCGAGGAGGTGTGGGACAACTTTCTCGACCCGCTGTGGCAAGACGGAACGAAGATTCTGGAACCACTGGACGAGCAGCGCCGCCGGAAGGTCTCCATCGAGGATATCGCGCTGGCGGACCCGCCGTTTCCGACCCAGCACGGGCTGGACTCGGGGACCATCAATCCGACGACGTTCAAGAACGGACTGGTGCTGGACGTAGCACAGGCGGCGATGGGGAGTGTTCCCTCGGACGTGGAACTCCACCGGGGCCGGACCATCATCATGGCCGTCCACTCCAACGACGCGACGCTGGGGTTCGACGGCGAGTGGCAGGGCGGAGACCGCGGCTACGCCAAGCGGCGCGTTCTCGACGTACCACAGGTCGACCGTTACGAACAGCGGGTCGTCCACGCGCTGGCGCTGTACCTCGCGGAGAGCCAGCACGCGCTGACCAACGCCGACGTGGTCGAGGACCTGTTCATCCTCGACGGCCCCATCTACCCGACCGGCGTGCTCCGCTGGGCCGACCGCGACACCGAACTGGCCGACCTGCTTGCGGAGGACGACCGCCCCAAAACGGTCGTGAACAACTACGTTGACCTCGTCGAGCGGTTCGTCGAGCGGGACGTCCCGATGGTCGGGTTCATCAAGAACTCCTCGACGAAGGCCCTCACGCGGGCACTCCGCCGCAAGACCAACGCCCCATGGGTGAATGACACCGCCTTCTTCCGCCGAATCCTAGAGCGTCGCGATGACGACGGCGAGCGCCAGACCGACTGTCTGACTGCGACAAACTGGTTCCGCTCGCGGGGCGGCACTGACGGCATCATGGCCGCCGACGGTGACGCGCTGGGCATCGAACGGTCCCTCGACCCAGAAGCGTACGAAGTGACGTTTTTCGTCCTCTATGACCCGCGCTCGGACCTCGTGTTCCGCGTCGAGGCCCCGTACGCGTTCACACAAGACCCGGAGTGCCGGGCCAAGCTCACGCGGCAGATACTCCACGACGTGGCCCGGGAACAGGGGCCGCCCCTGGCTATCGGCAAGGCTGACGAGCTGGCGAAAATCGACCGCCAGGGAAGCGAGGAACTCACCCGCCGCATCGAGCGGACGTTCGAAACCGACCGGGAGCGGGAGTACAACGACATCCGGTGGGGCGCCGTCGAAGAATCGTTCTGAAGGGGCTAGTCGCGACGGGCCAGAACGATAGCGTAGAGGAGGACAAGGAGACCGACGAGTTCTGTGATAGTGCCCGGAAGGGGAAACACCACTCGCGGGAGAACCTGCACGGCGCTAAGGGTAACGAGGTACGAGACGAAGGTGAGGAGGCTGATGCCGATAGCCAGTGCGAGCATGGAGCGGGTCCGCCGTCGACGGTAGCCAACGAGCGCCAATGCAGCAATGAGCAGTCCGACCCCCGTCTGTGCGAGGTGGAACGCAGTGTTCACGGTAACCCACGTTTCGGCGGAGAGGCCGGCGACCTCCATTAGAGCCCCTCCCAGAGGTCTACCAACGCATCGGCGAACTCGTGTGTCTTTGACTCGACGGAGAGGCTCACATCGAAAGCTCCGTCGGTGAGACACACTGTGAGTTTGTCCATCTGTGCCTCGTACACGTCTATGTGGTGCCCGTCATCCGCAATTTGCGTTCGAGCGGTGACGAGGCCGCAGTCCTCAAGGGCGTCGAGACGGCGGTACACGGTCGAGGGTGACATCTCGCAGTCGTTGCTGAGTTCAGTTGCTGTCATCGGTCTGTGACTCGTGGCTGCAAGGAGCGCGCGAGCGTATTCGTCATCGAGGAGGGCAAACACCTCGGTCGGGGACGGGTCCTCGGCCACGCGCAGTGGTTTCACCCGACACCGCCGTATAACTCACCGGTCGTTCGCTGACTCAGAAAACGGCGGTAAAGCTGGCCGCTCCGACTACGCCGTCTCGGCCTGCTGTACCGTCACTTCAACCGTCTCGCCGGCCACGCCGAGTCGGGCGAACTGCGTTCGGACGTGTTCCTTGGCCGCGTCGATGGCCGCATCGCGCGTCTCGAAGCCACGGGGCATCGGGGATTCGAAGGCGATTCGGATCTCGCGGTCGTCGATGGACTGGACCTGTCCGCCGCTTTCGACCTCGTAGAAAGCGTCACAGACCCAGACGTAGGGCGTCCCCTCGTCCGGCGCGCCCTTGAACTCGGGCGGCTCCTCACCCGGCTCGTACAGCGTCCCGGTCAGCGCCGTCCCGCCCGCCGTCCCCCGAATAAGCAACATAGTTACACGTAGGGGCCCCAGCGGCAAAAGATTCTTCGCCGGGTCATGGGTATATTTAGTTTAGCAATGGCGACTGCAGAGAGCCAGAAAGCCCCGGCTGGCTATTCTTGACTTCTCTACACTAACCAAATATGCCGGGTCAGGGCTCGCAGTCGACCACGACGGGCAGGTGGTCGGAGCCGTAGTGGTCGTCGTCGCGGTCGGCAATGACCGCTCTGGTGTCGACGGCCACGTCCTCGCTGACGAACACGTGGTCGATCCCCATCTCGGGAAGCAGCTCGTGGAAGTCGGTTCGGCTTGTCGTCGGGCCGTGGGTGACGGTCGCTGTGTCGCGGGTGTCGACGAGCCGGCGGCCATCCGGGAGTTCGTGCCCCTCGGCGCGCTCGTAGGCCGGTTCACCGACGACACAGTTGAAATCGCCCATCACCACTGCGGGCGCATCCCGGGCGGCAGAATCGAGATGGTCAAGCACCAGTTCGATACCTGAACGGCGGGCGTCAGCACCCTCGTGGTCCAGATGCGTGTTCAGACACAGGAGGTCAGCGTCAGCATCGCGGTCACGAAGGCGGGCCCAGGTCGCTACGCGGGGATAGGCGGCGTCCCAGCCGACGCTGCTCGGCTCGGCGGGCTGTTCGGAGAGCCAGAACGTGTTCGTGGCCGCACAATCGAAGCGCTCGGCCCGGTAGCCGATGGCCGTGTGCTCCCCGCCGGCATCGACGGAGTCCCGCGGGTCACCGACCCACTCGTAGCCGTCCAGCAACACCTCTAGCTCCCGGAGTTGGTGTGCCATCGCCTCCTGCACCCCGATAATATCGGGGTCGTGATACTGGATGGTCCCCGCCACCAGCCGCCGCCTGTGGGGCCACCCGTCTACCCCATCCCCGGCGGTATCGTACCGCACATTGAAAGACATCACCCGCGTCGGCTTCATATGCGTTCGTTGACAGCCATCCGGGTAAGGTTTCACATTCATGCTGCGGTCGTGTTTAGTTAAGCGTGAAAAGTGAGGCGGACAGATTTCTTGGTGCCTATGCCAGAAATCAGCCGCCTCAGCGGACATAGAGACTGGATTGATTTGGATTTTGTGGAGCGTGAGCGGACACCCGAGTCGGCGATGGCGTTGGGTATTAAATCCCACGTTGCGGGACTGTCGTTGTCGAATACCGTCGAATTACTCGATTCGCTGGGTGTCCGACGCAGTCGGAAAGCGATCCACGATTGGGTTCAGAAAGCCGATCTACAGCCCGAATCTGGGAAATCTCCGAATCAGGTTGCGCTCGACGAAACAGTGATTCGCATCAATAATCAGCAATTCTGGCTGTACGCTGCCGCCGATCCGCAGTCGAACGAACTGCTTCACGTCCGGCTGTTTGCGACGACTACGACCACCCTCACGGAAATTTTCCTGCGCGAACTTCGGCAAAAACACGATGTCGAAACTGCTGTCTTTCTGGTCGATGGCGCTCAACACCTCCAAACTGCACTGCAACGAACTGGACTCCGATTTCAGATGTGTCGCAACGGAAATCGGAACGCTGTCGAACGGATTTTTCGAGAACTGAAGCGTCGAACCTCGTCGTTTTCAAACTCCTTCAGTCACGTCGACCCGGAAACCGCCGAAAACTGGTTGCAGAGTTTCGCTTGCTGGCATAATGCTACAAACTAAACACTACCCATGCTGCTGGGGAAAGGTGTTAATCCCCGGCTACCCTGAACTGGGGTATGTCCGACCTCGGGGATTTCACTGATTTCGACGGCGACGACGCGGCGGCCGACGACGAGGCCGCACAGTCGGCCGAGACGGCCGACGACGGCGATGGAGCTGTCGATGCGTCGGGGGAAACCGACCCGACAACACAGTCTGCAGACGATGACTTCGAAGATATGGATGTGACACCGGCCGGAACAGACACCGGCCTCGGCGTCCTCTCGGCCGCGAATGGCCTCCGAATCAGCGAAGAGGCGGAGGAAACGGTCCTCCGGGCGTACGTCACCGCGCGGAACCGCTCGCGTCTGCGCATCGGCACGTATTTGCTCGTCCCCTATCCAGGCGGTGAGCGCCTGTTCTGCCGCATCAAGGCCCTGGAGTACGCCCAGGAGTTCCACGCCGACGACGCGACCGAAATCCACGCCCGGCGAGCGATGCGGGAGCGCGGCATCGACGAGCGGGATTTCAAATTCATCGCCGAGCTTGAGCCGGTTGCAGTGCTGTACAGCGACGGCGGCGAACTCAAACGCCGGATGACCGACCGGGTGCCAAAACCCGAAACCGTCGTCCGGGAGGCCACCGACAAGTCAGAAATCAAGACCGGCCTGAAGATTCCCGAGGACGGCGTCTTTCTGGGCCACCTCGCCGTCGGTGGGGAAAAGGTCCGGACGGCCGCCGAGCCGCCGACCATCGACTACCGGCTGAAAGACGACTACGACGCCGGCGACCCGCTCGTGTTCCGGCACACCCTCGTCGCAGGTGGGACTGGGTCCGGGAAGACCCACAGTTCGAAGAACGTCCTGCGGCAGTATCTCGGCCGGACCTACGAGATGGGCGACGGCCGCACGCCCGAACTCGCGGTCGTCCAGTTCGATCCGCAGGACGAGTACGCCCAGATGCACGACGACAACCCCGCGATGACTGACGAGTTCGAGCGCCGCTGTGAGCGGGAGGGCGTCGCCTACGGCGGCCACGACGACACCATCGCCTTCGTCCCCAAGGTGGCCGGGGCCGACTACAACGCCAGCCACCACCGCGCCGAGCAGGTGGAGTTCACAATCCCGTTCTCGCTCGTCCACGACAACCCCTGGCTCATCGCCGGGTCGAGCCTGAACGACAATCAGTACGGCGCGCTGGTGAACACACTGCTCCCGCGGTTCAAGCGCGAATACGGGGAGGGCGGGACCTACAGCGACTTCCGGACCTTCCTCGGGGACCCCGCGCTCAAGGAGGAACTGGACGAAGCGGGCGACGTCCACGAGGCCACGTTCGACGCCGTCAAGCGCCGCGTCCAAGGCTTCGGTACGGTCTTCGATCAAGATGCCCGACCAATCACCGACCAGATTTCGCAGTTCGTCCGCGACGGCGGGCTGACGGTCATCCCGACCTATCACATCACGGACTCCCGGACCGCATCGACAATCGTATTGGCCGTCTCCAGCCTGCTCATCGACCAGAAGCTCTCGAACGACCCGGACTACGACCGCATCAAGGAGACGCCGCTCGTCCTCGGGATGGACGAGGCCCACAACTTCCTCACTGACGCCGACAGCGTCCAGGGGCGCAAGGTCATCGGGAAGTTCACCGAAGCCGCCAAACAGGGCCGGAAGGAGCGCCTCGGCCTGTACCTCATCACGCAGGACCCACAGGACATCGCCGACCCGGTGTTCAAGCAGATCAACACGACGATGGTCCTCAACCTCGGCGACGAGGACGCCATCTCGGCGGTGAACATCCCCAGCAATCTGGAATCGAAGGTCCCCTACATGGAGAAGGGCCAGCGGGTCGTCTACTCGCCCGATAACTCCGAGCCGGTCGAACTGATCGGCCTGTCGACATGCGTGACCCGTCACGGGCGGGACTGACAGACTGCAGGCCAACTCACCGATTGCAGCGGGCCGAAGATTCAAACCGGCCCCAGCGGAAGTGGGTATATGGAAAAGCGAATCCTCGTTCCGGTCGACAGTTCAGATCAAGCAACGGTCGCCTGTTCGTTCGCAGCCGAGGAGCATCCCGACGCAACGATCGTCCTCCTGCACGTCATCAACCCCGCAGAGGCGGGCTACAGCGCAGAGGCCTCGATTCCCTCCTTCTCCGAGGAGTGGTACGAAAAACAGAAAGCCACAGCGGAGGACCTGCTCGACGAACTCGAAGCGGAGGTGACCGAGTCCGGTGTCGAGTCCGTCGAACGCGTCGTCGAGGTCGGGCGACCGACGAAGGTCATCGTGGAGTACGCGGACGAGCACGACATCAACCAGATTGTCATGGGAAGCCACGGCCGCTCGGGGATGTCCCGCATCCTGCTGGGCAGCGTCGCCGAAATCGTCGTCAGACGGGCGTCCATCCCCGTAACTGTCGTCAGATAGCTTACGGGTGCCGGATGATATGGACGTCGTATTCAGGGTCTTCTGATACTGGAGAGCCGACGCTACAGACCGGCGTCGACACCCGCCCGGCGTTTTCACTGCCGATGAACACGATCGAGGCCTCCTCTTCGTGAGCGACCTCTCTGATCGTCCGGGTGATATTCGTCGTCGTTGACGCCATCGAGCTCACGTCTTCCGGGACCTCGTAGCGGAACGACGCCGCCGGGGCGACCGACTCGGCTTGCTCTCGCATCCGGTCGGCGACCGCCTCGACAGTGAACGCCTCGTCCGCATCGGTCCAGCCGCGTTCCCGCGCGTACGCCGCATCGTCCGGGATAACGGACAGCGCAGTGATGTCCTCGTCGCGGTAGTCCGCGAACTCCATCGCCCGCGTGAGCGCGGCTTTCGACAGGTCCGAACCGTCGAAGGGCACAAGTAGTACCATATCCCTCCTGTCGCCCGGTTGTGATTTATTGGTTCCGCAAGCCGGTACGGTTTAAGCGAGACAGTGTCGGCGGCGACATACCACAGTCCAGCGGTAAGCCGAGCGAATAATCCGGCAAGGTGTCTGTAACTAACTATGTTGCGTGTGACCGATAGGCATGGAATCGATAGACGACGCACTCAGGTATCCCATGGAAGACGACGACTGGACCATGACCGTTCTCATCGGTGGCGTCCTCAGCCTCCTCGTATTTCTCCTCGTCCCCGCTATCCTCGTGTACGGCTATCTCGTTCAGGCAGTCCGCGAGCGGGCAGACGGAGCGACACAGCCGCCGGGGTTCGAGGACTGGGGCGAACTGTTCGTCGACGGCCTCAAAGCCTGGGTCATCGGCATCGTGTATATGCTCGTCCCGCTCGTCGTGTTCGGGGTGACCGTCGGCGGCAGCCTGTTCGCGATGGCGACCGGAACTCGCGCCGGAGCGGGTGCCGGTCTGGCCGGCCTCTTCGGCGGGCTGGCGATATCGTTCGTCCTGTCGCTGGTGTTCGGCTACGTGGCGACGGCCGCCATCATCCACTTCGCCTGTACCGGCGAGTTCGGTGCCGGGTTCGACTTCGGGACGCTCCGGAAGTTAGTCATGTCCCCGGAGTACGCGACGCCGTGGCTGGTCTCGATTGCGCTGTTCATCGCCGCCAACGTCGTGGTGAACTTGCTCAACGTCGTTCCGTTCATCGGCTCGCTCATCGCCGTGATTCTCAGTCCGTTCGCCACCTTCTACGTGCTGGTCGTCGCGACGGACCTCTGGGCCGGCGGCTACAACGCCGCACTCGACGAGCGGGACGAACCGGAGTCGGTCGGGACGGCAACGGTTTAGAAGATGTTGGCCTGCTGGTAGACCGAGATGCCGTCGTTCGTTATCTCGTAGGGTTTCGTCTCCCGCGAGTGGTTCGCGTTCCGTATCTTCTGAATCTCGACGGCAAGTCGCGTCTCGCCAGTGTCCGACCGGACGTACTGAAGGATGAACACCGCGTCGGTCAGGTATTCGATGATACCATGTCTGGACGCGAAGGGGTTGTTCTCACTGGCCTCGGAGACGAGCATCGTCGTCACGCCGGCCTGTTTCAGCGACCGGGTGAAATCGAACACTTCGGTGCGTCTACGGGACTGATCGTCGTACATCATCTCGAGCAGCGAGACGGAGTCGAGTACCAGCCGGTCGGCGTCGAATTTCTCGATGAGTGCCGGCAGCTCGCCACGAATGTTGTCGAGGCTGTTTGCCATCTCGACCGGGTCGAGGTCGACGATCGCAAGCTGGCCCTGTTCCTCGTACTCCTCGAACCCCCAGCCGCGGTCACCGGCGGTGTCCAGTATCGCGTCGTGAGACTGTTCGAGCGTCAGAAAAACCGCGTTCTCGCCGTTCCGAAGGCCGTGGTGCAGGAACTGCAGCCCGAACGTCGTCTTCCCGGTTCCGGCTGAACCGATAGTGACGATGAGATGCCGCTGTGGAATCCCGCCCTGAATCATCTGGTCGAGCCCCTCGATACCGATGTCGACCCGCGGGATGTCGGACTCGAACTCCTCCTCGAAGTCGCTCCCGCTGTCACCGTCACCGCTGCCGGCAGATTCGAACGCGGTGGCGAAGTCGTCGTCGAAGAGCCCGCCGCCATCGTCGTCGGAGGACCCAACGTCGGCATCGGCAGGCCCACTCTCGCTGCTGAAGGGGTCACCGCTGCTGTTGTCGAACGGGCTGCTATCACTGTCCCCGCCAGAAGCGGCGCTGCCGTCATCATCAGATGGGCTGCTATCACTGTCTTCGCTAAAATCAGCGCTTCCATCGTCACCGAACGGGCTGCTCTCACCACTGCTACTGCCGTCGTCACTGTCTGCCGCAAACGGCTCAGTGTCCGCAGCTGTAGGCTCTTCGGCGCCGCTCTCGGATTGTGTCGCCGAAGTATCGTCGGTATCCGTCTGTTCGCTGTCGCCGCCCTCATCGTCCAGCGCACTTTCGAACCAGTCGTCGTCGGACCCGTCGTCCCCGCTCATACGCACGACCACCAGCCACACGAACGGCCCATGGAAGTGGATACGCGTCGGGACGGATATAATTGCCGTCGTAGAGGGTTTATATGCGGCCGGCGGGAACGTCCGGCAATGACTGTCGGTATCGTCGCGCAGCGGGACAACGACCGGGCCATGTCGCTTGCGAGTACACTGTGTGACCGACTGCGCGCCACGTCGGCGGCCGTCGTCGTGGATGAAACGACCGCCGGAGCGCTGGGTGACCACGACGCATGGGAGGCAGCCGTGCCCGATTCGGCTCCGGTCGATGAGATGTCCGCCTGTGACCTCGTCGTGAGTATCGGCGGCGACGGGACGTTTCTGTACGCAGCCCGCGGTGCGGGGTCAACACCGATACTGGGGGTCAATCTCGGCGAAGTCGGCTTTCTGAACGCTATCGCACCCGAAGAAGCCGTCGAGACCGTCGTCGCGGAGGTCGAACACATCCAGAAAACCGGGAGCGCCAGAACGCGAGCCAAGCCACGGCTGCAGGCCAGCGGCGACGACTGGGAGCTTTCGCCGGCGCTGAACGAGGTCGTCGTGCAGGGGGAACGCCGCGGTCACGGCGGCGGGGCGACGCTCGACGTGTACGTCGACGACTCGCTGTACACGTCCGGCCACGCCGACGGCGTGCTGGTGGCGACACCCACCGGCTCGACAGCGTACAATCTCAGCGAACGCGGCCCGCTCGTCCACCCCGACGTGGCCGGTCTCATCGTCACCGGGATGGCAGACGAGATGGGGACACCGCCGCTGGTCGTCGACGTTGACAGCGAAATCGTCGTCGAACTCACAGACGCCGACAGCGGTGTCGTCGTCAGTGACGGTCGGGTTCGAAAGGACGTGGTCCCGCCGGAGCGGATAACAATCTCGCGTGCGGGCGAGCCGGTCCGACTTGCCGGGCCGCCGCTTGATTTCTTCACCGCACTCGACAAGCTAGCCTAACGCCGACCGACGGCGTACAGCACCGGGGCGAGGACGAGCAGCACGATGCCGAATAGTTTGTACTGGAACGACGATGCGAGGACGCTCGCACTGTTCGGTTCCATCGCCGATGCCGGTGTAATCACGAGCAGTGCGCCCAGCGCAATTGTGTGCAGTCCCAGCATCCGGAGCGACCGTTGCGGGAGAATTGCGACGAGCCCACCGACAAAGCCGAGTAGCAGGACATCACCGATGGTGTAGTTCAGCAGGAAACTATCGATGAGTTGCAGCGGTGACGCGAGCATTCCTATCCAGAATCTCGCCGGGATGGAATCTTTAAAGTTCCGTTACGCCGCCGACCCGCGGGCGGCGTTCGGCCGTTCAATCGCCCGTTGTCCCCAGCGGCGTGAGCAGGAGGTAGCCGGCCGACGGGGCGCCGGCCGTCCGCAGCCGGAACTGTCTCGGTTTGTCGAGTGCCGTCGAAAGGGCCACGACATCGAGGTCAGTTGTACTGACTGTCTCGGCGTCCACTTCGTCGATACCAGCCACGAGCAGCGCCTCGGAGAGCGCCGTTCCGTTGAGGCGGTCGGACGGCACGTCGAACGTGGTCCCGAACGCCTCGTTGGCCGCACGCACGACCGGGCCATGGCCCTCATCGGCGAAGTACAACACCGGGTCCGGATGACCGTCGAAGAGATCCACCGGCTGTGGCTCCGGTGTCTGCTCGGCGTCTGCCGACACAGTCATCGTCTCGTCAGTCGTCTCACCGGGCGAATCAGTTACCAGCAGGTAGGAGACGCCGCCCAGCCCGCCGCCAAGCGCCAGACCGAGGCCGACGGTAACCTGTTCCGAAAGTCCGAGTGAAAACACTGACTGCACCACCAGCGCGACGGTAGCGAGCACGACCGCTCCTGCCCCTATCCAACCGACCACGGCCGCGAGGCTGCCAAGGCGATGTCGACCGCCCGTGCCCGCCGACGACTTGCTCATCGGGATACACTCAACGGGCCATCGGTTAACGCTTTTCGAGAGGCGGCCGCCGATAAAACATATACAGTTGCCAGCCCTAGAACGGTGTAGTACCGTGTCAAGAACTACAGGCGGCCCGCCGCGGGTGCTCGTCGTCGACGACGAGCACGACGTCGCCGACACGCAGGCTCTGAAACTCGGCAAGCGCTACGAGACGACTGTCGTGTACAGTGGTCAGGCGGCGCTCGACGCTGCCGGCCCGGAGTTCGACGCCGTGTTGCTCGACCGACGAATGCCCGACGTGCACGGCGACGACGTGCTATCCCGGTTGCGCGAGCGGGGGTACGACGGCATCATCATCATGCTGACCGCGGTTGACGCCGACCTGAACATTCTGGAGATGCCCTTCGACGACTACCTCCAGAAGCCGGTCGACCAGTCGACGCTCCTGTCGGCGCTCGACCAGCACCTCGACAGGTCCGGCAAGGACGACAGGCTCGACGAGTACTTCCGGATCTCCTCGAAACTCTCCGTGCTGGAACGCGAGAAATCCACGTCACAACTGGAGGCGAGCGACGAGTACACCAGACTGAAAGAACGGGCAAAAGAGCTGGAGTGGGTGCTGAACGCCGAGAACGATGATTTCGAGGAGTTGAAGGAGACGTACCAGTCGATCAGCCGAAGCTAGGTACCGAGAATCAGCGTCTCTTCGATATACTCGTCGATAGTGTCCCGAACCTCGGCGACAGGGTTGTCGTTTCGCGTTGCGCTCTGAAGAATCACGCCGTCGAGTATCGTGATCAGGAACCGCGAAACCGTTTCGGGATCGACGTCGGCGAAGACCCCCTGTTCGATGCCGTCCTCGATGATCTGTACGAGTTGCCGGGCGAACAGTTCGTCCGTCTCGGTGAACTTCTCGCGGAAGTCCGAGTTCTGAACCGCCTGGGCGCGCATCTCGACGTACGACCCGAGGACGGCGTCCTTGGTTGGCGTTTCGACGCAGTCCGGGAAATCGTCGAGAATGAGACTGACAAACGTCTTGATGTCCTGTTCGGGGTCGCCGGTCGATTCGACCTGAAAGATGCGGTTGAATTCCGTGAGGATGAACTCCTGAAACGACAACAGGAGGTCCTCCTTGCCATCAAAGTGGTGATAAAACGTCGATTTGCTGAGGTCGGCCTCGTCCGCGATTCGCTGTATCGAAAGTCCGGCATACCCGTATTCCCGGAGGGCACGGAACGTGGCTCGCATTATCGCCTCGTGCGAGTCCGCTGGTTCCCCGGCGAACGGAATTCCATCACTCATCCCGACCGAATATTCGTTCGGGCAGTAAATATCTTCCCACTGTTACTGAACCACAACGTTGATAGGCGACCGAACGTTCGTTCGATGTACACGGTTCGGGCGGGAGTCTGCACAGACGTATGTGGGTACATATCCCGATCTCCCAGGCATGACGTCCGCTCCGGACAGAAACAACGACACGGAATGTCCGAAGTGTCCCTACGCATGAAACCACGAACATTACTGACGCTGGCAGTTGTCGCATTGCTCATGGCATCCGGAACGGCGATCGGCGCCGTGACCGGAAGCCCCGACTTCGACGCAACGTTGGTCGATAACACCGTTACGCCCGGTGAGGAGACGACACTCGACGTTGTCCTCGTCAACAGCGGAACGGTCGACTCCGGGTCTACGACCCAGGGAATACAGAACAGTGAAGTAACGACCGCCCGCGGGACCACAGTCAAAGTCAACAACGGAGACGCCCCGATTACGGTAACAACGAACAAGCAGGCCGTCGGCTCCGTCCCGGAAGGCAAGACGAGTCCGATTTCATTCGACATCAGCGTCGATGACGACGCAAGTCCTGGGGACTACACCGTTCCTGTCATCGTTGAATACGAGTACACGAGCTATATCTCCGAAAACGACGGGGCACGTGACGAAGAAACCGCGACTGAACGGGTCGAACTCGAACTCGAAATCGACGACGACGCGGGTTTTGACGTGGTGGGCGTCGACTCCGGCGCACGCGTCGACTCAGTCGGGACGGTTGCAGTCACCGTCGAGAACACTGGTGACGAACCAGCCCGAGAAGCCTCAGTAACGCTGGAATCGACAAACCCTGAACTCACAGTCGGTAGTGACACCAGCAGCTCCCGGTTCATCGATACCTGGGAGGCTGGTGAACAGCGGACGCTCCGGTACCGCGTCGGTGCGAGCGGTGACGCCAGAGCCGAACCGTATCAGTTTGACCTGCAAGTCGACTTCGATGACACCGACGGGGTGCGAAAGAGTACGTCGGCCTCTTCAATCGGGATTACACCTGCCCGCGAGCAAACGTTCACTGTCGAACGTGTTGACAGCGACGTTGCTGTCAGTGACTCCGGGACGTATAACGTGACCCTGCGCAACGACGGGCCTGTCACAGTCTCGGACGCGACAGTGACACTTACCACGCAGAACAGCGCGATTACGTTCGGACAGTCCGAATCCACATCGCAGTTTGTCGGCTCCTGGGAGCCCGGTGAAACGCGAACGGTAAGCGTCGATGCAAGCGCCAGCGACGACGCCAAGACACAGAGCTACGCGCTGTCGGCGTCAGTGAGCTATGACGACCCAGAAGGCGATGCCGGCGTCGCTGACGACATCTCACTCGGACTTACGCCCGAACCCGAACAGTCCTTTGCCATGGGAGACGTCGAGTCGTCCCTGCAGGCGGGTGACGACGGCACGCTGGAAGCGTCGCTGACCAACACCGGCGACCGAACAGTCCGTAACGTCGTGCTGAACTGGGCGAGCACCCACGACAACATCTCGCCGAAGGAGACCCAGTACGCGGTCGGCGACCTCGAACCGGGCGAGTCGACGACCGTCTCGTTCGACGCCGACGTGTCGGACAACGCGAACTCCGGCCCACGACAGTTCGACTTCGTCGCCAACTACCGCAACAGCGAAGGCGACAGGCGCGAGAGTGACACGCTCGAAATCCGGCAGAGCGTCGACGGCAGCGCCGACGAGTTTATCGTCGAGACGACGAACGCGTCGGTCAACGTGGGTGGGTCGAGCACGCTCGAAGTGACCATCACCAACGACGCCGGTGAGCGACTGACCGATATCGAGGCGAAGCTGTTCGCCGAGTCACCGATCTCCGTGTCGGACGACCAGGCGTACGTCGACAGCCTCGACCAGGGCGAGTCAACGACCATCGAGTTCGGTATCAGCGCAAGCGGTGCCGCGATGACCAAAAACTATCCCATCTCGGTGGACTTCCAGTACGAGGAGCCGGACGGAGATACGCCAGTGTCCGACACCTACCGCCTCCCGGTCTCCGTGACTAACTCCGGCGGTGGCAGTTCGCCGCTGACGGCGATTATCGGCGTCGCACTCGTGGCCGCCCTGGCCATCGGCGGCTACTTCAGGTTCCGCTAACGCATGGACTACCAGCGCTACATCGATTGGGCGGACGACCGCATCGTCCACGATTCACGGAAGGTGGTGCTCCTCTTCCTGGTCGTGACGGTGGTCTTCAGCGCCGGCCTCGGGAGCGTCTCGACCAACTCCGGGACGTCGCAGTTTACGACCGGACTGCCGGCCGAGGAGGCACTACAGGAGGTCAACGACAAGTTCTCACCGACCTTCTCACCGGACACAGGGAGCACACAGCTGATCCAGCAGGAAACCAACGTGCTCTCGAAGCCGGCGTTGCTCCGGATGCTCAGGTCACAGCATCGGCTGGAACAGCATGGAACGCTCCGTGTCACATCGACCTCAAGCGCCGCCAGCATTGTCGCCCAGCAGCTAGACCCGGAAGCGACGACGACTGAACAGCAGGTCTATGCTGTCGAAGCCGCAACGCCGAGTGAAATCGACGCTGCTGTCAGGCGCGCAGCCGAGCAGAACCCCCGGTTCAGATCGCTACTGAGCAAGGACTTCAACCGTAAAGCCGCCTCGGCATCGGCGACCATCGGGGTCGTCACACACGAGGTCCCGGCGGGAATTTCCTCCGGGTCGGGGCAAGGCGGTTCGAGTCCGCTGACGAGCATCCAGAAACAGGCCGGGTTCACTGTCGCCAGCGCTGACCACGGCGGCATTACCCTGTTCGGCAGCGGTATCGTCGCAGACGAGTTCTCGAACGTCGTCGGCGACTCGCTCATCCTGACCGTGCCCGCGGCAGTGCTGTTCATCCTGTTTTTCCTGACGATTGCCTATCGCGACCTCGCGGACATGGCACTTGGCCTGCTCGCGCTGTTTATGGCCGTCGTCTGGACGTTCGGCTTCATGGGGCTTGCCGGCATCCCCTTCTCGCAGATGCTCATCGCCGTGCCACCGTTGTTACTGGCGGTCGGTATCGACTTCGGGATTCACGCCGTCAACCGGTATCGGGAGGAGCGCGAAACCGGCGCGTCCATCCAGAAATCGATGCGTATCACGACCGACCAGCTGCTTGTCGCGTTCTTCATCGTGACCGGGACAACAGTCATCGGGTTCGCCGCGAACCTCACCAGCGCACTGCCGCCGATTCAGGACTTCGGCTACGTGGCCTCTGTCGGTATCACGTTCACCTTCCTCATCTTCGGGGTGTTCCTGCCCGCAGCGAAGGTGGAACTGGACCGACTCCGCCAGCGTTACCCCATTCCGACGTTCAGCGAGACGCCGCTGGGTGCGGAGGATTCCGCACTGAGTGACGTGTTGCGCGGCGGTGTCGTCATCGCGAACCGCGCCCCGATCGTCTTCCTCGTGCTCATCCTCGTGTCCACGGTCGGTGCCAGCTACTACGCCACCGGCGTCTCGACGTCGTTCAGTCAGGAGGACTTCCTGCCGCCCGAGGAGAACCCGGACTTCGTCGAGGCCCTTCCGGAACCGTTCGCTCCGAGCGAATACACCGTAACGGAGGTGACGAACTTCCTCGATGAGCGATTCGACACGACCCAGTCCAGTCAGGCGACGGTGTACGTAGAGGGGCCAATGCGGAACGACGCGGCGCTTGAGCAGATGTATCGAGCGGGCAACAACCCGCCGGACTCGTTCATCCGAGAGGACGGACGCGCTGATTCGACATCTATCGTGACGGTCATTCAGGACCAGGCAGAGCGCGACCCCAAGTTCCGCCGGATGGTCGAGCGCAACGACCGAAACGACAACGGGGTCCCGGACGATAACCTCGAGGAGATATACGAGTATCTGCTCGACTCGCCGGCCCGTAGTACGGCGCTAGAGTACATCACCGAGGACTACCGGAGCGCGCGCGTCGTCTACACAGTCGAATCGGACGCGACCGACGCAGAGGTGACCGCCGACACGAGAAACGTTGCCGACGACTTCCGGTACGAGGCGACGGCAACCGGCTCGGTCGTCGTGTTCCAGGCTGTCTCGGACCTCATCCTAGAGTCAGCCATCCAGTCACTGGCGATTGCGCTTGTCGGCTCGTCGGTGTTCCTCGTTCTCATCTACAACATGCTGGAGGGGCGGCCGTCGCTCGGGCTCGTGAACATCATTCCCGTCGTCGTCACGGTAGCGTGGCTTGGCGGGACGATGCGGCTGCTCAATATCCCGTTCAACGCGCTCACAGCGACGATGCTGGCGATAACTATCGGGCTGGGTGTCGACTACTCGGTCCACGTCACGCACCGGTTCGCTGACGAGTTCGAGAAAAACGACCTCGAAACGGCACTGGACCGGACTGTTCGCGGGACCGGCGGCGCGCTGTTCGGCAGTATGCTCACCACGACGTTCGGCATCGGCGTGCTCGGGCTGGCTGTGTTCCCCGCGATCGGCCAGTTCGGCATCCTGACAGCGTTGTCAATCGCGTACGCCTTCCTCGCGTCCCTGCTGGTGATCCCCTCCGCGCTCGTCGTCTGGGACCGGGTGTTCAACGCTGACTGGTCGGTTCGTGGCCTACTCGGGTTCGGTCGGTCGCGTCCGCCCGCGCCCGTCGACGGCGACGATTAATCCACGACGCCGAGGCACGACCCACCGCCGGTCGTGTCCGGGCGAAACACGCCACTGAAGCCTTTATTTGCTGGCATCGTCCTAGCACTGATATGACTCACGTCGTTATCATCGGCGCGTATGGCAGTGCCGGGGCCGCAGTCGCCGGCGACCTTGTCGAGGCGGACGACATCGAACTCACGCTCATCGACAACGGCGAGCCCGGCGGCGGCCTCTGTATCCTTCGTGGCTGTATGCCGTCCAAGGAAGTGCTCTCCGCAGGCGCACATCGCTTCCAGGCGCGCCACGACGACCGTCTCGTCGGCGACGTGCCCGACGTTGATCTGGAGGCCGTCGTCGAGCGCAAGGACGACCATGTGCTCGACTGGGCCGGGCACCGCCGGGACTCCGTCCACGAGATGGCCGAGCGCGACGACGTAACGTTCATCCACGACACTGCCACGTTCGTCGACGAGCACACGGTCCAGGCCGGCGGCGAGGAACACGAGGCCGACTACGTCGTCATTGCGACCGGTTCCAGCGTGAACGTTCCGGACACGCCCGGCATCGACGAGGTCGACTTCATGACGAGCGATCAGGTGCTCGACGCCACGGAGTTCCCTGACTCCGGCATCGTCATGGGCTTCGGGTACATCGGGATGGAGCTGGTCCCGTATCTGGCGGAGGCCGGTGGCATGGAGCTCACCGTTATCGAGCACGACGACCGGCCGATCGACGAAGGCGACCCGGAGTTCGGCGACGAGGCGCTTGACATCTACGAGGACAACTGGGACGTGACCATCCCGACGAACTGCTACGAGCAGGAACTAGAGGAAACGGAAGACGGCGGCGTCCGCCTCACCGTCGAGTACGACGACGGCAGCGAGGAGACGTTCGAAGCCGACCAGCTGTTCCTCTTTACCGGCCGTCGCCCGACCGTCGAGGGGCTCGGGCTGGAGAACACGCCCGTTTCCGTCGAAGGTGACTGGGCGAAAGACACGATGCAGACCCGCGACGCCGACCACATCTACGCCGTCGGCGACGTCAACGGCAAGGAGCCGATTCTCCACGTCGCCAAAGAGCAGGGCTTCACCGCGGCCGAGAACATCGTCCGACAGGAGGCCGGTGGCTCGCTCGAAGAATACCGCAACGTCCACCACCACGTCATCTTCTCCGGGCTGGGCGTCTACCCGTTCGCCCGCGTCGGCCACAACGAGAAGACGGCGAAAGAAGCGGGCTACGACGTGGTCACGGCGACGCGCCAGGCCAGCGACGACGGCGTATTCAAATCCAAAGACGTGCCTGAAGGGCTTGCAAAACTCGTCGTCGACGCGGAGGACGGGACAGTACTCGGCTGGCAGGGCATGCACTACCACGCGGACAGCTTCGCCAAGACGTTCCAGACCATCGTCGAACTTGGCCTTGACGTGCGCGACCTGCCGGACCGGGCCTATCACCCGACGCTCCCCGAAAACGTCGACGGCCTCATTCGGGACTGCGTCGACCAGTTATAAGCGGTCGACCTGAACACCGGTCACGTCGAAGCGCACCCCGCCGTCCTCGCTTTCTGCGACAGTTATCCGGCCGCCGTGTGCGTCGACGATTTCGGAGACGATAGCCAGCCCGAAGCCGGTCCCGTCGTCGCTCGTGGTGTAGCCGCGCTCGAACACCTCGTCACGCTCGTCTTCGGGAATTCCGGGGCCGTCGTCCGCGACGTAGAACCCACGGCCGTCAGCGAGGGTCCCGACGCAGACGGTCACGGGGTCGTCGCTGTGTTCCACACTGTTTCGGAAGAGGTTCTCGAAGAGCTGCTGAAGCCGCGTCTGGTCGCCCGTGATCCGCGCGTCCGTATCGACCCGTTCAAGCGTCGCGTCCGAACTCTCGACGGTGTCCCAGGCGGCCGTAATGATATCGTCTAGCGACGCTTCGGTCGCGTCGATGACCTTGTGGCCGCCGCGGGCGAGCGCGAGCACGTCGTCGATGAGTTCGTCCATCCGTTCGAGCGACCGCCGGAGCGATTCGACGTGCTCCGGGTCCCCGTCGTATTCCTCGTCGACAAGCGTTAGCCGGCCGACCGCGACGTTGAGCGGGTTCCGGAGGTCGTGGCTGACGACGCTGGCGAACTCCTCCAGGCGGTTTCGCTCGCGGGTGAGTTCCTGCTCGCGGCGTTCGCGCTCCTGTTCGTAGCTGACCCAGTTCCCCATCAACTCCACGAGCGTGACTTCCCACTCCGAAAAGGAATCGCGGGGCTCCGTGCCGTAGAAGCAGAACGTGCCGTACACCGAGCCGTCGACGACAACGGGCGTTCCGAGGTAACAGGAGACGCCCATTTCGGTGTAACCCACTCTCTCAGTTAGTTCTGGCCGGTCTTCGGCGATATCAGCGAGCACCAGCGTCTGCTCCTCGACGACGGCCCGCTCGCAGTTCGTCGCGTCGAGCGGGACTGCATCGCCCGCCTCGATGGCTCCTGTCCGGTCGCGGACGATTTCGAAGACGTACATATCGCCATCGATGCGTGAGAGCGCGGCCGTTTCGGTTCCGAGGGCGTGCTGCCCGATTTCGAGCAGGCGCTCGACCTTGTCCTCGAAATCGAGGTCCTTGCGGGAGATAACCGCGTAAATCTCTCGGAGCGTCCGTTCTCTGCCCCTGATCTCCTCCTCGTGCTTGTGGCGCTCAGTGATGTCACGGAAGTACACCGAAATTCCGGTTTGTGACGGGTACGCAGACACTTCGAACCACGTCTGTAGCGGCTCGAAGTACGCTTCGAAGGATGTTGGCTCCTGCTTAGTCATCGCCTGTCGGTACTGCTTGCTGAACTCCGTTTCTTCCAGGGACGGGACCACTTCCCAGATGTTTTGCCCCAGCAAGTCGGTGGTATCACCGTCTCCCGCCATCGCACGGCCGATGACGCGGCGACCGCGTTCGTTGGCGTATGTGAACTCCCAGTTTTCGTCCACCGCAAAGAACGCGTCGGTCATCCGGTCGAGAATGTCCGCCTCCTCCTGATAACGAGCGACAGCAGCGGTGATCCGCTGTCGAAGGAACTCCGTCTGCTCTGAGAGGGGTGTCTTCGTCACGTAGTCCGTGACCCCGGCAGAAATGGCATCGCTGGCCACGCTTTCGTCCCCATCGTCAGTGAATAACAAAAACGGGAGGTCAGACGACTGCTCCCGGACGACGCTCAACAGTTCGATTCCGTCTCTGTCCGTCAGTCGGTACTCGCTGACAACACAGTCATAGGACGCGTTTTCGAGAGATGTGAGCGCGTCGTCCGCCGTCTCACACACCGTCACAGTGAATTCGTCGGGGCTCCCGCTTAGCGCCTCCGTGACTGCCGTGATGTCGTCGCAGTCCGCGTCAACGTAGAGAACGCGCACCCGACCGGCAGTTCCGTCGGCCCCGTGACGGTTCGGCGTGGCCACGGGTGTATCCATATCCGCTTCAGGGTATGTGGGAATAAAGTTGTACCGCCGGTAAGCTTTCATTACCAGGGTTTTACCCCGTGTATAGCGACTGAGAGGTCAGTCAGGCCGGCGAGCCGACAGGACCGGAATCTCGTCGATGCGCTCTGTCGAAAGCGCGTCCCAGTCGACGCCCGTTGGCGTCGTATGCGTGGTGGCCGTCTCGACAGTTCGGTCCGGCGTCACAACCCAGTCCATTGGCACGTCGTGGTCGTCGACGGGGACAGTGGTGTCGACGACGCCTTCGGGGCCGCCGACAATCTGGAGTTCGTGGACCGTCGTCACGACCGGTGTCGTCTCGTCGACCAGTCCCAGTTCACGGAGGACAGCGTATTCGAGGTCGCTGTACCCCTCACCCTTCCCGATTCGCGCGCCGTCCCCGGTGACTGCGACCGACCCCGATACCACGAGGTCAACGCTTCCGACCGCCTCGGGGCCGACCTGCCGGGCGTGGTCCGCGACGTTCGACACCGCCGGCGCGGCCTCGATGTCGTCGAGTTCGGCGGGGTCGAGTTCGTAGAAACACTGCTCGTCCCGGAGCCGTGGCACGGCCATATACACCGTTTTGCCGGCCCGCAGCGCCGCCCGGCGGACCGGGAGCTGTGGTGAATCCGGATTCGCCTTCACCGTCTCCGCGGCGTCCCAGACTGCGGTCTCGGTCAAGCGCTGTGCGGCCTCGTTTGCGGCTTCGAAATTCGGAATCCGGTCGTGGGGCGGGAACGGGAATCGAGCGATACTGCGCTCTTCCAGCGCGTCCCAGACCGTCTCGCGGATAGTTTGTTTATCCATGGCGCTATGGCCTCCGGCGGCGAACCTGCTGTGTGCAGACCAGCGCCAGCAGCGCGACAAGTGCCCCAACAGCCGTGAATCCGGGGCCACTGGCGTCGGTCGTGGACTGGTCAGTGCTTGGCGTGTGGTCCGCGGGCGTGGGCTCGCTCGTTTTGGTCTCGGCCGGCATCACCGCCGACCGTGGGACGTAGCTGTCGGCGTCGTAGCGGTCCGGATAGAGCTGTGCAGTGGCATTATGTGCGAACGAAACTACGCTCCGCGGGGCGGGCTGGTTGATGTTCCGGACCTGTACGGCGACCGTCGAATTGGTCTCGCCTGCGGTCGTGCTGGCGTAGGGTTCTGTCTCCGCAACGGTCGCTGTGTTCTCGGTGACGAAGAGGACATCCGGGTCGAGCTGGAGGATGACCTCGTCGCTGAGCTGTGGATACTGGGTGTGGTTGCGGGCCGCAACGTTCTCCGCGCCCGCGAGTTCGATGAGCGACGTGACGAAGGTGTTGCCCGCCGCCACGTACCCTCCGCCCAGCGGGTACAGCGCCGTCGGTCTGTCTTCGGCGTCCGCGGTGACCTGCCGGACGGCATCGACGTTTGCGTCCATCCAGGCGTTCGCTTCGCTCGCACCCTCGCAGTTACCGGTCAGGCGTCCGATAGTCGTTGTCTTTGTTCGGATATCCTCGATAGTTGTCGCGGCGGGGAGGTGATAGACAGTGAGCCCGGCCTGTCGGAGCGGGGCCACGTCGCCGGCGCTGGCGTTCGGTGCGATCACGAGGTCCGGGTTCGTGCTGACGACACGCTCGACGTTGACACCGAAGCTCGCGGAGACGTTCGTTCGGTTCTCAGCGCCGTCCAGATAGCTTGCATACTGGGTGAGCCCGACCACTTGGGAGCGGCCACCGATCTCCCACATCGTCTGGGCAGCCGAAGGGTTGGTCGTCGTGACCCGCTCCGGGCGTTCCTCGAGGGTGACCTCGGTCCCGGTCGCGTCGGTCACCGTGACCGGAAACGAGCAGCCCTCCGCCTGTGTGGCTGCTGTTGCTGAAGCTGGAGTGACACCCGCGAACGAGCCGACAAGCAAGACAGAGACGAATACGAGAGAAAGTCGTCGCATATCCTAGGCGGGTGTCAGGAGCAATAAATACTTATCTACTGCAACTGGGCTTTCATACATGCGTTTCGCGGGTCGGACTGTCGGGTGGTCGGCGGGGCTCGTCGCCGTCCTCTGTGCCGTGGTGACGACGAGCGCCGGCATCGGCCCGGTGTGGATTCCGCCCGACGTCGTCGGGAAAGTGCTGCTCAACGCCGTCGTCGTCCCGACTGGCATCTCGTTCTCCGGTCCTGCCGTCGACGTGACCACGGCCCACGTATTTTCCTACACCGTAAGCGACCTCCAGACACAGATAGTGATGCAGGTCCGACTCCCCCGGATACTGCTCGGTGCGGTCGTCGGCTTCTCGCTTGCCGCCGCGGGGACGATCATGCAGGGAATCTTCCGGAACCCGATGGCTGATCCCTCTATCATCGGCGTCTCTTCCGGCGCAGCGGTCGGCGCGGTTGCCTTCATTGTCGCGCCAGTCGTCATCCCGTTCGGGCTCGGGCTCCGCGGCGCGGCCTTCGCAGGAGCGCTGGTCGCGGCCTTCGGCGTCTATCTCATCGCCACGCGGAACGGCCGCACGCCGGTCGCGACGCTGTTGCTGGCCGGCGTGGCGATACAGACGTTTCTGGGCGCGGTGGTCTCGTTCCTGTTGCTCCACAGCGGCGAGAGCATCCGCCGGGCGCTGTACTGGCTGATGGGCCATCTCAAGGGTGCGTCCTGGCCCGAAGTGACCACTAGCGTCGTGCTCGTTGCCGTCCCGTTCGTCGTGTTGCTCGCGTACGCACGCGACCTGAACGTCATGCTGCTCGGCGAGGAAGACGCACAGAGCCTCGGTATCGAAGTCGAACGGACCAAACGAGTCCTGCTTGCGCTATCAGCGGTCATCACGGCTGCGGGTGTCGCCGTCGCCGGCATCGTCGGGTTCGTCGGCCTCATCGTCCCCCACGTGATGCGGCTGCTCGTCGGGCCGGACCACCGGATACTCCTCCCGACAGCGGCGCTCGCTGGGGCGTCGTTCCTCGTGGCGACGGACACGCTAGCACGCTCGGGGAGCGCCGAGGTCCCGGTCGGCATCGTCACCGCCGTCCTCGGTGCGCCGTTTTTCCTGTACTTGCTCCGGAAGCGGGAGGTCCACGAGCTATGAGCGGTCAAAGCGAGCCCGACAATGCGGACCCGGAGCGAGACCGTTCCAGGCCGATGCTCGACGTATCCGACCTCACGGTGTCTTTCGGCGACCAGCCGGTCGTCTCGGGCGTCGATTTCGGCGTCGACCGCGGGTCGCTCGTCGGTCTCGTCGGTCCCAACGGCGCGGGCAAGACGACCGTCCTGCGAGCGGTGAAAGGGACGCTCAACCCGGACACCGGAACGGTTCGCGTCGATGGCGAGCCGATTTCGAACCGCTCAGCGAAAGCGGTGAGCCGCCTTGTCGCGAGCACGCCACAGGGAACCGCACTGTCGTTCGACTTCAGCGTCAGACAGACCGTGGAGATGGGGCGGACACCGCATCTCGGCCGATTCGACCGAATGGACGACGGCGACCGGCGCGCCGTCGAGACGGCGATGGAGCGCGCCAGCGTCGCTCAGTTCGCTGACCGGCCGTTCACCTCGCTGTCCGGCGGCGAGCGCCAGCGGGTCCTGCTGGCCCGGGCACTGGCACAGAAGACGCCGGTGCTCCTGCTTGACGAACCGACGGCGAGCCTCGACATCAACCACGCCGTCCGCACGCTCGAACTCGTCCGAGCGCTCGTCAACGATGGGAAAACGGCCGTCGCCGCCATCCACGACCTCAATCTGGCCGCGCGGTACTGCGACGAGCTGGTGTTGCTCGCCGGCGGCGGCATCCGCGCCGCGGGCCGTCCCGCCGATGTTCTCACGAGCGACACGCTCCGTGACGCCTTCGACGCGGAGACACTGGTGACGACCCAGCCCGGCACCGACGCGCCGCTTGTGACGCCGCTTGCTGAACAAGAGTCGGTCGCCCGTCGCGTCCACGTCGTCGGGACCGGCAAGCCAGCGGCCGCTGCCGTCTCGAAACTCGTCGGGGCTGGCTGTCGGGTCAGTGTCGGCGTTGTCTCTGCCGGCGACGCAGCCGCCGAGCGGGCCCAGGACCTCGACTGTGAAGCAGTCACGGTCCCAGCCTTCGCTGGCATCGACGACACGGCCCGTGAGCGCGCAGTTGACCTCGCCGCTGCCGCCGATGCTGTCGTGATAGCGGGCGAAACCGGTGACGGCAACAGTGCGGTTATCGAGGCGGGCGATACTTGCCTCGCTGTCGAGACGGATGAGAGCGTCCACGCCAGCGCCGTCCACAATACCGTCCCACTGGCTGCGCTCCCTGCAGCGGTGGGGTCCCTGCCGCCCGGACCGGAGCGCGATGCGACACCGCCGCTCAATCAGTCGACCACTGACTGAGTCCACCGTCGGCTGAGGTATCCCGGGCGAGAACAGCAACACCGATACTTTTCGCTCCCGTACGTCGCCCGTGGACGACACGATTTCGTGGCTCCGGGACCGTCCGTACTACGAGGGACAGATCGTCGACCAGCGGACGGTCCCCGGCCGGGACGCGCGGACCGCGGACTGCGACGTGGCGGACCGGCTCGCCAGCGTCCTCGAAGACCGGGGCATCACCGACCTCTACACCCATCAGGTGGACGCAATCGAGGCAATCAGGTCCGGTGACAACGTTGTTCTCGCGACCGAGACGGCGAGCGGGAAGAGCCTCGCCTACACCGTTCCGGCGTTCGAGCGGGCGCTTGACCGCCGGGCAACGACACTGTACATCGCCCCACAGGTCGCGCTCATCAACGACCAGACCGAGACGCTGTCGGAGTTGGCGCAGGGACTTGGCTTCGCCTCCGGCGTCTCCGTCGCCCAGTACACCGGCCGGCAGTCCAAATCCGAGAAAGAGGCTATCCGGGAGCGCCAGCCGACCGTGTTGCTGACCACGCCGGATATGCTCCACTACGGCATCCTCCCCCACGCCCATCGGCTGTGGGACTGGTTCTTCCAGCGACTCGAAACCGTCGTCATCGACGAGGTCCACGGCTACCGCGGCGTGTTCGGCAGCCACGTCTCGCTGGTGATGCGCCGCCTCCAGCGGGTAGCTGAGCGGTTCGACGCAGGCGGCAGTAACGGCGAGGAGAGTACGGCTACGGCGGGCGGCCCGGAGTGGGTCTGTTGCTCGGCGACTATCGGCAATCCGGTGGAGCACGCGGCAGCAGTCACCGGCCAGCCCGATCCGTCGTTCGCGCTGGTCGACGAGGACGCGAGTGCCAGCGGGCCGCGTCACTGGCTGCTGTGGAACCCCCCGGAGTACGAGGGTGACGGCTGGGGGAGCGGCCGCCGGAAGTCGAACCACGTCGAGACGAAACAGCTGTTCGTCGACCTCGTCGAGCGGGGCCTCCAGACGGTCGTCTTTGCCGGGTCGCGCCAGACCGCCGAGCGCTACGCCAGCGATAGCGCCGACGAACTCCGGAAGCGTGGCGAGCACGACCTCGCCGATGGCGTCGCCGCGTACCAGGCCGCGCTGACCGACGACCGCCGGCGCGAACTGGAGCAGGGCCTGCAGTCGGGGGACCTGCGGGGCGTCTGGTCGACCAGCGCACTCGAACTGGGCGTCGACGTGGGCGGCCTCGACGCCGTGTTGCTGGACGGCTACCCCGGGACGCGGATGCGGGCCTTCCAGCAGGCCGGGCGGGCCGGCCGCGGCACCGACCCCGCGCTCGTCGCGCTGGTCGGCGGGGAGGACCAGCTTGACCAGTACGTCCTGCGCAACCCCGACGCGCTGTTCGAGACGGGGGCCGAGCAAGCTGTGACCAACCCCGAAAACGAGCAACTGCTCCCGGACCACGTTCACGCGGCCGCCTGTGAAAACTGGCTCTCACCGGACGACGACCGTCATTTCGGCGAGACGTTCCCCGACGTAGTCGCCGACCTCGAATCGGCCGGGAAACTCGACCGTCGCCAGACCGACCAGGGAATGCGCTGGCTCGGCAACGGCAGCCCGCACCACGAGATGAACCTGCGGACCGTTGACGACGGCGAGGTGAAGCTGGTGGCGAACGGCGACGTAATAGCGACGCTCTCCGTCGAGGACGCACTGCGGGACGCCCACCCCGGCGCGATTTACCATCATCAGGGCCGGCGCTACGAGGTGACGGACCTCGACCTCAACGCGGGTGTGGCAGAACTCGACCGGACGTGGGCCGATTACTTCACTCGCGTCCTGCACGACAAGACCATCACCGTTGAGGCGGACCTGGCGGAGCGGCGACTACCGACCCGCGAGGAGGTTCCGGTCCGCTTCGCCTCAGTGACGATGCGCAAGCAAATCACTGGCTACGAGCGCCGCGACGGCTCCTCCGGGGAGGTGCTCGGCCAGCGTTCGCTCGATCTGCCCGAGACGACGCTGGAGACGAAGGCGCTGTACTACACCGTGCCGTCGGACCTGGAAAGCGAGATACGGCAGGGTGCGTACGGAGCCGAAAGCGATTCCGGGAGCGAGAACGAGAGCGGAAGCGGTGGCGGCGGTCAGTCCGGCGATGCGGTGACCGACGGCGGCGACGCCGGCGACTTCCCAGGGGCCATCCACGCCGCCGAGCACGCCATGATTTCGATGTTCCCCTTCGAGTACCTCTGTGACCGCGGTGACATCGGCGGCCTGTCGACGCCGCGCCATCCCCACACCGGCGAGCCTACCATCTTCATCTACGACGGCTATCCCGGTGGCATCGGACTAACGCGGGCGGGCTACCACGATATCGGACCGCTGATGGACACCACGCTGTCGATGCTGACCTCGTGTGATTGTGCCGACGGCTGTCCGGCCTGTGTGCAGTCGCCCCACTGCGGGAACGCGAACGACCCGCTCGACAAACACGGCGCGATACACCTGCTGGACGGGCTGGTAGAGCGGTAGCGAGCCCGCCCAGTTCTGGAGACGACTCAGGCGTCGCCCACTGCCTTCGGTAGCGTTACCCCGACTACCGTCCCCGTCGGCTCGTTGTCTTCGACCCACACGTCACCGCCGTACGCGTCTACCAGCGTTCGGACGAGATAGAGGCCGACACCGGTGCCGTCACTGTCCGGACGTTTCTCCCCGCGCTCGAACACCGCCTGTTTCTGCTCGTCCGGGATTCCCGGTCCGTTGTCGGCGACAGTGACGTGGACTCCGTCGCCGTCGTCGGTCACATCGACGACGACCGACGGCGGTGCCGAGTCGTTGTGCTGGATGGCGTTAGTGAGGACGTTTCGGAACACGGAGGACAGGAGTTCGTCGGCTTGTACCCGTACCGACGGGTACTCGTCCGGGACGGTGACCTGTGCATCGTTGTACGTCGCTGTGATATCTTCGGTCACCGAGGACAGGACTTGGCCGAGGGCGACCGGCTCAGTCTCCCAGTCCGTCTGTCGCATTACCGTCGCAAGGTTTCCAGCCGTCTCAAGCAGTTCCGCAGCCGACCGGCTACTCTCCTGAATCCCGTCGACGTGTTCCAGTGCGTCATCGCTGCACTGGTCCCGGAGCAACTCCGCCCGGCCGCTGATGGTCTGTAGGTGATTCGTGAGGTCGTGGCGGACGATCTGGTTCAACAGGTCGAGGTTGTCGCGTTGCCGTTTCAGCTCCCGCTCGCGCTCGATCCGTTCGAGGGTCGAAAGCACGTTCTTCCCGAGGATGTCGGCCAACTGCGTCTCGCGCTCGGTCGGTTCGGCTCGTTCATCCGTCCCGGCTGTCAAGAGTCCGTACTTCGGGAGTGGAACGGAGATACAGCCGTGAAGGGGTGCATCGGACGCCGCTTTCTCTTCATCAACGAGGACCCGCTGTGTCTCGGCACTCTCGTAATGGTCCCACAGCCAACTCCCGCGTTCGTGTCGCATTCTCCGTCCCGGCTCGTCCGGGACCTCGACGTGCTCTCGAAGCGGGTCAGAGATCGCCTCGGCTTTGAGCCCGCTGTCAGTGGCTTCCCAGAAGATACTGAACGGGAAGTCGAGAATCGCTGTTGCAGTCTCGACTGCGATAGTCGCGACTTCGGACCGGTTCTCGGCTGTCATCAGCCGGCGTGTCGCCACATACAACTCCCCGATATGGTCGTCCGAAGCCACCAGACAGGAGGGGGAGTCGGAATCCATCCCCATTTTTGCCCTCTTACTTTGGCCTGAATATAAATGTTCGTTCAGTCTGTGACAAATACACATTCAGACATGGGCATCGGTATCTCCTTATCCCGAAAACCCATTCGCGTTCGACTTCTGGCCCGAGTTACGGCAGCTAGCTGAAGTCTTCCAGTCGTAGCTGGTCGGGGTGGATACCGTCCGGCTCGCTCGCGCCGAGCAGACGAGGAAGGGCCGTATTCGCAAACGTCATGCCGACGACGAGCAGTATCGGTGCGAAGAACAGTCCGTAGAACCCCAGTACGACCGGTCCGAGCGTGTACGCGAGCATCAGGAGCCCGACGTGCGTGCTCTCGCCGCTGAGGAGTGGCCGGAGCAGCAGGTCCGGGATCGTGTCGACGACGACCACCGCGATGAGGAGGAATCCAAGCACGTACACGAGCAACGAGGATTGACCGTCGAGCACCACCGGGAGCGCGGTGATACCGGTCAGCGGGAGGTAGATTATTTTCATCCCGACGACGGGGATCAGGCTTGCGATACCGGTCAGCGCGCCGGCAAGCGTCGGATATGGAACCTCGACAGCCGCCGGCGCGACGACGTTATAGCCCGTGAATGCAGCGATGGCGATGAGCGATATCGCCAGCACATTCAGGAGATTGCCGAACAGCACCGCTTCCAGCTCCTCGTCGACAGCTTCGAGGTACTCGCGGATGATGGCCTCGTCATCGAACCGGAGCAGCCACTCGCGGATGCGCCGCCCGTCCACGAGGAGATAGTACGTGACGATGGTCGTGATGAACAGATTGAGGACGAACTGGGAGGCGACCGAGGTAAGCACCATCGCGTTCTCGCTGAGGAAGTCGACGAACGGCGAGAGCTGTCCCGACTGGTAGGCGCTGTACAGCCCCTCGACGGTGAGGTCCGGCACGGACTCCGCGCCGTCAAGCCAACTGACGTGCGTCGCGGCCACGTCGACGAGCGCGTACTGGGTGACGAACTGCCGGGCCTCGACAATGAGGAGGACGGCCGCATAGCTGACGAGCAACAGGAGTGGAATCGCCAGCGACGCCATGACGACGACCGCACGCACCCGCGCCGGAAGGCGGAGCCTGCGCAGGGAGCTGTAGTACCGTCGCGTCGAGTAATAGAGGAACACGGAGACAGTCAACGCCGCGATAAACTGATATGCGAGGACGCCGACCACCACCGCGACAGCGAGGCCGAAGAGGGCGACGACGAAACGCTTCTCGTCCATATACGTACCAGCTTGTGAACAGGTATAAACGTACGGGCGCTGGGAATCTCGCAGACAACATGGGGCCGGACACGGTCCCGACCGGTGGCTACTCGGTTCGCTCGTGCACCGGCCCGACGCTGTCGTGGACGCCGATGTCGCCGGAGAGTTCGTGCTGGCTCGTGTCACTGAGGTCGATTCCCTCGGCGCGGCAGTCCGCCTGCACCTGCTGAATAAACGCAGCCCTGACCGACACGAGTCGGTTCCGCCGTTCGTTGGGGATCCAGATTCGGCCAGTCAGGATGACCGCCGTCGACGCCAGGTCACTGACCCTGGCTGTTGGTGCCGGCTTCTCCGAGACGTGGTCAAGGTCGCGGGCAGCGTTCGTGATGATGGCCTGTACCGTCTCGATATCGGCGTCGTAGCTGACGCCGAACCGGTAGGAGATACCCACCGGGCCTGTTGATGTCTGGTTCGTCACTGCACTCGTTGCCAGCTCCGTGTTCGGGACGATGATACGCTCGTTGTCCGGCGTCCGAATCCGCGTCACTCGCAGGTCGATATCGACCACCGTGCCCTGCATCCCGTTCCAAGCGATGATGTCACCGACGTTCAGATCCGGGTCGGTCACGATGAACGCGCCGGCAACGAAGTTTCCGAGTACGTCCTGTGCCGCCAGCCCGACCGCCAGTGTAATGCCTGCGGCCAGCAGCGTCGACCCCGCAAGTGCGCCCCGGAAGCCCGCGACGCTGGCGCCGATGACCACCGCGAGGATGACTGAGATTAGGTGGACGGCGCTGGTCAGCGCACTGGCGACTGTCTTGTTAGTCTCCATCCGTGACAGCAGCCATCGGGCCGCTGGTACAGCGATTAGCCGGCCGATAGCGTAGAGTAGCGCCGCGACAGCGAGGAACTGCGCCCCGTCGGTCGCGAGTTGTCCGTACGTCGAGACGATGTCGATATCCAGACCCGCCGGGAACTGCATACCGTCTGTCGTAGCCCGACGGATATGAAATCAGGGTGTCACATCGGACTGGTGGCGACCACGGCTCCGCGAGTCTGGTCGCGGCTCCGCCGCTCGTTCTTCAAGGTCGGTTCGCGCACGGCCACGCCATACACATCACCCGACGCGCTCGTTTAAAACCAACCCCACTCGGCGAATTCCGATTCACCGAGTTGGCTCGCGCAGCAGTCCCGCGCGTCACCCAACTCGTTCGTTCAGAATGAGCCTCGTCTTCGTACCCACAACCTCCTCCAACTCACGCGCTTGCGTGATGAGCCCGTTGACTGCGTCGGTGTCAGCGGCATCAACGACGACGACGATATCCTCCTCGCCGGAGACTTGCCACACGAAATCGACCTCCTGCCAATCGGCGATACGGTCCGAAACCTCGGCCGTATCGACGTTGACATCGACGCTGACCTCGATCATCGCTTTCACGTTGCCAGTCCGCGTCGCGACGGTGAATCGTTCGATAACGCCGTCGTCGACCAGTCGTTCGACGCGGTTTCGCACGGTCCCTTCCGACGTGCCGACCCGGTCCGCGATTTCCGTATACGGGGTTCGGGCGTCCCGGCGGAGTATCGAGAGTATCTCTCTGTCGAGGTCGTCCATCGAGATGTGACAGTACCATCGTCCGTGACTTGAGGATTACGAAATTCGAAACTCGTCTTCGAAAGCAACCCTTATGACCGACGATAGTATACGCATCTCGTAATGACTGACGCATACGTGGCAATCGAAGGCGACCGCGTCATCGAGGCGCGCGCTCGCGCTCCGGGGACGGCCCGCGGCGAACTGGTCTTTACAACGGCGTACACCGGGTACGAGGAGAGTCTCACCGACCCTTCCTACGAGGAACAGGTCCTGACGTTCTCCTACCCGCTCATCGGGAACTACGGCGTCCGAGAGGAGCGCTTCGAGTCGGACCGCGTCCACCCGCGTGCGGCAGTAGCCCGCGAGATGACCGACGACGTGGCCGAATGGCTCGAATCCGAGGGCGTCCCGGCCGTCGACCACCTCGACACGCGCGACATCGTCACCGAAATCCGCGACGAGGGGGCGATGAAATGCGGGATCGCCGCTGGGCCGGACGTGACCGAGCAGGACGCGCTCGACGAACTCCACGAGTGTAAGCATATGTCTGACCACACCGACATCGGCGCGCAGGTCTCCGTCGACGACGTGGAGGTCCACAACGAGGGTGGCGACGGTGCGACGGTCGCGCTGGTCGACTGCGGTGCGAAGGGCTCTATCGCCGAGTCGCTCGTCGAGCGCGACGCCGAGGTCCACGTGTTCCCGTACGACGCCACCGAGGACGACGTGGCGGCTATCGACCCGGACCTGCTGTTCATCTCGAACGGCCCCGGCGACCCCGAGAACTTCGAACAGGCCGGTGAGCTCGTTGAGACCTACGTCGGGGATGTTCCGCTCGCCGGTATCTGTCTCGGTCAGCAGGTCGTCGCCAACGCGCTCGGCGGCGAGACCGAGAAGATGGAGTTCGGCCACCGCGGCGTGAACCAGCCGGTCCGTGACCTGCGCTCCAATCGGGTCGTGATGACGACCCAGAACCACGGCTACACCGTCGCTGACCCCGGCGACAAGCTTGACGTGACACAGATCAACGTCAACGACGACACGCCGGAGGGACTGGAGAACGACGATCTGGACATCATCACGCGCCAGTACCACCCCGAGGCCAACCCCGGTCCGCACGATTCGCTCGGCTTCTTTGATGATGTGCTAGGGATGGCGGGGGAGTAGCGAGGGGCGCGCGAAGCGCGGCCCTCGAATTGCGAGCGGGGAGGAACGACCCGCGAGCAGGAGCGCGGTTCGAAGCGAGCGAAGCGGGTGAGAACCGCGAAACGCGAACGGCGCAGCCGTGAGCAGGGGGAGCCCGACCGTAGGGAGGGGTCCCCAGCCTTCCGAACGGTGAGTGGTAACGAACCGTGAGGAGAGCGAGGGGCGCGACTACAGGGAGCGGCCCTCGAATTGCGAGCGGAGCGGGACCTTCGGTCCCGCAGGCAGTCGGGCGGTATCGCCGCCCGACGACGGGGAACGGAGTGACTCGCGAGCAGTAGTGCGGTTTGCACGCCGATGAGCCACGTCTGTCAGTCGCTGTCGTCGTCAATTGGCTGCCCACGGTAGTACGTGGTCTGGTCGCTATCTTCGTTTTCGGTCATATTATTCTGTGGTGCGACGGGGCGGCCGCGGTACATGACCCGGTTGGCGGTGTCGTCGCCGTCGATTGCGTCCGGACTGTCCTGCTGATGGTTCTCGATGAATTCGGCGGCAGCTTTGAGCGTTGTCTTGTCGGTCTTGCGGTGCACCCAGCAGTGGTACATTTTCCGTGGAGTCCGAAGCGCGAGGCGGTGCGCACGGAACCCGGTCTTGGTGGTAACGTCGGCAACTGCTTCGTGTGGGATCTCGATGATGTCGTCGTTCTCGTCTTTCCCGATGAGACAGAGCGTCCGGCGGCCGGTAACCAGAATGACGGTCCGTCGGTCGCCGACCGGTGATTCAGTCTTGCGTTTCGTCCCGCGCCCGATGCCGCGCTTCCCGTTGGTCAGGAGGTACGCCGGGGCTTCCGCGCCGTCGAGGTACGTCAGCGGTGGGTTGTTCAGCGGTGGTGACTCGGAGAAGCGACTCTTGTATCCGGCGAGGACACCCGCCGTTACCGAGTCACCGGGCGCCATCTCCGCAACTGTCTCCGCCCGCTTGGTGACATCCTCTATCATCGGCTTCCCGGAGCGGCGACAGCGATTACAACGCGATCCATACAGCTAGTGTCACAGCCCCGGAAATGAGTGTTACGAACGTGCCATTATTGACCCAGAATAGGACAGATAGGCACCAATATATGAATGTCCATCATCTATAGCTACTATATTGGCGTAATACTTCTGAGTTGTAAGGCTAGAAAGAGAGGCATTCACGGCAAGTAGTCATCACAGCCCCACCCTCAGAACTCCTATCTAACGCCGCTGAACTCGAATCGTGCGCCGCCGTCGGTGCTCTCAGTCACGGACACCGACCAGTCATGTGCCGCCGCAATCTCCTTGACGATAGCGAGACCAAAGCCGGTGCCACCATCGGTAGTGGTGTAGCCGCTCTCAAACACTGTGTCGTGTTTTTCCGGCGGGATACCACCGCCATCATCGGCGACATAAAAGCCCGAATCGGTGAGATCACCGACCTCGACAGTGACGGCTGGGCCGCCGTGTGTCACGGCGTTGTTGATGAGATTCTCGAGGAGCTGGCGAACGCGGCTCTCGTCGGCGTATATCGTGCTCTCGGCAGTGACTTCGAGGGTGGCATCAGACGTCTCGACGGCGTGCCAGCAGGACTGCACAGTCGATTCGAGGTCGAGCGGTTCCGTTTCGGATACCGTGTCCCCTTCACGGGCGAGCGTCAGCAGATCCTCAATGAGTTCCTTCATGCGGTCGATTGCACGGTAACAACGGTCGAACTGCTCGTCATTTCCGGTATCTCTGGCGAGGGTGAGTGAGCCTTCGAGGACGCTAAGCGGGTTCCGGAGGTCGTGACTAACGATGCTCGCGAACTCTTCGAGCCGGTCGTTCTGTCGCTCCAGTTCTTCTCGGTACTCGATGCGGTCGGAGATATCCCGGGAGATAGCAACGAGTCTATCTATCTCTCCGTCAGCGAAGATCGGTGTCACCTGCGTCTCCCAGACACCAGTCGGGTGGAGGTCCCGTTCTTCGAACGTGATGGTTTCACCGGCCGAGACACACCGCTCGTAGTGGTCGGCGATTCGACGACCGCTGTCCGGGCCGGCAGCTTCGACTGGGGTCTGACCGGTCAGTGACTCGGTGTCGAATCCGCTCTGTCGTTCGTAGGCCTCGTTCGTCCGGACGTAGCGGAACGTCGGATCGTCTGCCGACCCCTCGATGTCGACGAGCGCGATGGCGTCGTTGGTGTTCTCGAACACCGCCTCGTACTCGTCGGTGAGGCGGGCCAACTCCCGCTCGCGCCGTTTCTGGTCGGTAATGTCGGTCGCAACGACACAGAGAGCATACGGCTCGCCGTCCTCGTCGAGTATCGGCGTCTTCCGCGTCAGATGTGTCCGCTCCGTCCCGTCGACAGGAATCACCGTCTCGACTTCGACGGTCTCTTTCTGTTCGAGGGCTCGCTGATCGTCGGCGTGGGTCTGCTCCGCGATGTGGTCCGAGAGAATATCGTAATCGGACATCCCGACAACAGACTCGTCAGCGTCGATCCCGTAGAGGTCACGGGCCGCGCTGTTGATGAAGAGAAAGCGGCTGTCAGTATCTTTCATCAGGATGTACGTCGGCGCTGTATCGAGAATGACCTGCAGTTTGCGGCTCGTGTCTTCGAGGGCCTGTTTCCGTTCTTTGTGGTCGGTCACGTCCTGATGGATCCCCACCGCACGGACCGGGTCGCCGTGCTCGTCGCGTTCGAACACCTTGCCGATGTCGCGAATCCAGCGGTAGTCGCCGGCGGCCGTCTTGAGCCGGTGGTCACATTCGTAGATCTCCGTCTCGCCATCGAAGTGGGCGTCCAGTGCTTCGTAGGTCCGATCGCGGTCTTCGGGGTGGATCAGTTCGTCCCAGGTGTCGGCCGACGGGTCGAGTTCGTCGAGCGAGTAGCCGAGCATATCGGCCCAGCGCTCGTCGAAGGTGACTTCGTCCGTCTTGACGTTCCAGTCCCAGACGCCGAGTTCGGCACCCTCGAGCGCGAGTTCGTGGCGTTCCGTGAGCGTTCTGAGCTCCTGCTGTCGATCGAGTCTGGAAAGCGCCTCCTCAGTGTTGGCAGCGAGGGTCCGCATCAGTGAGATCGATGCGTCCTCGAACGCATCGGTATCGGTCGACGCGGCGATTAGCACGCCGTGATCGCCCAGTGGGATCAGAATCTCGCTGCTGATGTCGGTATCGGGGTTGTAGCGGCCAGGATTCGTTGAGACATCGTCGAAGACGCGCTGTTCGCCGGATTCGAACACCTCCCAGACGAGGCTGTCGCCCTCGCTAAACGTCGGGTGCTCGTCGATGATCGCCCGTGCCTGATCGGTCACTGCAGTCGGCCTGAGAGCGTCGGCCGACTCGTCAGCGAGAAAGACTGCGCTGAGTGGCAATCCAAGCAGATCACGCGCGGTTTCGACGACCAGTTCGGCGACGGCCTCGCGTGACTCGACGTGCATCAGCTCCCGGGTCGTGTCGTGTAGCGCCTCGATACGCTGCTGTCGCTGCCGGCGCTCCGTTATCTCCTGAAACTGCGAGAAGATCGCGACGGTCTCCCCGTCCTCTCGGATAATGCGGTTGTGCCACTCACAGACGATCTGCTCGCCATCGCCGGTTTCGATGTCGAGTACTGTGTAGTAGCCCCCGCTACCTTCCTGCAGGGCCGTGATCGTCTCTTCGACCGCATCCAACGCCGAATCCGGGACGAGCGTCTTGAACTCCTTGCCGACGAGGTCCGCGTCCCCGCGCCGCAGAATCTTCTCGCCTTTCTCGTTGACCTGAACCACCTCGAAGCTCTCGTCCCATTCGATGACGCCGAGCGGTGACTTATCGATAAACAGCGAGAGCCGCTTCCGGCTCGCATCCAGTGCTCGCTGTGACCGGTACTGCTCGACCGCGTTGGCGATGCGGTTGGCCAGAATCGTGTACTGGTCAGTACCTTGCTGCTTCTGGAGGTAGTCCGTCACACCGGCCGAAATCGCCTCACTGGCCACTTCCTCAGAGCCTTTCCCAGTAAAGAGAATGAACGGGAGGTCTTCATCGACAGCCCGGACGGACTCCAGAAACTCGATGCCGTCTTGCTCGGGCATATCGAAATCGGAGACGACGCAGTCGATCGGTTCCTCACTGAGCCGGGTCAGTCCCTCATCCGCCGACGTTGCCGAGACCACGTCGAACCGGTCGTCGGTACGACTGAGAAACGCTGCCGTCATCGACGCAAACTCGGGGTCGTCCTCGACGTGTAGGACACGCACGACATCGGCCATGAAGTGTATGTGAACGTGTCCAACGAATAAGTATTTGTGCCTATCTGTTCGAGTGACAGGAATCAGTGCCGCCGCGGTGCCTGACCGAATCCCGAGACCGACCGATCGCGTTACTCAGCGCCCCACTCGCGCTGGGTCTTTGGCCGTTCGTCGATGGCTTGGACGGCGAGTGGCTGGTCGGCGGAGTTGATTGCTTCCAGCGCCGCCTCAGCGCTCTCGTGGGTCGAGAAGTACGTCACAGTCTCCTCGACGCAAGCTTCCAGCACATCGCGGTCGCGGGAGAGAACGAGGTCGACCTCGCCGCTCTGGATGGCGTCGATGATGGCGTCGGTGTCGTCGTAGTCATCGAAGTCCTGTACGTCGAAGTGCTCCTCGAAGCCGAGGATCGGTAGATCGACGATGGCCGTCCCCTCAAGCGGGATTGCCTTGCCGACGGCCATCTGGGCCTTCTGGTAGGCCTTGCCGAAGGAGCCGGCGGTCCCCATGACCTCGCCGGTGGATTTCATCTCGGGGCCGAGACGTGGGTCCGAACCAGGCAGGCGGTCGAACGGCAGGACGACCTCCTTGACAGAGACCTGCTCGGGAATCTGCTCCTGCACGTCGAGTTCCGAGAGCGTCGCGCCGGACATCACCTTGGCGGCGATCTTCGCGATCGGGACGCCGGCCGTCTTTGAGATGAACGGAACGGTGCGGGACGAGCGCGGATTCGCTTCGAGGACGAACACCTCGCCGTCACGAACGGCGAGCTGGACGTTCAACAGACCGACGGTATCGAGTGCGTCGGCAATGTCCTCGACGACCTCGCGGATGCGCGGCATCACGTCCTTGATCTCCTGAGAGCGTGGCGGAATCATACAGGCGGAGTCGCCCGAGTGGATGCCCGCCGTCTCGACGTGTTCCATCACACCGCCGATGAGGACGTCGTCCTCGTCGGCCACAGCGTCGACGTCTAGTTCGACGGCGTCGGCGAGGAACTCGTCGACCAGAATCGGCTTGTCCGGGCTGACGCGGACGGCTTCCTCGATGTACGTTTCGAGGTCCTCGTCGTTGTACACCACGTCCATCGCGCGGCCGCCGAGCACGTAGCTCGGGCGCACAAGGACGGGGTAGCCGATGTCGTGGGCCAAATCGAGGGCCTCCTCCTTGGAGGTCGCAGAGCCACCTTCGGCCTGTGAGATACCGAGTTCGTCCATCAGCTTGTTGAACCGGTCACGGTCCTCGGCGAGGTCCATCGCGTCGACGGAGGTCCCCATGATCTCACAGTCGAGGTCGCGGCGTTCGAGTTCCTGTTCGAGCGGGTGGCCGATGTCGACGGAGGTCTGGCCGCCGAACTGGACCATCACGCCGTCGGCGTCGGTCGCTTCGATGACATCGGCGACCTCCTCGGCGGTGACCGGTTCGAAGAACAGCCCGTCAGACGTGTCGTAGTCAGTCGACACCGTTTCGGGGTTGTTGTTGACGACGTGGGCGTCGATGCCCAGGTTCTCCAGCGCGCGGACCGCATGGACCGAACAGTAGTCGAACTCCACGCCCTGCCCGATACGGATGGGGCCGCCACCGACGACCACGACGCTTTCGAGGTCGGGGTCGATCTGGAGTTCGTCGCGGTCGATACCCGACAGCGGGTCCCGCGTCGAGTAGTAATACGGCGTCGTCGCCTCGAACTCGCCGGCACAGGTGTCGACGAGCTTGAAGTCGCGGTCGGTCGTGTCGGTCTCGACATCCTCAATCTGCACGCCGCTACCGTCAGTGGCTGCCTCGACTTCCGGCTCGTCGCCGCCGTCTTCATCGAGGTCCGCCGGGAGCCAGGAGACGTGCGTGTCGTTGAACTCGCCGCCGGCGAGCGCCGTTATTTCCTGGTCGGTAAAGCCGGCCTGTGCGGCGGTCTCGTAGTCGCCATCGCGGGCGGCTTCAGCGGCATCGGCGACCTCTTTGAACCGCTCGACGTACCATTCTTTGATGTCGGTTATCTCGACGACTTCTTCGACGGTGTAGTCGCGGCAGAACGCCTCAAACATCGCGTATGGGCGGTCAGGCGTTGGCTTTTCGAGGTACTCCGTTTCGAGTTCCGCGTCGTCGATTTCGTTGAAGTCAGCAGCCGGGTTGTACTCCGAGGAGCGAAGCGCCTTCAGCAGGCTCTCGGGGAAGGTCCGGCCGATAGACATCGCTTCGCCGGTGGATTTCATCGCGGTCGACAGTTTGAACTCCGTGTCGCGGAACTTGTCGATAGGCCAGCGCGGCACTTTCGTCACGACGTAGTCGATAGCCGGCTCGAAAGCGGCGGTCGTCTCGCCGGTAATCTCGTTGTCGATTTCGTGGAGGCGCTTGCCGAGCGCGACCTTCGCGGTGACGCGGGCAATCGGATAGCCAGTCGCCTTTGAGGCCAGCGCAGAGGAGCGGGAGACACGCGGGTTCACCTCGACCACGCGGTACTCGCCGCCGGGGGTGCCGTCGTCGTGCCAGGCGAACTGGATGTTACAGCCGCCCTGAATGCCGAGGTCGCGGATGACCTTCAGCGCGGAGTCGCGCATCTCCTGATGGCCCTCATCGGGGATGACCTGCGAGGGGGTGACGACGGTCGACTCCCCGGTGTGGATACCCATCGGGTCGATGTTTTCCATGTTGCAGATAATAATACAGGAGTCGTCGGCGTCGCGCATCACCTCGTATTCGAGTTCGACCCAGCCGGAGATAGACTCGGTGATGAGGACTTCATTGTTGCGTGAGAGGCGCAGGCCCTTGCGGACGCGTTCGATGAGTTCGTCCATCTCGTCGACGACCCCGGAGCCGGAGCCACCGAGCGTGTACGTCGTGCGTGCGATGACGGGGAGCCCGCCAACCTCGTCGACGGCGGATTCGACGCGGTCGATGAGCGAGTCCTCGTCCAAGTCGGTGACCGATTCACCGTCGTCGAGCGTGATGGTCGTCGAGCGCGGCACCGGTTCGCCGATGTCCTCCATCCGCTGTTTGAACAGGTCGCGGTCCTCCGTCGCGTAAATGGTGTCCAGTGGCGTCCCCATCACGTCCACGTCGTACTCGTCGAGGACGCCCTCCTCGGCGAGTTCGGCGGTGACGTTCAGTCCAGTCTGGCCGCCCAGACCGGCGATGACGCCGTCGGGTTCTTCTTTCCGGATAATCTCAGAGATGGCTTCGGTGTTAATCGGTTCGAGATACACCTTGTCCGCCATCTCCGGGTCAGTCATAATCGTCGCCGGGTTCGAGTTCACGAGCACGACGCGGGCACCCTCTTCCTGAAGGGCACGACACGCCTGTGCGCCGGAGTAATCGAACTCGGCCGCCTGTCCGATCTTGATCGGGCCACTGCCGATGAGCAGGATTGTACGGTCCTCGTCCGCTGTCATTGTACGAGCGGAGTCTACACATCGTAATAAGCCCGGCGAAACAATGCGAAGCTCGAAGCCTAATTTCGAATATCGTAATGCGTGTCCGTAACACAGCCGGCTATCTCACAGATGAGTCTCGGTGTAGCAGACAGACGGTAGCGGCGCTGAGAACGGTCAGTTGTCGCGGTCGGGAACGCGATACCGGTAGGGCTGGCCCTGAATAACCTCGACCTCGCCGGACTGGGCACGACGACCAAGGACTGTCGCAACACGGTGGGCGCTCCCGAACGCCTCGTCGTGTTCTTCGAGCAGGTCACAGATTTCGCGTGCCGTCAGTGTGCCGTTGACATCGGCTTCTTCGAGCACTGTCAGGATGCGCCCGAACTCTCCCTCACGCATAGCCATACACAGTTACAGCACCGCTTTCACCATATAACACCGTCAGACAACAGTCAGACGGCTGATTCCGGGAAATCAACCGACGGCGGCGTGTCACTGGCTGTCGGACAGTTCAGGGTCGCTGTCTGTCGCGTTCCCCCAGCGCTTTCGGACCCACGCCGGTCGGGAGACGGTTGTATCGCCGACCGCTGAGTACCGGATTTCGTAGCTGACCGGCGCCTTTCTGGAGCGGTCCCAGTACGAGACGGTGAGCGACTGGACGAGGCCGTCCGGCCGGACAGTCGCCTGCACGCTGTAATTGTCGGCCGGTTCAAACGCCGCCGGCGGGTCCGTAGCCATGAGCGTCACACTGCAGGAGTCACAGTCGTCTTTCGGACGGTCGACGCTGACGTTTGTCGCGAGGTAGGCTTCGATGAGTCGAGCGGGGTCGGGGTCAAGTACCCCGCTGACCGGGATTGGCCGCCGCGTTGCGGTCCAGGCTCCCTGTGCTCGCTTATCATAGACATAGCGCCGATTCCGGTTATTGTACACTCGCTTGGTGTAATTCTTGTTGACGATTTCGGTCCGGAACTGGTAGCGGTACCTGTCTTCGACGACGAGACTGACGATTTGCGTGCCCCACTCCAGCGACAGCCGCATTCCCAGCACGTACGAGCGGTTCCGGGTCGCGCGCCGGTGTGCCGCCGCGAGTCGCCTAGCATCGACAGCTTCCTCGGTCACGCCGGGGTGGGCCCGGTCGTCCTGTGACTGCTCAGGGACCGGAACTGGCGTTACCGTCTGTCGCTCCGCCCCGCCGAAGGCTCCACAGCCCGCAAAAAGCAAGAGGACAAGCAGGACCGCGATGCGAGCCGCCATACGTGGGGTATGCGAGCCGGCTCTACTAAGTACTCAGGCCGCAGTCGGTCTCAGATCGCGGTGTCAGATCGGCCATCAAAGTTCCGCTCGTCGCGGTACTGCTCGACAAATGCGTCAACGTCGAACTGGAGCATCTGCTCTTCGAACTCCGCCATCACGTCGTCGTCCTCGGCGTGGCTGATAGCGTGTTCCATCAGTTCCACGAGTAGTTCGACGACGATTTCGTGAAGGCGGCGAGAGTCGAAGTCGCTCACCCATGCCAGCGAGAAGCCGACCGACCCGTCCTCGCTGGTGTCGGCGGCGACGACCTTCTCGGGGAACTCCTCCATCACGACGCCCATCAGGTGGACAGTGGTGAACTCCTCGTAGTCGTCGTTGGTCTCGATAGTCGCGTGTAGTACCTCGGTGAGAAACTCCGGCACGAACCGTGCCAGCGGGTGCGGGTCAAGCACGACGGCGTGAGTCTGCCCGCAGTCACACGCGAACTCCCGCATTCCCAGATGGAGGTCATGCGTGTCGACGAGTTCGCCACAGGCCAGTTCGAGTTCGGACTCGCGCCCGCCGGGCACGCGCGGTTCAGCCATTACCTGTGATTGGTCGCTCGCGTGGTTAAAGGCCGCGATACGAACTACAGCGGTTTATAGTGAACGAAGGCCCGAAATCAGTGACCGGGGGCACTCAAGCCCAGTACTCAGAACCCGTCGTCGTCCTGATCCGCCCGCACCTGCAGGTATGCGTCCGTAATCACTGCGAGACTAAACGCCTGCACCGGTGCGTTCAGTACCATCGAGACGACCTGCAGGACCGACTGAGAGGGGAGGTTGAATGTGCCGGGAAGGAACACCGAGATGATGGACGCCGTAGAAGGAATGCCCGGAATAATGCCGAGAAGCGCCAAGAGGAACAGCAAGACGATGATCTGTGCGGGGGCGTCCATGAACCGTGCGACGGAGTGCTTGAGTGTCGCGACGTAGCCGCCGTCGAACAGGGCAATCGCCTGCAGCAGGTACACGAGTGCAAGGCCGACGACCAGAGAGGCGAGAACGCTACCGAGCGACGCAGCGAGACTTAGCAACGCCTGTCCGTTGAGTTGGAAAAACGTCGAGCTCATCGAGATTGCGAACATCACGATCGCGATGCTGCCACCAAGGACAACCGCCATCACAGCTCGCTCCGACGCGTTGTCGCTCCTGATTTCGCTCTGGTCTGCGAACAGCCGGATACCCCAGAACTTGACGAGCTGTCCGAGCACGAGGAACACCAGCAGCAACACTACGGCGACTGGAGCCGCCAGATCAAGGCTGAACGGCCCAACGAAGTCCGCCATCGAGAACCCCGGGCTGCCCGCCCCAGCAGGGCCACCTGCGCCACTGGGGTTGCCCTGTGCCATCAACTCGTCGAACAGCACTTCCATTACCGACGAACTTGCGACGGTGTTTCCGAGGTTGTACAGGAGAAAAACACCCATGACCAGAAGGCCGCTTTCGCTGGTTACATCGTCGATACCGCGCCGTAACGCGTCGCCGATCTGGAGGGCCATATCTTCAGTCGCTCTCCGAGAAAATATAAAACTAGTCGAATCGTAGATTCCCGCCGACAGCGGGACTACGCCGCTTACGGCCAGTCGTCGCGCTGCTCGTTCTCGTCGGTTGTCGCGTCCGGCGTCTCCGGTTCGCCAAGGTCCCAGTCGGCCGCCTCTGCGGCCTGCGTGACGGGGAGGTACTCCCAGCCCGCCGTCTCGGCGAGATCAGCGTCGTCGTCATTCGCACCGACGAAGACGTGCCGGTCAGTGTCGAACTGCTCTTTGACGTTTTCGAGGCTCTCCTCGCGGCCGCGCGGCCCAGAGAAGAAGTCCTGTCTGATCCGGTGTTTCCGGGTGAAGTTGGTCACGACGTAGGTGGGCTGTTCGGAGATGACGCCGACGTACTCGGACCACTGGCGCGCGTCGTTGAACACGCTGTCCGGGTAGGCCAGTTGCTTGAGGGCGTCGAGGTCGAACGCGAGTGTCATATCGCCGCTGCCGCCATCCATACGCGACTCTCCGCTTTAGGGCGAAAAAAGAGCGTCGTTCTCCCGCCGGCAGTTACTTTCGGTGCTGGTCCGCCTGTGCGAGGCGGTTGGCCTCTTCCTGCACTGCGGCCATCTCGCTGGCGGCCTGTGGGTCGCCCTGACCGTGCCCCTGATTGACCGACGCATCGAGCAGCGAGCCCGTGAAGCTGCTGCTCTCATCGCCTGTCTCGTCTGCCTCACCCGACGGGTCGCTGCGACGGGTGACCCAAGCAACGACGCGGGAAAGGGCGGTACGCATACGTGCGACTACGTCCGCAGCGCGTAAAAATATCGGTGTCGGCGGGTCTTATTCGGCCGGCGCGGGCGTCTGTGCCTTCACTTCTTCGAGGTCCACTTCCTTCTCCAGCAGCAGTTCCTTCTTGTCTGCGACCTGGCGCTCCTGGCGGATGAGCTTCTTGAACGTCGACTGCTGTGAGAGGTCGCCGATCAGCACGCCGCCGATGAGCTGTCCGTCCTCGAACGCGAGCCGCCGCCACTCGCTGTCGGAGTACTTCCGTTCGGCCTCGTCGTCGCCACGGGTCGGATGGCCGAAGGAGAGGAACGGGAAGTCGAAGTGCGTGATGGAGTACGAGGAGACCCAGCGGAACTCCTTCTCCTCTGCGTCCGCGACCATGTTGGTCCCGGCAACCGACCCCTGCTCCTTGGCCGAGCCCCACGCGCCGTTTTGCGCCTGAGAGTTGAGGATGGTGTCGTAGAACTTGGTGAGGTCACCCGCAGCGTAGATGTCCTCGACGTTGGTCTGCATATACTCGTCAACGACGACGCCGTCGTCGAGTTCGAGTCCGGTCCCGTTGAGGAACTCCGTGTTGAAGTCGAGGCCGATGGCGACACCCGCCCACTCGCCGTCATAGTGGTTGCCATCGGGATCGACTGCACCGGTGACTTTGCCGTCGTCGTCGACCTCGAAGTGGTCGACACCGGACTCGAAGACGGGTTCGACGCCGTTCTCTTCGAGGGCCTCGTGGATGATCTCCGCCCCATCCTCCGAGAGCGCGTAGCGCCACCAGCGGTTGCCACGCATCAGGTACTTCGCGTCGATTTCCTGTGCGGCACAGACCGCCGCGAGGTCGATGCCGAGCAGTCCTGCCCCGACGATGATGCCCTGATCGGCCTCGTCGGCGTGTTCGCGGATACCACGCGCGTCCTGGAACGTCCAGAAGTGGTGGATGCCGTCGGCGTCACTGTTCTCGACCGGAAGCTGTGCCGGCGTCCCGCCCGTGGCCACCAACAGCTTGTCGTACTCGTAGGTGTCCCCCTCGTGGGTCTGGATCTCGTGAGCGTCGGGATCGATGTCCGTCACGTGGGTGTTCAACTGGAGGTCGATGTCGCGCTCGTCGTACCACTCCGGCTCGTGGATCGAGATCGGCGCTTCCGGCAGCTTCCCCTTGGCGAACTCCTTGATGAGGATCCGGTTGTACAGTGCCTCCCCCTCGTCAGTCAAGACTGTGACCGACGCGTCCGGGTCCGCTTCCCGAATTGTCTCGGCTGCGGACGCACCCGCGATGCCGTCACCGATGATTACGTGCGACGTGCTCATGTACGGCCGATACGAAATCGGGCTTAATGTGGATTGCTATCTGCGTATCGTTTGCGATAGCGCGCGCAACACTGTAGTAGAGGCCGATAGTCGGGGATTTGAAGGCGCTGGGGCCCGTATTCGAAATTGAAATGAAAATCTACCAGAACCCGCGCCACTGGGCAAGCAAGAAGGCGCTGACCACGCCCGGCGTCCGGTCGGTGGCCAACTACGGGCTGGTGAAACTCCACACCAAGATCTTCCTCGGGAAGGCCGACGAGGCTCACCGGGAGGAACGGCGCGACCATCTCGATGATTTCTTCGACGCCACGATGGACACCTACGTGGCCGCGCTCGAAGCAGAGTACTCGGAGGCTGAGGCTCGGGAGATTACCCACATTCAGGCGAATTTCGACTTCTACAACCACGGCTGGACGGAGATGATGGAGTTCCCGGCCGACGAACTCGAAGCCCACTACGAGCGGTACGCGGACTTTTTCGACGCGTACGACATCACCATCGACGACCCGCTCGGGACGTTCCGCTCGGCCGGCGGCATTGCCGACGCGCCGTCGACGCCGGAGCGGCTGGACGAGCCAGAACACCCTCACGCCGTCGGTGGCTTCGCCGACGACGTCTACGTCGAAACCGAGGACGGCGAGATGATCGTCGGCGGCGGCCGCGAGGAACCGGACGACGTGAGCCCGACTGACGCGCCGGTCGTCGACGAGGACGACGTGGAAAGCGCGGCCGGCGACTGACTCGCGCGGTACACACCGAATTGGACTTTCCGAGAGAAAACGGGTTTGAGGGCAGAAAAGCGCTCAGCGTTGGGCTTCCGAAAGCGGCGAATCGTCGGTTTTCGACGCCGCTGACGGATCGCGTGCGATCCGATCGGCGCACTCGAAGCCTGCGACGATACCGCCGTTGAGCGAGCGCTCCGGGTACTGGGCGCGCGAAGCCATCCCGGCGTAGTAGAGGCCGTCCGCGACATCGTCACCCAGGTCGTACGGGATGACCATGTCCAGATACCCGCGTTCGTAGACCGGGGCAGTCCGTGGATTGCGCCCCGTCCGAATCCAGTTGACGGCGTCACGGTCGAATTCGGGAAAGAGGGATTCGATGCCATCCAACCAAGTCTCGGCGACCTCGTCGTCGGTCTGTTGCCAGATGGCCTCGGATTCGTCCTGAATGTAACGGGCGACGTACAGGAGATGCTCGCCGCCGTACCGTTCCGCGGAGACGAAGTTCGTGTGCTCGATGAGCGCGCCGAAGGGGGCGTCGTCGGCGATGTTCAGCCAGTACGTATCAAGCAGGGGTTCGTCCATGCTGATGACTGAACACACCGTCCCCTGGAAGTCTATGTCGCAGGTATAGCCGGTCAGGGCTTCAAGCACGTTCGGCATCGTCGCGACGACGACGCTGTCAACGTCGTGAACCGTCGTCTCAGTTCCGTCGGTGGCCGTCAGCGACGAGACGGTCCCGCCGCTCGTATCGATGTCGGAGACGCGCGTGCCAGTGACGATGTTTTCCCGGCCGACGGCATCGACCAGCGCGTCAAGCAACCGGCCGAATCCGCCGTCAAAGTAGCCCAGAATCTCGCCGTTCAGGATGTCCCGCTCGCCGCGGAACTTGACCCGGCCGAGCAGCCACGCCGCGCTCACGTCGTCTTTCCGGCCGCCGAACTTCGCGTCGAGCAGCGGCTCGAAGAAGTTCTCGTAAACGCCCCGTGTGGTGTGTTCGACGACGAACTCCTCGATAGGCACGTCCTCGAAGTCCTCCAGTCGCTCGTAGGTGTCGAAGGAAGGGATGCCGCCGCGAACATCGATATCGAGGACTAGCATCCCCAGTCGGAACGTGTCATACATCGAGAGGTGCGGGTACGAGAGGATTTCCCAGGGCTTGTCCATGGGGTGGACGACACCGTCGACGTAGTAGGCGTTCTCCCCGATGTGCCACTCGACCGCGTCACCGAGGCCCAGTGCCTCGGCGAGGTCGACGATTGTTTCCTCGGATTTCGAGAGATGGTGATAGAATTTCTCGATGGGGTCCCCAGCCGTCTCGTAGGTCGCTGCTAGGCCACCGAGGTCCTCGCTCGCTTCGAACACACGGACTTCGTGGCCGCGTTGCTGGAGCCGGTACGCTGCCGAGAGGCCGGCGATACCGCCACCGACGACGCCAATCATGCCTCGACCTATCAGCGGTTGTGGGATTTAGTTTGCGCTTCGGTCGCCGCCGTCTCGGTGTCGTCGGGCCCGGGGTCGCCTTCCGCCTCGTCGGCCGTCACCGCTTGCTGGAATTCGAGGATCGCGACGGTCCCCGTCGGGTGGTTGTCCTCGAACCAGAGTGTCCCGCCGTACAGGTCCATCATGACCGAGACGAAGTAGAGGCCGAAGCCGCCAGCGGTCTGGTCGGGCGAGAGCCCGCGTTCGAACACCGTCGTCTTCAGTTCGTCGCTCATTCCGGGGCCGTCGTCAGCGATACGGACCTGCAGCCAGTCGCTGGCCTGCTGGACCGAGACAGTCACTTGCGGGGTGTCGGCGTTGTTGTGGTCGACCGCGTTCCGGAGGATGCTCAGGAGGACTTCTTCGAGCAATTCGTTCGCCTGCACGCGGTAGTCGCCATTTAGTTCACAGGAGACCGATACCGAATCGTACTCGACCCGGAGCGACTCGATCGAGCGACGGAGCGTGGCGTTGAGGTCGACGGCGTCCAGCCGCTCAGCTTCGCTCGCTGTCACGGTGTTGTTGATATCCCGGATCGTTTCGCTCATCTCGGTGAGGTTCCCACACCAGTCGCTGATGCTGTCGAGATGCCGCCGTTTCGACCGCGGCACGTCGGTTCTGATGTGCTCCGCGCGGCCGCGGATGACGACCATCGCGTTGTGCAGCGAGTGTCTGAGGACGCCGTTGAAGAACTCGATCTGCTCGCGGCGTCGCTGGACAGAACTGCGGCTCTGGCGGAGTTCGCGCTCGCGCTCGACCTGGTCGAGGGCTACCTGCGTCGTCTGTGCGAGGATCGCGGCGTACCGTCTGTCCTCCGTGGCGAGGGTGCTGTCGTGTGACGTAATCGCCATCACGCCGTGGGAGCCAAGCGGCAGCATCAGCGCGTTGTCCAGTGGGTTGAGTCCGTCCTGGTCGAGCGAGACGGCCTGTATCTCACCGGTTTCGTACGTTTGCCAGAGTTTGCTTTCGGGCTCGTCCGTCGGCGAGGCGTACAGCAGTTCGTCTTCGACGTGTTCCGCGATCGATTCGCTAATGACGGCCGGTTCGAGGACGTCGTCGTCTTCGAGGAACACGCCCGCCGCGTTCTGGTCGAGGACGGCCGTCGCGAACTCGACAGCCATCTCCGCGACCGCCTCGGCGGTCTCGGCCTCGATGAACTGCTGGGTCGCAGCCTGCAGCGCTTCGAGTCGGTCCTGCCGGCGCTGCTGCCCGGTGACATCCCTGAGAACGACGAGGCGACCACGCTCCGTCCCGGACTGATCGGTGAGGCTCGTCGTCTGTGGGTTATAGTACGTGAACGAATCGCCGAACGAGAACACCTCGCCGCGCTCGATGCGGGCAACGAGATCCGGGACGAAGTCGTCGAGTGGCTCTCCGTCGGGGTCCGGATGATCCAGCGCGCTGGCCGCCGCGGCGTTGTAATCGATAATAACACAGTCGTCGTCGAGCGCGATGACCGGGTCGGGGAGGTTGTCGACGAGGGTGTCACCCGACAGCGTCGTCACAGACAGCGATTCGTCCTTGAACAGTACCCAGCCGACGAGCACCGCGTTGAGCGAGAACGCTACCGGCGTGAAGTCGATGGCCGGGTGCGGCGTGTAGCCGAAATCATACAGCACAGCGACGAATATCGGAAGGCCGGTTCCGATAATGATCGCCGCTGTCTGTCGCCGATAGACGTTCTGCGACCGGAACAGGAACTCAATCAGGAGTGCGTATCCGAGCAGTAACAGCCCGTAACTGACGGCGAGAAGTACCGCGAACGTGGGACCGCGCTGGATGGCGACCATTGTCGTACCGAGCTGGGTGACGGGCACGGCCGCCACTTCGACGAGGTCGTGTGCCTGGTCCGTCAACAGTAGTAGCACGTCCGCGTTCACCACGAGAAACAGCGCTACGAGAGACGATGGCCGAAGCCACGACTGTCGGCCAGTGTAGACGAGCGCGAAGACGACCCAGAGCCCGATGACCTGCATAGCGGCGGTTCGCGACAGCAGGTACACTGCCCTGACAGCGGCGGGGTCCGAAACGCCGATCTGCCATATCGAGATAGCACACCAGCAGCCCCCAGCGACCGCAAGCCAGCCGTACTGGCGAGCGCCGGGGACATCCTGGTTTCGGGCGGCGACGACAGCAATTGCGAAACCAATGAGCGCTCCACCCGCGTTCCCGAGGATGGCGACCGTGGCGATGTCGACATCCATATTGATACCTATTCCAACGTCAGGTTTCCCTGTATTATGCCTTTGGGCCGCGTTCTCAGTACTGCGAAACGGCCACAGTGTCGGTTCGCTACCTTTTTGCCTACACTGCTGAAATTCGCAGGCATGCTGACAGTCCGGGCGCCGGCTACCAGTGCAAACCTCGGGAGCGGCTTCGACGTGTTCGGCGTCGCACTGGAGCGTCCGGCCGACGTCGTCCGTCTGGAGAAAGCCGACCGGGTCACCATCGAAATGACCGGCGCTGGCAGCCAGTACATTCCGGAGGACCCCGACAAGAACACCGTCGGCGCGGTCGCTGACGCACTTGATGCGCCGGCACGCATTCAGATAGACAAGGGCGTCCGCCCCGCGTCAGGGCTGGGTTCCTCCGCGGCCAGCGCCGCCGCGGCGGCCGTCGGGCTGAACGAGCTGTACGACCGCGGCTACTCACGCGAGGAACTGGTCCCCATCGCCGCCAAGGGCGAGGCCGTCGTCTCCGGGGACGCCCACGACGACAATGTCGCCCCCTCGATAATGGGCGGGTTCACCATCGCGACCGAGAAGGGCGTCACGCAGGTTGATGCCGACATCCCGCTCGTGGCGTGTCTGCCCGATATCGTGGTTTCGACGCGGGATGCTCGGAACGTCGTCCCGGAGACCGCCCGCGTCGACCAGATGGTAGAGACGGTCGGCAACGCTGCGGCGCTAACAACCGGGATGCACCGCGACGACCCCGAGCTCGTCGGCCAGGGGATGCACGACACCGTCGTGACGCCGGCCCGTGCGAAACTCATCGACGGCTACGAACAGGTCCGCGAGGCTGCACTGGCGGCCGGTGCCACCGGCGTCACTATCTCCGGAGCCGGCCCGACCGTCATCGCCGCGTGTGCAGAGGAGGACCGCCGGAAGATCGCGAGTACGATGCTCGATGCCTTCGGCGAGCGCGGGGTCGACGCCCGCGTCTATCAGACGCGTATCGGCGGCGGCGCGGAGATCTTCTGACCGCTGCCGCCCCGTCTCAATCAGACGTTTCGTCGGACGGTGAGGAGCGCCGCGGCGACGAGCGCAATGAGCGCGACGGCTACGGTAAAGCCCGGACCGGACGCGGGTGTAGTGGCGACTTCTGTCGCCGTATCGGTGCGTGCAACCGTGGTCTGTTCCGCGGTTGATGCTGCGGTCGCTTCGTCGCTCACCGCCGTGCTCGGTTCTTCCGACGCCCGTTCGGTTGGCTCGTCAGTCGGCTGGTCGGTCGGCTCCCCAGTGCTGTTGACGTTCGCGCTCGCAGACTCGACGGAGTTGTTCGCGGTGGCCACCGAGACGATGCGCCCGTCTTTGTCGGCGGCAAAGCTGTCACCGCCCACGTCGAGAACGTCCGCGGTGAAGTTCACACCGGCGGCGTACTCGCCCATATCGGCCGTAGCGGTGAACGTCCCGCTCGACGTGACAGTGGCCCCGGGACGGTGGATGAACGGATTCGCCTCGCTCTCGGAGGCGAGGCTGACCTTGACGTCCGAACCGGGCGCAATCGTCGTTGTACCCGAGACGGACTGGTTCTCGGCGGCTTCGACGGTCACGCGTCCATCGGTCGTGCCGAGTCCAGCGTCGCGGTCCGTAATCGTGTAGCTGGCTGTCCCCCCGTCGGTATCGTCGCTCAGGCCGGTGGCGTCCGAGACCGAGAAGGTCGTCGTGATCTCGTCATCGCCGTCCACACGGACCGGTGCTCCGCTCTGATAGTTCACGTTCGACAGTTCGACGGCGACGAAGTACGTGTCGTTGTCGGGATCATCGACCACGACCACGTTACTGTCGTTGAGATGCATCGGGTCCTCGTCGGTGTTTGCGCCGACGTTCGTTCGGTTGACCCAGATGTTGAACGCGTCCCCGTCCCCGGTAGCCTGGAGGAACGCGGCCGTGGTGTCGCTTGCGCCCTTGACGTCCGTCCGGTAGTCGATCGCACCCTCGATACCGGAGGCGGTGATCCGGTGGACGACGATGTCACCGTCTGCGACTTCGGTCGACTGCGTGAGAGTCGTGCCGACGCGGTCGTAGATGCCGACGTCCTCGTCCGTGAGGTCGGCGTCTTTCGGGGCGACCCAACTCTGGACGTGTTCGGTCGAGCGCGCTTCCAGCCGGAGCGTCCCGACAGAGTCGGGGTCGTCGCTCCGACTCGTGCCCGCGGTCGCGTTCATCGTGTAGCTGGTCGCGTCCAGCGTCTCGGCCGTGAGGTCGGCTCGTGCGAACGATCCCCTCTCGCTGACGCCGCTGATCTCGTCGTCGCCCGAGACGCTGAGGACGTCGCTCGCCGAGATGCTCGCGTTCCCGCTGTTGGGGACGCCGGCGAGGTAGCTGTTGAACAGGACGGTGACTTCGCCGTCACCGTCGTCGTCGGTGATCTGGCCGGAGATGGCGTAGTTGTTCTCGCTCTCGTCGCCGATGACGACGTAGCCGTCGTCCGTGTTCTCTAACTGGTACGTGAGGCTGACCACGTCGCCGCGCTCGTCAGAGACGACGCTGTCCTCGAAGCGCACCTCTCCCTCCTGTGCTTCGGTGACGGTGATCTGCGCCGAGGTGACCGCGAGACCGCTCTGGTTGTCCGTGACGCTGACCGTGTACGGTCCGTCGCCGGCCGACTGGCTGCCGAAGTCAAACTCGACGGCCTCCGTACCGTCGAGAGTCCCGACCGCGGTCGCGACCTCGTCGCCGTCGCCGTCGGTCAGCGTCGCGGTCGCCGCGGTGCCGCCGCGGATAGCAGTCACGTCGGCGGTGATGGTGTCCTCGTCGGTGACGTTGGTGTCGCTCACCTCGACGGTGAGGTCGAGGTCATTGATGCGGAACCCGGCCACATCGGACCCGGATGTCACGTCGTAGCGCTGCCCGGTAACGATGTCACCAGTGTCGACGGTGTAGACCTGGCTGTTGTCGGCGTAGCTGCCGTCGAGGACGACGCTCCCACCGTCGGCCTCAACGAGCAGGTTCGTGTCGGTATTGGCGTCCGTGTCTTCGATGGCGATGACCTCGCCGTGATAGACGTTCGCGTCGGAGCCGCCGTCAGAGGCCGGTGTGATCGTCTTCGAGGTCACGCTGATGTCCGTCGCGGTGACGGAGCCGCTTCCGAAGTCGGTGAGCTTCACCGACAGATTCCGGTTCGGCGCCACGTCCTCGGTGAGATCGATCTCGACGCGGCCGCTGGTTCCGTCCGCGTCGATGCCGTCGACAAGCGTGCCAGAAACCTCGTCGCCGTCGAGGTAGAGCGCGAGTTCGCCGGTCCCGTCGAGACCGTTCGTGACGGATTCGTTCAGCGCCAACTCGACCGTACTGCCCCCGCTGGCTGCCGAGTACTCTACAGCCTGCTCGACGCTGATGTTACCGGCGGCGGCCGCTGTCCCGGAGACGGCGACGGTACCGGCGACCACCGACGCCACCACCAGCGCCGTGAGAAACAGGCTCCGGAGTTTGTCGGTCGGTGCTGTTCTCGATACGGTTGTCGTGCTCTCTGTCCACATCGGCGGTCTCCACCGCGCACTTCGCACGCCGTTCGGGGAGTCACGTCGAGTCGGACTGGTCGAATCGTCGGCATTGTCCACCATGCGTTTTAGGCATACCTAAAGAAATACAAATAGATTGCGAATTTTAGGCTAGCCAAAAAACAGGACACTTATCGAAACGCGCTTTACGGCCGATCTGACCTCCTGATCGGCGCAGTACCGGCCAATCTGTCAATCTGACCGGCACACCATATTTTTAGGCGCGCCTAATGTATAAAATCACTCCGGTCTCTGGGCAGACCAACAATCATGCCGCGGACGGCGATGGGAGCGCACCTGCGCTCTTCTAGACGGCGGCTGACGCGTCTCGCTCCGATGGACGCGTTTGGACAACCATTTAACCGACCCCTTGGAAACCCTGACTATGTCGAATCCACGAATCCTGATTGTCGGGCCGCCGGGAGCCGGCAAAGGAACCCAGAGCGCCAACCTCGCCGAAGCGTACGGCGTCGAACACATCACGACCGGTGACGCCCTTCGGGCGAACAAGGACATGGATATCAGCGACATGGACACCGAGTACGACACGCCCCGTGAGTACATGGAAGCGGGCGACCTCGTGCCGGACGCGGTAGTTAACGCTATCGTCGACGAAGCCCTCTCACAGGCCGACGGGTTCGTGCTCGACGGCTATCCGCGCAACCTCGAACAGGCCGAAGAGCTGGAAGGGATGACCGACCTCGACGTGATCCTCTCGCTCGATGTCTCGCGGGAGGAACTGGTCGACCGACTCACGGGCCGGCGGGTCTGTGACGACTGCGGCACGAACTACCACGTCGAGTTCAATCAGCCCGAGGAAGACGGTGTCTGTGACGAATGTGGCGGCGACCTCATCCAGCGCGACGACGACAACGAGGAGTCCGTCCGCAACCGACTGGACGTGTTCGACGACAACACCGCACCGGTCATCGACCACTACGGGGACCACGACGGCTTCGTCGCCGTCGACGGCGAGCAGACACCCGACGAGGTCTGGAGCGAGATTCACGACGCCGTCGACGCACACACGGCCTGAAACGCGACGGAACCGCCGTTCGAGTCCGACACCGTCGAGACAGTCAGAGTAAAACGTTGATATGCCGTCGCAACTCAAGCACACACAATGGCACGTACCGCGCCGAAGGTAGAACGACTCGCCGAAGACGGCGAGGCAATGACTGATGCGCTCTCGACGGTGCTCGCTGCGGCCGAAGAGAACGGGACCGTCACCTGGGGCGACGTGAGCGACGACCTCACGAGCGGCGAGTGGGGCCGGCTCATCGAGTCCGGCCTGCTCATCGACGCCGATGGCGAGGGGTTCGTTATCGACGACCCTGATGGCGTCCGTGAGGCGCTCGAAGAGTCCGACGCGGCCCCGAGCGATGATGACGAGGGCAGCGGCTGGTCGAAATGGGACAAGCTCGCCGGCCTCGGGACGCTCGGCCTGTTTGCCGGCTACTCCCTGACTTCAGTCCGGGACGTTATCGCAGGCGGCGTCATCGACATCGTCCTCGGGCCGCTCAACGACATGCTGCCGTTTTACGTCGTTATCCTGGTGCTTGCGATTATCACCGGGACCACCTCGACGATTCTGCAGGACAACCTCATGGACATGTCGGGGATGGGCGACCACCAGGAGAAGATGGAGGACCTGAAAGAGCGCCGCAAAGCCGCAAAGGAACGCGACGATCAAGAAGCGCTTGACCGCCTCGAAGAGGAGCAGATGGAGCTGATGACCGACCAGATGGGGATGTTCAAACAGCAGTTCCGCCCGATGGTGTGGATCATGCTGGTCAACATCCCGCTGTTCCTCTGGCTCTACTGGATTGTCTTCGGAGCCGGCGTCGACGCGAGCCCGGTGATTACGCTCCCCATCTTCGGCGAGGTCGAAGCGTGGAGCAACAGCGTCGCCGGCCCGGTCCAGGCGTGGATTGTCTGGTACTTCCTGTGCTCGCTGTCGTTCACCCAGATCATCCGGAAGGCGCTCAACGTCGAGACGACGCCGACTGGGTAGGCGCGAAGAGACAGCCCTTTCTATCGGGGCCCCCCGAACATCTCTATGTTGATTACCGTCTCCGGCCCGGCCGGCAGCGGCAAGAGCACACTTGCCAAGAGTCTGGCCGACGCCCTGAACTACGAGCACGTCAGTGGCGGCGATATTTTCCGCTCGCTGGCCGAAGAGCGCGGGATGACACCGCTCGAACTGAACAAAGCCGCCGAGGAAGACGACCAGATCGACCGTGATCTGGACCGCCGATTGCGTGATATTGCTGCCGAGCGCGATGACCTCGTGCTTGAGTCCCGACTCGCTGGCTGGATGGCAGGCGAGTACGCCGACATGAAACTGTGGCTGACTGCGCCGCTGGACGTACGCGCCGACCGCATCGCGACACGGGAAAACAAGCCCTTCGAACAGGCAAAGACCGAAACCCGGGAGCGTGGCGACAGCGAGGCCCAGCGCTACAGCGACTACTACGACATCGACTTCGACGACCTCGCTATCTACGACCTGTCGGTCAACACCGCTCGCTGGGACCCACAGGGAGTCCTGAGCGTGACCCTCCACGCTGTCGAATCATACAGCCCCGATGGCGACGAGGGGAAGGCACCGGTCGAGAACGTCCGGTACGAGTTCTGAGCCGATGACACTCCGTGCCCCGCCCGACGAACGGGACCTCGATTCGCTTCGCTCGTTCGGCGTCGTCAACCTCGATAAGCCACCGGGCCCGTCAGCCCATCAGGTCGCGGCCTGGATTCGCGACGCCACTGGCCAGGACCGGGTCGCCCACGGCGGAACGCTCGACCCAAAGGTGACCGGCTGTCTGCCCGTGTTGCTCGGCGACGCCGCTCGGATGGCGCAAGTGTTCGACAACGCCGTCAAGGAGTACGTGACGGTGCTCGAACTCCACGACCAAGCGCCGGCCGATATTGCAGATATCGTCGCCGAGTTCGAGACAGACATCTATCAGAAACCTCCTCGAAAGAGCGCAGTGAAGCGCCAGTTGCGTTCCCGCCGGATTCACTCACTGGATATCCTCGAACAGGGCGACCGGAGACTGCTGTTGCGGGTCCGGTGTGCGTCGGGGACCTACATCCGGAAGCTGTGTCACGATATCGGGCTGGCGGCGGGGACCGGCGCACACATGGGCGACCTCCGCCGGACGGCGACCGCCACCTTTGACGACAGATCGCTGTCGACGATGCACGACCTCGTGGACGCGCTGGCCTTTGCTGCGGACGGGGACGAAGCGCAACTGCGCGAGATCATCCAGCCCGCAGAGCGTGCGCTGTCCCACCTGCCACGGGTCACAATTGCGCCCAGCGCCGCCCGCGAAGTCGCCGAGGGCGCGCCGGTGTATGCGCCGGGCGTCATCGAGACCGGCCCGGCAGAAGTGGGCGACGCGACGCCTGAGATAGATTCACAGGTCGTTTCCGTCACGCCCGACGGCGCTGCGGTCTGCCTGGGGACGCTCATCAGCGACCCAGACGCCGACAGCGGCCTCGTTGTCGAACTCGACCGCGTGCTGGTGTGAGAACGGCGGCCCCAGCCGCCCCGCGGGAAAAACTAAGACCGTCTCCCACATATTGCTAGCATGGACCGATGGGTCGATCCCAACGAGGCCGACCCGGCGCAGTGGCGTGGAACGGGGCCGTACGAAGACCTGCGCCGGGGCGCTGAGACGGTCTCGGTGCTCGAACGCGCCTTCCGGACGCCGTTGCCGTATCAACACGAGGTCGACATTCACCACGACGATAGCGTCGCCGAACAGTTCCAGTCCAGTGAGTACGAGCATGCGCGCATCATCTACAACAGTGGCGTAGACGCCAACCAGCGGATCAAGCTCCTCACCCGCGGGGTGCTGTGGGGCGGCGGTGAGACACACCAGCGGTTTCAGGCGCAGTACCGCCGACCACCGCCACCGACTGAGACCGTTCCGTTCGGGGAGTACACCGTCTGGAGCCGGTACCAGTACGGAACCATTGAGCGAACTGGCGACGGGTTGACCTTTACCAAGAGTGAGGCGGAGCCGGATGAATCGCTTCAGGAACTCGACTGGGCGACCCTGTTCGACCCGGTTCAGGAACGGCTCGCTGAGTTGGAGTTGGTTCGGAACCCGTCGTTCAGCAAGTACCGTCTCGAAGAACTCGACGAGTGGGAAACCTACCGGACGCGGTTCCAGTACGACCCGGGCGCGTTCGCCATCGGTCCCTGATTAGGTGATATATAATAAATGGAGATGGGGCGGTACACAACGTCATGAACCACCTACTAACTGCAGTCCCGCTCCAGCCCGGTGGCGGGTTCCTCGAACTGGCGCTGCTGTTTCTCGTCCTCGCCGTCGTTGCTGGACTGGCCGGTCTGGGGGGCGTGGCGGGGCTCAGCATGCGAATAGCGAAGATACTCGTCGTCGTGTTCCTCGTCCTGATGGTCGTTAGCTTCCTCCTGT